>QULU01000022.1 GCA_003481775.1 Clostridiaceae bacterium OM02-2AC
AAAAGTTCCGCAAGGTATGCGGTTTCATTTTGGAAATATGGTAAAATGAATACGGGAGCGATGTTTATGAAAGAGTTTTTGTTTGTCGGCCTTGGCGGTGCCATCGGGGCGATGCTGCGCTATGGGATTTCCATGGTGCCTGTAAAAAGTGAGTTTCCGTATATGACACTGCTCATCAATTTTCTCGGTGCGATTGCAATCGGGATACTGGCAGCAATGAGCATGAGGCAGTCATTGTTGACTGAACACAGTCTGCTATTATTGAAAACCGGAGTATGCGGAGGATTCACCACCTTCTCCACCTTTTCTCTGGAGGCTGTTTCCCTGCTGGAGCAGCATAAAACAGGAATGGGAATCACCTATATTCTGGCTTCCGTGCTATTATGTCTGCTCGGTGTTCTGCTTGGAAAAGCCGTTCTTCATCCTCTGTGATGTGTGTTTCTGGCAGTCTTCCAGGATACAAAAAAAGCCTGTTTGCATTTGGATTCATGAAGTATCCCTTACCTGTATATTGGGGTTGCTTCAAAAAATACCACGCAACGGGCTTTTTGTAATCCTTGTTTTGTGTACCTGATCGCATTTCCTGCATGTCTTACAGGAGCATTGGCAACCATATTGGGATTGTTTACACACAAGGATTACGCCTCCTGCTTTGCAAGCAGTCTCTGAAATTCATCCATGGGCATGGGATGATAGTAATAAAATCCCTGAATCATATCACAGCCACGCTGCCGCAGATGCTCTGCCACTCGTTCATCCTCTACGCCCTCTGCAACGATCTGTACAGGAAAATGCTGAAGGATAGCAAGCAGACCATCCACAATCAGGAACGTATCCTCCTTTCTGTATGGATTTTGAAAAAGGGAGCGATCCAGCTTAATAATATCAATCGGCACCTTGGCGAGGACACTCATAGAGGAATACCCGCTGCCAAAATCATCCAGCGCACAACGAAATCCCGCCTTATGTATGGTATCCACCACCTTATATAGCTTGTTGGAATTATCCATGCTTATACTTTCCAGTAATTCAAATTCAATATACTCCTTTGGTATGTCAAACTGCTGAAACAATTCGATATATTCCTTCATAAACGGCTCATCCTCAAAGCTAGCCTTGGAAAGGTTAAAGCTGATGGGCACCATTCTCATGCCCTTTTGTATGCTCTCCTGGATCATGGCACATACACGCTCAAACACCATTTGATCTACATATCGGATATAGCTGTTCTCATTCAATACCGGCAGATATGATGAAAGAGGAATCATCGTACCATCTTCATCAAACCAGCGCAGCAATGCTTCTCCCCCGCATATTTTCAGGGTTTTGGCATCCACCTTGGGTTGGATATAGATGGAATAGGTCTCCTTACGGCATGCCTCTACGGTTTTCACCTCGAGCAGTGAGCGCATTTGAAATTCCTGCAGCTGCTTTCTTGTGAAAAACTTAAAATCCGAGCTTTTCTTTTCGTATTCCTCGGATGTCAGACGTGCAAGCTTGGCATAGAAGCAGCAGGTTTCAAAATCAGCCTCCGGAAAATCCCGCAGGCGACACACCCCCATGGAAAAAAACACCCTGTTAAAAAAACGTGGATCCTCTAATTCATAACCGTCATAGTCTTTTTGTATAAGCTCGTTTATAATCTGTTTTTTTCTCCATTCATGGATGAGGAAGAGAAAATCATCACCGCCTGTATAGAGCAGATACTGTCCTTCCTTCAACCCTTCAGTAAAAACCTTCAGAATCTGACGAAGCAGCTCCTCCCCTGTTTCATGGTCATGTCGACCAAGAAAATACCGGAATTTCTTAACATTATAATACAGAAGAGAATATTCCTCACGCGGCTGCAGCTGAGAGAATACAGCCTGAAGTTCAAAACGATTATATAGTACCGTACCATTGTTACCAGTCTTCATAATATTTGACCCTTTTTTCCTTTACTTGTTTTATTTTACCACACTTTATTCAGAAGATAACAGGAATTTAAAAGATTACCCGTAGCGATTGGTTTTCAGCCGATTCTACAAATGTTCAGACAGCTGCGCATCCCTCACAAATCATATGCCTATAACAGGTAACGAAAAGGGATAGCTGTATAAATGCGCATTTCATTTGAAAAATCTAGCAAAGAAAATAGCTGATTCAGGCAGTCACAAGGCTCTTTCACTAGCAAATATAAAATAGAAAAAAGCACAGCACCTCCTTACAGAAGTCCGCCGCCACCATTGAAATCGGGGTAATACAAAAAAAGCGCGTGTCAAATAGGCATTTGCGCTGTTGTGTTTACGATAGAAACGCGCATACCAAATAGGTATGGGCGTCTTGCTGTGGTTCATACTTGATGCTGTTAGCTTTATCGTTGCGATAGTTTATAATGCAAGCAGCTTTGCACTGCTTCCTGCTTTCGGGTATTGACAGCCATCAGAAGCTTTCAGGTTTTGCTGTTTACTTTTTATATGCGTATACAACAGCCTCCTTTTGTTATTTCCCACAGACGTTGTTCCGAATAGTTTATTGCTGTTTTAACTGTCAGCACTTTATCTGAAGAGTGATTGTATTTTTACCGCATGCGATTATTTATTGATGTTATCATGTTTTTGGTTTTCGTGCTTTATCCAAGGTAGTGACTGCTTCTTACAGCTTCCGTCCTCTCGTACAAAATGGTATCTTCCTGTGATTCTATCCTTCGTCAGTAATGCAATGATCTGCTTCTTACAGCTCCTGTTGTCTTTCCGTATAAATGAGATGCTTTCTGTGATTCTTTCCTTTGCGCTTTATCAGCGATATGCGTGGAGCATTCTTGATAACCGCTTGCCAAAGCAATACCGTACAGTGTTCAATCCTTGCGTGATTACAGTCCATGCACCCTTACATATTTCATGAAAGCGGCTCTGCTGCCGGCATCTGCGTTTTTCTTTTGGAGCCTGCAGATTTTACATAGAGAAAGATGATACCTCCTGCAACAAGCTGGATATGATATGTTGCCACACGCCACAGTATCATGACACTACTTGCTTCTGTTCTTCCAAACAGAACAGCAAATATCAGGATAAATGCACTTTCTGTCCATCCGGTATCCCCGGGAAGAGGTGTTAAGGCATTCAGCATATGAATACAAGCAGACATCAACAAAACATTGATCAGATCAGAAAGCGTCAAGGGTACATGCAGCGCCAAAGCAGCCACATAAGGAATTGCATAGAAAATCGTCATACGTAAAAAATTCAGAAGCACAGCCTCCACGATCATGCGGCGCTCCTTCTTCAGCTTTTTGATTTCCTCATTAAAATACAAAATCTGTCCCTGCCATTTCTCCAGCGTATATGCCTTATTTTTCACGATATGAAAACGAAAGCCGATATTGACAATGCCGCGGCTGATTTTTACATACAGTCTCGGGAATCTGGCCATCGTCCATAAGATCACAATAACAGAGGCATTGATAGCAAAGCCAAGCAGCACCAGAAAAAAGTAGAGCTGAAAATGCTCCAGTGCATAAGAAAAGCGTGTAAGCAGCAAAATGGTCACATAAAACAGAACGGTACTTTGGTAAAGGAAAAAATCCTTCCATAATACGCTGGCGATATCACTGTACTGCATATCCAGCTTGCGAAATGCATAGGTCTGTGCCACCTGCCCGCCGCCCAATGGTGTAACGCCATTGAAAAAAGCTGCAATATACGCATTGTGTATACCGTCCCATATGCGGATATCTGCTTTATAGGGCTTTGCAATCCGATATAAGACGATTCCCTGAAGCAGGTAATACGCAGTACCCAGCGCCGCGATACCTAACATCCAATACCAGGGTATATGAGAAATATTATATAAAACCTCTGCACAATCATCCTTTAACGCAAACCAGCAGGCAAAGGCTGTCAGTGACAGAAGCAATAGAATCTGTAGTATTCGTTTTTTCCAGGTAGTCTGCATAAAACACCCCGCTTTCTAAGCTCTCGAGTAAGTATAGCAGTTAAATCTTAACTTTCTCTAAATATTTTCATATCATTCTTCAAATCTTTTTCTACTCCTGCTTCCTTTATCCTGACATTTCCTGTCCCTTAAAAAGATATGCAGCAGCTTGCGTCTTTATTGCACGATATGAATTCCCTCTTTTAAATGATACGAAGGGCTCAAAGAAATCATGCAGGATGCCCTGTTATCAATCCCCATGTTTTTCCTATATGAAACACTCGAATAGCTTATTGCAATCCCGATCCATATGTTATAATGGAAAAAAGGCTTAAACATACAAAGTGAACATTCTAATACCATTATGCTGAAAGTAGGGGCTTTTGCATATCCTCCATAGTGGGGAGCCATTCCGAGTTCCAGTATGCAGACCGACAGAAAGCAGGTATAGGCTGTTAGAATGATAAATTAGATAAGCTCCATTCATTGTAGGAATCGATATGATGCTCTATACGTGTTATATGGCATGAGCTGTCTTTGCTTGTAAGAAAGGATATACGCATATGCTTCTGGATATATGTGAAGAACACAGAAAACGCTATGGCTGGCTGATTCGGCAGAAAAGGATAGCACTGGGCTATACCCAAAAGGAGCTTGTTGAAAAGCTGAATCATGCTGTTTCGCTTCGCAGCTACATCGCCTTGGAAAACGGAAAAGCGCTGCAGGATATGGATATCTATGATCAGCTGTTTGCCCTGCTTGGTCTCCAGTATAATTATGCATGTAATCCCGATCCCCTGCTGGCACCTTTTCTGGAAAAGCTTTTTGTAAGCTGGAATGCTTATGAGGAGGAGACATGCTGTAGCTGTATCCGCAAGCTGATGCAGCTTCTTTCTCCCTATAGACAATACAGCTGGGAGACCGTGGTTTTAAATAGTCTTTCTATCCTGCTGGATGCTTTGGAAAAGGATAGATTACTGAAGTCAGAGGAATATGACTGGCTGATGCAGTTTCATAGCGTACTGCCAAGAGAATTGGAATCTGTTTATGCTACCATCCTGTATCGCTATCAGTATAACCTTCCCCATGATCGAAAGCAGCTGCGCAGACTACTAACCTTATTTCCTATGCTTTCTCACCCTGATTCTGTGCAAAACTGTATTACCTATGCGCTTCATCAGACAAATCTGGAGCATAATGATCTGCCTGCATGGAAGCAGCTGCAGAGGTTTAGAAAGCAGGAGGAGCACAGCGGAAACTGGACAGCATTGTTTGATTTGTATCACTGGCTTTGCCTGATCAGCGCCCGCATTCATGTGCCGGCCTTTGAGGGCTTGCACAGGAAATGTGAAATGCTGCTGCAGGAGCAAGCTATCAAAGCAGAACGCATAAGCATCTATTATTTCAATCTATCGGGTGTTTATCATAACCAGAAGGAATATGAGAAGGAGGAATATTATCTTTGCCTGTTTCTGAAAGATCGTACCCGCCAGCTTCTGCCATTTATGTTTTGGTATATCCACAATCAGCGTCTTCAAGGAAAAGAGATTGAAAAGGTTCTGGCGCAATCCTATGATATGCGTGATTGCAGTGAACGTTTGCAGACTCTATGGGGTTTTTTTGAAATATTGCCTCATGTGGATGCACAGACTTCCCAGAAATATCTTATGAAGCAATGTCTGCCGTTGCTGAGTGAGCTTGCTGTGGAATTTCAAATCGTTTTTCTTCATGAGCTTCAGCTTTTGATCCCCAAGACCAGAAATTACAAGGATCTGCATCTTTATATGAAACAGCTGCAGCTGTGATCAAATCCCCTTACTCAGCTTACCTGCGTATTTCAAGTGATGGAAATTGCAACGGCTTTGAAGCTTCCTTTTCTGAGAAAGTCTTACTGCACCTGATCAGGAATTCATCAGCTTAATACCTCTTTTTTCAGCAATCTGCAGATTTTTTATGAAGAGGCGATACTTCCTGTATACTATTGGAAACAATAGGAGGTAGCATTTATGGAATTACAAGAATTGTATGAACACTTTGAGGAGGAAAAAAGACTCTTTCGCGGTTATGCAAGTCAGGTCGAATACCTGACAGCCATGCACTATATTCATCAATATGCTAATACACAGGCGCAGATTCTGGATATCGGTGCAGGCTGTGGCGCATATTCTCTCGCCTTAGCGAAGGAGGGGTATTCCCTTACCGCGGTGGAACCGGTCAAAAAACATGTTCAGATAATGGAAAGCAGAAAAACAAAGGATATGGATATCACCATTCTGGAACGTGATGTCGCACATCTGCCAAAGGACTGGAATTCAAAGTTTGATATGGTTCTCTGCTTCGGTCCCCTGTATCATCTGTCGGAAACTCAGCAGCAGCTAGAGGCTATCGAGGCAGCCTGCCGGGTATGCAAAAACCAGGGCATCCTGATGTTTGCCTATATCCCACATGATATGGTTATGGCATCGGAAACCATGCATGTGGAGGGATTCCTTATGCAAGATGAATTTGATGCGAAAACCCTGCAGCTTCACAATGACCCGTTTGTGTTTCATGACGAGCAAAGCATTGATGAGCTGTTTCACTCCTTTCCTTTAGAAAGGCTGAAGCATGTTGCAGCAGACGGCCTTGCGGAATTGATGAGTGAGCGTATCAATCGCTTTACTGCAGAGGAATTTCAGGTATGGATGCGATATCATTTGAAAACCTGCGAAAAGCCATCCTTTCTGGGGCACAGCAATCACAACCTTTACATTGCACGGAAAATCAGCCGTTAGCTGTTCCCGTTCATACAGGTCAAAGAACGAATGTAAAAAGCTTTCTAAATCTGTTGTGTACGCAATATAGAGGGAAAGCTTTTTTTGTCTTCTGTGAATGCATCCAGATGATTACCTTATGCTGTACATATCCCAATCTGAATACTTACAGGAAAAAGAAGGTAGGAAATCACAAGAACCTCGGAAATATGACATCTGCCGCATAGTTCATAAAAAGCACGGCCATGGCAGTGCATATAATATGGTTTAGTAAATTCGCATCGCAGTGATTCTGACCAAAATCTCATAGTCATCACTCTTTTTTTCATGTATAATGAAGACGATATAGATATATAGAAAAGGGAGCGTGCTGTGATATGCAGAAGCAAGAAAGTAAAGAGCTCTATGAGCAATTTCGCCGAAAGATTGAAACATCTGCATGGATTATTCTGCTTCTAATTTTTCTGTTGGAGGCAGCAATCGGCATTATCTGGGCCTGCAACGGCTGGATTTCAGAAGGGGATGATCCGCTAACCTATAGCGTGAAATACATAGTAGCTCCTACCGTCATCAATCTGATTGCCGTCAGTCTTTATCATTACACAGAGTATCATACCGGCATATCGGCAGCCAGTAAAAATTCCCTGCTCATCATGACCTTTACCATTATGTGTCTGACGATTTCCATCGTACATAACGCGGTTCGCATCGCCTCTATAAGCTTTCTTCTCCCTATCTTTCTAAGTGCAATTTTCGCTGATATAAGGGTAACAAGGAAAGCCTTTGTTTTAAACAGTATGTGTTATCTTGGTTGTATGCTGCTCAGCTATACACTGGCACAGCCGCAGAATCAGCGGTTTTTGACTCTGGATATCATTGCCGGAGCAATCCTGATGGTCGCCGCGTACCTGATTACGCGCAGCATTCTGCAATATGAACAGAGAACACGCAGCACGCTTGTTGCCTATAATAAGGAACAGGCGCTGCTGATCGAACAGCTGCGGATGGATGCCCTGACGGGGCTGTTTAATCACAATGCCTTTTACAAGCTACTGGAGGAGCAAATTGAAACAGCTGCGGAGTGTGATCAAGAGCTGGTTCTCGCCATTCTGGACATCGATGATTTCAAAAGCATAAACGATACCTTTGGTCATACACGCGGCGATTGTGTGCTGCGCGAGCTTGCGACAATCATGAAGGAGCTGGAAAACGAGCATACCATTCCTGCCCGTTATGGCGGTGAGGAATTCTGTGTACTCTTCACGAATGATACACTTTCGCAAGCAGAAAACAGAATGGATGTCTTACGCCAACGTTTTGAGAATCTGAGAATCGAGGAAATACAGCAGCATCAGGTCACCTTCAGTGCCGGTATTGCGGCCTACAAAAATAAATATCATACGTCCACAGTGATGATCAATGCTGCCGATGAAGCCTTGTACATGGCTAAGCGAAGTGGTAAGAATCGGGTGGTTGTATATCAAAGGGATTAGATTATTTGCAACACCGCATACAGAGACTGCAGGATGCTTACAAGGCACATCAGGATCATGACAGACCACCTTTTCGACAGGTCTGTTTTTTATGCCACTCTTTCTGCGATACCCCAGCATATCTAATAATTGTATTTGCATGGTGTGAAAATCGTCAGATACAAACAGCGATACAGTAGCATGCACGTTCTAATATTAAAGTTTATTCATATTTGCATGGTATAAGAATTGTCAGCTGCACACAGCTATGCAGGAGCATACATGTTTTAAGTGCATGTTTAAACAGAGCCGTATATACTCTACATTTCATAAACAATGTGCTTTTCGTTTCCGTTCAGATAAACAAAAAAAGCCGCTCTTTGGATGTGAAGAGCAGCACCATCGGGAGTAAATAGAGAAGATTGATGGCATGGTTATTGTATCACCTTTTCCTGTATATGCAAACTCATTTGCTCATTGTAGCTTTGTGTTGCCCATATGATTATTTCTGTATGACAGTCTTTGGAAAGCAGTATTACTTCTTCGCTGTTGTCCTGGTGGAAAGGCACGTACATGATGTGCATATGCATTATCGAAACAAATCCGTTTGTATGACTGGTGCTCTGAGATCATTCACATAGGGCCGTATGCTGCACCTCTTCAGCATTTCAGAAGTCATGTCCGCAATACGCGAAAAGCGATGTGCATTACCACCGATATAGCAGAGACTGCATCCTGAGAAACGAAGTAGCCAGGTGGTTACGATTCAGTCCAATTCATAAATATGTGATTTACGTATGAACTATTAGAATATGGGGCTAATGCAGCAGGTCCTATATTTTCATTTACTCTCATATGCTGATCCTTCTCAATGTTTCAAAGGGCTGTGAATCGTAACATCAGGTGTCATGATTCCTGTATTTTTTACAATTTTCTTATTGCCATAAATCTTTTTCTGTGATAATATAATAAAGCGTTAAAACATAGGGGTATAGTACAATGGTAGTATAACGGTCTCCAAAACCGCTGATGGGAGTTCGATCCTCTCTACCCCTGCCAGTTTACATCTTCAGATGCTCATTCGAGCGTCTTTTTTTTCATCATTTTTGGGAAATTCAGCAGGAGCATAGGCAACTGCTGTAGTTTCTGATACAATTCATACAGGTGATATATATGATTGAGCTTCCCGAAGCAAGAACAATAGCGGCGGATTTACGCAGAGAAGTACTTGGAAAAACCATTCAAAGTGTGTCCGGAAATTTCACGGATCACAAATTCACATTTTATTATGGAAATCCAGACACCTATCACGATCGACTGAAAAACAAAGCCGTAACTGCTGTAGTAGAGCGCAGCTTCTATGTAGAGCTGGAGATTCAAGACGAGATATTAACCTTTCGTGACGGAGCAAACATCCGGTGGTTTGCACAGCCGCAGCAATTCAAAAAAAGCAAGCTGCTGCTTATTTTTACAGATGGGAGCTGTCTGCACGTTACAACCTCTATGTATGCGGCAATTCATGTTTTTCCAAAGGCGGAAGGATCACAGGATGCCTACTATGAGACAGAGCTAAAAAGCTGTTCTGTGCTGGATGAGCGCTTCACCTATGACTGTTTTTTAAGCAAGCTGAATCATGAAACAGAAAAGCTGTGTGTAAAGGCCTTTCTCGCGACTAAGCAGAGGTTTGTCGGAATCGGAAACGGTGTCTGTCAGGATATCCTGTTTTATGCGGGACTGCATCCGAAACGAAAAATGAATACACTGACTAAGAATGAAGTATACGCCTTGTTTTCCTCAATGAAGCAGACACTGCAGCGAATGGTGCAGGAAGGCGGCAGGGATAGTGAGAAAAGCATTTATGGTATAAAAGGGGGATACCACTGTGTGATGTCTGCAGGACATTATAAGGATGGGTGCCCGACATGCGGCGGTGCTATTCAGAAAGAGCATTATCTGGGTGGAAGTATATATTATTGTCCACACTGTCAGAAATGAAAAAGCCGCCAGCTGCTAACAGACCGACGGTTTCTTTGAGGATTCCATATCCAGAATTATGGAATTAAATGAATATGCCACAATATACAGGTGGTAAGTGGCTGTACTTACTATATCATAGGTGAGCGAAAGCAATCCTAAATAATATATAAAGCTTTTATAACAAAGGCTGTTCATTCTATACCTAACCAAGAAGCACGCTTTGTTTTCCCTGCACTCTCTTTATTATCGTATGAAAACACGCATGCGCTTCAGACTTTCAAGCGTGTTTTTTCTCATACGTAAATCACTGCCAATGATTCTCAGCTCACTTCTGTGCTTTCAAATACTTGAGAAGACCGCTGCAGCCTTCCATCACATCTGTAAACGTAGCATCAAAATCACCGGAATACCATGGATCGGCAATCGCCCCCGGACGGCTTGTAAAATCAAGCAGCAGAAAAAGCTTATGCTTTGGATCGCCATGCACGATACGTTCCATATTTCTCATATTTGCGCCATCCATACCGATCAGATAATCATATTTTTTATAATCCGATTCAAGTAGCTGGACAGCCCTGTGATTTCCTACCGGTATTCCTTCTTCACGCAATTTACTGCGTGTTCCATAATGAACCCCGTTTCCAATTTCTTCGCGGCTTGTGCCGGCGGATGAAATATAAAATTGCTCCTGCATTCCTTCTTTTTTCACCAAATCCTTCATTACATATTCCGCCATTGTGGATCGACAAATATTGCCGTGGCATACAAATAATATTTTTATCATACTCTCTCAGCTCCTTATGCCTATGTATTTTATGCAACTACGGGTTTATTCCATCCGGCTGACATTATATGCCTGTCAATTTCATCAGGGATGCCTCCCAGGCACTGCAATATGTGATGTTACTGTCATTGACACCTAGCATCATAAACACGCTTAGCAAGTGCTGTTTTCATCACGAATATTTTTTGCATATGCTAAAACCGCAAAAGAATCTCCTCCTGCGGTTTTTATCAGCTTTCAACTTCCTATTCAGTCATACATCCGAAATGCATATCCGTTTTCCGGTTCGCCTATGGGATATCCCAGGATTTCCTCTGCTCTGCGCTGAAACTGCGCAAACCACGCATCCCATTCCTTTTGAGGAAGCTCTGCGTAAAACTGCAGACCACTTGCCTCCAGCGAAGCCTCAATCAGCTTTCCGTCATAGCCATACCATTGCGGGCAGCCATCACTGAAGCCTCGATAATGCGGCAGCTGTGCAAACATTACCACCAGCTCATTCCATAAGCTTTCCGGTATGGAATAATGTATATTCAGATTATGATTATGTATGTCCATGTATGATTCTTCTCCTTGTTAACATTTACGTAATCGAATGCTACTGTCGCTTATACTGCTTTCTATATCATCATCGCCTCATATTCTCTGACAACCCAGTACAGAATAACGACACTTCCACAGCTGTCATTGAGCAGCTTCAGAGAATGATTCACACGCTGAAGCAGCACGCCTCGTACAGGTTGCGGCCGTATTGATCAAATGCCTTCTGCATCCAGAAAGGAATCGGCGCTTAGGTGGAAGATCACAGCATTTCAGTCATTCATAAAGGGCAAATTGTCAGACGGCGGAGTCAGAAATAACTGTCAGATATCCGGATGTATATGCCTGCTCACAAACACCACTGTGGAAACAGTTCCCGATGACTTGCTTATATACATCACGGGTTTATGGCAATCCACGATTTTCTTTACAGTATCCTTGCGCAAGTGCACAGACGATCGATATGACTGCCAGCATATCGGGTGTAGCATCATCACGAACTTCATACGGTATGCGACGCACATCCATATCCGGATTCCGTGCTGTTTTTCTGGCGCCATGCAGTAGTGGCTTATCTATCGGACAGCCCATACCACCCGTGCTTCGTGAAAGAATTTCATTTGCAGCTACAGCAGTGAAATTTCATGTATCCGAAAACCATGCTTCTCTTTCATATCCGGCCTCCCTGCTACCGTCCATGGTATCATGAAATGCGCAGATTGACAAATCCCTTTCTACAGATTTTTCAGTTTTTCCAATATTTCATCATATTCCTTCTCCAACGCTTCCCGATCAGCTGTCGCGCACATAAGCTGAAGCGCTATCTCACTTCTGCGCATATCCAGAAGCATTCGCTTTGTCGCTATATCCGGATCCCCCCGCTCCTGCTTACTTTTGCGTTGCTTCACACGATCCTGCGGCATGGAAAGCGTATGCTCGCGAAGCTCCCATACCTCAGTTGCGACCTCCCTGATAAATGCCGCATCATGAGATACAAACAAAACACTCCCCTCATAATGCTGCAGCAGTGCTGTAATGCAGCGGATGGAAGGAAGATCGAGATAATTGGTCGGCTCATCCAGAAGCAGAAGATTGCTGGCACCAACCATCAGCTTTGCAAAGCCAAGCCGCATCCGCTCTCCACCGCTTAACACAGCTACCGGCTTTTTTAAATCCTGCTGCTGAAATAATAGCCGGTCTAAAACAGTACGCACGATTGCCTCACATTGCACACTGTCCGCCATGGCATTCTCATATACGCTTTGCTCATCCTTCAAATTTTCAAACTGCTGAAACAGTCTGCCGATTTTCACCTTCGGTGCCTTCCATATTGCCGGATTCCCCTGTACAATCGCATTGAGCAGCGTTGTTTTACCACAGCCGTTTTCTCCGACAAGGGCTACTCTGCTATGATTTTTCATAAAGAAGCGCACATCCTTCAGCACATCGTGATCCCCATAGGAAACACACAGTCCCTCTGCTTTTAACAGCCATTTACCTTTCGGCAAATCCAGAGCCTGTACATCCATCGCAATCGCTTCCTCTTCCTTTATCACCTCTACCCGTTCCAAATGCTCCATGCGGCTTGCAATCGCATCCGCCTGCCGATACATCGCCTTACTAATACCGTCCTTGGACTTTCGCAAAGCGACCTTTCCCCGCATTTTTCGTTCACTGTTTGAAACATTGCGCGGCTTTCGCTTCGCCTTTTGTGCCTGCTTTAATTTCTGTTCATACGCCTTTTGCAGCTGGTGACGCTGCTTCTCGATCGTATCATAGCGATGCTGCAGATATTTTCTCTTTTCCTCTGTTTGCTGAAGATAGCTTTCATAATTACCTTCATATATGTGCAGCCTGCCATCCTTTATTTCAATGATCTGATTACATACCTCCTGAAGTAAGGAGCGCTCATGTGTAACCAGTACAAAGGTATCCATATTCTGCAGAGCCTTCTTCACAAATGCAATTCCCTGCTGATCCAGATTGCTTGTCGGCTCATCCAGAAGATATAGATGACAGGCGGTGCTCAGTACGTTTGACAAACGCAGCCTCTGCTGTTCCCCACCACTGACATGCTTCTGCGCCTGCAGCCGGGAAACCGATAGCTCCTTCATCAGCTTTCCATCTCCATAGGAAACCTCTTGTGACAGCTGTTCAAAATAGGAAAGCGTACAAAAGCGGCGCACAACGCCCTCCTCAACCTCACATGCACCCTGTAATATTCGCAAAAGTGTGGTTTTGCCGCTTCCGTTTGCGCCAATCAACCCAATCCGCTGACCCTGATGAATCTGCCATAACGGTATATGGAGCAGCTCTCTGTCGTGAAATCTTTTTATTACATGCTGTAATTCTAATAGCATAGAATCCCTCCCTGTGGGCGGGTGGATTATCATATATAAAAAATCTATGTCCGATATCTATCTCCTGCATATGGCATGCACCGGAGTATAAGAAAAGAACAGGTCGATAAAAACACTATGATAATATAATCCACAATCCGCAAAACAGTACATACCCTTCGGTATGTCTGATGTTTTTCACGTTTCTGTAAATTAGATTATCAAATTCTCATCGCCGCTGTTCCTCTGTCTTTCTTTATTATTCCTCTTTATTATACGATAGGGCTCTCATACGTCAAGCATTTTTTCCAAGACGGCCCTTGACAGCATGTTCGTCCTGCCATTCCTTACGCACAATGTTTCTTTTTCCCTTTGAAGCATATCCCGTTTTCATCGCCTTTGCTGCATACTCTGCAGGTAACCCCAACTTCTACAAGCAGTGCAGCGTATTTTTCATATTCGTATGTCTACATTACGACGCCTGTTTCTCCTGCAGCTGCAGCCACGCAGCAAAGTCATCCTCACAGGTTTTGTAATCTGATGACCAAAAACGGCTTGAAGCCGCGCCCTTTCGCATGTAATACACGCCGGGAGTCGCATAGAAATCTGGAAACAGCTGCTGCAGCAATTCCTTCTCTCTATCTGTCACTGCCTCATCCAGCGTTACCATATAGATGATACCGCTGTGCTTCTCTTTCCAAGCAGACAGCATGGATCGAACATCCCTGCAGGAGGAACACATGGACTGCGTAAGGACAACAGCAAAGCTGCGCTGCTCCTCTGTCATCTGTTGAATTTTCTGCACAGACGCAGGCTCTACAGCAGCCTGTTGCCGACTGCTGCCGGCACAGCCGCATACAAACAGCATACACACGATGATCATCCATCGATACACCAGCTTCACAGCATCACCTCCTACCCCACATTTTTTCACAAGCGCCGCCGGTATGCAAGCGGCTGCCCGCACTTTACAAACTCTTAACAGTAGCGGATCTGTTCTTTATGGAAAAACATTTCATATACAAGGACAAATTAAGTGAAAAAGATGGTACAATAATAAGATGAAAGCAGGGGTGTATGTATGGAGTTTACCAATGCACAAATCCGGGATTTTGCCGGAAGTGATGAACAATATGAAAAAGCGAAAAGACTGGTGGATGAGCAGCGAATCGTATCTTTGGATATCGATGATTTTTCTTCCAAGGAAATCATCATGGTCAACGCTACCATTAAGGATGGAAAGGACTACCGGGAAGTCAATATGTCCATCGACAAGGATGATGTAACGGTACGCGCATATTTATGCAGCTGTCCACAGCATGGGAAAAACACATTGTCCTGTGAGCACTGTACGGCTGTTTTGATAAAGCTGAATGAGGAGCATGAAAAGAAGCAGAAGGAGACGGATGCACATACCGCAGTTCAGCAGCATGACAGCTATGCCATTTCCCTTATGAATGCTTATGAGGAACAAATCATCTATTCCTCGCTGGCTATGAATCTGAAGCAGGCGATCCACATCGAGCCTGTTTTGGAAATTCGTCAGCGCACCATTCTGGCACTGACGCTGAAGGTGGGAAATGCAAAGCGCTATATCGTGAAGGATATCGCTCAATTTCTGGATGATATTCGCCATAATGTGAAAAAAAGCTATGGTAAGGAGCTGGAATTTCTGCATAACCGTTTAAGCTTTGATGAAGAAAGTCAAAAGCTGATTGACTTTATGCTGCGCCATGAGCATGATGTCCTCTATTTCCAGAACCGCCATGCACTGGAGCGTTGTCCGCAGGCCCGTAACCTGTGTATGACGCCGGATGCGCTCGATGAATTTTTCAAGCTGTATGCCGGAGAGGATGTCATGCATCGTATGAAGGAAAAGATGCTGATCAATATGCGCTTTCTGGATGAGAATCCCAAGCTATCCATGGAGGTGAAAAAACTGGAGGATGACTCCTATGAAATCGCCTTGAGCTCGTTGAACTATCGCATATTTGAAGGCCGCAGCCATGTGTATCTGTTACTGGATCACATTTTGTACCGCTGTGATGCCGATTATTCAAAAACCTGCAGCCGTCTGCTGCAGACATATCTGGAAAAGAAAAAGCCGCTGCTGTTAAGCAGTGACCTCATGCCCACCTTTTATAATAATGTCATTATGAATACCCGCCGGCATATCCCGCTGAGAGGGGTGGATATCTCTGCCTTTGCCCCACTTCCTCTGGAATGCCGTCTGTATATCGATATGCCGAAGCACAATGTGATTTCCGCACGTCTGATGTATTGCTATGGAAATGAGGAATACAATGCATTCAGCACAAGTGCCCTGTCCACCTCCAGAAATTTCAATGATGAAATTGCGACACGGCTTGTCTTTACTCGTTACATGACCCGAATTGATGCAGTGGAAGGCATTGCCTATATCGAGCATTCACAGGACGCCATGTATGAATTTCTGAATCAGGGGCTAAAGGAGCTGGGCAACACCTGCGAGGTATTTGCTACAGATAAATTTAAAAAGCTGCAGATCAAGGAGAGTGTCAATATCTCCATGGGTGTCCGCATTGAAAGTGATTTGCTGGAAATCAATTTTGATACCTACGATTTCCCTGTCAATGAGCTGCAGGAGGTCCTTGCCTCTTATCGTATGAATAAGAAGTATTACCGTATGAAAAACGGCTCCTTTGTCAACATAGAAGACAGTGCACTTCAGGAGCTCAGTGCGATTCTGGATGGTATGCATGTGAGTGAAAAGGAAATCAGCAGCGGTGTGATCAAGGTTCCCAAATATCGTTCCCTGTATATTGACAACAGTCTAAAGGATAGCGATATGATCAAGGTTGATCGAGATTCCTCCTTCAAGGATATCATTCGCGGGATCCGCAATGTGAAGGACAGTGACTTTGCAGTTCCTCCTGCACTGAAATCAACGCTGCGTAATTATCAGAAAACCGGTTTTCGCTGGATGAAAACCATGGCTGCCTATGGCTTCAGCGGAATATTGGCGGATGATATGGGAATCGGTAAAACCCTGCAGGTCATCACGCTGCTTGAGGATGAGCGGCTGCACAGCAAAGACTCCCTGTCGCTGGTCGTATGCCCGTCTTCCCTGATTCTCAACTGGCAAAGTGAAATTGAGAAATTCTCCAAAACGCTGACAAGCATCATCATCAGCGGCTCCAGCGATGAGCGCAAGGTACAGATCCGCAGCTGTAAGGACTATGATGTCGTTATCACCTCCTACGATTATTTAAAGCGGGATATCGAGGCCTACGAGAGTCTTACCTTCCAGTATCAGATCATTGATGAAGCTCAATATATCAAGAACCACAATACCAAGAATGCCATCAGCGTAAAGCAGATACAGGCTCGCCATCGGTTTGCCCTGACCGGAACACCGATTGAAAATTCTCTGGCAGAGCTGTGGAGTATCTTTGATTTCCTCATGCCCGGCTATCTGTATACCTACTCCTATTTCAAGAAGCAATATGAACTACCCATCGTCAAGGAAAACGATATGGGGATGCTAAAGGAGCTGAAACGCATGGTTGAGCCGTTTATCCTGCGGCGTGTGAAGAAGGATGTCCTCAAGGAGCTGCCGGAAAAGGTGGAAAACACCATGCTGATTGAGCTTGATGAAGAAACAAGAAAATTATATATGGCCAATGTATCCCTTATACGGGATGATCTAAACAAGAGCTTTCAGGAAAAAGGCTTCGCAAACAGTAAGATCATGATTCTCAGTATGCTGACAAGACTGCGCCAGCTATGCTGTGATCCCCGTCTTCTGTATGAAAATTATAACGGTATTGGTGCTAAAATCAGTGCCTGCATGGAGTTTATTGAAAATTGCCGGGAATCCGGAAAAAAGGTTCTGCTGTTCTCACAGTTCACATCGCTTCTATCCCTGCTGGAAAAAGAGCTGGTTCGTCAGGACATTCCCTACTATCTGTTGAAGGGAAGCACACCGAAGCTGCAGCGGCAGCAGCTGGTGAACAGCTTTAACAGCGATGATACCCCCATCTTCCTGATTTCTCTGAAAGCGGGCGGTACCGGATTGAATTTGACCAGTGCGGAGGTGGTCATCCACTTTGACCCTTGGTGGAATGTATCCGCCCAAAATCAGGCAACCGATCGGGCCTACCGCATCGGTCAGCACAACAATGTACAAGTTGTTAAGCTGATTGCTAAAGATACCATCGAGGAAAAAATCATGCAGCTGCAAAGTCTGAAGCAGGATCTCAGCGATTCCATCATTCATAACAATGAGGGAATCATCACCAGCATGAGCAAGGAGGAGCTAATGAATCTGTTTTGATGCTCATATATCCCCTTGGTGAAGGTATGCACAGAAGAAAGCCTAGTATATCTGGAGATTTCGTTGTTGTTGCATACATCAGCAATGAAATGACGCTTGCAGAGCCAAAGGACAGCTATCAGTCCGCAACAAACGTTTTGTTAGATTTCAGCTAAATTTCAAGCCGCTCTCTTTTTTGACCGCACTGTATAGCGCAGTGTGAAGCTTCCATATAGTATAATAGGACGCAGATCGTTGGAAGCTCTTTCCATGTACTGCGTCTTTTTCTTTCCCCTGCCTTACGGTAACGCAAAGGACCTGTCAAAGCCGTCAGCATCCAAAACCACCTCGTTTGCGGAAGAATAAGCATGAGAAAAGGAATAACGTATGAAGCATATGTCAATTCTTATCCTGCTAGCTAGGAAGCAAAAGCAGGCTTTCTTCTGTTTCCTTTTCGTTAGATATCTCAGGTTATTCGCTTCTACAGCTTCCTTATCAAATACAAGGAAGACAAACCGCCTTCCTTCATCTCTTGATAGCTTCATCATACACCAAGGAAATCAGCAGTTTTTGATAATAGGCTGTGGCTTGGTGTACTGCTTTTCTCTTGCAATCACCAATCCATTTGTAATCCGTTTCTGTCTGTTTTCATGGTATACAGCCTGTTAATAGATACAGCCGGCAAGCAGACGATATCATAGCAATGCTCTGTTTCCTCTTTTTTGTACTTTTTTCGACATTTTTCGCATAGCTTACAAACAGGTGATCCCAACATGAAAAAAGAGCTTTTATTTCCGCAGGATTGTGATGGTGAACAATACCTGCGCCGTCTGATTGATGCCTATCCTTATGATATTGAGGAAGCAAGAGTATTTGCCCTGCTTACCACACAGCCGCATCCCAGTCCTTATCTGCTAGAATTTCTGACATATGCCGCAAGCCTTTCAAAATTTCGTCTCTGCAGCAGTGAAGCAGCACTGAATCCCTCTTTGGATTCGCTGTTTCAAAGCATGAGCATCCTGAAACAAATGGACAGCAGCCTGTTGCATATGCAGCCCTTTGGATTTGATGCAACCCTGCAGCTGAGCGTCTGTGAGGTATCTCACCCCTATGCCCATCTTCCTCTGGAACAAATTCCTTTTATTTCCCGGGTACAGCTTCATCATGTACCACAGTTCCAGCAGCCGGATGCCGCAAATATTTCCATAGAACGTGCCTCCTCCTTCATCTACCGTGACATCAGTATGGATGCAAATGCGTTTTTTGCAATGAGCATTGCGATTGCGGATAAAAAGGGTATTGTTTATCTGTCCCGCGAGTGTGTTCAGCTGGGGGTCTGTCTCGCCGCCCTGTATCCGCTCACCAATTTGTCCCTGCGACAGGACTTTATTCTCATTTTCGCCTTATCCTCAGGGAAAGATCAGGCCTGTTATTATTACGATGAAACGAATCAGATTACCATCGGTCTGGTCAGCGGAACCCAGCGCATGCATCATATACGTTATCTCAAGGATATGCTGCAGACGCTTTACAACGCAATCTGTATGGAGAAGCACGACCTGCCGATTCACGCCTCAATGCTTCAGGTACATGCCAACAATACAAAAAAAGGACTGGTTTTCGCAGGAGAAAGCGGAACCGGGAAAAGTGAGCTGCTTGATGCCTGCCTTCGTACCTGTGAACAGAAGGGACTTCTGGCTGCTCCTGTGTACGATGATCATGGAACCCTGCATTATCTGGATGAGGAAATCGTCAGTACAGGGGGAGAAATCGGCGCTTTGAAAAACATCACGCATTCCTGTATCACCTCAGTTTTTTCCACCTTTTCCGACAGTATATTTCTCACACAGGAAAATCAGGAGCTGTATCAGATTCTTCCGCTCACCCAGCCGATGCAGACACTGCAGTTTCACAAGGTTACGCATTTGTTCTATCTGGACAATGTCAGCGATGAATACGGCTATCGCCGACTGGATACTCTCGATGAATGCCTGGATCTGTTTCGCAAGGGTCCCTGTCGCAAAAATGGGCAGCTGATTTCCTCCTATTTCATCAATCCTCTTGGCTGTGCACAGAACAAGCCCGTATGTGATGCGCTCCTGCGCGACTTCTTCACCATCCTCTATTTGCAGGATATTCCAATCTACGTCCTGTATACAAGAAGGGCGGAAAATAATACGCAGCTCTATGAGGAATACGCAGCCTCAATTTTGCGTGAAATCCTTGGAAATGATTGCGAAAATGAAGACGAACCGCTATACTTATAGTAGCTGCACGTCAGGAGGTAGTACATGGAAACAAAGGAAATCATAGACGCGCTCCAGATAAAACGTTCTCTGATCCGCATATCGCATGAAATCATCGAGCATAACCGCGGTGTAGAGGATATTGTCTTAATCGGTATCAAAACAAGAGGAGAAATTCTAGCCGGACGGCTGGCAGATATTATATGCAATGTGGAGGATGTCAGAGTTCCCTGCTTTGCACTGGATGTATCGCATTGGAGGGATGATCGAGAACAGCCCTATCCCCTGCCAATGGAATCTCTGCCGGTAAAGGATAAGAAAGTCATTCTAGTGGACGATGTACTCTTCAAGGGAAGAACCGTGCGGGCTGCGATGGATGCGATCATGCACTATGGAAGAGCCAGGGAAATCCAGCTCGCTGTTCTGGTGGACCGCGGGCATCGTGAGCTTCCCATTCGCGCTGACTATATAGGGAAAAATATCCCCAGCTCCCTGAGTGAGGTCATTCGGGTCAGAGTCAGTGAAATTGACGGAAACGACGGCGTTTATATAAGCAAGTGAGGTAGACAAATGGATAAGACATACGTATTGAATTTTGCTTCAAAACTGTTGGGAACGGACTCTCCGACCGGCTATACAAAAAAGGCGATTGATTTTGTAGCCGATGAGGCAGCAGCTCTGGGCTATCAGACAAAACGAAACAACAAGGGGAATCTTCTGATTTATGTGAAGGGCTCCAGCAGTGAAAAAACGATTGGCTTCTGTGCGCACTGCGACACTCTGGGACTGATGGTGCGCTCCATCAAAAGCAATGGGATGCTGGCAGTGACCAATATCGGCGGGCCGATTATTCCGACACTGGATGGAGAATACTGCCGCATTCATACAAGAGATGGAAGCGTCTATACAGGTACTGTACTTTCCTGCTCTCCCGCATCCCATGTATATAAGGATGCGTCCACCAGAAAGCGTGAAATCGATGAGATGGAAATTCGTATCGACGAGGTTGTGAAGACGAAGGAGGATGTAGAAGCACTCGGCATCTGCAACGGTGATTTTGTGGCTATCGACCCAAAGGTTCAGATTACAGAAAGCGGTTTTATCAAATCCCGCTTCCTGGATGACAAAATCAGTGCCAGTGCCCTGATGGGGGTTCTCCAGCATATAAAGGAGCATAGCATAACCCCTGCATATGATCTCATTTTCATGATGAGTACGTATGAGGAGGTCGGTCACGGCATGTCCCACATACCGGAATGCATCAGTGAGCTGATCGCTGTGGATATGGGATGTATCGGTCTTGATCTGGCATGCAGTGAGCAGGATGTATCCATCTGTGCAAAGGATTCCAGCGGGCCATATGATTATGAAATGACCAGTCGGCTGATCGAGCTGGCAAAGCAAGAGAACCTGCGCTATGCAGTTGATATATATCCGATGTATGGCAGTGATGTCAGTGCAGCCCTGCGCGGCGGCTGTGATATACGCGGTGCACTGATCGGTCCGGGTGTACATGCATCTCATGGTATGGAGCGAACGCATTATGACGGTGTGGAAAACACCATGAAGCTGATTCTGGCATATATATCCTAGCATCTCAGATTTTTTTCAGAATTGACGGTTCTGAAGAAAATCTTTTTTTATATACTCGACATACCGTCTGCTTCCGTTGCATATAGTTGAAAGAGGTGAACCTATGCTGTTTCATACATTTCTATTTGTTTTTCTGGCGGAGATGGCGGACAAAACCCAGCTCATGATTATGGCGCTGACAAACCGCTACTCTGTAAAAACCGTAATTGCCGGTATGATACTCGGTGTCCTTGCCATCAGTGGTGTGTCGGTATTGGCCGGTGATCTGATTGGTGATCTGATTCCCATGCGTCTGATCAAGCTGGCGGCTAGTGCCATGTTTCTGTTTTTCGGTTTGATGAATCTTCGCTGCAGTGCCAAGGAAGAGGCAGGGCATCATTTTGCATTAAAAATCCCCGTAGTGTCAATCGCCTTTACCTTTGTTATCGCAGAGCTGGGTGATAAAACGCAGCTAGCAACCGTTGCACTTGCCGCAGATCACATGAGCGAGCATTTCCCGATTTTCCTCGGCGCCTCGCTGGGGCTGATTATGGCGAATATTCTCGGTATCTTTGCAGGCAAGCTGATTTTCTCTCATCTGCGTGAGGATACGGTCAAGGTGGGAAGCTCCTTCATCTTTTTCCTCTTTGGCTCGCTTACCTTGTTTGAAGCCATTCCCGGAAACAATTTAATATTCATCGGCTACAGCACAGTGCTTATGCTATGCGCCTACGCTATTTTCACAGCCTCCCGCCGGCGTGTGGATTCCCGCGGATAACATGCCTTGCACATTGCTTTATCACGAACGCTGTTTGATTGCCCATAGCACTGTTTGCTTTTATCGCAACAGGTATCCCTGCGTTTTCTTTGCAGAAGGGATGCCTGTTTTATCCTATCCTCTGTCTGTCTGTGTGGTTTCCTGAAATAAGCTTTGTAAAACTGTGCATTTCCTGTATAGATGGGATATAATATGGGTATTGTCTAAAGGAGGAAAGAAGGTAGATACTTATGAATGAATGGTCTTTAGATGTTTTATACAAGGGATACGATGATGAAGCCTTTCGCAACGACTTCAAAAAAATGGATACGCTGATTCAGCGCTGTACACAGGCAGCCGACCAGCTGAGCCACACGGACGAAACAGCAGCTCTGCATAGCATGCTATCCCTGCTGGAGGAATTTCACACACTTGCTGATCGTGTCGGACACTTTATCTCTTTGAAGCAGTCCACAAATACATCTGATGGAAGGACGGTTTCGCTGATGAATCAGTTTTCACAGAAATTCAGCGGCATCACGAAAGCAAATGCAAGGTTTAACCGCTACGTGGCAGAAATTGAGGATCTGGATGCGTGTATCGAACAGGATGCACTGCTAAAGGAATACAGCTATCTGCTGCACACCATAAAAGAGGACAGCAAATATCTGCTCAGTGATGATGTTGAGGATGTATTATCCAAAATGAATATCAGCGGTGGTGAGGCTTGGGCTAATCTGCAGGAATATCTGACCAGTATCGTAGAGGTGGACTATAAGAAGGAAGCCACCACGCTTTCTCAGATACGCAATATGGCCTATGACAGCGATCCGCAGGTCCGTAAGAGTGCCTATGAGGCAGAATTGAAGGCCTATGATAAAATACGCGATGCTGTTGCCTTTTCCTTAAACAGCATCAAGGCACAGGTTTTGACAGAATGTGATCTGCGCGGATTTGCTTCTCCACTTGCCATGACACTGCACAATGCGCACATGAAGCAGGAAACGCTGGATGCACTACTGCATACCATGCAATCCTATATGCCGAAATTTCATGCCTATCTCAAACGCAAGGCAGAGCTTCTCGGATATAAGAACGGTCTGCCATGGTATGAGCTCTTTGCGCCACTCGGTGAGGAAACAAAAACCTATCGTGTAGAGGAGGCAAAGGAATACCTGTTGAAGCATTTCCGTCCCTTCGCAGAGGATATGGCAGATATGATGGAGCGTGCTTTTGACGAAAGCTGGATCGATTTCTTCCCACGCAAAGGAAAGGTCGGCGGTGCCTTCTGTGCTAATTTAAGCGGCGTTAAGCAGAGCCGTGTTCTGACGAACTATGATGGTGCGCTTGGTGATATCGTTACACTTGCCCATGAGCTGGGACATGCCTATCACGGAATGATGATTGAGAATCATCGTCCTCTGAATACCGATTATTCCATGCCGGTTGCGGAAACAGCTTCCACATTCAATGAAAATATCATTATGAATGCCGCAATCGAGGAGGCAAAGGGTCAGGAAAAAATCACATTGATTGAAAATCAGCTACAGGATTTGACGCAGGTTATCTGTGATATCTATTCCCGCTTCCTGTTTGAAAAGACAGTATTTGAAAAGCGCAAAGACAGCTTTATGTTTGCGGATGAGCTGGAAGCCATCATGATCGAAACACAGAAGCAGGCATATGGTGACGGTCTGGACCCTGACTATCTGCATCCGTATATGTGGATTTGTAAATCTCATTATTATTCCAGCGGCTTGAGCTTTTACAACTTCCCTTATGCATTCGGTGCCCTGTTCGCACGCGGGCTGATTGTAAAATATCAACAGGAAAAGGATGCCTTCGTTCCAAAATACCGCGAGCTCTTAAAAGCAACAACCATATCCAGTGTCGAGGATGTCGCAGCGATGGCTGATATCGATCTGTGTGATGAAGCATTCTGGACAAGCTGTCTGGATACATGCGCACAGCGTATTGATGAATTTCTGGAGCTGACCAAATAGAACAGAAAAAGCAATATCCGTAAGAAAATTCCACGGGCATTGCTTTTCTCTCTATGCACACAAAATACCTGTAACAGTGCTGGCATGCCGGAAAATCTGAGTAGCCCGCAAGGGCTTCCTTAAACAGTGTTTCACTGCCCGCCTCTGTACCGGCTGATTGCGGATTTGCTTCTTCAATGCCCGCTTGCATAGTGTTGCTCTTTGGTATCCATGCAGTATGGGTTGAAATATGCAGATGCTCCCGGTTTGCTGTTATTTGATGATAAAAAAACCATGTTCTGGGAGAAACATGGTTTTTTTAAAGAAAAAGGATTAAAGTAAGGCCGGCTGGTAACAGCCTTACCATTATGGTATTGCAGATAGTAATTATGATAGTTAAATTGGTCTTTTATCTGCAATGTTATTATATAACTGTTAAAATAGTAAATTCTTGTTATCTTTAGCAATTATTTGCAGTTTCCTTTTTTTTCCTATTTATCGTCAAAGGAATTCTTATACATCTTCGGGGTAACTCCGGTATACTTCTTAAAGATCTTCGTGAAGTAATTCTGCCCCTGAAATCCGACCTCATAAGCGATTTCCTTGATTCGCTTACCGCTTTTCAGCAGCTCCTTGCTCGCTTCAACCCGCCGCTCACTGACAAGCTCCGTAAAGGTTTTGTGCAGAGAATTGTTCAAGAGCTTACTCAGATAGAACGGGGATATCTGCAGGGCATCTGCCATGTCCCCCAGCGTAATCTGTTTACGGTAATTGGCATCGATATAGCGGACAGCCTGACGTACCAGCTGATTGGTATTGCGAAAACGCTCTTCAACGATGGGATCATACAGCCGATGCATCTGCATATGAAGATACAAAGGAACCTCCTGATGAATATTCGTACTGATTTGCAGTGGTGCGATTGCAATCTTTTGCAGATCGATATGTGCATATTCCCTTTGCAGGGTATCGCGCAGTTTTTCAAACAGGTCGGCCACCTCCTGAACAATTTGCTTACGCTCATGGGGAATCAGTGTCAGACAGAGCTGATGGACTGCCTTTTTAAGCCCCTCCTCATCCATTTTCTGAAAGATGGACACAAATTGTGCGACAATCTTATCCAGATCGATATCAGCTCTGCAGGCATTGTTACTGTCTTGCAGCAGCTGAAAGCAAAGCGGCTCCTGCGCGCCGATGCGATCTCTTGCCATCTGAAAGGAATGGTGAAACAGTGCGATATCATTCACAATCGGACCGATACCAAAAGCAAAGCTGTCCGACTGCAATGCAGTGATATAGTCTTCCAGCTGCTGTAACTCTTCCTGTCCGATCGCCCGCTCCGCCAGAATGTAAAAGATCTGCAGCTCATGAAACAGCTCCTTCAGGCAGCGAAAGCCCAGCTGTATGAAGCCTGTGGCTACCTTTTCCATGTAGGCTTGATCGTAATGGGAGGAACGGATGATAAAGCAGAAGCCGCTGCAAATGCGCGGGCTGAGCAGTCTCAGATTTTTGCGCAGTACCAGCTCATCCTCATTCGATAGAATGGCAAACAGGCATTCGTTTTCCACCACCGGTGTAATTCTTTCTATTTTTTCCAGCAAATCGCTCTGGTGCCTTTTTTCATCCTGCTTCTGCTGTAGGTGCTCCATTGTTTTCTGAAGGGCATCCCTTAGGTGATCAATCGTATACGGCTTTAAGATGAAATCCTCTACCCCAAGGCGAATCGCCTCCTGTGCATATTCAAAATAATTGTAAGAGGACAAAATCAGAAATTCCACCTCCTGACGGGTTTGCCGAATGCGGCGAATCACCTCCAGACCATTGATTCCGGGAATGTTGATGTCAGCAAGTACGATGTCTGGATGATGTGCTTCAAACAGCGTCAGCGCTTCTTTTCCATTTTTTGCAGCATACAGCTCCTGACATTCCGGAAATCCCTCCTGAATGATTTTATACAGCGTTTCCCGCTCAATCTGCTCATCCTCGATGATCATGATTTTATACATATCCATTCTCCTTCAAATCAATCTGTATATTGATTTCAAACCCGCAATCCTCCAGACTGTTGACAATTATGCGCACGGCGTCACCATAGAAGGCCTTCAGACGCCTTGTAACATTATAAAGTCCCAGATGAGAGCGTTCATCGCTGCTCATGCGAAAATCGTTCAGAATGAGCTTCTCCAGCTCATCCGCAGGCATACCGGCACCATTGTCACTAACGGAAATCATAAGTTCATTATTGAGGCGGCTCACCTCGATGACCACCTCTCCATCCTCGATGGTGTCCTGTAGGCCGTGCGATACCGCATTTTCCACAAGCGGCTGCAGAACCATAGAGGGCATAGGAATATCCGGCAGTTTCTCCTCGATATCCATCAGAAAGCGAATTCTGTCTCCATAGCGCTTTTCCTGTATATAATTATAATTGCGGATTGCTTTTATTTCCTTTTTCAAAGAGCTGATCTTGCTTGCATTATCCAGCCCGTAGCGAAGCAGCTGACTCGTCTTCTCCATCAGCTCGCTGGTCTCATAGGCTCCCTCGCTGTACGCCTTTTTATAAATCATATTCAGTGTATTGAACAGGAAATGCGGGTTGATTTGATTTTGTAAAATGCGCAGCTCGCTTTGGGCAAGCAGCTCATCCTTGCGCAGGTTATCGTTTTGCTGTTCCAAAACCCTACGCTCCAGTCTTGCTTTTTCATTTTCATACTGGATATTTTTTTCAATACTATCCGCCATATCCTCCAGCGCAAGACAGAGTACATTCATTTCCTTATTCGTATTGGAAATCTGCGTGAGGTCATATGCTCCCTTTTTGATACGGTTCATATTGTTGATAACCTTTTCCAGAGGATCGGTTATGGATTTGATGGTGGATATGGAAAAATAGATCATCCACACGATCAGATAGAGGATAAAGAACAGTGACACCAGCTGCATCGTTTTTTGATTGCTGTTGACCGCCGCTTTTTGCAGCTGCATATCCTGAGTCGCTAGACCATAATATTCACTTGCTGTTTTATTGATCAGATCATAATCATACAGCAGCTCCTGATACTTTGCACTGAACTCCTTTTCCTGCTGCAGATCGGAGGCGATTACAAGCTCTGCCTGTGCCATATAGCCGTCGACCATATTGTTCAGTAATTCAAAGCGCCAGACATGATCCTGATTTTTCAAACTCGTCTTCACCTTTTCCACATTCCGCTGCAAAACGGAGCGATATCTATGAAAATCCTTATAATTCTGATCATCCGGAGAATACAGGTATACCTGTAAAGCATCATTGAGATTCTTCATATTGTCATAAAACTGATTGAGCTCATTATAGGTGGTATAGGTGGAATTGTATTTCTTTATCGTTCGATCATTGATGAGCACATAGGTCGTACAGACTAACACCATCACCACGATCAGCATCAGATTGTAATTCATGATTTTGCTGCGAAAGCTCTTCGATTTATTCCACATGCATTTTCTCCTTCTGCAGCGTGGATGCATACGTTTTCAGATTCTTCCTGTTGACAAGCATGAGATAGGAAGGAATCCGCTCCTTCTTTGGCCGTATTCCCTTTGTGACATAGTCATATAGTATATGCACGGATTCGTATCCGTACTGATAAAAGGATGTCACAATACTTCCTTCCACCTTTCCCTTGCGTATCAGCTCCAGCGTTTCCTTCATGTCATCAACACCATATACAAGGATCTGATCGTGATTGTTCATATACTCGCTGGCATCCACAAAACCGATTGCATTCTCACCAGCCAGATTGATGGAAACATTCATACCGGTATCCTTTTGCAGTACCTTGACCCACTCGTTACGGGAGGTGAGCTGATCACTGCGCGATTCACTTTTTGCGACAATTTCAAAACCACCGGGATGTTGTGCAAAAACAGCTTCAATGGAGGCAATCTGATCCTTTGCAAGGTCAAAGCTTAAATCGCTGACCTGTATGCCGATGCGAAGCCTTTTATTCTTCCCCAGCTTCTCCTCGATATCAGCTAACAGAAGTCTTGCCTGCTCATCGAAATCCTTGCTGATTGTCGTTAAAGGCCTGCTTCCCTCAACCGGAGAATCCACCAGTACAAAGGGGATATCCTTATCATTTCCCTTCTGAATCAGCTCCTTGCTGATGACACCCTGTGTGATGATACCATCCGCCTTTTTTAAAAGACCTGTATTGATGACATCCACCATATCATTCGTAGATATTTTAATAGGACCCTTCCAGTCGCAATGCACCTCCAGCTCGGTACAGGCATCCTGCATCCCCTCTCTGGCCTTCTGCCAGAGCGTGTGCGTGGATAACGGTGTGGCAAACAGAAAGTACTGTGAGGATTTTTTCTCCTCTGCCGGCTCCGCTGTACTACAGCCACTGCATAGTATCAGACAAAGGCATAATTGTAACAGACTCTTTTTTCTCATTCTCATCCCTGCTCTCATGGAATCATTCTATCATATCACAGACAAATTGAAAACGCGTGAAAAATAAAAAAAATGATTCTTGAAAGGGATCATAAGAATCATTTCTTTATACAAAATTATCAGTCACAGAGACGATCCTCATATCGCTCCATCAGTGAAGAACCGCTGAACTGCATTCATGTCCGGGGTTTACTGCGGCTGTTTTCTTCTCTGATAACATTGTGATTAAGCGGCATAGCTGCCGACTACAGTACATAGTATACAGTATCAAATATAAAATATCTTGTCATTTTTAGCAATATCTTGTCATGTGCTCAATTCCGTAATATCATAACGGTTTCCACCGGCATGCTTTGCACGATACATCGCTTCATCCGCCTTTTGAAATATCTCATCATACCTGCATACATGATCACTCATACATACACCAATACTGGCACTCAATACCTGCTTGTTCTCGATTCTTGTGTTTACCAGACGATCTAAAAGCTCATCCAAACGCTCATGCAGATAAGGCAGGGAAAGAATATTCTTCATAAATACACAAAATTCATCACCGCCGATACGTCCGATGAAGTCACTGCTGCGCAGAACCTCCTTCACAACCTTTACAACATGCAGAAGGACCTGGTCACCAACCAAATGGCCGAAGGTATCATTGATGCTTTTGAATTTATCAATGTCGATAACGAGCAGACAGATATACTGATCCTGATGCATTGCCTCAAGCTCAGCACTTACATGTGCCCGGAATGCCGTTTTATTCATGACATTCGTAAACTCCTCAATTTCCGAACGGCGCTCCAGCTCTCTGTTTTTCTTTAAAATCTGATTGCGCTCATAGAGCAGCTGCTCCATATCTATTTTCAATAAAAGCGTATTCTTCATATTGTTGTGTGTTGCAGACAGCTCCAGCTGCCGTATTTCATAATACTCCTGCAGTGCCGTTAAGCGCTCCTGCTCATTGCAGAAGCTGTTTGCATAAAGAACCTGGCATTCCTTCAGCTCAGAATGCTTTTGATATTCGGGATAATCCTGCAAAATCTGATACAGCTTATCCAGCACCTGCGAGGATAGCTGCTGCTCCTGAAACTGTATGCAGACCTTACATACCTTGATAAGATTTTTAAAGGTATGCAGACGATCCTGCTCACTGTCGGCAATAGCCAGCAGGATAGTAACCTCTTTCTTCACGCTTGTTATATCCTGTTGGTATGCAGCGCGCAGTACCTGATACAGCTGATAATCATTATCGACGGTAGCGTCATCAAAGCGCTTGTGGTATTCACGATACCAGGTGAGCCAGTGGGTGTAGGTTTCCTCATTTCTCAGAAACACGCTGATTCCCAGCAGATTGATGATATTATAGCCGTCATTTATCATGAGGTCGTCAAAGCCATTGATTCCTCGCTCTGTAATCGCCTTTTCAAAATATTCCTCTGCTATTTCATAATACCCCAGATCAAGGAATAAAACGCCAAGATTATTCAGAATGATATACAGGTAGCCCAGCTCCTGATGATCGAATGCAATATAATAGGCCTTCAGCATGTATTCCACTGACATGATTTCATCACCGATGGTTGCACTCACCATACCCGCCACATTGTAACACATCATTTGAAAAAACGGATAGGGTGATTCCTCGCCGATGCGGATTCCCTCCTGCAAATACGTCATAGAGGTCTCGTATTGTCCTTTATTGAAGTAGTAGTTCCCCAGGAAATAACAGGCAATAATTTCATAATGCGCGCTCTTGAGCTGTATACTGAGATCGTATAGCTGTGTCGCACAATGAAAAATCCCTTCAAAATCACGAAGGACTCTATATTCCTCAATCTCTGTGTATAGATTTTTCAACGTATCTGTATTCATCATAGCAACATCATACCACATTCATACCGTTTTTTAAACACTCTTCCGTCCTTGAGTGTCTATAAATGCGGATTTTATACAATACAATCAGTTCTCAGGCAGTACATTTCAGGTCTTCATAGCCCCGTAAGCATTGCATGAGAAAGCCGCAGTTCGCACATATCAATGCAGGAAAAATAGCGGCTAACAGGCAGCTTCTATCTGTCATTTTGATATAGTCCCAGTTTACCATGCATATGTAGACAGCTTGCATCCGCCCTGCCGATGACTGCTGCTCACGAAGTATATTGGTTTTCTGCAATGCTTCTCCTCTGTTTCTAAAAGTCCTGAGATAAACAAGCTTCACCGTAAAACAGTATCACGGATCCCGGAAGCAGTGGAACCTGTCAGCAAAAGTGTGCACAGCTCTTGCACCCCTGTTGAAAGAGAAAAAAACCGGATATATTTCTGAAATCCGGTTTCTTATGCTTGATTTAGTCTACAGCCTTTTTTACAAGTGCAAGAACGTCTTCTGCTGTTGCCTGACGCAGAGCCTCTTCTGCAAGACCCTCCATTTCCTTCTTGCTCAGGTTTGTAACCATCTTGCGAGCCTTCAGAATCTGTGTAGCAGACATGGAGAATTCATCCAGTCCAAGACCGAGAAGTACAGGTACTGCATACTCTTCACCAGCCATTGCTCCACACATACCAGCCCATTTGCCTTCCTTGTGTGCTCCATCAATCGTCATTTTTATCAGACGCAGAATTGATGGATTATATGGCTGATACAGATAGGATACCTTCTCATTCATACGGTCAGCTGCCATGGAGTACTGAATCAAATCGTTTGTACCAATGGAGAAGAAGTCTGCTTCCTTCGCAAAGTTATCTGCATTTACTGCAGCAGCAGGAATCTCTACCATCATACCTACTTCGATTTTATCTGCAACCTTAACACCTTCTGCAATCAGTTTTTCTCTTTCTTCTTCAAAGATTGCCTTACCCTGACGGAATTCATCAACCGTAGCAATCATCGGGAACATAATGCACAGTCTTCCGTAAACAGAAGCACGAATCAGTGCACGCAGCTGTGTGCGGAAGATTTCTGTTCTGTCAAGACACAGACGAATTGCACGATATCCCAGGAACGGGTTCATTTCAGGATCGAATGTGAAGTAAGGAAGCTTCTTGTCACCACCGATATCCAGTGTACGTACGACAACACGGCGTCCTCCCATACCTTCCAGAACTGCTTTATAAGCTTCAAACTGCTCATCCTCTGTAGGGAAATGATCAGAGTGCATATACAGGAATTCTGTACGATACAGACCGATACCTTCACCACCATTATTCAATACACCCTCTACATCATCCGGTGTACCGATATTTCCGGCAAGTTCAACCTCATGTCCGTCTGTTGTGATGGATTTTGCATCCTTTAATACCTTCAGTGCTTCTTTTTCTTCCATATAAGCAGCACGTTTTCCTTCATATTCCTTGATTTCCTCAGCAGTTGGATTCAGAAGTACAACACCATCCAATGCATCCAGAATTACTGTATCTCCATTGCTTGCGGCATCCAGAACACCACTGCAGCCTACAACTGCAGGAATCTCCAGAGAGTTTGCCATAATAGCAGAGTGGCTTGTCTTACCACCGATATTCGTCGCAAAGCCCTTTGCATATTCATTCAGCTGTGCTGTATCAGAAGGTGTCAGGTCATGCGCAATAATTACAGAATCCTCGTTGATTGCACTCAGATCAGGAATTGTCAGACCCAGCAGATTACATTTCAAACGGAATGTAACATCCTTAACATCAGCTGCTCTTTCTTTAAAGTATTCGTTATCCATGGATTCAAACATGGCAACCATCATATTCGCAACTTCATTGGTTGCAAACTCTGCATTTACTTTGTCGTTTTCAATCATTGAGATAATCTGGCTTGCCAGCTCAGGATCCCCAGCCATCATCAGATGAGCATCAAATACAGCCAGCTCTTCCGGTGCCAGACGTTTTGCGGCACGTTCCTTGATACCTTCAATATCGGATTTCGTTTTTTCCAAAGCAGCGTTAAATTTCGCTACCTCTTCTGCAGGTGTTGCTTCTGTCTTAACAATCTCGAAGCTCGGTGTTTCCAGCTTGTAAACCTTTGCAATCGCAATCCCTGCGGATGCTGCAATACCTTTTAACATAAGTATGTCCTCCTCTTACTTCATGTAATACTTATTAAAAGTAGTCCTTATCTGATAGAATCACAACGCTTCCATGAGTCTATCTCTACCTAAAATAATAACATTTTTTGAGCCTATAAGCAATGGAAGAATGCATTACAAAGCGCTTTTTTCGATAAAGAAAAAACGATATTGCCCTGCCTCATGCGCTTGTCCTTGCCACTGTTATCAGCAGCTGTAATCTTTTCCCATCAAGGAGCAGACAAAATGTCCGAAACAAAAAAAGCACAGGGCCTGCACAATTCGCAAACTCCTATGCTTACTTCTTTTTACGGCTTAGTGAAAATACAGAAGAAAGAGCCAGATAAATATACCGAGTACGGCACAGAACAGCAGAATTACCGGTACAAACACCGAGAATGCAGCCATAATGAGAGCCAGAAAGTCACCTTTTTCAAGATTTGCTTCCTTCCCTTCCCGCACTTCCTTCTTCTTCAACAGGTCTTTAAATTTCGGTTTGTTGATGAACACTAGAACTCACCGCCAAAATGGCAGAGAACAACATGACCCGGTTTGATTTCCTTGGCAGCCGGCTCCTGTGTTTTACAGATATCCTTGGCATATGGACAACGTGGGTGGAATTTACATCCGCTTGGTACGTTGACATTGCTTGGAATCTCTCCATGAATTGCTTCCATGCTGGAACGCTGGGTAGGATCCGGCTTTGGAATTGCAGCCATCAGCGCCTTTGTATAAGGGTGCTGAGGATTCTCATAAATTTCATTCTTATCTGCAAGCTCTACCAGAGAACCAAGATACATAACACCAACACGGTTACTGATATGCTTCACAACACTCAAATCGTGAGAAATGAAGATATAGGAAATCTTACGTTCCTCCTGCATATCCATCATCAGGTTGATGATCTGAGACTGAATGGATACATCCAGTGCGGATACCGGCTCATCACATACAATAAAGCTTGGATCCAGTGCCAGTGAACGGGCAATACCAATACGCTGACGCTGTCCTCCGGAGAACTGATGCGGGTAACGGTAGCAGTAGTATGGCGGCAATCCGCATTTTTCCATCAGATTCAGAATATACTGCTTCAGCTCGTCACCTTTTTTATAATAGCCATGCGCAACCAGCGGTTCACTCAAAATGTTGTATACATTCATCCGGGGATTCAAAGAGCTGTATGGATCCTGGAAAATAATCTGCATTTCCTCACGCAGCTTTCGCATTTCCTTACGGTTCTTTTTCAGAATATCTTCACCATTGAAGTGTACTTCTCCGCTTGTCGGTTCATGCAGACGAAGAATAGCACGTCCTAGGGTGGATTTTCCGCAGCCGGATTCTCCAACAAGACCAAGCGTCTCCCCTTCATACAGCTTGAAGGATACACCATCAACAGCCTTTACAAATTTTTTATTTTTATCCAGCTTACCTTTTCCAAGAGGGAAATATTTTTTCAGGTCTTTGACTTCGAGAATTACTTTCTTGTCTTCCATTTTTATTCCTCCCCTTTCGCATCATCAAACAGGAAACAGCTAACGTGATGTCTGGATCCGACCTTTACGTCATGAGGCTGTGATTCCCTGCATTTTGGCATCGCCTTTGGACAACGGTCTGCGAAATAGCAGCCCTTTGGCAGATTGATTGGGTTTGGTACATTCCCTTCGATCGTACTCAGGCGTTTGCTTCCGCTGTTCAGGGAAGGCATACTGCTCATTAAGCCGACCGTATACGGATGCTTCGGATTTTTGAAGATTTCAAATACCGGAGCACTTTCTACTACCTTGCCGGCATACATGACATTTACATGATCCGCCATCTGTGCAACGACACCAAGGTCATGCGTAATCAGCATGATGGAGGTTCCTGTTTTTTCCTTCAGGTCATTCATCAGCTTCAGAATCTGTGCCTGAATGGTTACATCCAGCGCAGTAGTCGGTTCATCGGCAATCAGCAGCTTTGGATTACATGCAAGTGCCATAGCGATCATAACACGCTGACGCATACCACCGGAAAGCTGGTGCGGATAGTTGTCCACAACCTTTTCCGGGCGGGAAATCCCAACCATGTCCAGAAGCTTGACAGCACGTTCGTGTGCCTCTTCCTTTTTTACATCCTCATGCAGCAGGATGTTTTCCATAATCTGATTTCCTACGGTGAATACCGGGTTCAGTGAAGTCATCGGCTCCTGAAAAATCATAGAAATATCATTTCCACGAATTTTACGGATTTCATCATCCTTTAATGTCGCAAGGTTTTTATCCCCGTACATGATCTTGCTGTCATCCCCAATTTTACCGGGTTCATCCACCAAACCAAGGATACTCATAGCCGTAACACTCTTTCCACAGCCGGATTCACCAACGATTGCCAGTGTTTCGTTTTCGTACATTTTGAAGTTGTTTCCGTCTACCGCCTTGGAAACACCCTTTTTTGTATAGAAATATACTTTCAGATTTTCAACATCCAATATTTTCTTATTCTTTACTTGTTCCATACTCACCAGCTCCTATCGTATATCTTTCGGGTCAAACGCATCACGCAGTCCCTCTCCAATCAGATTGATGGAGATAACGGTCAGCAGACACATGATACCGGCAGGCAGCCAGTTCCACGGATAATCCTGGAAGACTTCGGTATTCCTTGCCAGTTCCATCAGATTTCCCCAGGAAGGCGTAGGTGCGGTAACACCCATACCAAGGAAAGATAATCCGGCCTCTGTCAGAATAGCACTCGCCATGGACAATGTCGCATTAACAATGATCATGGATAAAACATTCGGTATCAGATGCTTGAATATCTTTGAAAAATCACTCAGACCAAGTGCCTCACAGGCCTGCATGAATTCCTGTTCACGAAGTGACAGAATCTGCCCGCGCACAAGACGCGCCAGTCCCGGCCACGACAATACACCGATCAGAAACGATACGATATACATTTTCACATTTGAAGGTGTCCATAACATATTATATGCCAGTACAAGAATCAGTGGTGTAAATGGCAGAGAGTACACAATCTCCGCAAATCGCATAAGAAGATTGTCAATCCATCCACCATAATAACCGGATATACCACCGATTACACAGCCAAGGAACACCGTAATCAGGGCAGCGATGATACCTACCATGATAGAAATACGTCCACCTAGGAACAAACGGAAGAATACATCACGCCCCTGCTGGTCAGTACCCAGCCAGTGCTCAGCATTCGGTCCAATATTTTTTGTATCAAAGCTATAATCATTTACATTAACACCGCTTATAATCGGTACAAAAATCACGGCAAGAACGATCAGTATAAAAATGATCAGACCAGCCATAGCGATTTTGTTTTGTCTGAATTTATTCCATGCAATTTGCCAAGGGCCCATGGTATCGCTTTTATCCAGCTTTATTTCAGTTTGATTTACATTTTCTTTCGCCATTCTAATCACCTCTATTCTACTTTAACACGTGGATCGACAACGGAATACAGAATATCTGACAGCAGATTTCCCAGCACCATCAAAATGGCAGAGAACATCAGACACGCCGTGATAATACTCTGATCCTGTCCACTGATCGCCTCGATCAAAATCTTACCCAGACCAGGCCACAGGAATACGGATTCCAGAATCATTGCTCCACTGAACAGGGAAGGAATGTACAGACCCAGCAGTGTAACAAGAGGTATCAGCGCATTTTTAAATGCATGACGGTAAATAACAGTTTTCTCTTTCAAACCCTTTGCACGCGCAGTTCGTACATAGTCCTGATTGATAACATCAATCATAGAGCTTCGTACATAACGGGAGAAGGTCGCAAAGTTACCGAACGCAAGAACGATTGTCGGCAGCAGCATATGCAATGCAACATCCCCGACTTCCTGGAATATGTTATCATATCCGAAGACGGCGAGATCCGGGGTTCGCATACCATTGACCGGTATGACTCCGGAAGGCAGCGCCACGAAGAAAATCAGAATCAGTGCAAAGAAGAACGTTGGCACAGATACGCCCAGCAGGGAGAATACTGTCCAGAAATTGTCGAATTTAGAGAATTTTTTCGTTGCCTGCTTAATTCCAATCGGAATAGAAAGTCCAATACCGATAACAAGGGAAACCAGATTCAGCAGGAATGTATTCCATACGTAGTCTCCAATGATTTCAGAAACTGGAAGTTTGAACTTGGTAGATGTCCCCAGTTCTCCTTTAGCAAGATTTCCAACCCAGATTACATACTGTTCTGGTAGAGATTTATCAAGTCCCAATTCCTCACGAATCTGCTGTTTCTGTTCCGGGGTAGCCTTGCTTCCCATTCCCAGATAAGCATCAACTGGATCTCCTGGCATTCCCTTTACGGTCCCAAAAATGACGATTGAAATAATAAATATGACAGGAATTAGATTTAGCAAACGTTTAACTATATATTTCAGCATGAGATCACCTCCAAAAAAACTTATTTTGAAACATAGAAGTTGAAATAAAAACATAAATAAGAGCAAGTGTATCCTTGCTCTTATTTGAACACTTTACAGTTTACTACTTAAATTTACTCGATTGTAGCATCCCTCAGACCGTGTGTCCACTGGTACAGTGCACTTGTCTTCAGGTTTTTGATCTTCTTGTTGTAGAAGTCAAAGTAAGTGTTACCATATACAGGCAGTGCAGAAACGTCTTCATTTACCTGTTTCTGAGCCTCTACCCATTTGTCTTTTGCTTTATCCATATCCATTTCTGTCAATGCAGCATCCATCAGACTATCCAGCTTCTCATCTTTCAGACGGCTTGTGTTGTCCAGACCATCACCAACATATTTGGAATCAAAGTTTGTTACAGCACCTGACATTGTATCGTCTGTGAAAGAAGTAGCCATGAAGTAAACGTTCCATTCTTCAATGTTCTTGTCATAGTATACTTTGTCCATCAGTGTGTTGAAGTCAACAGTTGCAACCTTAACATCAGCTTTCAGCTCTTCGCCCCAAGCCTTTTTCCACATAGGGATCAGGTTGTTCAGGATATCGTGGTCTTTGATTGCCATGATTTTGATTTCCAGCTTCTGTCCGTCTTTTTCACGGTATCCGCTAGCTCCAACTTTCCATCCTGCATCATCCAGAATCTGTTTTGCTTTTTTGATGTCATAGTTGTAGTTTGTTAAGCCGTCAACCTTTTCCTCGCCAGTGATAACTTTACCAAGCTTAGAGATTGGGTTGTTCCATGTTGTAGGTACATAACCGATTTCTACACCATCCAGATCCTTGCAGTCTTTGCATTCATAGTAAGAATTAACGAATGACTGACGGTCAAATGCGTAAGACAGTGCCTGACGTACTTCTTTTTCACTTGTTGCACCATTTACCGTGTTGTAAGTGATGTAACCCATACCACCACGTGGGTAGTGGTTGATTGTCAGATCCTTGTTGTTGGAAGCAGGCCCGATTTTCTTAGGTTCAATCTGTCCTGCAAGCAGGTCGATATTACCGGATTTCAGCTCCTGATATTCCGTTTCCATCTTAACAGGCTTGATGATGACATTCTGAATACCCTTGTAATCATCGCCCCAGTATTTCTCATTCTTCTTCAGAGAAGCACCTGTACCAGCTTCCCATTTGTCCAATACATATGGTCCGGTACCGATTGGTTTACCTACAGCATCCTGAATTGGTTTTGTTTTCTTGTAAGCATAGGAATCCTTAAACTGGTTAGAGCTGATAACGCTGATGTTCATCAGACTCTGCAGATTATCGTTTCTTGCTTCTGTGAAGTGGAATACGACAGTGTAATCGTCCTTCACTTCAATACCAGGATAATCTGGTTCTTTCTTGTTCTTTTTGTTGTTGTACTCTTTGTATCCTTCCAGATACTGGCAAGTAGAGATGAAACGTCCTGTATAGCTTGGATCTGAAACTACCTTGTATGAGAATTCAACATCCTTTGCTGTGAAGTCGCTTCCGTCTGAGAATTTAACACCCTTTCTCAGATTGAATGTAATTGTTTTACCATCTTTGGCAACGTCCGTTTTTTCTGCCAGAGAAGGCTGTAAATTACCATCCACGTCATACTCCATCAATTTGTTGTACACCAGATCGATTACGTATCCGTCGTAAGCACCAGTGTAGTACAATGGTGAAAATGTTCCTGTAAGTTCCTCAGCTCCTACAACTAATGTATCACTTTTTTTAGAAGACCCTCCACAGGCTGTCAGTGAAAGCGCACATGCTGCTGCGGCCATCACTTTGAATAGCTTTTTCATCTAATTCCCTCCTATCATTCCTGATAATGACCTTATTATATCGTAATTCACATAGAATTACAATATTTTAACCCTCACTTTCACACGAAAATGTCATTTTTGTTTACATTTTCATGAAAGAAAACCGTCATTTTTATGAAACCAAATGCATTCGTATGCTATGTATCACTTTATTTTCAGACAAAATGATAAATTTGTACATTATATATGGACACCCTTTCGCACCCTGTCAACAGCAGAAAAAAAGGATGCTCCCAATATGAGAACACATCCTCTTTGCTGTTCATTTATAATCTTATCGTTTGTTGAACGGAACGATTGTCTTAGGAATTCCGTTTTCCATGATCAGTGTAGGCTCACCCTGAATCAGTGGTGTGATATAGTCATAGAATTCCTGTGTCAGACCCTGGTAATCCGGCAGAATCCATTCAACCGGTACATGTTTTACATGGTTAGCGAAGTTTTCAGCAGGTCCGGAGATGAATTTTGCATTGTATCTTCCATCCACATATTCTCTCTGTACGGCAACTACGTGTCCTGTAAATTTGCCATCAGCACTTCTGCTGTGTGCTGACATACCCAGCTCAAATGCTTCTGTAACGTCAACCAGAGACTGTGCGAAGTTGGAGCTTCTCGCTGCAGTGCTCAGATCCTGCACCTTTGCACGAGGAGCGATACCAGCTTCCAGAATCATGTTTTTCAGGTTTTCCCCGGCACCACCTAATACAGCGTGTCCGAAACCGTCATTTACTGCCTCACCAGCTGCAATGTATGTACCGTCTGCATAGTGAGCACCCTCACTTGTAACGATGTAGCATTTTCCTTTTTCATCCATGCATTTCTTAACCTGTGCAAGGAATTTTTCCTTATCGAAATCCACCTCAGGCAGAACGATCAGGTCAACTCTTCCGGTTACAACAGTAGAACCTGCAAGCCATCCTGCATCTCTACCCATGGTTTCCAGAATAAATACTTCTTCACGTGTATATACGTTGTAGTCCAGCCAAGTAGCGTTTACAACTTCATTAGCAAATTTAGCTCCTGAAGCAAATCCCGGACAGTGATCAGTAACCATCAGGTCATTGTCTACCGTTTTTGGAATACCAACGAAACGCTTGTCGATATTGTTTGCCTTCGCCCACTGGCTCAGTGCATCAACCGTATCCATAGAGTCATTTCCACCGATATAGAACAGAATTTCGATATCATGCTTATCCATGATTTCAACCAGCTTGCGGTAATCTGTTTCATCGTTTCTCTTCAGCTTGTAACGGCAGCTTCCAAGTGCAGAAGACGGCGTCTGACGCAGAAGTCTGTTTTCGTACTCGCTCATGTTTGTCAGATCGTATAAACGGTCTTCCAGAATTCCTTCAATACCATTTAATCCACCATATACGTGGTCATATACAGGGTTCAACTGGTTTGCGCGTACCACACCTGCCAAAGAAGCGTTAATAACGGTAGTTGGTCCACCAGACTGTGCAACTAAACAATTTGCCATGTTATAATTCCTCCTATTAACATTTAACATTACGGCATTATTTTAGCACATAATCCGCTATTTTTAAAGTTCCTATTTGCTTTTCTTTGTATTATACTGCCCAAAAATCCCGATAAAATCAAGAATCAGGTCATTCACAAGCAGAATTGCGGAAACCTGCCAGTTTTTAAAGGCGATGATGATCATACCGGCCAGCATACAGCCCTCCAGAATCAACAGCAGACGGATATCCTTTTTATAACGCCCATCCTGCCACAACGGCAGCAGTCCCTTCACATCCTGATGCTTCAATATATAGTCATCCATCAAAATCAATACGATCCAGTACAGCACACCGCCATCGCGATAGCTGTATAGAAGTGCCGGCATCAGCGCCAGCTCCATAAGGTGCGCCAGTAAATTATCCTGTATTGTTTTCTCCATATGCAACTCACATCCTCATGCATATGGTATCACGTTTCACAGATTATGGAAGAAAAAGTTTCAGGATCGGCTGCTGCTTTTCCCGCGCAGCTTTTTTCTTGCGAAAATCATTTTGAAATCATGCGGATTAAACGGGAACAACGGATAGAAATAGGAGGTTTTCGTCACGGTGCGGTTGCTTGCCATAATGATCAGCATAAGAGCAATACCGAGCCAGAATCCCCAGGTCGGCGATATAGCGGTAAGTATCAGCAGCATCACACGCATAAATTTGATTGCATAGCCCAGCTCATAGCTTGGCTGTGTGAAGTTCGCAAGTGCTACAAAGGCCATATATAGGATAATTTCCGGTGCCAGCCAGCCTGCGTTCACTGCAAAATCACCAAGAATCAGTGCACCGATGATACTGAAGGAGCTGTTCAGGGAGCTTGGGGTATTGAGGGATGCCATCTTCAGCGCATCAATACCGAATTCCAGCACCAGAAACTGCACGATGATCGGCAGATTCATATGGTCCTGTATCATCGCAAAGCTCAACCAGTCAGGTGTCAGCTGTGGATTGCAGTTGAGATAGTACCAGATCGGTGTGACAAGCAGTGTCAGAAAAAACACCATGATACGCACGATGCGCAGATAGCTTCCGGTAATCGGCGGCAGATAATAGTCCTGTGCCTCCTGTATGAAGTCAAAAAAGCTGGTTGGCAGGATCAGCACGCTGGGCGAGTTATCGATCATCAGGATAACCTTTCCCTCCAGAATATTGCTGCTGGCCGCATCCGGGCGTTCTGTATAGCGGACCTTGGGAAACGGATTCAGCCATTTGTGCGGTACCAGTGCTTCGGCAAGACTCTCCTGTGCCATGGTCAGCGCCTCCACATGGATTTCCGACAGCTTTCTGCGGATATCATCCAGCAAATCCTTATCAGCTAGTCCATCCATATAGCACAGCACAATATCACTTTTACTCATAGAGCCTAACGTATGATATTCCATTCGCAGATGTGTATCCCGTATTCTGCGCCGAATGAGGGCTGTATTGAAAATCAGTGTCTCCACAAAGCCGTCCCGACTGCCGCGCAGCACCTTATCATCCTCCGGCTCCTGCATACTTCGTGTGGGATAGGTTCTGGCATCAATAACGATACCCTCCTCATAGCCTTCCACGATCATCAGGACACTGCCGCTTAAAACAGACGTAATCATCGCAGCAAAATCCGGCTGCACATCAACCTCGAGATAGGAGAGCCAGGAGTCACAGAAGGTCTGAATATCCTGTGTTTGCACGCATTCCTTCAAATCGGCCTTTAATAGAAACTCCATCATTTTTTCCAGTATTTCGTCCTTCGCAAAGCCGTCCACAAAGTACAGATTCATATGGATTCCCTGTACGAGCAGCGGTTTTACGACGATATCAAAATTTAAATCCGTCTGCATTTGCTCTTTCAGGCGGGTATTCAGTTTCTCATATTCCTTTTTCATTTGCATCACCTGCTGTTATCGTGTGCAGAATGAAAGAAATTATGCAGGAACCTGTTATACAGATATCAATAAACCATAATTAAATAACTTTCACCTTCCTACATTCTTCATAACACCTTTTACTAATTCTAAGACATTTCTCACCAAAAGTAATTGCATCTTCTAAATTATTAATTTCAAACCTGAAACATCCAATTCGCATCGAGGACCCCAAACGAAAATTTTTATCTGAATAATCAAACTTTATCCATTTCACGTCTTTATTTTGTTCATCTTTAATTTCCTTATTTATTTTTTCACGAATATCTAATATATTATTTTTTTGTATTTCTAATTCCGGTTTTTTCAGCTTCACGTTTCTCTCGTAAATCAAGGACATTTTCACTGCTACAAGATATTCTCTTTCTTCATCAAGTTTAGTATAACGGGGTATTTCCATTTGTAAATACATGGATAAATACATTTTCCATTCCCTTTGTTTAAGCCATATATATTCAGTCTTATTCCATGTCAGACAATCAAAGCCTCCTCTTTTATTATTCACATATCCGCACCAGTCAAAGCTTTCCCTTTTAATACGTTTAGATTCAAAAAGATAATCAAAAAATCGATATACCGCACCATTATAAATCCCAATATATTCTAGCTTCTGTTTATTATCTATATCTATTTTTGTATGTTCAATCTTACGATCAAGTTTTTCAATAAAATCAAACAGATAAATGTGAGCATCCTGTGTTACGATCCCTTTTGAGAGAATCCTATAAAGCTCTTCGAAATCAATAATACTTATATTTTCATGAAATATATTTTGTTTTTCTATTTCTGACATTTTATTTCTTTCTGTTCTATTCATATATTCTGTTTTCACATAAGAAATGTAGAGATTATTTTCATCATATATTTCGGGGTTCTCTGCAAGTACTGCTTTATAATACGCTTCTAACTGGTTGTGTTCCCATGTATCAATCTTATCCTCTATGATAAGATAAAGGTTATTCTCACTTTCCTTCACCTTCACAAAGATATCTACCAGGCCTTTCTTATTTTTAAGCTTCGAGCCATCTGCATCATGTATTGCTATATTAACCTTTCTCTGTCTTTCAATATCCATTACATAATAATCAAGACGATCCTCTTTATCATCTTTATTCAACATCCTTTTCAGAAATCGCTGCGAAACCCTAAATAAATCACCATGTTCTTCCTTACTCTCTTTCGTTGAGTAACTCAACAGCCAGCAGAAAAAAGCATCCTGCGATAGTTCACTTGTTGCATAATCAAACAAGTTATGTGAAACATCATTTCCTTTGCAAACCGTCATTATCTGAATCCTCCTTCACTTCCTCCGCAAATTCATCATACTGCTTCAGCCAGTATTTCAAGGCACTGCGGTTCACCTTTACATACAGAAAAGACACATCCGCATCCACTGGTTCGATGCGGCACTCATTCCCGAACCAATCCACAATCTGATCAATAATACTGTTCTTAAATTTAATTTTCACATGTTCACTCACTCCTGCAAACATGTAAATATGCTCCAATAAATGCTTTGGATATGCAAAGCCGTTTCTGCATTCCGGTATCTGTGTGATTGGCTTACGGATTTCTTTCAGAATGACTACATTTCGTATCTTATCCATTCGGTAATGGGAAATATTGTCATAGGCATCATAATTGCCTATCAGATAATAATGACCATTCGACACCATCATTTCATAAGGGTTCACGATATATGGACGTTCCCTGCGCTTATGAAGCTTCAAATCCAGACCGTAGGAATAATAATCAAAGGAAATCTTACAGTTCTGCTCAATTGCTTCATCGATTAGTTCAACAGATAAAAAAAACTCCGGATTTTCCCCATGCGATACATGAGAAACAGTATGTACATGTGTGAAGCTTCTCCTCATATGAGCACTTTCTTTCACAAGCAGTTTTTCCATCATCTCCCGCATCTGCCGCGCAGTCAGGGTTCCATCAGATAAAATACTATCGATTAGAAAATGCAGTTCACTCTTCGTAAACTGACGCTCTTCCAGATAAAATCCATTCTGATAACGGATATCATAATCCAGTTCCTCTAACTCATGCAGTACATTACCAAGCGCCTTTCTTGCAATCACAAGCTGATAGTTTTCTTCCAGAAGCCGTATAATATCCCTTTGATGAAGTGGGTGAGAAAAATCACTGTATTCCTCAAGAATTTTCAAGACACATACCGGAAGCATTTTCTTATTCATTATAATTACCCCTTTTTTCCATTATACACCTTACCTTATCACCGCACCAGCTTCATCATCGCCTGCCGCAAGAATTGTTACAATGACCTCATCCTTTAAATTCTCGTTGATTGCCATGCCGAATATGATATCCAGTGCATTACCAGCCTCCGTATGTATGAAATTGACAATTTCCTGAACCTCCTCCAATGTCAGATCACTGTTTCCGCATATGTGAACGATTGCATGATGCAGTCCCCTGATATCATATTCTAAAAGACTTGCGGATAAAGCCTCTTTGACTGCAGCTTCTCCTTTCCGATTACCGCTTCCATATCCAACACCAATAAACCCATGCTTCTGTTTTTCCATGGTTGTACAGATATCTGCATAATCAACATTGATGTAAACAGGAATAGTAATCAGCTCGTATAGTGCCTGTATTCCCTGCTGAATGATGCTGTTTGCTGTGGAAAATGCACAGGTGATCGGGGCATTACCAAGATGCTGAAGGATATGGCGGTTAGAGAGTGTAATACAGGTATCCGTGTACGTATAGATTTCTTCCATGGATGCCATGGCAGTGCGCATGCGTTTTTTTCCTTCAAAGGGAAATGGCAAAGTAACAAAGGCAATGGTCAGCGCATGCAGCTCTCTGGCAAGCTGTGCAAATACCGGAAGTGCTCCGCTTCCTGTACCGCCTCCAAGACCAGCGCATAACAATATCATATCCGCCCCCTTCATTCTTTTACAGATTTCCTCCTTCGCCTCGATGGCGGCACGCTTTCCTAATAATGAATCTGCTCCTGTACCATATCCTTTTGTCTGCTTTTCTCCAATCAATAGTTTATGTTCCTGCGAAAGCTGCAGCAAAGCAAGCTGATTGGTATTGACAGCAATATATTCCACACCATGCAGTCTATGCTGCAGCATATGGCGAATTACATTATTCCCGCCATCCCCGATACCAAAAATTTTAATTGTGACCTTTCCCATAGAATCTCCTTTATCTTTCAGACAGATATCATAACACACGATGTAAATTAGACGCATACCTTTCGCTATATAGTAAGACTATGCGGTTGTTCAACTTATGTGTCTCGTTTATCTGATTCAATACAATGCCAGCTTGATCTGCCGACAATTTCACAAAAGGATTGATGAACCAAACAGAATGATCTGCAGAACAAAGTTCATACAATGCCAGAAAGCAGGCGTATCGCAAAAGAATGCGGATACTGCTGCTGCAAAGGTTGGAATCCATATCTCTGTCACCGCACACAATATGCAGAATCATACCGTGTTCATAAATTTTACATTGCTTCTTAATAAACAAACTCATCAGCTGTGATGCCCTGCTGTAGACATCCTGTATGGTAATCTTATACGCAAGAAATGATGTATACCCTCTAAATACCTCATGAAAAGATTTTTGCATAAGAAAAACAGGTTCATCCTCATACCAGAGAAAATATTCCAGATTTTCAAATACAGCAACATTCAGGTTACGATATACCATACATTTCTTCATGATGTGCATACTGTTGATTTCCCTGTTACAATGCCCTGGAAGACATCCTGTAATAAAAATCCACCATCTGCACAGCTGATTTTGTATCCAATCCTGTTCCTTCCCCAGTACCATCATACTCATTCGGGCATCTATAAATTCGCACAGTTTTATCAAATACATACCATCACCTGCCTGTATATTACGATATCCGTTGTTTCAAATTTGACACATTCCAACATCACCGCCAGTTTCCCCAGAAAAAAACAGCCCGAAGACTGTTTCTATGTTATTTCATATGGATTCCTCGATACAGACACTGCCCGATTTCTTCCTCACGAAGCGATCCCAGCTTATCCTGCCATTTCAACAGAAAAAACGGATCACGCAGCAATTTTCGCCCGAGCAGCACATAATCACAGCGCTCCTCCTGCAGGATCTGCTCAATTTCCGATTCTCTTGTAATACACCCGACTCCCATGACTGGTAACGTCGTCATGGTACGGATTTTTTCCGCATACGGAATCTGATACAGCGGGTACGCATGCACAGCGCCTGTGTTCAAGCCGCCGCTGGATACGGAAATCGCAGCAGCACCGGCATCCTCAATCACCTGTACCACAGATTTCATATCCTCCGGATGCAGACCGCCTGCTTCATACTCCTCCGCAGAAATACGAACGATGATATCCCCCTCAAAATTATCCCGACAGCCCTCCACAATACGGCGAAGCAGCAGCGTTCTATCCTCTCCATACGCATCACTGCGCTGATTGGTGAGCGGTGATAAAAACTGATTGATCAGATAGCCGTGGGCAGCATGTACCTCTACAAAATCATACCCAAGCTCCCGCGCCCAGCGACTTGCAAATTCAAAGTTCACAATCAGCTCATTGATACCGGCCTCATCCAGACCGATCACATCCTCCTGATCCATTGCACCGTATTTCTGATTACCAAAGGTATTTTTCATACCGGCATGATTCAGCTGAATACCGATTTTCACTCCATAGGCATGAACGCAGTCCACGATGTCCTTCAAAATCTGACGCTGTCTCGGTGTAAATATTCCCAGACACGCGTCATTGATATAGCCATGGGCATTCACTGCCGTTGCTTCCTGTACGATAAAGGCAGGCCGCCCCTTGGCAAGGGTATCGTAATGCGCAACATGATGCAGATTTCCCACACCATCCTTTGTTTTCACCATATAGGTACACATGGCAGGTACTCCGATGCGATTGCTCAGCTCCATATGACCCAGCTTGTTTTTTTCAAAAACCTTCAAGTGAATCCCTTCTTTCTTAGTTTTCTACTTTCTCACTGTATTCTTCCCACTTTTGCATCAGATTTTCAATTTCATTGTGAACAAGATCAATTTTTTCATCCAGCTCCTGCATTTTATGATAATCGTGGTAATACTCCGGTTCAAAGCGCAGCTCCCGAAGGCCTTCCAGCTCCTCCTCCTTCACCGCAATCTTCTTTTCCAGCTTACTGATTTCCTTACCATAATTGATATAGCGCTCCGGCTTTGCACTGTCTTTTTTCACCGGCTGCTTCTTTTCCACCGGGGGAACCTTATCCCGGTTCATATATTCCTCATAGGTCAGCGGATAATAGACCGCTTTCCCGTCATCGATCACCAGAATTGCGGTTGCCAGCTTACTGATAAAGTAACGGTCATGAGAAACAAACAGCATCGTTCCCTCATAATCCTTCAATGACTCCTCCAGCGCTTCTTTTCCGATGAGGTCCAGATGATTGGTCGGCTCATCCATCAAAAGGAAATTGGGGTGCGACAGCATCAGCTTCACAAAGCTCAGCCGTACCTTTTCCCCTCCGGACAGGCAGTCAACGGTTTTGAAAACCTCTTCACCGGTAAAGAGAAAGCATCCCAGTGCAGTACGCACCTCGGTGCGATTCAAATCCGGGAAGTCATTCCACACCTCTTCCAGCACGGTATTCGCACTGTTGAACTGCGCAAGCTCCTGATCAAAATAACCGACCTCGATCTGATGACCGAGCAGAAAGCTGCCAGACAGCGGCTCCACCTGCTTCATCAGCGTTTTCATGAAGGTTGACTTCCCTTTTCCGTTTGGTCCGATCACTGCGATCTTGGCAGATTGCATAACCTCCAGATTCACCGTACATAAGGGCCGGTCATAGCCAATCGTTAAATCCTGTACCTCCAGAACCCGTTTACCGCCCTTTACATTGGGCACAAAGCGGGCATTAAAGCTTTTCTCATTGCTTTTGGGATCCTCAATACGTTCCATACGATCCAGATATTTGATTTTTGACTGTGCAAAGGCAGCCTTGTTTTTCTTATACCGGAATTTTTCTATCAGCTCCTCCATTCGCTGAATTTCCTTCTGCTGGCGAATATAAGCGCTTTTCTGCTGTTCCAAATCACTTTTTTTCACATTCACGTAATTGCTGTAATTTCCCGGATACCGCCGCATGACGCCGTATTCGATTTCATAGACGACATCCACGACATCATCCAGAAACATACGGTCATGGGATACGAGGACAACTGCCTTGGGATAGCGTTTCACATAGCCCTCCAGCCACTCGATCGTATCAATATCCAGATGGTTGGTCGGCTCATCCAGCAGCAGGACATCCGGCTTGCTCAGCAGCAGCTTCACAAATGCCAGCCGTGTCTTCTGTCCTCCGGAAAACGTTGCAATCGGACGTTTGAGGTCTTCCTCCTGAAATCCGAATTTCGTGAATATCGTCATCATTTCACTGCGGTAGGTATAGCCGCCCATCTCCTCGAAGCGCTGCTGTACATCCGCATAGGCATTCAGCACAGCCTCGCTGTGGTCACTGCACATCCGTTCACTAAGCTCCTCCAGCCGTTTTCCAACCGCCTTCACCTGTTCAAAGGCTAGCTCCATTTCCTCCTCAACGATGACATTCTCATCCGCAAAGGTCGTCTGTGCCAAATATCCGATACGCAGCTTGTTTTCCTTATGAATTTCTCCGGCATCCAGCAATTCCGTTTCCGCAATCACACGCAGCAGCGTTGTTTTTCCACAGCCGTTTCTTCCGACAATGGCGATTTTCTCTGTATTTCTTACTTCAAACTGTATGTTCTCAAATACGGTCGTAGCACCGTAATATTTGCTTCCTTTATGAATCTGATATTTCATCATCTCCACCTTCTTTTGTTAGATTCGTAAAATTTATTTGGCCGCATTGATACCGCTGGCAAAGGAGGCAGCTGCCTGTCGTGAAATCTTCTCCCCGTTCTTCCGCCAGTTATCGGCATCCTCTTTATTTGATACATAGGCAAAATCTATTTCCAGCCCTTGCATGCCGTCCGCATCCACAAAGGTCTGGTTTTCCTTACGGGCATTTTCACTGCCCTTTCCTGCCATGGTTGCACGTCCACCCGCTTCCCGGATATTGGAATACATATCATAGCCGCCGCTGATCAGCGGACTCGCTCCGACACCGGGATTGTTCGCATCCGTATAAGCACTGCCGCTCATCTTCAGCTTCTTTTCCAGACCGTACATAATGTTTTTCCCAAGTGTAGGGCTGCTGTAGGCACTGTGCCAGATTTCCACACCGCTCACACTCTCATCGGGATTCGTATTGAATCGCAGATAAATATAATAGCGTGCATGCTTTTGATACCCGTCAGCCAGTCTGCCGTCTTTTCCATAGGCAGGCTTCGGCTGCTTTGACGCTTCGCTTTTCGTTATTTCCACCCGCAGACCATATTTCTCAAGCTCTTCCTTCATCCATACGGCTGCCTTGTAGGTTTCCTTATATTCTGTGATTCCATTCCCTTTATTTCCCTCATCCGGGACATAGGTAAGATCCGTATTCATTCCATAGGGGTCCAGCAGAACATCAATATCTCCCTCTTTGGGCTTGGCTTTTTCCACAGATAAAAACAGATAGTTCTGATCCAGCCTGATATCGTAATCCTTCAACAGGTCCTGATCTGCAATCAGCTTTATCTCATGGACATTTCCCTTGCGCTGAACCGTGGTAAAGGCATCCGAATGCAGCGTGCGATCGAAGATAACCCGCTTCTTCACCAGATTATCAATAACCGTTACCTCATAATAGCCGGGATTGAGATCCTCCAGTGTGATTTTCTGATCCGCTGTGGAATCCATTGTCATCGGAATGGTTTCATCTGTACACAGGTTATGCAGCTCCACTGTTTTTCCTGCCAGCTCATCCTTATCGCTTTTCGCATCATATGTCTGCGTATACAGCCCTAAGGATTCTCCATAAAAGACATAGTCCCTGACCGTCATCGTATCGGCAGCCTTTTTGTTTAACAAATGTATCGTTTCTTCACTGTTCAAGCCGCAGACAGTGAATTTTTTAGCTTCTTCCTTTTTCTGCGGAAACAGCAGTCCTGCGACTGCATACAAAACGAGTGCAACCAGCAGAATCAGCGGTACTGCAATTTTCCAGCGTACCTTATATTTTCTTTGTCGAGGTGCGTATGCCATGAATATCCCTCCGTTTTCTAAATGATGTCATCGTTCAAGCGTAATCTGCAGTTCAATATCCTTGATATGCTTGGGTACCTGATCCTTTAACGGCGGATAGCTCATATGCTGAGTAGATACTTCAACATCCAGCATATCCTTCGGCCGCTTCGGTACCGGCAGCATGGCATCCTCAAATTCCATATACTGGATAGGAAAAACACTTTCCATACTGTATACAACCGGATGAAAAAAGGAATTAAAGGTCCAAGTCAGATCATAGCCAATCAACGCGGAGTTTTTATTGATCTCCCCGTATTTTTTCGCGTTGCGTACAAACCGGCGCTTTAAAAGCAGCGGATTGCAGTGCAGGTTCTCAAAGAAGGCAATCAAAACCATCAGAATACCATTGCGCACACGCCATATAAAATCCTTTGCTTTGTTTTCGCTTACGTGATCCAGTACGAAAATATCAATGAACAAGCCGTCACTGTCCTTGCATTTATTCTTTAACAGAGCGTTGTATTCCACACAATAGGTGCCTTTTTTTCGTACCTTCATCGGCGGAACCAGCACATTATACTCGCTGTGGGTTTCAAAGCACTGCGTGATATAGGCATCGCCCAATTCATGAACCACCCTTTGGAATTTTTCATAGTCCTCGCGCAGCATTCCGATATCCGCATCATCATCCCATGGAATAAAGCCTTTATGCCGGACTGCCCCAAGGGCACTTCCCCCGGTCAGCCAGTAGCGAATGTTATGCTTTTTGCACAATGCATCTATATTCTTCAGCATTTCCAGAAGTACGAGCTGTACATCCCGAACGGTAATGCTGGTACCATCTTCTTTTGTCTTTAATATGTACTCTTTCATTATAAATCACCATGTTATATTATAGAAGATAAAGATAACGAACACAACGGTTTTCAAAAAATATCACAAAAAGGTAAGAAACCATGATGCGAGATCACTAAAATAACAGAGTCATCGGTAATATTTGAAAGAACCGGACTTTTTTTGTAGTCCAAATGCGTCATGGAGTGCAGAACAACCATAAAGCATGTGAAGTAAACACTATGAATACGAGAATCCGCATCATGCTAAACCGTCCTGAGGAGCGTATTGTTTATCGATCTGCTATGAAATACCCTTTTACATAAAAATATAACAAAAAATCAAAAATTTGCGGATTTTTTAGGAATTTGACAGTTTCCATACGTATAGAAGGGGGTAAGGAGCCCTTACAGAATGGAGGACATATAAATGTCAAATGCAATGAATCAACTCAACTACCGTAACGATCTATTTTTTAAGTACGCCCTTTCCCGTGAGGATGAAGGCTCCGTGTACGCACGCAACACCATTATTGAACGTGTTACCGGAATCAGGGTAAAGGAAAGCACCGTACTCAATCCCAATCTGGATCCGGGCATCATCGGAAAGAAGCGCATCATTCTGGATGTCCATGTGAAGGATGAACAGAATCATCATTTCAATATTGAGATGCAGACGACCTACAAGGGAATAGCGGAAATGATGCGCTTTGAATTTTACGGAGCCAGAGCATTGAATAATCAGCTGAAAAGCGGTGAATTCTATGATCAATTAAAGCCGGTTTATCAAATCATATTCATCGATGAATATGCATGGAACAACAGAAATCTGATCAATCAATATCAGATGCGCAATGAGCAGGGAGAAGAGGAAAGTGGCTATCCGCTCATCCTTCGTACCTTTGTACATATGCCGGTGATCAATGACATCGTAAAGGAGAAAGAAATGCAGAGGTTGAATGACTTTGAACAATTGGTATACCTGTTTGAAAATAATGAAAAAAATGATATACTGAAGTCAAAGGAAAGGCTGGTGAAGGGATTCATGAACAAGTATGAGGAAATGCAGAAGGATGATGAGCTGTGGTCAACGGCTATGGCGAGTCAGATGGGAGAAGCACGTTATCGCAACGGCTTGCGTGACAGCTTTGAAGAGGGAAAAGCTGCCGGAAAAATGGAAGGAGAGAGACAGCTCTTACACAAACTTATTGAAATCAAGTACCATGAGGATTGTGCAACGTGGCTGCAGGCATTAACGGAGGAACAGATGCATATCGTATCCACCTTACTTCTGGAATGTGACACCTTCGAAGCTGTCAAAAAGCAATTAAATAAAACTGATGCGAAATAAGTTATTCTATACATAATAATTGTGAATTTCTTTTCTATACCGTAAACAAAAGGTTCTCAGCACATGAAGTGCTGAGGCTTTTCATATGGTTCATACAAATATCATTTTTATCTATGTGGTTGATATACTGAAAAAGGTAAAGAAAATCCAAAGGTTGAATGACTTTGAACAGCTGGTGTATCTGTTTGAAAGTAATGAAAAAAATGATAAGCTGAAGTCAAAAGAGAGGCTGATGAAGGTATTCATACCCAAAGGCACCAAGTGAACAAGTACGAGGAAATACAGAAGAATGACGAGCTGTGGTCAACCGCAATGGCGATTCAATTGAGAGAAGCACGTTACCGCTATGACTTTGAGGACAGCTTTGAAAAGAGAAAAGCAGCGGGAAAGATGGAAGAAGACAGGCAACGCTTACACAAACTCATAGAAATGAAATATCATGAGGATCATACGACATGGCTTTGCACTTTGACAGCAGAACAAATTGAGACATCTCCAATCTCATTTTAACCTGTGATACTTTTCAGGAATTCAAGGGTCAAGTAGAAAGTAAAAAATAATACATAAAACCGCCTATAAACAACACCATCCACCTTATATAATGGGTGCTTTCTCTTTTACGTATGTTAGGAAACCGTAATGACTCATTTTTCACATTTCTGCTTGTATGATACAATCGTTATCCCCCGTATTTCCTCCATATATAGCCTTTCCATATAACTCGACATATATATCGGTTTTTCGTTAATGCAAACGGTAATGCGTTTAATATAACGTCTATTCGTTATTTTTATAACGTTTTAACGTATTACAATACATATGGAGGGAGGAAGATTGTCATGGATTATCTGAAAAAACTAAAGTTTCTTATGAAGCAGCATGAGCTCAATGAAAATCAACTGGCTAAGAAAGCGGATGTACCGCAAAGTACCATCAATTCCTTATTCCAGAAAAACAACCTTCCTACGATTTCAACATTAGAGGCATTATTGGAAGCCCTGGATATGACCCTGAGTGAATTTTTCTACGATGATGCGCTTATGAAGAAACATGAACTGGAAGAACAAAACTTATTGAGTAAATGGAGTTTCATGACAAAAGAGCAGAAAAACGGGGTACTCTTGCTTATTGATCTGCTGTTAAACACCGGCTCTAAAAGGGCTCATTGATAAAAGAAGCACGATAAAAGACCACTGCTGCTGCGAGGATTTCCGGCAGTGATTTTTTTTTGCGTTGCTATGCATTTCATTATCGGCATCCTGTGTCTGTGCTGCACAGACATCCACGAGCAGTTGTCGCAAGCAAGCACTCCCATTACACAGCCTGTCTTTTCTCCACCACCGTTGTGATGATGTGCAACGGCTGCTATGCCATCCTGCTGTTTCCCTTGATCCGGATATAGAAGCGTTATTCTTTTTCTGATACTGCATGCTTATCGTATAAGGGAAAGGAATACGCAAAGCACTTGCTTCGGATAACGCAATAAAGAAAAACAGAAGCCCTACTTGATTCGCCTTTCCATCTTGTTTACATTCCATATACACAATTCGTAAAGCAACGCCATGAAATTCTGAATGCAGCCACTGAATACAAGCTATTCTATACCACAGCGCTCATCATCCGTTTGCGCTAAGCAGTCTTACACAACAGGTATCAGTACATAATGAAGTTCGTGCAGCTCATTAGCCGATATCATTATGTACACCACGAGCCGGCACATGAGAAACGCAGTATAAGCATGATATACGGGCAAAGGATATGGTATAGGAGTATGTAAGATGCTCTATAAAAAGCCCATTTTCACTATAGCGATCATCCAGTAATCGAAATCCCTGAATTTCTGCATTCTTTTCATTTAACATGACATATTTAACATTTTTCCGTTAATACTAACGTTTATACGTTATATATAACGCCTTTGCGTTAGTTTTACAACGTTTTATCGTATTACAATAGATACAGGACAGGAGGTCGCCATGGATTATTTAGAGAAGCTAAAAGTACTGATGAAGCAGCATAATCTTACGGAATACAAGCTCGCGCAGAAAGCGGATGTTGCACAAAGCACGATCAATTCCTTATTCCGCAAAAATAATCTTCCGACGATACCTACGCTGGAATCCCTGCTGATCGCAATGGATATGACACTGAGTGAGTTCTTCTACGATGAAGCACTTATGAAAAAGCACGAGCTGGAAGAACAGAATTTATTAAAGAAATGGGGACTTTTGACAAAGGATCAGAAGCAGGCCATCCTGAAGCTGATCGAACTGCTGCTGGATAGCAGCTGTAAAAATTAAACACTACAAATATGAAGCTGCCGAAATTGATTCGGCAGCTTTTTATTTAAGTTTGGATTTGTAGAGGTACTGTGAACGTACCAGTTACGTGTATCTGAACACGAAAAAACGTTTTGATGAATGCGCATGCATTCATTAGAAGCCGCTTGCTCTATAGCTGGCGGTCGTTCATATGATAATCATACATGCGGTATGAAATATTTCCATGATGCGAATATAATCCAGACGCTCAATGCTGCTCCATTCCGCTACAGGTACAGGATGTTCATGCAGTGCCTTCTGCAACCAGATTACATCTCTCCATGCATCAAATTTATAGCCTGCATTGCGCAGTATTCCGATTTCTGTAAAGCCAAAGCTTTTATGCAGTGCGAGGCTTGCCTCATTGGGCAGCGTGATACAGGAAATCGCCGTCTGCAGACCCTGCAGCTTTAATACCTCCAAAAGTGCCGTATACAGTGCCTTTCCAATCTGGCGGTGCTGTACCTGCGGCAACAGATAGATCGATAATTCTACATTCCACTGATAGGCAGCACGCTCCATATGACGATGCGCATAGGCATAGCCTATGATTTTCTGATCAAGCTCACATACCAGATACGGATATTCCCTTTGAATCTTCATCATGCGTCCTTCAAATTCCTCCAGGGAGGGAACATCATATTCAAAGGTGATCACACTGTTTTTCACATAATGCGCATAGATGGAAAGAAGTGCCGGTGCATCCGACAGCTGCGCAAACCGTATAGTTTTCATGATGCTCCTTTCCTCCCCACAGACTGTGAAACCAGCACAGTCCTCCCCTCACAAGAAAGCCATGGACGTATCCATGGCCGCAGCTTTTAAAATAACAGATTCTTCGGTGTACGCGGGAATGGCTCCACATCACGGATATTCTGCATTCCTGTCAGATACATCAACAAACGGTCAAAGCCAAGACCGAAGCCGGCATGCTTGCAGCCACCGTATCTTCTCAAATCCATATACCATTGCAGACTGTCTGTTGTCATGTCCATGTCCTTCATGCGCTGCTCTAAAACATCATAACGCTCTTCTCGCTGACTGCCGCCAACCAGCTCGCCAACCCCAGGTACCAGCAAATCACACGCTGCCACGGTTTTCCCGTCATCATTGACACGCATGTAGAATGCCTTGATATCCTTAGGATAATCAGTCAGGAAAACCGGACCATCCACGATTTTTTCACAGATATAACGTTCATGCTCGGAATTCAGGTCCATCCCCCATTCCACCTTGTTATCAAACTTCACATCTGCCTGTAACAGCAGATCGATTGCTTCCGTATATGTCATGCGCTTGAAATCCGAATTGCGTACCTTTGTGATGCGTTCAATGCAGCTCTTATCAATCATCGTGTTGAAGAATTTCATTTCCTCCGGAGCATTTTCCAGAACATAATCGATACAGTATTTCACCATATCCTCAATCAGGTTCATATCATCCTCCAGATCCGCAAAGGCAATCTCCGGCTCAATCATCCAGAACTCGCTGGCATGACGGCTCGTGTTGGAATTTTCCGCACGGAAGGCCGGGCCAAAGGTATAGACATCGCGGAATGCCATAGCAAACGCTTCGACATGCAGCTGTCCGGTAACCGTCAAAAATGCTTCCTTACCAAAGAAATCCTGTTCATAATCTGCATCGTCCCGTGTCGTTGCCTTAAACATTTCACCGGCACCCTCGCCATCATTTCCCGTTATGATCGGTGTATGTACATACACAAAGCCCTGATCCTGGAAAAATTCATGAATCGCCATGGATAATACAGAACGCAGACGGAAAATTGCATAAAAGGAGTTGGCACGCGGACGCAGATGTGCTATTTCACGCAGATATTCAAAGCTGTGACGCTTTTTCTGCAATGGGTAATCACGATCGCAGTCCCCTTCCAGAGATGCTTCGGTAACCTGAATTTCAAACGGCTGTTTGCCCTGCGGTGTCAGTACGAATTTTCCGGTTACGGTGATTGCGGCACCTGTTGGATATTTTTCCACCTCCGCAAAGTTTTTCAGCTCCTGTAAATACACCAGCTGCGCGTTTCGGAAATACGTTCCGTCATTCAGCTCAATGAAGCCAAGCTTGCCGCTGCAGCGATTTGTACGAACCCAGCCCTGCAGCTGCACATATTCCATGCTGTCCTGTTCCACATGAGAGCCGCTCATGACGATCTCATACAGTTCGCGTATTGTCATAAATTCAAACATATTCATTTCCTCCTGTTTATGGCACAAAAAAACGTTCCCTTTCAGGAACGTATTGTACGCGGTGCCATCCTGATTCCCATGCGTAAAAGCATGAGCATCTTTCCTGGGATATATCGTTCCCACACGAAACCGTCTACTGTTATTCTCCGGTTCAGCTCCACAGCCGTTCAGATATAAATCCGTATGCATGCAGCTTCCACCTTCCTGCATTCGCTAGTTGCGCGTAATTTACTCTGTTCTGCTTCAACGCTCTACATTTAGATTGTTGGTCTCAAAGACCAGCTCCTGTATAGATGATACCACATCCACGCTCTTTAATACAACCCCTTTTGGAATTTGTATATGCTCATGCGTAAAATCCACCAATCCTGTGATTCCACAGGCAATCAAGCGATCGACCGTCTGCTGGATATTCTCGGAAATCGCCAGAATAGCGATACGGCAACCATCCGGGACCTTTTGTTCCAAATCCGCAATATCATATACCGGTATACCGAAACGTACACCCTGACGGTCTGGATTGACATCGAATGCACAGGCAATCTCACCTACCACATAATCCCATTTATTATACTTCATCAGTGCCCGCCCCATATTTCCGGCTCCAACCAGAATGATTTTTTCATCAAAATCCATACCGAGCTGCTGATTAAAAATTTCAATCAGCCGATTGACATCATACCCATATCCCTGCTTTCCCAGATTTCCCAGAAAAGAAAAGTCACGGCGGATCGTCGTCGGTTCAATATTGACGACACTGGCCAGTTCCTTGGACATGATTCTTTCTACACCTGAACTTTTCAGCTTGCGCAATGCCTTCAGATAGACAGGATATCGCTGCAGCGTTGCCTTTGGCACATTTTTCTCTGTCATGTTTATCACCTATTGCATAGTATAGCACACTTTTTTAACTTTGTGAATAAACTAGCATATTTAACTTTTTTGAAAAGGCAAATTTCCTGCGAACACAGAAGTGCACAAAGCGAAACACAGCGGCGTGATATTTTTCAGTAAACAGAATGGCTGCTGTAGCAATGGAATGCTTTCCATCCCAATGACAGTTCCCTTGCATGATTAGCACAAGGCGACTGCTTTTTCCTTCCCCTGTATAAATTCATACAGACGCTTGCAGTCATAAACCGGCATCACAGCAAGACCTTGCCTGCTCCTTCACAGGATAAAAACAGGTCCGCTTTTCTTTCTCCGTTACAGAACACTGGCTCTTCTGCTTCCTTCCATCCCTGTATTTTTACAGATGGCAACGCATCGCTAGCTTCCTGCATATCCTGAATTCCATCGCATTTTCCTTTGCCCCCTCATTGCTTGCATCCAATAAAATACAATGCTCCATTTTCCATTACAGCCCTTGCAAAACCTGCCTACAGCAGCTTCTCCATCTGAACATGAGGAACATGCTCATCCATATGCTCTTCTCCGCATACAGTGTAGCCATAGCTTTCATAAAACGCACAGGCCCGGCATTGTGCATCCAAAATACAGCGGCTTCCCTTTTGACTGCGAACGATTTTCTCCATCTCGGAAAGCAGAACACCGCCCAGACCCTGATGTCGAAACTGCGGCAGCACCGCAATTCGTCCAAAGACCCACGCCTTCTCATCTTCCTTTGGAAAACAGCGTGCACAGCCCGCAAGAATGCCATCCACATAAACAGTAATATGTACGGCAATCGCATCTAGTTCATCGAATTCATTCTGAAACCCCTGTTCCTTCATGAATACCTCAATACGCACATATCTGTAGTCCTGCTCATTATCCTTTGTTTTTATCTCAATCATATACGCTCCCATCCAAGAAAAAAGGCAACCTCGACATAGCTGCCCTTTCTTATATAATCATAAAGCCAAGGTCATTGATAACCTTTCTGGCAACGGCTACCATATCGGAGTTTCCCTCCACAATGACGCATTGCTTTTCCAGATTTACCTGAAAATCCACTCTGGTTTCAGCCAGTGCCGTTTCAATTCTTCTCGCCTTGGTATCATCATCCAGATACTTTACCAAAATAATGTTCTTCAAGCGGATCACCTCGTTGTTATTGTAACACAATCCCTATAAACAATCCAATATTTGATACGATTGTTCGTGAATTGTAAGAAGATTTAATCTTCAACGATCGTTCCAAGACTTGTGGAGAAGGTTCCCTTTAAATATATGCGGATATGATGGTCCTTTGCATAGTTGACACAGCGGTCATGCAATACCCTTGATTTCATATTCAGCATTTCGTCGTAGGTCAGTTTATCGTATTTGATAGCATATTCATTCAGCTTGGGATCCTTGTCATAGACACCATCCACATCAGTATAAATATCCACTTCCTTGAGATCCAGCATATCCGCAAACAGTACCGCACTGTAATCACTGCCGCCTCTGCCAAGGGTCGTCACATGACCGCTGGGGGAGATACCGATAAAGCCGCCGACAACCAGCACATCATAGCTGTTCAGCTTCTTGCGGATTCCGGTATGATCCAGCTTCAGCACCTTCGCATAGTCATAGTTCTCATCGGTAAGGATTCCGCAATCGAAAAAAGGGAGCGCATACGCCCGTATTCCCATATCCAGAAGTTCACTGCATATCTTTAATGCAGATAGCTGCTCACCCATAGAAACCAGTCTGGCTTTTTCCTGTCTGGTGAGAAATTCACTGCCCATGGACAGCAGGGTATCCGTAGCATACGCATCCGGATAGCGGCCCATGGCCGATACCACAACAATCACTTTATTTGTCTTGCTGCTTTCCAGCACATGACGGTACACATATTTCCTGGTCGCTTCACTGCGCAGGGAGGTACCGCCAAATTTCATTACTTTCATGTTCATATGCATAACCCCACATTCCTTATACCATATGTCAAAGTTTGTCAGAATGTGCGGTTTTTTCGCCCAGTTTCCTGGATTTTATCCCCTGCTTCAGATAATTTCAGCCAAATACGAGCAATAAAGAAAAAGATACCGAGGAGCTTAAACGTGCATGCTTGCACATAAGCACTGGTATCTTTATCGCGATACTTCCTTATTTACTTTTTCAAGACCTTCACAAAACGCTCGGTGATCTGCTTTGGACGTGTGATAGCACCACCGACGACTGCACTGTAAGCACCAGCCTCATACACAGCAGCCAAATCCTCCGGCGTATTGATTTTTCCTTCCGCAAGAATCGGAGCCTTGATCGTTTCCGCCAGCTTTTTGAATAGCTCAAGATTTGGACCATCCACATTTTTGGAATATGGCGTGTATCCGCATAAGGTTGTAGATACGCAGTCAAAGCCAATGCGTTCCGCATTCACACATTCTTCATATGTTGAGCAGTCTGCCATGGCGAGAACGCCGTGTTCATGCACATAGTTCACAAGATCCTCCAGCTTTTCCCCATTTGGACGATCACGAAGCGTCGCATCCATAGCGATCATTTCGCAGCCTGTTTCAAACAGCTCATCCAGCTCCTTCTTGGTTGCGGTGATGTAAATATCACTATCCGGATAGCTGCGCTTTACGATTCCGATGACAGGCAGATCAACGACTTTTTTGATTTCGATGATATCCTCCTTGCTCTGCGCACGAATTCCTACGGCACCTCCCTGCTTTGCCGCAAGTGCCATTCTTCCCATGATGAAGGAAGAATGCAGTGGTTCATCAGGCAATGCCTGACAGGACACAACAAGTCCACCTTTAATTTGTTCCAGCATGTTCATATTAAGACCAACCTTTCCTGATATACATATACAGTATAATCCTTTTCCACATGTTTGTCTTCCCTTTCCTAGATGATTTTCATGCTTTTCAGTGCTTTTGCTCCCCTGTCATCTTTAAACATTTTCATCGAAAAACAAACAGCTGCCCGGTATGTGAAGGTCTGTTCCATCCCTTGCTTTCATAAGCTGCTTCTGCACTCGCTGGGATACGCATGCTCTTTTGTACATGCTTATTCACATAAACCTGCACGCAGAAGACTGCGGCTTTTTTCCATAAGCTTCCGGTATACCGGCTTCATATCCTCCTCTGTCACATACTGATCGATTTCCTCCACTGCAATCCATTTGACACCGCTGTTTTCATCCGGCTTGCTGCACAGCGTATCCTGCTCATCTGCCTGACACAGATAGGTAACATTCAAATGAACGTGAGAGGATACAAATGCCCCTCTTTTCACATGCGGAGGAACCGGCAGAATATCGATTGCCAGAATGGATTCACTTAACAGCTGCAGCTTTTTCAGTCCGGTTTCTTCCTTTCCCTCCTTCAATGCCACATGGATCAAATCCTGATCCCCATCCGCATGACCGCCACACCAGCCCCAGGAATCATAAATATTATGATAGATCATAAGTACCTTTGACGTATCCGCATTGATAATCCATGGACTGCTGGTTATATGTCCATATACATTATCTCTTGTGTAGACATTGGAAAAATCCGTTAGATAGCGCAGCATAACCTTTCGATCTGCTTCCTCCTGCATATTGCAGGGCGTATAGGTATTTAGCTCTTCATATAGCGTCATAAAGAATTACCTCCCATCCATGCCAGCAGGGCTTCCTTGTACACCCTGAGCGCCGTAGGTATCGCATAGGTTTCCAGTAGCTCATCCTTCGTGCACCAGATCCCCTCCACGACCTCCTGCTCCAGCTCCAACAGAAATCCGTTCATATGCCATTCCACATGAGAGAAAATGTGCTTTGCTTTTCGCAAGGGGACCACGCGGAGAAGATGGTCCTGAAATTCCTGCATTACCGCTTTTTTGCTTTTCTGTTCATCCAGCATCATAAATTCATACAACCCTGCAAGCAGTCCCTGCTCTTCTCGTTTATGCAGATAAATTTTATCTTTACACAAAAGCACGAGCACTGTCTTTTTTTCAATTCTTCTGGCTTTTCCAGCCGTCTTGTTGGGCAGCCGGTGTGCCGCTCCGCTCTGATAGCCCATGCATTCACTTGCCAGCGGACAAATATTACAGCGGGGAGCCGCATTTGGCACGCATACCAGTGCGCCGATTTCCATCAGAGCCTGATTAAAGGCATCACTTCTGTTTCCCGGTATATATTCCTGTATAATGCTCTGAAATTTTTTCTTTGTGCGCTCCTTCAAAATGTCATCCTCGCTGACAAGCACACGGCTGAACACACGCAGAACATTCCCATCTACTGCCGGAACACAGCGCTTATAGGCAATCGAAGCGATAGCTCCAGCTGTATAGGCACCGATTCCCGGAAGCTTCAACAGCTCCTCATAGGTATCCGGAAGTACACCGTTATGGTGCTCCATGCATTCCACTGCACATTTTTTCATATTGCGGACACGGTTATAATAGCCGAGGCCCTCCCACAGCTTACGCAGTGTGTCCTCATCTGCCTGCGCTAAAGCCTCCAGAGATGGCAATGCCTGTAAAAAGCGTTCAAAATAAGGCTTTACTGCTTCTACGCGCGTCTGCTGGAGCATTATCTCACTCACCCAGACGCGATAAGGAGAAGCATCATCTCTCCATGGCAGGACACGTGCATTGTGATCGTACCAGCTTAACAGCTGTTCTGTAAATTTCTTTTTATCATGTTGTAGTTTCATGCGTTTATTATAGCACATGGCAAAGATGGCAGGCAAAGAAAAAGCCACCGAATAGCGCAGATTCCGGCTTCAGGATATAAGTCATCGCATAAAAGCACAGGGTAAAATGAAAGGATATGGAAATGAACGTAGGATGGATAAGGATGAGAAACATATTCCAGTGCCCTTTTGACTTTATAGGCTATCATGATAGCCTTGCCTTTGACAGGATATGGATCATTATATGAAGACTCAGCGTACAGCAGCAGATAAATGGTTGAAGAAGCACCTGCTTTATGAATAAATAAAAGGAAATCCAATCCATTGTATAACGCAATAGAAATTCGGATTTCCTTTTTCATAAGCTTTCTATAGTCAGTAGGAAGACAGGCTCGAGTGTACGTTCTGTTATGATGATCCGCTATGTTTCTGCTGTGCATGCATCAGCGCTTCCAATGCAGATATCTGGTAGTGGAGAAAAAGCTTCCCACAAGACCGACAAGTACGCCAATCAGAATTAAAACGCCTGATATTTCCAGTGTCATTGGATATACCTTTTGCAGTACAAACATATTGCTCATGAAGGTACCGCCCAGTGTGTCAAATACATACTGATAGCCAAAGATCGTCAGCAGTACAGGGACAAGACTTCCCAGTAAGCCAATGAACACACCCTCCAGCATCATTGGAAATTTGATTGCCCAGTTACTGGCACCGACAAAACGCATAATGGCAATTTCCTGTTTTCTCGTATAAATGGACATCTTGATTTTATTAGAGATCAGGAAAACTGCAATTACAATCAGGAAGACGATGAACAGCATACCACCCTCCCGAATTTTCTCAAAGGTGGAAATCATGCTGCTGGTGGAGTCACCGCCATATTCCGCAGATACGATTCCCTTCATTTCCTTGATCAAATCCGCAGTTTTTTGGATGTCCTTTCCGTTTTTCACCTCAATCAGAAAGGTGTCGCGAATCGGCGTGGCTTTTCCCTCATACATATCAAACATGGAGGAATCCTCCTGAAATTCCGCTTTGTAATTTTCCAGCTCTTCTTTTCCGGTGGAAAGGGTCACATGCTTAACGGTATCCATCTGTTCGATTGCATGCAGCAGCTGCTGCTTTTGCTTATCCTTTACAATGGTATCAATACTTGCCCGTATGGTAACCTGCTCTTCAATATGCTTCGTAAAGCTGTTCAGATTGCTCGTTAACAGCATGAATACCGATATCAGAATCAGGGTTATCGCTACTGCAACCGATGCGGAAAATGTCAGGCCAAAATGCCGGACGATATTTTTATAGGTCATTTTTAGATGGAATTTAATATATCTGTAAAGTTTTTTCATAGGCTCATCACTCATATTTCTCTTACCTAATAATGATACCCTAGCAAAAGTGGAATGTAAAGCAGTTTAAGAATTTGTAAGATTTGAAATTTCTTCATATGGAAAGGAGGTATTCCTTCCGCATGTGCTCAGGTGGTGAAAAAAGTATGGTAAATCCAAGCTGACAGGCTGATCATCCGCGATACAGCCCAAGATTGGAAGACCACTCAGCTGTTCTATTACGGCTTTATTATCCAGATGCAAAGAGCTGGCGGCATCAAAGTGATTCAGCAGAAAACCGGCAACCGGAAGCTGCAAGGACCGCGCATAGCCGGCTGTCAGAACACAGGCATTGATGGCACCCAACCCGGCATCTGCTACAATGACGATTGGAAAGCCGCTCATACGTATGACATCATGCAGCATGATCGCATCCTTATGCAGCTGCAAAGGACATACGATTCCACCGCACCCTTCTATTATGAGAAAATCATGGGATGCCTTCATTTTCTGCAAATCCTGTGCAATCACAGACAGCTGCATAGGCTGCTGTTCCCAAACCGCTGCCAGATGCGGGGAAACACGGGAATGATAGGTATAGGATACGCAGCAGTCACGGGGATTCGCCTTACTGATTTTTAAAACCGTGTGCAAATCCTCGGCTATCCAGCGGTTGCCTTGCCGAAAAGCATCACTTGCCGCCGCCTTGTAATAGCCCGCACAGATATTGTTTGCAAGCAGCTGTTTGAGCAGTCCTGCACTCACATAGGTCTTTCCGGCATCTGTGGCAGTCGCGGTGATAAAGACTCCCTTGTTCATACTGCGGCCACCGTTTTCCCCAGCTGTTTCAGCATTTCCAAATCATCCGCTGTCTGAACGCCTGCAGTTGTCAGCATATCTCCGCTGATCATGGCATTCACACCACATTCCAGCAGGCGCTTTCCCTTATCCTGTATCAATCCCCGTCCCCCCGCCAGACGCAGAAAGGCACGTGGATGGAGAAATCGAAAGATAGCAACAGAGCGTTCCATATCCGTTTCCTGCAGCACCGGCTGATTTTGCAAGGGCGTACCGGGAATAGGGGTCAGAAAATTGAGAGGAATGGATGTCACCTGCAGTGCTTGCAGCTCCAACGCAAGATCAATGCGATCTTCCCAGCTCTCTCCCATTCCAAGAATCCCGCCGCTGCAAATTTCCAGCCCGGCCTGTTTTGCTGATTTCAGGGTACGGATTTTATCATCGTAGGTATGGGTCGTACAGATGGATGGAAAAAACGCTCTGCTTGTTTCCAGATTATTATGGTAGCGCGTCAGCCCTGCTGCTTTCAGCCGTTTGAAATCTGCATATGTGAGCAGCCCATGCGATGCGCATAGAGCCAGATTGGTGTGCATGTGCAGCCTACGATATATATGCTCCAGCTTCAGCAGCTCCTCTTCGGTAGGGCGCCGTCCACTGGTCACGATGGAATAGCGGCGAATACCTTCCCCTTCGCGTCTTATGGCATCCTGTAAAATGGTTTCTTCAAGCAATAGACCATGCTTGCGAGCTGCATGCTGTGTATGCCTAGATTGAGCGCAAAAACGACAGTTTTCCGAACAGGCTCCACTTTTCCCATTGATAATACAGCAAAGATCTACCTGATTCTGACAGAAATATGCACGAATCTCATTCGCTGCACTGCTTAGCTCCTGCAGTTCCGCATCCACCAGCTGCAAAGCCTCCTGCCGGGTAAGCATTCCTCCCTGCAGAACCTTATTTTTGTATTTGCTTAGCATAGACACCCTCCCGCTTTATTCCATGGCGTACAGACACGGGAAAACGCAATGCCGCATAAGCCGCAAGGACGCTGAACATGATATCGCCCGGCAAATCCAGAGGAAAGCAGGATAACAGCAGAAGATAAAATGAAATCTCTGTTCCCGTGTAATAGTTTAAGAGCATGTATTTATATGCCAGGCCGATGCCATAGGTTGCCAAAAGCCCCACCAGCGATGCCAGAAAGCATGTCCGCCAGTTTCTTTGTCCATGCTCCATAATCCAGCCACTGCAAAATGCTGTGACGATAAAGCCAAGCAAAAAGCCAAAGCTGGGACGCAGAACATAGGAAATTCCACCACCTGCTGCAAATACCGGAAGACCGAGCAAGCCGATCAGCACATACAACGCAGCGGATAGGGCACCCAGACGTGCTCCCAGAAGCATGCCTGCCATCAGGACAAAGAAAAACTGAAGCGTGAAATAATCAAAATTCGGCAGGGGAATTTGCAGAAAGGCTCCAATGGCGATCAGTGCTGTGAACAGCGAGCACAAAGCCAGTTTAGCAGTTGTCATCTGCTTCATGCGGTCACCGCCTTTACAGAAACCTCACCTGAGCTGAGAATATAGGTTGTATCTTCACTTTCTACTATCAGATTTCCCACAGCATTGATATCCTTCACATATCCGCAGAGCTGCTTCCCGTTCTGCAACCACGTGATTTCTTTATGTAAAACCAGAGAGGCTTCCCGATACTGCGCAAGCACAATGCTTTGCTCTTCGCGCTGTAAGGCTAACAGCTCATTCACGATGCAGGCAATCAGCTCATTTCGATTCACCGCCTGTATGCGCAGGGATGTTGCGATCTCCTTCAACTCCTCTGGAAATGTCATTGTGGTGGTATTAAGACCAATTCCGACAACGACAGCCTCCAGTCTGCCGCTTTCAAAATCACTGATAGCCTCGCAAAGAATTCCGCATAGCTTTTTTCCCTCATAGAAGATATCATTCACCCATTTTATCTGTGTATCTGCCTGATATAGCTGCTTCAATACACGATGCACAGCAACCGCAGCATAAATGGTAATCATCGAAGCATCGGACAGCTGTTGCGGCATGCGCAGCAGTAGACTCATATAGATTCCGGTGCGTGCCGGAGAATAAAACGGTCTTCCAAATCTGCCTCTGCCCGCACATTGTTCTTCCGCAGCAACCAGTGTCAGATGCTCACTGCCATCGATAGCCATTTTTTTCAGCAGCTGATTGGTGGAATCTACCTGTTCAAAGGTATACACTGGCAGCTTTTTTTTCAGATAGACCGAGATTGCCTCAGCGGACAGCTTGTTTGAAGTCTCTGCCATCCGATAGCCCTTGCGGGGAAAGGATTCTATTTCAAACCCCTCCTCGTTCAGGGTATGAATCATTTTACATACGGCATTGCGGCTGACATGCAGTCGCTGTGCCAGCTCCTGTCCGGAAACCGGCTTTGTTCTGTTTAACTCCAGTTCTCGTATCAATTCACTACGTATCGACATCGTAACAGCTCCTTTTCTCGATACTTAGAGTATCAAACTTTTTTATATTTGTAAACCAAAATTTGAAAATTAGTTTACTTACAGAACTCCTTTTTTTCTGAAACCCTCCTTGTTTTGTATGAAGCGGCTGAAAGAAAACGCAATCATAAGGTGGTGGGAAGCAGCTTTTACAAAAAAAAGAGAGCTAGTCGTTATGAAATTAACATCGAACCTAGCTGCATCGCCATATTTACGAATAACGGGTCCCCCCATGACACCGGAGGCTTTCCAGCGAGATAGAAAAAGCTAGATCAAAATCAAATATCCTCCATAACGCTATGCTGGAAAGCCACATGAAGAACCGTGTAGTAAAATATAAGAAGAGGTGTCAAAAGCAGAAAAACAGCCTATAGCGTAAGGCTCTTACTCGATTTTGGGCAAACAAAAATAAAAGATTTCAAAATCTATTGTACTCTCCAATGGATTTGAAATCTTTTTTATAAACTACCCGAAAGTAAGAACGAGCCTATCGTAAGCTGTCACTCATTTATATCTAACGCAGCCAGAAATATTCCGGTTTCTCACGGCACGGTGCTGAGCCGCATGCATTCGGTGCATCTGCATTCCAGCCGGTACCAAATGTTAAATCTCCCGTGCGGTTAAACTGATTCAGTGCTGCGGTCATCGTCATGGAACCAACGCGAATGATTTCAACATGGCAATGCGGACCGGAGCTGTTACCGGAGCTTCCGGAATATCCCATCACCTGTCCCTGATTCACACGCTGCCCCACGCTTACCGCAACAGAGCTTAAATGATAGAACGGCATAGCATATACGACACCGTCCACTCTTGTCAAAAGCGCAACGTTGTTTCCACCGCCTGCCGGAATACCACACCAGTTATTCAAGGCACCATAGCCACAGCCCTGATATGTATGAATGATGATACCATTTGCCGGTGCAACTACCGGGATTCCTGTCGTTGAGCCGGTAGAGAAATCCATTCCCATATGACCGCCACCGCCCGGATAGGACCAGGTTCCTGCTTCATAATGCCAGCCGCTTTGCAGCGGGGCAATAAAGCTGGAGCTTTGTGCAGTACCGCCGGAAGAGCCGTTATTTGAATTATTTCCGCTATTCCCGCCGGAATTCCCATTGTTATCACTGCCGGAATTTCCAGAATCGGTATTTCCATTATCTGTATTCCCATCACCGGAATCGGTATTCCCGCTGTTGCCTGCTTCATTTCCGCCATTCTGTGGAGTATCCGGTTTTTCCGGCTTCTGCTCAGGCTCATCAAAATCAGCAGCCAGTGACAGATCCACCTTCGGCAGATTTGCCTGTGCCATCTGTGCCTCACGTTTCTGTGTAGCCAGATTTGCTTCCTTTGCGTGATAATCACTCAGCAAATCCTTTTTTACCTCATTCAGCGCTTCCACCTTGGCCTTACTGGATTTTACATCCTTCTGCTGAACAACAAGAAGCTCCTTCTGCTCCTCAACGATCTTACGATCCTGATCCAGCTTTTTCTTTTCCTTATTCAACGTTTTGATCTGATCATTTTCATACTTGTTCAGCTCGCCGACGATTTCCGTTCTCCTCAGCAGGTCCGTAAAGCTGGTCGAGCCCATCAAAAAATCGATATAATAATTACTGCCGGTATAGGCCTGCATTTCCAAAAGACGCGCACGCATCTGCTTATCGCGCTCCTTAATGCTTTCCTCTTTTTCCTTGATCTGTGCCTTTAAGTCACTGATCGAGCTCTGTGTCTGATCGATACTTGCCTGTATACTGCTGATTTCTTTTTCATAGCCTGCGATCTTCTTATTGTTGTCGGCTATCAGCTGGCTGACCTTTTCCACGTCCCCCTTAACACTGGCAATCTGACTCTTGATATCGCTGATTTCCTTATCCAGATTATCGGATTTGCTTTGCAGATACTCCTTGTATCTGCTGCACTCCTCCTGTGTTTTCGTATCCTTGATGACTGCACATTTGGCATTCATTTCACTTTCTCTTCCTTCAAAGCTCTCTGCTTTCAGAAGGCCTGCATTACTAATCAGCAATGCACCGCTGACGAACAGAGCTGCATATTTCTTTTTCATTTTCGCATACCTCCCTACCTGAACTTCAGATATGTAAGCTTATACCGCCTGTATGTATATGATAACGTAAGCACTTTAAAAAGTAAAGAAAAAACACTGCTGATTCCCGCCTGTATCAGGCTGAAAAAACAGTGTCTTTCAGACATCTTCCGAAGCGCTTTTTCACCGGGTTGAAGAATCGGATAGCTTCACCCACAGCTGCAGCCTGCAATCCTCCTGCTTGGGATGAATATAGCGCTGAATGAGAAATGCCTCACATGCATAGCCATGTCTTGGCAGCCATACCTCAAACAGATAGGCACTTGCCTTATACAATGCCTTTTGTACGAGGTCCTCAAAGCTTTCTGCCTCATATTCACAGACCGCATAGGTTCCCCTCGGCATCTGAAAGGCGGTATATCCCTCTACAGGCGCAGCTGTTTGAACAGCAGCCATATACGTAAAAGCTCCCGGAGTCTGTGAAGGTGTCAGAATATCATTTCCTTCATCCAGTGCCGCATGCTGGAGTACCTCATCCTGCTCCAACCGATCCCAGAGCGCCACCAGCATATTCTCCTTCGGATGTGCAATTTTGGCACTTTCATCCTCTTTCGTGTAGCCGCTGAACCAGAGTGCCTCCTGTTGAACTCTTAGCTGAATTTCAAGAACCATATCGTCGCAAATCAAAGGTACGCCTTCATCCACCAGCGTATATTGCATGCGCAGCTCCGGCTTGATCACATGATCCAGATGGATATCTGATGTACGATAATCTGCCGGAGATATCCCATAGCACTGTCGAAATGCTCTGGTCAAGGCACTGTGACTGGAAAATCCACAGCGCATGGCAATGTCCATGATTTTTTCGTTACCCGCCTTCAACAATCCTGCCGCCATTTTCAGCCGTACGCTGCGCAGATACTCACTGACAGTATATCCTGTCAGTCGGTAAAACAGCCGCTGATAATAAAACTTTGACAGATGTGCAATCGCTGATAGCTGCTCGATTGTCAGCTCCTCCTCATAATGCTCCTCCATATAATCCACGGTTCTCTGTATTGCTTCCCATGCCTGCATAAGCATCACCTCCACGAAGAGTATACCGCAAACACACCAGCCTTCGCTTTCCACAGAATGCTCTGTAAAGGACAATGCATCCGGCAGGAATCACTTCAAAGAAGCATGACGGGTAAAAAAGGTCTTATATCCCAGCGTTACGAAAACAACAACGGTAACAGCTGTACAGCCCAGAATCGCAAGCATGATTCCAATCTGATACTTGATTGCTGTCAAGGGAAAGGTTCCGGACAGCATCTGACCGGTCATCATACCGGGAAGTGACACGATCCCCATCGTCATCATATTGTTCATCGTCGGCAGAATGGCACTGTCAAAGGCGTCATTCACTTCATCATGAGCAGCCAGCTTCGGAGTAGCCCCAAGCATTAAAGAATTTTCAATCTTCTCACGATGATCCTGCATATTCGCACATAGACGATTGGCGCCCAATGCGATACCGGTCATGGAATTGCCAATGATCATACCGGATATCGGAATAAAATACTGCGGATTGAACCAGGGACGAACCTGCAATACCAGCAGCATAAAAACGACTGCGGTACAGAGATAGCCGATCGTCATAGAAACACCCATCAGCCGCTTTAAATCATGATTCATATCATAGCGGACTCGTTTTGCGGCATTGTAGATGGCAAAGCCCAGCATGATTACCAGCATGAGAAGTGTGAGCCACCAGCTTGGATTTTTAAATACATACAGCAGAATATAGCCCATGATTGTCAGCTGTACTGTCATTCGCGTTGTGGCGATCAGAATCATTTTCTCTCTGCGGATACCTCTTGCACGGAAGATGATGAGCAGAACCAATACGAAGATATAGGCGATAGCCAGATTAACAATGGATAGATCCATAACGGAATCATTCATATACATACCCCCTCGTATCTCCGTTTTCAATGCGCAAAAGACTTTTCGGATACTTTGCCGATACCTCTGCGGAGTGCGTTACCATAATCAGCTGGCGATTTCGCTCCGTCACAAAGCGTACAAGATTTTCGATGACGAAGCTCTCTGTTTCTTTATCCAGAGCCGAGCTTGGCTCATCCACCAGATAAACCTCAGCATCCATCAGCATCACCCTCGCCAGACAAAGCCGCTGCTTTTCTCCCCCTGACAGACGCCCGCAGCTCTCCTGCAGCTCCTTATGCAAATCCACTTTTTCCAGGTACTCCTTCAGCTTTTGCTTTGTAGCCGGAAGCCGCCCGCTCAGTCTCAAACCGATTTGCAGATTTTCCTCGATATCTCCCGGATAAATCACCGGCGTCTGCCCAAGCATGACGACCCTTCTTCGCAGCTCCATGGGATTCATTTTCTGAATGTCCTCCCCCTTGTACAAAATCGTTCCCTGCTCTGCCTCATTCAACCGGTTCAACAGACGCAGCATCGTGGTTTTTCCACTGCCACTAGGACCGGTGATGCAGGTAACGCAGCGATCCAGACACACATGCTGTATATGAAGAATATGCTTAAATGTAACATTATTCAGTTCAAACATAATTTTCGTATCCTTTCTTTACATTTTTAGAATACCATAAGTTGAAAAATACTTCCACACAAATACCATATGATATATAATAGGATAACGTGAGGGTGATACAATGCATACAAAAGGTATTCTATATACGGTCTTATCTGCTGTTTTATTCGGCATCACACCGCTGATTACCAGAGCGGTTTACGGATACGGAGCCAATTCCATGACCGTAGTATTCTATCGGTCTCTGTTTGTTATCCCCATGCTTGCCACAATCATGAAGGGCAGACATATTTCCTTTTCCATTTCTGCACGCGATCTGCGCAATACCGCCATCATCGCCATATTCGGAAGCGGATTGACGACCATTCTGCTGTTCACCTCCTATTCCTATATTGATGTCGGCTGTGCCACGACACTGCATTTTCTATATCCGGTATTTGTTTCCCTGCTCTGCTTTGCTGTATATCACGAATTGCTTGGCAGACGGAAGCGGATAGCTCTCTCTCTGGCAATGCTGGGGGCACTATGCTTTTTTGATGTAAGCAATGCCGGCAGCATGCTGGGTCTGTTGCTGGCAGCAGGCTCGGCACTTACCTATGCCTTTTACATGGTACAGCTGGAGAAAACACGGCTTTCTCATCAGAACGCTTATAAGATATCCTTTTATCTTGCCGTCTTTATCTTGCTTGAAACACTTGTCTATCATTTCCTGTTTTCCTCTATCCAATTTATTTTGCCATGGAATGCATACGGGCTAATTCTTCTGCTGTCGCTGGTTTCCAGCTTTCTTGCGGTTGTTCTTTTGCAGAAGGGGATTCAATACCTTGGCTCCAGTACAGCATCACTGTTTTGTCTGTTTGAACCGATCACCTCTGTTGTCTGTGGAACGCTGTTTCTGCAGGAAGCCCTGACACCGGCAAAGGTCATAGGATGCTGCATTATATTTACAGCACTGATCATCATGAGCAGAGAACAGAAGAAAGCTCCTACCTCTTAAGTTTTCTTAAAATTTACTCGATTTTGCATGATGATATGGGAATCGGTAAAAACTATGATATAATGAAAACAGAAAAACAGCTTAATTATGAAGGAGTCCCATGGAACCATTGAACCTTGCCAGTATAGCAGAAATCGGCGGTAAATACACATCGCATCGAAGTGAAATCATTTCCTACATACTTATCGCCTTGTGTGCAGTAGCTTTTTTATACCTGATTATTCATCAGATTCGCTCACACAAATGAATCACGTTGTCAATCGTGCACGCATTCCCTGTATGTGAATGCGTTTTTATGCTGTAGAATCCTATGGGTATCCTTGTATGCAGCTGCTTATAAAAATACTTCCCTTTGGTAACGATGTACTTTTTCCTTTTAAAGAACTTCCCCAGTATTATTATAAGAAGCCTTTTTCATTCACTTTATAGAAATAAGCATAGAAAAACAGTGATTCGGATTCCTCTTCCTCACTGCTTCCTCATCCTTCATGTATACAGATTCTAAACCTGAATCTGGACGTGATATGCTTTCATCCAGTAATTCACCTGCAGCAGGTATGCAATCGTCTGCGGTGTATTCATAAGCTGTCCATACCATGGAATCGAACGGTCCTCATGCAGCAGCTCCTGCAGCTTTTCCTTTTTTACGATTTGCAGCAGGGGCTCATTTCCCTGTGCAAGCAGCTCCTCCATCTGTTTACTGACAAGCTCACGATATTTCGGATGCCAGGTCTTCGGATACGGGCTCTTTTTCCGCCAGAGCACCTCGTCCGGAAGAAGACCCTTGACCGCCTCCCGCAGCAGTCCCTTTTCATAGCCCTGATAATCCTTGTACTCCCAGGGAACGCTGTACATATATTCCGCAATGCGCATATCGCAGAAGGGCACCCGCACCTCCAGAGAATTGTACATGGACATACGGTCTTTTCGATCCAGCAGCGTCTGCATGAACCATTTCATGTTCAAATTGACCATTTCACGCAGACGCCTTTCTTCCTTAGTCCGTCCGCACAGGATATCACTTTGCTTCAGTGTCTCCTGATAACGCTGATCGACATAGGTGATGCCGTTGATCTGTTCCGCAAGCTCCTCATTCAGAAAACTCATACGATACTTTGTGGATTGTGCCCATGGGAAGCCATAGGTGGCACGAATCTTCGGATCACGATACCACGGATACCCACCGAATATCTCATCCGCACACTCTCCGGATAAGGCAACCGTACAGTATTTACGGATTTCACTGCAAAACAGCAGCAGGGAGCTGTCCACATCTGCCATTCCCGGTAAATCCCTGGCATCCACTGCCGTATACAGAGCATCCACCAAATCCTCAGTTTTCAGGATAATATTGTGATGCTCACTTTGCAGATAGCTCTGCATAACCTCAATATAATGCTGATCAGAATTGGGCTGGAATTTCGTTGAGTGGAAGTATTTCTCATTATCCTCATAGTTTACCGAAAAGGTATGCAGCGTTTTCCCCTGCTTTCTGAACTCCTTAGCTGCTATTGCTGATATGATACTGGAATCCAGACCTCCTGAGAGAAACGTTGCAACATCCACATCGGCGATCAGCTGCCGCCGTATGGAATCTGTCACCAGATCATGTACCGTCTGTACCGTAGTCGCAAAATCATCCGGATGCTCCCTATCCTGTAAATGGAAATAGGTTGTGAGCCGCATTCCCTTATGATCATACCACGCATACTGCCCCGGCTTTATCTCCCGTATATTATGAAATACACCATAGCCCGGTGTTCTGCCCGGACCAAGCAGCATGATTTCCGCAATGCCATCCGCGTGCAGAATCGCAGGGATGTTGGGATGTGCCAGCAGTGCTTTGATCTCTGAAGCAAACAGCATTGCCCCGTCCTGCAGCGTATAAAACAGCGGCTTTACTCCCATACGATCTCTTGCCATAAACAATCTGTGCGCTTTTTTATCCCATATAGCAAAGGCAAAGATACCGTTCAACTTTTCCACCACTGCCTCCTTCCATTCTATAAAAGCCTGCAGCAGTACCTCAGTATCACTGGTTTCCTGAAATGTATATCCCTTTTCCTGCAACCTACTGCGCAGCTCCTCCGTGTTATACAGCTCCCCATTATAGACCATTACATAGCGTGAATCACTTTTCAACTGCATTGGCTGCCTTCCATGCTGCAAGTCCATAACACTCAGTCGTGCATGCAGCAGCGTTACCGCCTCATCTGTATATATATGCTGCTGATCAGGTCCTCGTCGTTTCATCGTATGCAGCATGGCTTCCACCGCCTGCTGATTTCTATACTTCGTCCGGTGCTCCCCGTCTACGATTCCTGCAATACCACACATAAGCCATCCTCCTTAAAAAAGGGGGTCCTCCCCGTTACAGAAGAACACCCTTGTTCCATAGTAGTATATGCATTTTTTTACGTTTGTTTCCTGTCATATATTTCCAGCATAGACATACCGCAGCCATTTGGATGCTGCCGCAACAGCCTCCAGAATCAGCTCCTTTTTCGTTGCCTGCTCCCCCTGCATATGGTACATGGGGAAAAACCTTGTCAAATGAAGCGGAATATCCGGATGCAAAGAGGCAAGCCAAGCCGCTTCCTCCTCGATCCGATCAACATCGTCGTGCAATCCCGGCACCATGAGCGAGGTGATTTCAACATGTGTATGCTGAACGGCCAGCTCCACATTGCGACATACGGTTGTAAAATCTCCCAGCAGTCTGCGATAGCCTTCCTCATGAAAGGCCTTCACATCAATATTCATTGCATCAACAAAGGGAAGCAGCTCAAGCAGCTTATGCTCCTGTATACAGCCATTTGTGACAATGACGTTTTTCAGCCCATGCTGGCGTGCCAGCTTGCAAACCGCAAGAACAAATTCAAAGTTGATCAGCGGCTCATTATACGTATAAGCGATGCCGATATTTCCCAGCTGCTTCTGCTGCAGAGCGATATCCACAATCTCCTGCGGCTGCAGTCGGACACAAAATGCAGCATCCTCCTGCATCGAAATCTCATAATTCTGACAGAACGGACAGCGCAGATTACAGCCCATGCTGCCGATTGAAAGGATTTGTGAGCCAGGGTGAAAACGGCGAAGTGGTTTTTTCTCAATCGGATCCAGAGCCATGGACGATATCTTCCCAAAGGAAGAGGAAACAATACTGCCGTTTCTACAGGTTCTGACACCACAAAATCCGCTTTTACCCTCCGGTATATGACAGGTATGCGGACATAGCTCACATACCGCACTCATGATGACGGACGACCTCAAAGCGTTCCAGCAAAAACGGCTCATCCGGGTCCATGCCGGCCTTGTTCAGGGCAATACTGATTTGCTGAAGCGGTGTGTCCACACCCTCCAGATCAGGCAGCAGTAAGCCCCGCCGATGCTCATCACTGACGATCACACCATAGCGCTTGACATCCAGCTCCTCCAGACTGTCAATCTGCTCAGCCTCCTTCAATACATCCACGCTGTATTCCAGATATGGGAGCTCCTTTTCCTCAACCGGCAGAAACCGCGGATCTCTGGTTCCTGCAGATATCGCATTGGATATGATTTCCTGTGCCAGATTTTCCTGTACCGGTGCGATTGTACCGATACATCCACGAAGCTCTCCGAATTTTTTCAGGGAAACAAAGACGCCACCCTGCCGGGTAAGCAGGTCTTTCGGCAGAGATTTTCGTAAAGGCAGCACCGTGCGTGACCGAATGTATACCTCCAGAGATTCCCGTGCTAGTGCGACATACGGATCCTTTTTCAATACGCTGATGATCGCCGTTGCATAGCCGACACCAAACGGCCCCTCATAGGACAAGAACTGAGAATCAATCGGATACGCCTGCAGTACACCGTATAGCATCAGGAATGCAGGAAAGCCACAGTTTGCACTGTCCTCAACAATTTGCTCGTCCATCGTCAGTAAGCGCGCATAGTCATTGCTTTTGATGATATTTACAAGCTGTTCATCAAATACAGGACCCATGGGATGAAAGCCATACGGACCATCCTCCTTCAGCTTATGAGATAAATCACCGCTGGCAATCACTGCAACATTGCGCTGCGACTCATCGATGACTCTGCGCAGACAGTTTCCAAAAGCCACCTGCGTTTCACGATCCAATCCACTGACTGAAATACGCACAAGCCGAAAATCGGTATATTCCTGCAAAATGAAATGCAGCGGCACCATGGTTCCATGGTCCAGCGTCTGCTTCTGCTCGCCCAGCGTACCGGCCGGCAAGCCCAGCGTAGCTGCCGCATGACACAGCAGATCAACAAATTCTTCATCGTACAACACCTTCATATCCACATCCTTCACACCGAAGGCTTCAAAGCTGCCAACGGCCTGCGCACCATCGGATATCTGTATATAGTCCCGATAGCTTGGGGCATGCGGAGAAAACACAATGATTGTCTGCGGCTTCGTCGATGCTATATCATGGGCAATCATGCGATAGGCATTCACTGTATTCTGAATGACACGTTCCTGTCCCTTGCCGATTTCCGGCAGGATAATCGGAGGGTGCGGAACGATATATGCTTTACTTAACATCGTATCACTTCCTTTATCTCCATTATACACATTCTCCTTCCATTTTTAAACCTTCGCCGCCAAAAGATGCGCGGGCATTGCGCTGTGCAGAGCTGCGATTCACCATGGATTTAGAAAAAAGCTTGTAATCACATCATCTAAAGGAATCTGCTGGCATATGGAACAGCAGACAGATAGCACTCCTATGTATTTTAAAGTGCTTTGCATATACATTAATCGTACTTTTATGAGCATTCGTAACGAATACTTGATAACGCTTTTATGCGAACAGTCAAAGGCAAACAAAAAAGAACCGCAGTCTAGCGATTCTTAAAGCATTTGTAATTATAAATTCTGAAGCATGATGGTACAGCCGTCTACAACGCATTTTAATGCATTTTCAGCAACATATACAGGAATTTGAAGCTCGTTACGCATCAGCTGATCCAGATTTTTCAACAGTGCCCCGCCTCCGGTAAGGACAAGTCCATGCTGAACGATATCCGCAGCCAGCTCTGGCGGTGTAACCTCCAGAATTGTTTTCGTGGCATGAACGATTTCCTGCAAACTGCTTCTTATGTAGCTTTCCACTTCATTGCTGTTAATTTCAATGGAATGCGGCAGACCGGTTTCCACATCACGTCCTGAAATGGTAATGGTTTCCGGTTCTTTAACAACCAGCGCATTCGCAATACGGCGCTTAATTTCATCGGCCGTCTGTTCTCCGATATACATTTTCTTTTGAATACGTACATTTTCCAGAATATCCTGCGTAATCTTATTTCCTGCAGTCTTGATAGAGGTAGAGCATACGATATCACCAAGAGAAAGCACCGCAATATCGCTGGTTCCTCCACCGATATCCAGCACCATATTCCCACTTGCCTTTCCGATATCCAGACCTGCACCAAGAGCGGCAATCTTCGGTTCTTCTTCCAGATATACCTTTTTTGCTCCGGCACGGTATGCACAGTCACGGATTGCATTTTTTTCTACAGAGGTGATTTTTGTCGGGTGACATATTAAAATCACGTTCTTTTTAAACATGCCCTTTAGATCACATTTCTTTAGAAAATAGTTCAGCATCATGTCGGTTGCTTCAAAGTCCGCAACCACACCATCCTTTAACGGACGGATACAAATCATGTTTTTCGGTGTACGCCCCAGCATATCTCTTGCATCAAGACCTGCTGCTATACATTTTTTTGTTGAGGCATCTACTGTAATGATGGAAGGTTCATCCACCAGGATCCCTTTGTTATCTACACAAATCAATAAATTTGTTGTTCCCAAGTCAATTCCAATTTTTCTTGCCATGTTTAACCTTCTTTCATATCCTGCATTGTCGAATTTCCAATAATAATATACCATTTCTTACCAGTAAAAGCAAAGAAACAAGAATCTTTTTGATGCTGAAGTGAAAAGTTAAATTCCACTTTCAAAGTAGCTAAGTAG
>QULU01000023.1 GCA_003481775.1 Clostridiaceae bacterium OM02-2AC
GCAGTAACGACAGTTGCAAGAGCTAAGAAGCCCGTACACAATCGTTTTAACATCTTTTTCATAAAATCTAATGCTCCTTTCATTTTGGGTATAAAAATAGACGCTCATTTCTGAACGTCTACATTATTGAAAGGCTTGTCCTCTCACACATATTCTATTTTAATAGGTACAACAGTTGCCTTTCTCCTTGTATTTTCGTTGTTTTCATCACTTGCGTTATCTACAACCTCCATGTGGTGGGGAAGAAATCTCTAATAGATATTCCACATTGGCCCGAACATTATGAAGTTCTTTCATATCATTTTTGGCCTGCTTATAGGCAGAATAGGCTTTCCGTTTTTGTTCCAGAAGATCGGTGTATTCCTCTCGGAGAGATTTGACAGAGGGGAGCTTTTTGATTCCCAGTTCGTCAAAATGATTCTTCGCTGTCTGGTGCAGTAAGATTTCCGCCTCATGTGCAACACGGAATTAAAAGGCTGAGCGCCAGCGGAAAAGATACCTCCTGTCTACGCATTTAGGGCGTTAAAAGTCCACGGAAATCAAGGGTTTTTCCGCATGGCCGGCAGGCAGGTGGATAAAGTTATCCTGTTCCCCGCAAAACGGGGTTCTAAATGCGGGAAAAAGGACAAAAAAGAAGCGCCAGATGCAGAGGCTTTGATACCTCTGCGCCCGGCGCTTTTTCAGCCTATTAGCTGATCTACATAGGTAATTAGAGGGTGCAGATGTTTCAGGCGAAACATCTCAAATAACTTATCTGGATTTACCCATTGAACATCCACAACTTCTGTTTCCTGTAAACGCATTTCTTCAATCTTTATATCCTTATGAAATAGCCAAACATCGTAAAAATCCTGCACATTTTCCCGTCTGCTCTGATAAATCAATTTTTCACTTCCGGGAGTAAGCAGTATTCCTAATTCTTCTTTTACCTCTCGGATTGCTCCTTGTAAACTGGTTTCCCCGGAAAGTACAGAACCACCCGTACATTCCCAATAAAGAGGGTATTGCTTTTTCGGATGCCGCTGTGATAAAAGATACTGCCCCTGCTGGTTGACGATCCATACACTCACAGATAAATGATACAGCCCTTTGGGTATGATTTCTCCACGGCACACTGTTATTCCAGACTTTTCCCGTTTTGCATTATATAAATCCCATTTTTCCATTTTCATACCTCTTTGTGTGGGATCGGTGCTTGCCGAAAATCAAGTAAGTAAATATCCGCAATCCTTTCTATTTCTGTACGCTGATCTGCGGAATACTTATCATAAATCCCGCCTGCTAACATACGGGCTGCCTTTGCGCTTTTAATTGCTGGAAGCACATCATCAAACACAATACAGTGTTCAGGTGCAACCCCTAATTTTCTTGCGGCCAATTCAAAGACATCCGAATATTCTTTTCCCCGCTGAACCTCATCTGTTGAACATAGAGCGTCAAATAATTCTAAAATAGAATTGTTCTTTAAGCATGGAATATAGAGCTTTTCCGGCAACCCCGTAGCAACTGCAAGTTTTATTCCATGTTCTTTTAAGCGCAGAAGATAATCAAGGGCATGGGGCAGCAGACCGACATGGTTACTGTATTCCTCGACCGCCATATTATTCCATTCCTCAATAATTCCCTCTACCGTTTCCTGCAATCCAAAAAGATCAATGGTATATTGTGCGGCTTCCTCAAAACTCCTTGCACATATTTCAGTTACATAATTTTCCGGGACAGGAAGATTTCTCTTTTTCAAAAACTGAATATCTATATGCTCCCATACATCCATTGAATCCAGAATTGTTCCATCTAAATCAAAGATTGCCGCATTAAAATCCATGTTTCTTTTCCTTTCTGCAAAATAAATCTTTCAGTTCCGCAGCAGCAGCTTTTATATCGGACTGCGCTATGATGGCAGATACAACAGCCAGCCCGTCAATTCCCATGGGCTTGAAACGCCCTGTATTTCCTTTATTGATACCGCCAATAACAACGATCGGCAAAGAAACGGCTGTGCGGATTTTCTGTAATTCCTCCATTGATACAGAATCAGCGTCGGTTTTAGTTCCAGTAGGGAACATTGCGCCAACTCCCAAATAATCTGCACCATCCTGTTGTGCCTGTATTGCTTCTGCAATGGAAGATGCAGATACTCCCAACAGCATATTTTCCCCAATTACTTTGCGGACGGCAGCCGCAGGTAAATCATGCTGTCCAATATGTACCCCCGTAGCCTGCACAGCCATTGCAATATCTATCCGGTCGTTTATGATAAGGGGAATATGGTATTTATCCGTAACCTGTTTCACGGCAACAGCCTGATTGTAAAATTCTAATGAGGACAATTCTTTTTCTCGGAGTTGTATCATTGTGCAGCCTCCTAAAATTGCCTGTTCTACCGCTTCTGTCAGGCTATCGCAGCTCATTAGTTGACGATCAGTAACAAGATAAAGTGTATAATCAAAGTTCATTTTGCACCTGCCTATTCTTTAGATAAACCATGCTGATACAATTCGTAGAAATGGTGCGTTGGGCCACAGCCTTTTCCAATCGCAAGAGAGTGTTCGATTGCCATTGTGACATAAGCCTTTGCAGATTCGACTGCAAGCGGAACACTTTTTCCCTTTGCAAGCTGGGAAGCGATTGCAGAAGAAAAGGTACAGCCTGTCCCATGAGTATTTTTCGTATCAATGCGGGATGTTTCAAAATGGTAGAAATTTTCTCCATTAAATAGGACATCAACAGCATTTCCTATATGATGTCCACCCTTGACAACAATCGCCTTACAACCCATGGCATATATTTTTCTTGCGGCAGCCTCCATATCTGAAACTGTGGAAATCTGCATATCTGCTATTTTCTCTGCCTCTGGAATATTCGGAGTAAGTACATCGGCCAGTGGAATTACTGTGTCTATCAAGGTGGAAACCGCCGTAGGATTCATCAATGGGCAGCCATTTTTGGCATACATAACCGGGTCGATTACGACATTTTGGGGCTTATATTGTAATAGTTTCTTTGCCACCGCTTTCATACATTCTGGTGTAGAAAGCATACCGATTTTTACTGCGTCCACTTCAATATCTTCAAATACGGCGTCAATCTGTTTTTCAATCATATCCGGGGTAATATCTTGGATGTCGATAACACGGCTGGTGTTCTCTGCAACAACAGAAACAATAACACTCATTCCAAATACACCGTGAGCAGAAAAAGTTTTCAAATCAGCCTGAATACCTGCACCTCCGCTGCAATCTGATCCGGCAATGGACAATACTTTTTTCATTTTGCATTTTCCTCCATTCTCTCGTTCCGATAGGCCATCTTCCAAAAAGCAAGCTCTAACAAACTTGCTTTTTCAAAAATATCAGCCAGATACTTTTTATTTGCTACTGATAACCCGGCACATTTATGCTCTGCAAAAGCAGACCATTCTTTGCAGCTTTCTGCATATTGTTCATCCGCATAATCTTTGATAAAGTCCCAATATCTTGATTCTCTGCTTGTGGGGACAGACGCCAGTTTGCGGAATATATAGCTGTAACTTAACATACAGGGAAGAACCGCCATTAAAATTTCTTCATTCTTTCCATGTGACGCAATCTCAAACATGAAATCAATGTAATTTTGATTTTCAGGCAGAGGAGCGATCAGTTCAATATCATTATCCGTCATGCAAAATTGCTTTAGATAATCCAGACGCACTTCTGATTCCGTATCATTTACAAAATTCAGCATGGAATAGTAAAGCTGAATTTCTCTTAATGTATCAGCATGAAAAATTGCCTTGCCGTATATACGGGCATAGTTTTTCAGATAGATACTATCCTGAATCATATATCTCTTGAACTTTTCAAGAGGTAGCTTTCCAGTTTGCACTTCCTGCACAAATGGGGTAGCTGCACATTCTTCCCAAATGGGGATGTTGCGGGTTAAAATGTCTTTCATAAATGCCATGTTTGTTCCTCCTAAAATAAAAAAATAGAGCCTCTAAAACAATTAGAAGCTCTTTCAGACGCAATACGAGCGTAAGAAATTGCTTCCCTACGCCGTTATTAGCCGACAGGTCCAGAGGTCAGGTCTTACCTTTTTCAACTTGTTCAGTTCCCTCGCAAACACATATCATATCTTATTCAATTAAAAAGGACATTCCCAAAACAGAGAATGTCCAAAAAATACGAATCTGTATTCTTTAGCTCCCTGCGTTGGTATTAGCCAACAGGTTCAAAGGGTCAGGTTTTAACCTTCTCAACTACAAGGTAGTCCCCCTGCTTGAGTATTATTATAGTTAAGAAGTCCCGGAAAGTCAAGGTCTATAGAATTCAAGTTAGCAAACCTTATTGACGGGATTTTTCTGTGCTGCGCTGCGGTTGTGGTGGGGAAGAAATCTCTAATAGGTATTCCACATTGGCCCGAACATTATGAAGTTCTTTCATATCATTTTTGGCCTGCTTATAGGCAGAATAGGCTTTCCGTTTTTGTTCCAGAAGATCGGTGTATTCCTCCCGGAGAGATTTGACAGAGGGGAGCTTTTTGATTCCCAGCTCGTCAAAATGATTCTTTGCCGCCTGGTGCAGCAGAATTTCAGCTTCATGTTCTGTTCGGAATTTTTTGCTGTACCCGGCTTTGCGATATTCTACATAGACAGCCCGCGTTTTCGCATAGTTTACGATCTGTTTTTGCAGCTCGGCATTGGCGTTCATTTTTGACTCCAGATCTTTGATCTGAACGGATAAGGTATTGAAATTAGTGGTAGTGGCGTTGGCTTTTTCCAGAAGATCCTCATAACCCATATCGCCATGTTCTTTTAAGTAGAGCACTGCCTGAGAAAGCTGCTTTAGATTGAACACTTTTGCCCAGCGCTCATAACCAGGGCCCTTGCCGGAACGGATTGCAGCTTCAATATCAACCAGCAATCCAACTTTGGAAACCGTTTTTTTAGAAAAGGCATGGCGGGGTTTTACTGTCCGTGTACCGGCAATCCGTTCTTTGATGGCCTGTTCTGTATAATCGCCTTTGAGCGTATCGCATCGGGTATAATTTTCTTGTCCCGGAACTCGGAACCGAAGATGTTTTCTTTCACGGTTGACTTCCAGCCCAGCAGTTTCCAGCTTCTGTAGAAGTTCCTCAAAATCTTTTGGCTTTTCCTCTAATGCAGCATCAATAGCAATGCGTATCTGCTCCTGAAAGGAAGGCTGCTTTTTATTTCCCAGCCATGTGCCATAATGCTCCCGGCTGGGTTTCGGATTTTCTACAATCGAAAGTCCATGCTCCAAACACAGCTTGTCATTCATTCGCCGGATTGCCCAGGTAGAGCCCCAGAAGTTGCGAAATTTTTTCTGACAGTCCAGTGTAGTAGAGTTGATAATGATGTGATTATGGACATGGTGCTTATCCACATGGGTGCAGACAACAAAGGCATGGTTTCCTTTTGTGAGCTTCAGTGCCAGCTCCCTGCCGATCTGATTAGCTTCTTCTGGCGTAACTTCGCCGGGCTTAAATGCCTGACGGAGATGGTAGGCGATCACATCATCTGCACCCTGATTTCTGCCGGTCAGATTTGCATACTGTCGTTTGGACAGAAGAAACTCTGCATCAGCAAGCCGGGTATCACACTCATAGCCATAAATGAATTTTCCAAAATCGGTTTTCTGCGGATTTTCTACATAATCAATAATATCTGAGATCGCAGTAGAGATATTCCGACCTTTTCCTACATGCAGAGGCATCAGTCTTGTGGTCGCTATTTTCGTCACCTCCTTAACTTAATTCCAATCAGAGAAGTTATAATTGCAGAAAAAGAGCGGGGCTGCCTATGCGCCCCGCCAAATCTGCTTAACCAAATATAAAATCCTTTAAGGCACTGTTTGCCCCGCCAATGATCCCTACCAGCCATGCAGCCGCCAGAGGCAGACCGTATGGACTGATAAGAAAGGCGATCATAAGCCAGGCAAGACCCGGCAAAAATCCTGCGACAAAGAACAGCACCAATGCTGCCAAAAAGATGATCCCGGAAAGAATCCCAAGTACCGCACCGGAAAGGACCACCAAAAATTTACATACCAGATAAAGAATCCCCGTAACCAGCATAAAGGGAAGTGCCAGTAATTTACCTATCAAACGCATACGCTTTGCCTCCTTTCAGAAGGGCATCTGCCCTTATAAAAATTTTACCGTGACGGCAAAAAGAAAGCAACGGCTTTCCGGCTGTTTATGAAATGTTTGCAAATCCCCGGATCAGTTTGTCCATGCCATCCCAAAGGCTGTCCAGACGGGTGCGGATGTCATCTATATCTGCGGCATAAATATTGCCGGTCTCATTGGCCCGTCTGGTATATTGGTTTAAGTTATTGGAACAAATGCGGAGAAGCCGGATCATTTCCTGAATATCTCCCATATCAAGGTGAATGATGTAACCGTCTACGGCCATCTTTCGCAGATATGCCGACAGGTTGGTAATGCCAAGTTCCGCCATGCGTTCTTTTACCAGTTCGGCCTCCGGTTCGGACATGACAAATTCGACGCGGACGGATTTTTTGTTATGCCCGCCCTTCATCGTTCCAACCCTCTTTTATGAGATGAGACCTCCTGTGTTGAAACCACCGTCTTTGCTCTTTTGAGTTTTTCCCGCAAGGTGGTCTTTTCCAGCTTATCAAGATATTCCTCCAGATTTCCGGCTGTCGCATGATAGCTGCGTTTGAAGCGTTCCCGTTTTAGAATCATCATCAGCTCCGGCTCATTTTCCGGCAGATAAGTCATTGTTTTAGGGACTCCATGCTCTGGCATAAACCGGTTCATAAGCTGTCTCCGTTCCTGATAGGGAATCGTGATAACATTTCCATCCGCAAATGCAACGGCTACATTTCCGATTGGACAGGTCAGCTTTTTCATCCGTTCCACATGTTCTCTATAATTTAGCGGATAGAGATTGCCAAATATTTTTCCGTCCCTGACTTCTTTCAAAGAGATGGCATAAGCCAAAACGGGATCATTTGTCTGTTCCTGGTAAAACCGCCACACTTTATTTTCATGGCTTCCATCCAGATAAACTTCCCGTTCGCGCAGGGTATAGGTTCCGCAAGGGCGTGACATCCAAAGAAGCTGTTTATCCTCTGAACGGTCTGACACAGCCAGTTTTGAAATCAGTTCCTTATCCAGGTCAAAGTCCTCTTTATAATGTTGGGTATGAAGATCTACGATACGGGAAAGAGCACCCAAAAGATCTACATCCTCAAATCTTACCCCGGCCATCAGCGTTCCCTTTCCGGCACAGGAGGGATCATCTGCCTTGCTTCATGCTCCGGTTTGTCTGCTTTCAAACGGTCCATCAAAGACGGCTTTGCTTCCGGCACCAGCTCCCGGATTTCTTCATCCGTCTGTCCGTCTGTCAGATCCGGGCGCACAGGAGGTTCGTTGTTCAGCCTGCCATCCAGCATATTGTAGTTCCCGGTTTGTCCTTCCTCATAAAGTTCCGCATTGCGAAGATAACTTTCCGGCGCCTGAAACGGCTGTCCGGCAAACAGGATTTCTCTTTGGGTGGTAAACTGTGCAAGGACCCCATTTTGCAGTCTCGCAAATTCTTCATACTGGCGCAAGGTAAGCCCTCGTTCCAACATTTCCGTCTGGGTATGCGCCCAGCCTTCTCCATAAAGAAAATAATACATATCGGGCTGATCACAGACAAAACACAGGGAACCGTCCTGATTGTCATAGTAAGATGGCTGCATATCCTGGTAATGGCAACGTTCCTCACGCCCCAAATACACACGGTTGTCCGCACCCAGCATAGCGACCATACCCGCGTAATTACTATGGACCGCAGAGCGGATTTCTACCAGCGGATCTGTTTGAGAAGGAATCTGTCGGCCCGGAATCTCGTTTTGTTTTTCCGCTGCATCATTTCTTGGTATTACTTCTTCATGGCTGCGCGCATCCAGTTCCGGTTGAGATGTTCCTTTCCGAACAGCGCCGGGTTCCGGTTCTTTTTCTTTCACATAGTATCGGACATTTGCTGTCGTATGCTCGTTGGCTTCCTTTGCATAGTTTTCAGCGTCGGCTTTGCTATCAAACTCCAACGGTTTTCCATTTTCCTTGCACCAGCTTTGTGCCGGTCCAAAAATAGAAGTGCTGCTTCGTACTGCCCATACACCATAGGTCCGTTTCCTTTCCATTTCGCATCCCTCCTTATCGTTCCTGCTGTTTGGAAGTTTGTTGCTTTTTTACTGGGTCTGCCGGTTTTGTTGCCTTTAGCTGCTGACGGAGAGAATTCTTATGCTCCGGTTCGGAATCTGTGATGTTGACATATTCGCCAATGATACAGAGCGCTTCTCCATAACTGCCGGAAACAAATACCCGATCAGACATTTCTTTTGCCTGTTCTTTCAAACCATGCTCCAGCAAAGTACGGGAAGCAATACCCAGCAGATTAAAAATGTTCCCATCTGCTCCGATCAGCGGACAATCCGGTTTATCTGCCAACGCTTCCGGTGTTTCTATAAATCCGCCTAAATAATTCGGCACAAAGTCCGACAGCCATGTGCCGCCATAGACTTCATGGGTCTGTAAACGCCACAGGGCAAGTTTTCCTATATCCAGTTTCACATCATCAAACGGGTAAAGCAGACAGGTCAGTTCGCCGTGCTGAAAAGCAGCCACATTCTCAAACTGACAGCCATCTTTCAATATGCCTGCTTTTGTCAGCATTTCATTGATCCCGTCCACCCACTCTGTCAGATCCCCGCCACAGCCCTGTAAAATCAGTCCTTCCTTATCCGGCATGCGGCGAAGGTCCTCCGCGGTAATCGTGTTGATATTCAAAAAATCGCCTCCTATCGTTTTTGTTAAAATATATGTTTTGTCTGCAACTTAACCTCATTTCAAAGCACCGGAGTATTCTTATACAGCTCCCTTGAAAACAGGTGCAAAAAGCCCTTGAAAATCAAGGACTTTTAAGGCTAAGTTGCGGACATATCATGGTTGGTTTTGCCGCTTCCGGCGTTTGCGTTCCCGCTCGGATTTCCGTCTTGCATAGACCCGGCAGGCAGCGGAACAATATGCCTGGCTGGTTGTAGGAAGATATGCCTTTCCACACACAGGGCATATTTTCTGTCTCATGGAGGTGTCCTCGCCGGTAATGGCTGATTCCAGTGCTGCATCCACCGGCAGCACCGCTTTTTCAAAGTACCTGCAATAAGCACCGGTCCACCATTTATTCAGCATATAGCAAGGACTGTTCAAAGGAAGGCAGATCTTATCCTGAGAGTCATAGTTGGCGCAAAGCTCCGTAACCAGCTTTCGGATCGTAGCCCGCTCCGAGCGGTTCAATTCTCTCTCCGCCATAACGCCTACCTTTCCGGGGCTCTGCTTTGCCGACCGCTGGAAATTTCGGTTGTATCAGTAACATTCCTAGGCTGTGAAAGGGCATCGGCGATAGAGTTCCGCTTTTTCTGTTTTGGTTCATGGTAAATAAAAAGTTCATTTTTTCCTGGTACATACAACAATCCATTTTCTTCGCAGCGGAAAATATCACATTCTTTGTCTGTTGAAACGGTATAAAAGTCTTTGTAATCATAAGGTGCTTTTTGCCGATCCTGATAGGTACACAGCCCTAAGTTGGGGTCACTTGCCAGCCGTTTCGATATGGCGAAAAAGTCGCCTTCTTTTTTGTGAAATTTTCGTATGGGCGTGAAGTGATAACCGCCATATTCAAAGGTTTTTCGATCGCTCATTTACGCCTGCCTTTCTTTACTGGAAATTCCAGCTTGAAATTCACATATTTACCGCCGGTATCATCCAGAATCACTTCCGCATCATAGGTCCTTCCTGTTTTTTCACTGTAAAGCCCGGACATAGAAATGCGGCCCTCTTTCAAAAGAGCCGCTGCCACAGACTTTGTGATAGATTTTTTCTTGCTGGAAAAGAAACGGTTATCTTTCCAAAGAGCAAAAGAACATTCCCTGTTGCCGCAGAAAAAACCTTTCTTTCCTTCAAATACCGGGGCACCGCAGCGGGGACATACCCCCACGGCTTCGTGTGCAGTTCCTTTGGAAGAAGGAAACAGATCCGCAAAACGTTCTTCCGGGGTAGTATGTTCTTTTACCAGCGTCCGGCTCATATCTGCAATCTGATCCATAAAAGATGTTGCCGACAGTTCGCCATGTTCCACTTGTTTCAGCATGGATTCCCATTCTGCAGTTAAGATGGGAGATTTGATATTGTCCGGCAGGACTGCGATCAGGTTCTTTCCTTTTTCCGTAGGAATGAGCTGCTTTTTCTTTCGCTGTACAAATCCGGCAGAAACCAGCTTTTCCAGTGTTGCCGCACGGGTAGCCGGAGTACCCAATCCTTTACGCTCGGCATCTTCCGGCATATCTTCCGCACCGGCAGTCTCCATAGCGGACAGCAGTGTGTCCTCTGAAAGCTTTTGTCAAGGGGGTGCGTGGATATTTTTTATATTACTTACGCAGATTCTCTCTCTGCTTCTGCCTGAATAATGCGTTTCAACCTGTCCTCAGCAGTCAAACCGCTACTATGGTCAAAAAACACTTTGACTTTATAATTTGTTTTGCCTTGCTTAATCACAAAAACTCCATCCGGTTTGTTTTTCTCCGAATGGTTATTTGGGGTGGGTAGTGTACTGTTCACAATATTTGTCATACGATATTCCTCCTACTTAAATGAAAAAAGCCCGACAAGGAAAGGTCTGACAACGAAGTTCCGACAACGGACATCAGAAAACCTTTTTTCTTTATCGGGCGATACTATCTTTTTACTATTTCCTTTTTCTTTATAATATTGGTTGTCATGGTTGTCAGAGAGGGAAAAGTGCCGCAATATCAAGGCTTTCGGGATTTTTGCCCGACAACCAGACCGACAACCGGCTCGACAACCGAAGCGACAACGGGCTTTTATTTTTGCTTCAACCATTCTTCCGGAAGTCCTAACTGTTCCATTTCCTCTGTCGGGATTTCTTGAAAACCATCCATGCTGTTGTCAGGCTCGTTGTCATTCCTGATACGCTCCCAGCCCTTTTGTCGGCGGTAAGGCTCTGGAAAATACCTCGGATTGCTGAACGCCCTCCAGCCTGTGACAGCGTTATTCATAATGTCGTTGATCTCTCGCAGCTCCCATTGTTTCGGTTCGTCATAATCATGCCCCAGTGCTTCCTTGTAAAGCTGCTTAGAGCAGACTATGCTGCCGGAATAGCGTTCCAAATAGTCTAAAATCTGTCCTGCCTTTGTGTCCTCCGGCATAAAGTCCTTTTGGTGGGCTTTCAGATAAGCGTTCATAGCCGGACTGAATCTCAGACGGAAATTGCCGCTTCTGTAAATCTCCATAGCTTCTGCCCACATCTGATTGATATACTCTCTGGAAGCCTGTTCATCCTCCAAAATATGAACCTCAGCCCTTTCAGGATAGACCATAACCGGAACGAAGCGGCGGTTGCCTGTTCGGTCAAGGGGAAGAAAGTCAAGGGTATTAGAAGAACCTCCAAACACACATTGTCGTTTTCTGTCTGCCGGATGTGTTTCATAGGGTATCTTATAGGTTTCCTTTTGTCGGCTCAGAAAGGACTTGATTTCTTCAATGCTCTTAGCGTTGGCGGTTGCAATCATTTCCGACATTTCAATAATCCAATGCCCCTGCATTTTGCGGTACACATTTTCATCATCCAGCTTTTTCAAGTCATCAGAGAACCAATCATCATTGACCGCAAGCAAACGGAAGAAAGAGGACTTTCCGGCTCCCTGACCGCCTACAAGACAGAGCATTACCTCAAATTTACATCCCGGCTTAAAGGCTCGTGAGATAGCACCCAGCAGAAACAACTTCAATGCTTCATAGGTGTAATCATCTGTATCAGAACCGAGAAAGCGGTGCAGACAGAAGCGTATGCGTTCTGTTCCGTCCCATTGCAAGGCATTGAGAAAATCACAGACAGGGTGGTAACGATTTTCATTGGCAATAACCGCAACTGCGTCTATGATTTTCTTCTCTACGGTCAATCCATAGTTTTCTTCAAAATATAGGAGCAGATATTTCACATCCACATCCGTCAATGTCGGGCTGTCACGATACCAACCGAGGGGCTTCACAATGTCGATTCTTTCGGTCAGAAGATTTTTTCGGATAGCCCCTTTCAAAAGTGGATCATATTGCAGAACACGCTTATAATTTGCGGCAGTATTATAAACCTTACCTTTCTCGCTCTGCTCTAAGCTGTTTCGGATTTCTTCTACTGTGCATGGTTCTGTCTGCTGACAGTTCTGCAATTCGCTGTTCAAGTTTTAACACCTCCTTTCTCTGTTCTGCCACAAGTGCTTTTCGTTCCTCCAATGAACCATACAGAAGAATATCAAGCAGATATTCGATATAGTTCTTCTTATGCAGTGCTTCTGCAAACAGGGGATTCCATTCCTCATCCGGCTGTTTAGGAGCGTATTTCTTTTCCCATTCTCTAAGAAGATGAAAATAATCCGTCAGCACCTTGTAGCAATGATTTTCTCCTTTTTGATACTTCTGTTCCGGTGTCGGCTCACGAATACGAGGGCGGACACTGGGCTTTTGTCGGCTGTCATAGTTAAGACCAAAATCTTCAGCAAGTTTGACAGCAGCTTCCCTCAGCCCGATACCGAATAGCTTCGCTGTGAGATCAACAGCGTCTCCGGTTGCTCCGCAGCCAAAACAGTAATAGCGTTCATCCAGCTTCATACTGGGGGACTTATCTGAGTGAAACGGACAGCACGCCATACCTGTGCGACCCACTTTCAAGCCATAGGCTTCTGCGGCTTGTCGGGCAGTAACATTTTCTTTTACAACTTCAAATACATTCATGTGACTCCTTTCCTGAAACGAAAAAAGCACCTGTCATTTTCAAAACGAAAACAGCAAGTGCCTTAGAGTTCCATATTTAATTTTAGGTGCAAAAAAGCAGGAGACCTTTTCAGATTTCCTGCTTAGCAAAGCTGTGAAGATTTAATTGTGGTTGGGTTGCCAGTTATACAAACTGGAAATTTTCTTTTTAGAATGAATTATTTAATTTCTACAATAGCACCATATTTCGTATGCGGAAGATATTGTACCTTTAAATAAGTATTTTTATCAATATACCTTGAAAATACTGTGATTTCGATTTCATCATCTTTAACTTTATCATATAGAAAAATACTTCTTCTTTCAGAAGATATATCTGCACCACCATGAGATTGTTCAGTTACATATCCTTCTGCATAACTATACTGTTTGTTTATGATGTAAGGCATATCTAAAACAAAATCTTTCAAATATAAGATTAAAAGAATAGCTACTATAACAAGAATGGTATTAGCCAATCGAAGAAATATTATATCATTTTTTCCAGTATATTCTTTTTTTATCGCTTCTTTATCAAAAAATATCGAATAGATAAGTTTTCTTTTTTTAATTAGATAGATAATGCAAGCAATTAACGCTATAACAAATAATGAAACTCTTATAAACAATCTAAATATAGCAAAATCCATAATATCATCCCCTTAAACTTCAAGTTTGTTGCTTACATTATACTTCATCAACCTAAAGAATGGAAGATTTTTTCTTGCCTCCCAAAGCAAAAGCACCTGTCATTTTCAAAACGAAGACAGCAAGTGTCTTAGAGTTCCACATTCTATTTTGAGTGCAAAAAAGCAGGAGAACTTTTCAGATTTCCTGCTTAGTAAAGCTGTGAAGATTTAATTGTAGTCAGTTTTTCTTATACCATCCGAAATTTATACTTTAATGTTCTCTCATAACAAAAATCAATTTTGTCCTCCAACAAAAATACCGTTTGGGGGATTATCCCATATAAAATTATCCTCAGCCACTTCGCTCTCCAATGCAATTTCAATTTTATATATCCCCACATTTTGAGCATTTTCATCATCCTCACTATACATATAAAAATTCATACAATACCGTTCCTTCTCTGTCAATATGAGATACATACCATCCAATTCCGTTTTCCTTTTACCATAGTTGCTTTCACTTGATGATGCACAATCGCCCTCAAAACTTTGGATACTGCCCTCAATATAATCGAAAAAAGCAGAGATTTCAGTGTCTAAATTCTCAATGTTCTTTTTGCTTTCTTCGGAAAATAGAGATTTGAGTTTCTCTGAATCCTGTTGCTTACATGCCTCGATAATTTGTTGACACATCTTATCCGTTTCATTTTGTTCAGAGCTAAACCAGTCATTGAAATATTTGTTAGAGCAGCCTGTTAAACCGAGTATAATAATCACACTGGAAAGCAACAATACTTTTTTCATATAATTACATCCTTTACTGAATAATTGCAAAATCACTTATTGGATTAAGGTCATTACAAAAAATTTCTTACTATCATTATACTTCATCAACCTAAAGAATGGAAGATATTTTCTTACTCCCTAAAGCAAAAGCACCTGTCATTTTCAAAGTGAAAACAGCAAGTGCTTTAGAGTTCCATATCCTGTTTTTTGCTTTTTGCCTGATCCGTCCGGCTGACTTCACGCTCTGCAATTTCTTTCTTTTTGCGGCTCAACTGCTCTATAATAGAATTTTTGGCTTTCTTCTTGATTTGCTCCGTTCCGGCTTTTTTGACCTCCGGTTTCATCAGCGTGGTTTGGATTTTCTGAATGGTTGATTTCATAGCGTTTGTGATTCTGGCAATCACGCCATCCAATCGTTTCACTGCATACTCAACTTCTTTCTTTGAAGCCTTACGCTCAGGGGAGAGAACCCACGCTTTAGACTGCTCCACCAGCTTAATATCCTCCTTGTGCGTTTCCAGTTTTACAGTATCAGCAACGACCTCAACCGCCTTGTCATAGGCAATATCGGCAACCTCGTCCACCAGAGCTTCCACATCTTCAATCTTCATCGTGAGTTCTTCCAACTTTTGCTCCTGTGCTGCCAGTTGCTCCTTTTGCTTGAAAAGAATATAGTCCTGTTTTTCCAGATAAGCACGACCACCATATTCCGGTTCTTCTTCCAGTTGTAAGCCATGCTTTTTCGCCACATCAAACAACAGCACTCGGCAGGCTGAATCGAAAGTCATCTTGCGGTTATTTTTTCTTCCGACAGGCTTCTCCGGTTCTGGCAGTTCAAACCCCAGTGCTTCCAAAGCCTTTTCCTGTTGTGGGGCAATCTCCCCATATTGATTTTCACAGTCGAACACATGACGCTCGTGAATATGAGGGGTGCTTTCATCCAAGTGCAGTGCCCAATTCAGGATATGGACATGAGAGCCGAAACGCTCATTTACGATTTCCATAAATTCTGTGACGATCTCAATGAGCAGTTCTGGTGGAACATGATTATCAAGCGTTCCAATCTGATAGACCGTTTCCTCTGGACAGGTCTTTTTGCTTTTGAGCAAATCTCCGGTTTCCTTATTTCTTTCAGGGTGTCGGTTCTTCACATTTCTTTCGTTTTGTCCGGTTACAAAATCACGATACCTCTGACGATAAAAAAGATGTTCCACATCTTCAAAAGTGGCAGACAGCTCATTTTCCTTATCGGGATTTTTGAAATTGCGGAAGCCATTGTAACAGTCCCAATAGAGATTTTGTTTGGCTCGTTCTTCGTCAATGTGTTCGCTGTTGGCAATGTCAAAACTGCGGTCATTGTGCTTCGGATTATAAACGCCATTCTTTCCGGCTCGTCCATTGTGTCTTGTTAATTTCACATGAGTTCCTCCTTTTCTTTTTGATTTCCCCGACAGGGGAGAAGGGCAGCGAAGCTGATTCCTTGCGGCTTTCTGCGTCAAGTAATACCCAGTACTAAGTGGCGAGACGCCACTTAACTGGGCAAGGCTGCCGCCCTTGACCTGCACAGGGGTATTGCATTCCCTGTACCCATGCACAAAGGGTTGCACCCTCTGTACTCCCGCCCGAACAAACTGACTTCGCCCCGTCTCAAGCTCTGTCAGTTCCTTCGGTTTTACAAAACAGTCCACCGGACTATTTTGCAAAAAGAAAAACCGACGCATGATCGCTTTACGCTCAATACATCGGTTTCTTTATCTGACCTTGACGGTCATATTCAGTTGTGGCAGATTACAGGTAATCTACAAATTTCCCAAAACAAAATAGGATATTTATTTTTATTCTATTCAACTACATACCCATATTCTGTGTGTGGTAAATACCTTACAGTTATCTTATCTCCTAAATCGCTACCTGTTCCCCAATATTTTAATGAATGTTCTTCTCCAGTTTTCTCATCTCTAATATGTATTCTTCTTTCACTATTAGAGTTTTCTCCTGACATTGCACCTTGTGTAACTTCTCCGGTAACTTCAACTAAATTGTTAGATAGTAAATAAGGTATATCCAAGCAACAAGGAACAGTTATAAATATACCGAGAATCAATAACCCAACAACTGCCATCACATTGATTATTTTTTCCCATTTTTGATATTTTATTTTTTCTTCTTCATTGACAGCCTTTCGTTTTATAAACTTCCCATTTTTCTTTCTATGCAAAACATACATAATTAAGACTATAAATGATACTATAATCACTCCAAAAGTTCTAAACATCAATAATGCCATAAATTTGTACTCCTTTCAAAGCGACACGCTATTTATTAACAGCTTTATCAGCTAATCTTTTATCTCCCCATGGCGTTTTCAGCATAGGCTCATTATCAATAATTCCTGCTCTTAAAATTTCAAGGGGTTTTTCTAATTGTAAGATGTTTTTATTATCTATAATAATAGCAGTTTGAAATTCCTCAAAACTTTCAAAAACTCTGTCTTGAAATATAAAAGATATATTTTCTTTACATTCCTCTGCGTTAGCAGGTAAAACACAGGAACCCATCACATATTTTTTCTCATTATAGGAAAACTCAATAAGAGTAAAAGCCATATCATTATCATAATCAGACTTGATAATTTCCATTAGATCTTTTGCTTCAATAATGAGCGTTGGCTTTTCATTTTTCTTAAAACCAAACATGAATAACACCTCCAAGAATTAACTTTATCTTATTTTTCATTATACTTCATCAACTTAACGAATGGAAGAAAAAATTTGTGTGCAGAGTTCCTGTTCAAGCCTTGTAACGCGCATTTATGCAAAATCCATAGTCCCCGATACTTTCCTCACGGGTGATATACAGTCGGAATTCTGTCAGCTCATGAAATAAGAAAAACCGACGCATGATCGCTTTACGCTCAATACATCGGTTTCTTCATCTGACCTTGACGGTCATATTCAGTTGTGGCAGATTAGCCAATTTGAAAAATTACTCTGGCACATCTACTGAGTAGCTCAGACAATCGCCTCTTTTATTGCTTTTCAAATCGTTATAATACCACATATACATCGTTCTACCATATTCTTCATATTCTATAATCCCATCTGGCTTTTGACCTTCTACTTCTAATGAGTAAATTTCTTTATCATGTGCATAGCCAAAAACGAATCTGGTATCCGGATAATTTGGATTTAAGTCTTGTTGAATATCACTTATTGTTAAAGATAAATGGATAAATTTTTTGAAGTCTCCCCCATAAGTGGTATCTGGTGTAGTGGTAGCTGGTGTAGCATTTACAAACGCATATTGTGTACTTTCATTTTCTATCTTTTTTTTGCAGCGTGCAATCACAAAACCTTGAACGGGATCGTTATCACTTCCTGCCCGATAGAAAATAGTATCATACTGTTTGCCATTCCATATATGCAATATTTCATCAACATGATTAAGAAAATCTTCTGGAACAGAAAATTCTTCATTTTCAGCATTCAAAGGAGAATTCAAAATAGCTTCTTCGACAGAACTATAATATATGAGTTCAGAATCCTTTTTATCGTAATCACTCAAATTGAATTCGACATATGCATTGTCTTTATTGTCATCTTCCGGAACATAAGTATAACGACCATTTTCAATATGGTCATCATAATCAACAAACAGTCCAATACATATCAGCGCTGCAAAAATCAAAAAAACTATTCCTACAATGATTAGCAATATTTTCAAAAATTTTTTCATACAAAAGTCCACCTTCTTGCTTCATTTCAGTAAATTATATCATACCGATATGAACAATTCAATTCACGCTCTATCAAGTAGTTTTTTACTTACCTATAACGCACATTTCCGCAAAATCCATAGTCTCCGATACTTTCCTCACAGGCGATATACAGTCGGAATTCTGTCAGCTCATGAAATAAGAAAAACCGACGCATGATCGCTTTACGCTCAATACATCGGTTTCTTCACCTGACCTTAACGGTCATATTCAGTTGTCTAACATCGTACTGTTATAAAATCTATGTCATTTACGATTTTTCTTATGCTGATTTGCCCAGTAAGATTTTACAGGGATTCTTCTTCTCTCTATATCCTCCATAAATTCTTCTTTGTCAATATTACTATCAATGGTAAATAATTTTTCTCCATTTACATATACACGCATAGAACCTTTCTTTCTCTCGCAATAGGTAATGTCTTCAAAGTGAAAAGTTCTCTTTCTGCCAAAAGTTGAACGCCATGTGATTTCATCTCCGTTCACTTCCAGTTTCCACATTACCATATTGACTATTCCGCTTATGCCTACTAAAAAAAATATTCCAAATATACAAATGACAAACATATCTTCTTTTTCCCTAAGACTCATAGCCGTACAACAAGCAAAAAATATTGTACCTACGATAAATGCCACGACAAGGAATTTCTCTGTTTTTATTGTATAATGCGTTCTAATTATTCCCTTTTTCTGTTCTTCCTCTCGTTCTTTAGCTCTCTTTTGTTGAAGATTTACAAGATATTTCAAAAGAAGAAGTACAACTAAATAGGGACCTATTTGTGTAATTATATTAAAACACATTCGTAAAAAATCATTCATTTTGCCCTCCATAGTCCCAGATATATAAAAATGATTGTTTGAAATCGAGCATTAAAAACCTCAATTTTTCATATTTTATTATACTTCATCAACTTAAAGAATGGAAGAAAAAATTTTGTGTGCAGAGTTCCTGTTCAAGCCTTGTAACGCACATTTCTGCAAAATCCATAGTCCCCGATACTTTCCTTGCAGACGATAGGCAACGGTCAAAACATCAGGTCTGCACCTGACATTTTAACCGCATATCAGCCCTGATTATCACATTGTCCCTGCTGGCTGTTCAGCCCATGCTTTTTCGCATATTCGCTGGCTTTCTGTCTGCGTTCCTCACTGTAAGGCGGCAGGAAGCGGATAGACAGACGGGACTTTGCCAGCTCATAAGAAACACCGCCTTGAACATTGGATTTTTCCAGTCTGCAAAGGTCAGGGTACTTCTTAGCAAAAGCAGCCAACCTCTTTTTCAATCCGGCGTTGTGGGTGTAGATATTTGCCTTGTCCTCGCCCTCATTAAAGAGAACGATTGTTTCTTTCTCAATCTTCGTAAGTCTCGCCATAGCAGCCCTCCCTATGGTTTTTCAACACACGCAGCTTGCAGTAAAAGCAGCGATACCACCTTTCAACACCTTCAGCACTCAGCTTAACGGAAAGCATATAAAACAGCTTCTTCGCCACTGGATCGGGTGCAAGGGCAGCTACCATACGCAAACGCTCGACAGTTGCTTTCAGGTTCGGACAGCCAAAGGCATAAAGGGCTTCCATTTCATTCCGGTTCATCTTCATTGTGTTTTCCTCCTTAAAGTTTGATAAATGAAAAGCGACAGACACTTCATAAGGAAATACCTGTCGCTTCGTTTACGATATAAATTTGTTGGTTTTGGACTTGATAAAATCAGCAGTAAATCATTTCCTGTCTGATGATTTCTTCGGCTCGGTTACGAATAGAGTTCATGGACTGTACCCACAACATCTGATTGTCTGCTTTCATGGTTTCGGTCACACCCTCGGCTTGTTTCATCTGCTCAATGATAAGGCTGCATCTTTCCGTTGCCTGTTCGTCCAGGTCAGCAAGGTAAGTATGCAGTTCGCCGGATAAACAGAGGGCAGAGAACCTTGTAGGGCGGTACTGCTCCAAATATGTCCTGTGCAGTCTGCCCCACATACCGATAGGGCGGTGTTCCTCCGGTAGCTTCAAGTCCGGCACATAGTAATCGCCCACAAGAACATAGTCCAGACCGTTGCTTTTGTCATGGATTCGTGATTTCAATTCTGTCATGCTATTTTTTCTCCTTTCACTTTTTGCCGATTTGATTTGCTTGTGGCGTTCTGTTCAACACACACATTGCTATCAGAACTTTTTTCTTCTGCTATACGCTCATGCTCCGCAAATTCTTTTGATTTCTCACGAATCTTTTTCATATACTTACGATTGGATTCTCGTTTTCTGCGAAGTCGTTCCGCCTCTTTTTCAGCAGCAATCCTTTCTTCCTCTGTTGGTTCATGCTGCTCCACAGGTACTTGAAATTGCCCGACATAGTTAAGATATATCTCCACCTCTGTGGTGCGGTCTGCACCTTTTCCTTGTGGCTCGTGAACCAGAATTTTGTCGATAAATTCATTTATCATGGCAGGAGTAAGTTCTGTAATGTTCTCATACTTTTTAACCAGCTTTAGAAAACGCTCCACATTATTTTGACCGCCTATAATCCGTTGCATATCAGCGGTGTCAGTCTCAATAATCTTGTTCAGCTCGTTCTGCTCATTTTCATAATCAGTAAGCATACTCTGAAAAAGCCTGTCCGGCAATCTTCCAATCACATTATCTTCATAGATTTTCCTGATAAGCATATCCAGTTCGTGAACTCGCTTCTGATTTCTTTCAATGCGGTTTTTTACAGTTTCAGAAACAGCAATATCTTTCATCGCCGATTCTTCTTGCAGAGAATAAACAAACTCCCGCTCATTCAAAGAAACATAATGGCAAGTCTCCTGTATGGTTTTCAGAATGATGCTTTTAAGTGCTTTTGTTGAAATATGGTGGCAAGTACAATGCCGGTCATATCTCTGACAACCCAGATTATATGTGGAACATTCATAACAATCTGCCGGATTGGAATGACTTGTCCTTTTTTCGCCTTTGGCAGTATAGTATATTCTTTCTCGCCCTTTCCGCTGCCTGTGATTATACATCGGCGCACCACAATCAGCACAGTAAATCTTTCCGGTCAGAACATTAGGCTCGCCCATAGGATCGGCTTTTCTTACATTCTGTCTTAACTTTTGAGCAAGCAGCCATGTTTCTTCATCGACAATAGGCTCTTGTGTATCATCAAAAACCACCCAATCTTCCTTGTCTGCCCTTTTCGTCTTTTTGTCCTTATAGGAATTTTTGAATGTCCTGAAGTTGACAGTCTTTCCAATATACTCTGGTCGGGCAATCAGAGTAGTAACCTGATTTCCTCGCCACATATACGGATTTTCTTTGTCATAGTTGCTTGCATGATTTCCAAGTCCCTTTTTTCCAAGATAATAAGACGGTCTTTCTATTTTTTCTTCTGAAAGTTCTCTTGCTATCTGATAAGGTCCTTTTCCCTCAATAGTCATGCGATAAATTCTGCGGACTACTTCAGCAGCTTCTTCATCAATAATCCAATGGTCGGGGTTTTCGGGGTCTTTCAAATAGCCGTATGGTGGGATATTACTTGTATGAGCGTTGCCGGAAGAACCTCTGGATTTCAGTACAGCTTTAATTTTCTTACTTGTGTCCCTGACAAACCACTCATTCATGATATTCAGAAAAGGGGCAAACTCACTGGTTTCTTGACGGTCACTGTCAATACCATTATTGATTGCTATAAATCGAACTTCCTTTTCTCTAAACAGAATGTCAGTGAAAAAACCTACTTGCAGATGATCTCTGCCGATTCTGGACATATCTTTGCAGATACAGGCAGTGATTTCTCCGTTTTTAACACCTTCAACAAGTCTGTTCCATGAAGGTCTGTCAAAAGTCGCTCCACTCCAACCATCATCGGTAAAATGAACAAGATTCGTAAAACCATGTTTCATAGCATAATCTTCAAGCATTTGCTTTTGATGAACTATACTGTTACTCTCTCCAGCATTATCATCATCACGAGACAGTCTTTCATACAAAGCAGTAATGCCATTGCTTCTATCTTTTTTTCTTCTCATGCTGAACTCCTTTCTTCAATTCCTATCCACTCCTTACGCTCACAAAATATCACATCCGTATAGTGTTTCGGCGGTGAAGTTTTCCCTTCACGGAGACTTGCTGATACAGCTTCAAAAGTCTGTCCTTCCTTCAGCACAGGGAGAGCGGCATCTTCATTTTCTCTGTGTTCCGTTTCACTCTGCCTGATACTCATACGGTGAATCCGTTCCACCTCTTTCCAGCCGGACTGTAAGATGGTCTTTCCTTTTGCCGTAAAAGTATATCCCTGGCAGTCTAACATAGCGGTGACCGCTTCAAACCGGTTTGCCTGCGTTGTGGCACAAAGCAGTCTGACGGCAAGCAGGGTAAGCACATCCCGCTCCCCGGAAGGAAGCTCCGACAGGTCTGTCCGTGCAATCTCCACAGTTGGGATGATGGCATGGTGGTCGGTCACTTTGCTGTCGTCTGTTACCCGGTCAATGTCCGGCTCTCCGGCGCAGCCTTTTCCAAAGGGCATATTGTCACGCAGCCATAGGATCAGGGAAGCGGCGGTTGCCTGCATGTCCTTCGTCAAATACTGGCTGTCCGTTCTCGGATAGGTTGCTAGCTTCTTTTCATAGAGAGATTGCACATAATCAAGGGTCTGTTGAGCCGTATAGCCATAAATACGGTTACATTCCCTTTGCAGAGTTGTAAGGTCATAAAGGCGGGGAGGCTGTATAGTTTTTACCTGCTTTTCCGCAGAACGCACAAAAGCGGAGTTGTGGTCACAGTCCATACGGATTTTTTCAGCCTCGGATCGTTCCGTCATTTTTTCGCCGGAAGCAGTAAAACCTCCGCAGGTGATTTCCGGCACATAAAAAGGCCTGCTGATGAAGGATTCAATATCCGACTCACGCTGTACCAAAAGTGCCAGCGTCGGTGACATAACACGGCCGACATTTAGTGTGACACCATACAGGACAGAAAAAAGCCGGGTGGCATTGATCCCGATCAGCCAGTCGGCTCCTGCCCGGCATACTGCCGCATCATAGAGTTTATCGTAATCACTGCCGGGACGGAGATGGTCAAAACCCTCACGGATCGCCGCATCCTCCATACTGGAAATCCAAAGGCGTTCCATAGGCTTATTACATCCGGCATATTCATAGACCAGACGGAAGATCAGTTCTCCTTCACGCCCGGCATCCGTAGCGCATACCACAGAATCAACCCGTTTGTCCTTCATCAGCCGGCACAAAAGGGCAAGCTGCTTTTTCTTATCCTTTGGAACTTCATATTTCCAGTTTTCCGGTAGGATCGGAAGGTCCTCATACCGCCATTTGGCGTACTGTTCTTTGTAAGCCTCCGGCTGTGCCAGTTCCAAAAGATGTCCCACGCACCAGCTCACCAGATAACCGGAACCTTCGAGATAACCGTCTTTTCTTTCCGTTGCGCCTAATACTGCTGCCAGTGACATAGCAACAGAGGGCTTTTCTGCAATCACAAGTTTCAATTTTTATTCCTCCTTCATAGTTTCAAATTCTTTATCCGCAAGTTTTCCGGTTTGCATAAGACACATCAACATAACGCCGGAAGCCATTCCTCCGGCAAAGGTAAGGAAATGTGAAATCAGGTTCCACATAAGCATTCCTCCTAAAAATGGGTAAAGAAAAACGCCCACTTCAAAGTGAGCGCATCAACAGGTATCTATTTTGTTTTTGGTTTCAAGTGATCCGGCAGGACGATCTCTCCAACCGGGATTTCCCGCAGTTCCTTTTTCATCCGATGGGTGAAGCGGATCGTCTTTGCCGTACCGCCGGTTTCCCGTCCGTCATATACAGCGATCACTCGGTCGGAGTGCTCCACCATATAGCGGTTTCTGTGGGAGTAGACGCTTGGGAGATATTTTTCCTGTATGACAACAACATCCGCACAAGCCTCCAGCAGTTCACGGGTTCTTGTTTTCTTATTCAGGCTGTCCAGACGTTTGCGGTAAGGGATCACTGCGATCAGCTCCAGCGCCGGATTAGTCTGCTTTCTTTCCAACACCAGCTCTGCAAAATACTGATCCACGCCATCTGCAAAGCCACTCATAAAACAGGTAAATCCATCTGTAACGGCAGCATCGATCTCATGTTCCAAAGCGGCTTTTATTTTGTTGATCTCATTCTGCGGCAAATCCCTGTGTCCGGTAACACAGCAAGTCTTTCCTTTCATCGGTCATCCCTCCATCTGATAGGTAAAATTCTTCACTTTTCATATAGTAATAGATTTAATTTAGCAAGTCAACGATAATACCCTTTTTCCTTTTGCGGATAATAAAGGGGCGTGAGGTACAATCTATTACAGAATGGGAGGTGAAGGCGATGTATGAAGATTTTGTCCCGGAACGATTAGCGAAGCTGCGGACACAAAAAGGAGTTTCCGCACGCGATATGTCTTTATCGTTAGGTCAGGCAAACAACTACATCAATAATATTGAGAATAAAAAGTCACTTCCCGCTATGCAGTCTTTTTTCTACATCTGCGAATATCTGGGTGTGACACCGCAGGAATTCTTTGATGAAGGAAATACCTACCCGGAAACCTTAAAGGAATTCATTGCAGAGGCAAGACAGCTTGATCCTCAATCCATGCAATATATCCTCGGTATTATGAAAGAACTCAATAGCAGAAAGTAAGCGGTCACGGTAATGGCCGCTTTTTTCGTGACTTTCTTTATTATATTTTATAATGTTCTCGAAATGTCCGCTCCCTATACCGATAAGTATTCAAAAACTGTTCTCCAAACAGCCTTTTTCTATTCGCCGGTACTGCCAAAGCTGCCGGTTCCTCGTTCTGTTCCCAGATCGGTTACAAAATCCGCAATGACGATCGGCGTGATCACAAGCTGCCCGATACGGGCTCCCTTAAAAAGAGACTGCGCCTGATTGCTTACATTGCTGATGATCGCATGGATCTCTCCACGGTAGCCGGAATCCACAGGTGGCAGTTCACAGACCAGACCTTTTACCGCCATACTGGTACGGGGAAAGATATATCCCGCATACCCATCCGGTATTTCCAGTCCAAAACCAAGAGGAATTTTGGCGATTTCTCCGGGCTGTAAGGTGCAGTCATAGGGCAGATAAACATCTGCTCCGGCATCATTGCCATGCGGACGGTAAGGACGCTGGTGCTCCGGTACGCCAAAGTCAATCAGTTTTATTTTCATCGGCAGCCTCCTTCCCAAAGAGCAGGATAGTCTTTTTCTAAAATATCCTCCGGCGTCATATCTGCCTCCAATTTTCGCCCGCAGGTCATTTTACCTTCCAGACATCGATCCATCTGACAAAAAGGCCCGGTCAGTGATGGGGCAAACAAAGCAGGGCTTAGTTCATAAAGTTCTTTCCAGACCTTTAGCAGCACAATCCTTGTTTCATCAGTATTTCTCCGGCATACCCGCTGGCTGATGATATGTTTCCACTGATAAGGGGTGGCGCTGATGAGCAGTACATTCCGTAATCCCTGGGGCGTGGCATAGCCGGCCGCATCGTGCCCGCTTCCGGCAGTGCACAGGGCTTCATAACATTTCATGCTTTCATGACAGCTTTTTAAGTACAATTCCCGTACCACTGCCGGAGCCGTCATAATAGAATACGGGACAGCGAAATCCGCCTGTCCCGTATAGTTGCTGTACTGCAGCGATGCACTCATAAATTTTACTTCGTTCTGGTGGCGGGTGATCTGCGCCAGAAAACGCCTGCTGGCGCCGACAATGGCTACCGTGATCACCGCAAATTTCTGGATGGTAGGATGGGGAAGCGCCCCCATAGCTGCTACTGTCTGAACGCTGAATGATTTTTCGTAGAGCTCCATCAGGTCGTCCATTGAGGCAATCTTATGTCCCTGCTGGGTAAGTCTTGCCGCAAAGACCATGTTTTTTTCTGCTTCCGCTACCGCCTGGCAGTTCAAAATTTTTACTTCAATCTGTTTAATTGGTATGTCCCTCCTTTACAATCGCTTTCAGTAAGAACAGATAGTTAAGACTGTCTGTGATCTTTTCGTCCCATGTGTCCATCGGATAAACTGTTTCCTCGGCAAAGCACATATCGTATAGAGAAACAATATGCTTTGCCAGCATACCGGCAAGGGCACGCTGGGGCGTTGTGTGCTGTAAAGTTGCCGCTGCCTTAAATGCACCCAGCCGGTCCGGATCATCCCCGGTGTATTCTTTGGTTTTCCGTTTCAAGGTATCAGCACAGAGCCGCACCTGTTCGTCAAAAACGGCATTGACTTCATTTTGCGTAATATAGCATCCCTCCTTTGAAAACAAGAAACCGGCTATTCTAAAGCATCTTAGAATAGCCGGCAAATAAATGGATATGTAATTGTTTATAGTGTATTGATCTCTTTTTCCAGTTCCTGGACCGCTGCTATGACTGTCTCAAATGTCGGAATATCCCCATACAACATATCCTGCATAGAGTTATAGTCCGCTTCCAATGCTGCGAACCGGTATTCCGGCGGGAGTAATTTTAATGTGCCCGGCACAGCCTCCGGGTACTTCGCCCATGATCTGGGATAGAATTTCATTTTGAAATCTACAACTTTCTTCAGGAGATCCAGCCTGGAAAAAGCAGCTTCTTTGACCGGTGTTGCAGCCATGCGGTAGAGATCATAATAATGTCTGGAATACCGCTGCGGCATTTCCAAATGTTCCGGTCTGTTCGCTTCATGGTGCAGGATTGTGGCTTTTTCCCAGAAGGTCCGTTCCGGGGCAACGGTAAGGATTGCAGTTTCTTTTTGCTCAAAAATCTTCGGATAATATTTTGCCGCGTATGGTTCGATCTGCGCTGTTTTTGCAGGAGTCCACGCTGCCAGCGCACCAATCTCTAAACGGATCACCTGTAAGGTCGCCGTATTTGTAAAAAGGTGCGGATAGGCGAAAATGACCGTCTGTTTATCCTTTTCATCTATGTAGACATTTGCTTCACAACCGATTTCCTGGGATAAGCCGGCTTTGACTGCCGGGCAGAATGTTTCGGACAGAAATACCTCCGCACGCGCATTGGCTTCTTTGTTAAAAGCATCCTGTTTTGTATTGGAACGTTTCTCCCATGGTTCATCTTTGCCATATCCCAATACACGCCAGTCCAGAATCAAATCAATATCTTCTGAAAACCGGCTGATCAGGTGAAAGGCTTTTGAAAGGCTGGTACCGCCCTTAAAGGTGATGGACTCTTTCCATGGTGAGCGGTGAAATAAATAATCCAGCGTAAAACATACCCAAAAGTCTTTTTCTACAATGGCATCATTCAGCCCCATTTTATCTGCTGTATTTCTGAACAGCTCCCTACGGTCGTTATCTGAAAGTCTTGCTATATTTCTCATTGTACCTTTTCACCTCCACAAATCTGCCGTATCGTATCGTAAACCCAATCCGTAGACTCTGTTGCTTCCTTCAAGCAAGCCTGTTTATCCTTGGCTGTCAGTTTTTCGGAAAGCATCTGTATGACTTCTGGCGTAACATTCGATCTGCCAAGCGTTTTTAATGCCTGTATAACCAAACTTGTCATATAGGACAATCCGGTAATCTCTTTATTGGTCCGGTGCTTAAATTCCAGCTTTGTAGAGTTCCACTCGTAGGTCTTATATGGACCATCGCTGATATAGGACCATACTGCTGTTACCTGTGTTGAAAGACCTAACAGGTTCAATGCTGTATTCCCACATGGGGCAATCGTCCAGTGATAACTTCGTGCCAATGCGTTCGCCACCGCTTCCGGGTCTGCCGCCACATATTCATCCAGAAGTTTGCTATATTTTGGTTTTTCATAAACTCCTTTCAAAATACGGCGCAATGTTCCTGATTGCACTAAACGACTTAAACTTTGACGAATAGTGGATGTATCTGCAATATCCGCAAAATCAGACATCACAAAAACAGTTCCATCTTCAAGAGAAAGAACACGCTCTCGTATTCGTTTTGTATATCCGTTGTCCACAATACCGCCTCCCTTCATGTCACGAATATTATATATTATTCGTGACATGATTGCAATAGGTCCTATTCCTCTTATTTTGAGTGTTCCCATTAAAAATCTGATTTATACATCAAAAATCAAAAATTTTGCAAGGCAGTACAGTTTTCATATATGTCACATATTTTATATATTATTCGTGACATCAGGCAGTTGGCAGGTAGATCCAGTCGTGCATCAGGCACACGCTGGGTTCATCCTCCCTGGGAACCAGACGGTAGGTACATTCCCCATAGACCGTGCGTTTGTCCTCGATCTCCATGCCATAGGCTTTATAAAAGCGGTATTCCAGATTGGAGATAATACAGCGCAGGGTTTGCAGAGCCTCCCTCTGAGCTGATACGATCAGGTCACGGTCAATGCTGCGCTTCAAAAACAGCAGCGATTTGTAAAGCTGTACCTCTGTGCGGTAAGGGCGGCAGTCTTTCGTTTCCAGCCATCCGCAAAAAGCGACCGGTCCGCTCTGGATCACACTGCGGTCCGGGTGATAATACTCATAGCAGTCCAGGTTTGCCGTATTCAGAAGATAGAGCATTTCCCGGACTTCATTTTCCGGCATGTCATAAAACCGCAAAAGCGAGCGGTAAAGATGGACATAGCCGGGAATGGAAATCATGGTATTTACCATAAAATAAAATCCTCCTTGTAAACAGCAGGTGCGGGAGCTTTTGCCCCCGCACCGTCTAGAATCTATATTTCGTTATCTACTTTCACGAGTTTTCCCATGACAAGGAAGCGTCCTGTGCCGCCCGGCGTACAGGTAGAAAGGGTCAGTACCTTATCGCTGCAGGTCACAGTCACATCACTTTCCACCGCGGAACGTTCCTTCATAGCTGTAAGCCAGGTAGTATAAGCACCGTCATCCTTCCAGGAAAGCTGCCAGGGAGAAGTTTCACTGCCGGATTCTTCCGGCTTTGCTGCAAACGCCGCAAAGATCTCCATGACATAACCACCCTTCGGAGTAACGAGATACATCTGCCTGTGGGTATCAAAGTAACTTTGTTCATCGTACCGGTTCAGCAGAGCAAACATGGAACCATCCCGCATATTATGGCCGTAGACGATCGTATTGCGGTCTGAAAAACCTGCCTGATTTTCATAGTCGGCAAACAGGCAGCCAACCTTGTTGTAGGTCCCGTCATAAAGATGGTTCAGGTAATACTCGTTGTTGTCAGTCTGCGTCACCGGATAATTGAGCACCGTATCAGGAAGGGAAAGCCATCCGATGATGTCCGGTCCATTTTCACGGAGCGCTTCAAAGTCTACCGAAGGCAGGACAATATCGGCATCGTCCTGTTTTGTTTCCGTTGGATCGGTTGCCTGTTCCGGGGAGGCTGTCTGCTCCGGTACTTCCACATATCCGGCAAGATCCTGATAGGCATCTTTACTCTCGGCATACTGGTTTAAGTCACGGAACACCAAAAAACCGCTGCCAAAAGCCACCAGAACGCAGAGTGAAAGGACAGAAATCCCGACAGCCGTTCTTTTCGGGGAAGTCCTGCTGTATTTTCCCTTTTTGAAATAATACACAGCAAATACGCTGCCGCCAATCAGTGCGGCTGCCAACAGTCCGCCATATAGGAAAATATACGGATCATCCCCGGTCTGCGGTACCGGCTTTTGAGGGGTGGAAGGATTGGACGGAACAGAAGGTTTTTCCGGCTTCCCCGGCTTTTCCGGTTTTTCATTAAAGAACTGGACCGTAGATGTCTGGTCAGCTTTGATCTCCACCGTAGCGGCATCAGGGATGATGTAATCCTTGCTTGCCCGGTTTGCAACTTCTGTTACGGTATAAATACCGACACGAAGGCCCTTTACTTCAATTACACCGGATTTTGGAGTGGTGAATGTCTCGCAGTAGGAGCCGTCCGCGCTCTTGACCTCGATGGCAAAACCATCTTTGCGCCCGTCGCTGGAATCCTTTGTGATCTTTAAGTTGCCACGGTAAGCCTCATTGGTAAATCCGTGCCCGGCTTCTCCATTTTCCACAACTGCGACCTGTCCATCTTCTGTGATGGAAAAATAGTAAGCGTTTGGATCAGGCTGATAGCCCTCCGGCGCTTTGCTTTCTTTTATAAAGTAGCCGCCAGCCAGAAGGTTTTCCGCCGTATGATAGCCTGCATCGGTTTCTTTCAGCGTACCGATCTTTTGATCGTCAGGATCATATTCCTGGTTGGCGTTGGAATCCGCATACAGGTCGAACACTGCACCGGGCAGGAAGCGCAGGAAAGAATTCTTGTCTTTCTTATCCTCCTTTTCCACAGGGGACGGTTCCTCCACAGCTTCGGTTTTAGTTACCTGCACACTGCCGCGGATCAGGGTGTTTTCCACACGGATCTCGATATGCTGTCCGTCTGCACCGATATATACATGGTGCTGCTGCGGGCTTACCGTATAAAGGTCAGGGGCAGAGATCTCCTTGACGATCCAGTGTCCGTAAGGAATGTTCTCAAAGGAAAAACTGCCGTCTTTTCCGGTAATAGCAGTAAGCAGCGCATTTTCTTCAGTAAATTCTTCGGTATCAGGTCTAAACAGACCCATGAGCGCACCGGCAAGCGTGACATCCTCGCCGCCTTCCGGGTTTTCCCCGACTTTTACACCGTCTACACGCCCACGGAGAAGTTCATTGGAAACAGCCTCGCCTTCATTGACAAGGATCTGTACCAGGGCGGTTTCCTGACCAGCATACTCAAAGACAACCGGATATTCCTGATCCGAAAGGATATAGGCGCCGTTGGTTGTGCGTTCCTTGACATAATAGCTGCCAAAAGGCAGGTCGGAAGCGAAGGAAGCGCTGTAACCGCCGGATTCCTCAAACGAAACAGAGACCACTTCCAGAAGTCCACCTGCCGGGATTACGCTGCCATCTGCCGCCGTCAGGTCTGCGGAAGCATAAAGTCCAAAGGAAATATCCTTATATTCCTCGTTCATGCCAAGACCGAACAGGTCATCGGTCTCCATTGCCTTGAAAAGTGTGACATCCACTTTCTGGCGTTCGTCATAAAGACCGGCCGCTGTCTGTGTAACCTCTATGGTCTCACCCGCATAGGTCAGTTCCACATATTCCGGTTGAGGATTCAACACACAGCCGGAAGGCGCCTGACGTTCCTCCAGACGATAACGGCCAAGATAGAGAGACCCGCTTTTCGCTGTGCCGTCCTCGCCGGTCGTAAGTGTTTCCACAACCGTATCTTTTTCTGCCCGCAAGGTACCGTCACCGGTATAAATATCTTCATCTGCGATCACATCATAGACCGCTCCAGGAAGTCCGGCAACCTCATATACCGGTTGGTACAGTCCGTCGTTTTCCTGGACAGAAGCAAATACTTCTCCGGTCTTTGTGATGGTAAGCTGGCCTTTCTGCGGCATATTGTACTGCGTGACCGTCACAACCGCCTCGCTGCCGTCAATGGTAAACGGTACCGGCTGGTCGGAAAGCACATAGCCGTAAGGAGCAGCTACCTCATAAAGTTCATAATCCCCGGCGGCCAAAGGCTCCGGCAGCATCAGCCAGCCCTCGTCAGAAACATAGAAGGTATTCAGTGTTTCCGGGTTCGGATAGTAGACGGTCTGGGTGATAAATTCCCCGGTGGAAAGATCCTTGATCTGAAAACCGGTTCCGGTCACAGGGATAATCTTTCCGGTCTCTGCGTCACATTTTTCAACTTTCAGACGGGCTGTGATGGTGCGGTTGTTCAGGATATAGCTGTAAGTCTTTCCGTCAGAGGAAATGAATACCGTAAAGTCCGGGACAAAGGCTTTGCCTTCCTCGCCTGCGATTTGATGGACCGTATAATGCCCATACGGAAGCGGTTTACTGGAAGCAAAACCATCCGCATCCGTGGTAAGAAGGTCGCGTTCACTTTCCTTTGCCGCGTCATAGCTTCCGGCTGCCTTTAAGTAAATTTCAAAGACTGCGCCTGCTTCCGGGCGTTCGATGATACCGGCATTGGGATCGTCGGTATTTTCGCCCTCAGGCACATCCGGGTCCAGGTCATCGGTGTGCTTGACAAGCTGGATATTTCCGTAAATAACCGTTTCCGTCACCTGATTTTCTGTGGTATTGAGTTCCACTTCATACAGGGAAGGGGATGCACCCACTTCATAAACGGTTTCATTCAGAAGATACCCGGTGCTCGGTTCGATCTCCCGGATCGTCCAGTTATCCCCGCACACATAATAGCGAGTCATAAAGCTGCCATCCGGCCCGGTAGTATAAGTGTCGATCAGTTCGCCATCACGGAAGATCCCATAGGTCGCCCCTGCAAGCGTGGCGTCCCCCTGGGCATTTCCGGTATCAGCGTCGCTCTTTACCACATGGACGCGGAACTTCTTCAGGATATTGCTGAAATGTACCGAAGAAGTTTGCCCGCTTTCAATGGTCACGTACTGTGCGGAAGGGGTCACATAGCGGTCCACCGGCAGCTCTTTTACCAGATAGGTTCCCGGCAGGAGCTTCTTTTCAATCTGGCCGTTTTCTCCGGTCGTGACTTCCTCATTGACTTCATTTCCCAAAATGTCCGTACCGGAAATATGGAAGGTGATACCGGAAACAATGCCGTCCTCACTGGTCTTGACAAGTTTTGCAGTACCGTAAGTTTCCGTTTTGATCTTTACAAAGAAGGAAACCGGATCGCTGGCGCCGGTCATCATGGTCTGGTAGCCTGGTCTGCCCCAGATCAGCATGTCATTTGCCACCGGGATATTCTTTCGGAATTCAAACAGCACCGGGTCCATCATCATCTGCCTGCTGGTAAAGGTGTATTCATTTCCGTTTCTTGTCACAGAAACGCCGCTGCCTTTCAAAGCCTCCAGGTCGATCTTCAAGTTGTTGGTATCTGTGACCGTCAGGGTATAGACCTTTTTTTCTACATCCCATTTCAGTTCCAGTTCCGGTGCTTCGCTTTTCTTAGAAGAAGTAAAGGAAGGGACTGTGGAATGGGAAGCGACCTGTGCCAGAATCCAGTCATAGGCTTTTTCAGCCGGTCGTCCGGCGATCACGCTGAAATACTGGTCACCATCTGCGTGGCCGTTTCCGTGGCGGTTGTACGGATCGCTTCTAAGCTGCTGCTGGTATTCCCAAAGGATGATCTGGGTTGCCATCTTATAGTCATCCTCGTTGATCCCGGAAACAGGGAGCGTCGCACCGGGTTTCCAGCCATAGATCGCAGTCAGGGTGATCCCCCTCCTTGCCTCGGCAGGAAGCAGGTTCAGGTATTGGCTGTTGGTCCCGCTTTCTGAAACATAGGTGTTTTCCGAAGTATGGTAAGGAATCCCGCTCTCCACACAGTAAACCTGATGGCTGATCCCGTCAGAATCCGTCAGCATATAGTGCCGGTAAGCATTGCCCCCGGAACTGGTGTGTACGTCGATGGTTCCGTCTGCATGGTAGGCAAGATAGGTGTAAGGTGCCGGGGCGCGGTAGTGGTTTCCATCAGAGCCCACATACTGGTCGCCCAGCCAGGAGCTTGCCGTTTGTCCGACAGACATGGCAAAAGCCTGAGCCGGAAGAAGCCCCAAAATGCTTGCCATACAAAGCAAAAACGCCAACAGCTTGCGAAAGCCGCGGCGCCTGGTTATGATATGTTCCATGAAAAAATCCTCACTTTCATAAAATCTAAAAGGACAGCCTTATTTGCTGTCCTTGTCGTCAAAATCATCCTCGGAAAGATATTCCGGTTCCCCGTATGCCTCATCCGGGTCAAAGCCTTCTCCATAACCGTCATCCTCAAATTCCGCATCGTCCTCGGCCTGCTGTTTCGGACGCACGATTTTTACATAGTAACCGATCCCGCCGACCGCAAGTAAGGCAGCAAGGATAAACAGGATCGTGCCGACACTGCCGGTCTCTTTCTTCGGCTTTTCCGGTTCAGCCGGTTTTTCGGTTTCCGTCGGCTTTTCTTTTCCTTTGCAGCCACTCAAGTCATTTTTGCAGACCGGACAGCCGGTATTGACTTTTCCTGCCTCACATTTTTCGGTGCAGTTGCAGCTTTCTTCCTGGGGAATCATGCTCATGCTGCCATTGTTCTTTTCTGCAAGCGCCATCAGGTCGGACTCTGTGACGCCGTTTAAGAAGTAGACATTGTTATCTTCCCGTTTCCCGTCGATCACCAGATAAAAGACATTGCCCGCGTCCGTAGTGATGGTGTAAAACTGTTTTTCCCCATCCGTACCGCTGATGTTGTCCTGTACCGTTCCGGTGCCTTCCGGGGTAAATGCACCTTCCGGGATCGCAGAAGTATTTTCCTGCTGTCCGGTACTGTTATCTGAACCGGAAGAATTTCCGCCGCCGGAAGGGGTTGCAGCGTTTGAGCCGGAAGGTTTTTCTTCCTTAGGCGGTTTTGTCTGTGTACCGGACGGACTCTGGGGTGCTGCCGCAGCAGGTTTCTTTTCAGGAGCCGGTTCTTTGTAATACGGATTATCCAGCTTTACCACATCAGAACGGTTGCCGGCATAATCTTTTGCGTATATGCTTACCTGTTTTTCTGTTCCTGCATAATCTTTTAGTGCAACCGACGCTTTCCCATCGGTGAGGGAGTTGATACGGTTTTCATCAACAAAGACCGCCTCCACGCCGGATAGATCGTCACTGCTTTCTATTTTCAGGGCATCGCCCTCCAGGGAAGCAGTCAGCGTTGGCGGTGTGGTGTCTTTGGAACCGCCGGCATGAGCCGTTACAGGTAATGCGCTGACACTTACAAGAAGCGTAAGCGCCAGCAGCAGGGAAAGTTTTTTAAGCCTCATGCACATCCTCCTTCTCCTGCGGTAAAACAGTTTCCGAAGGGGCTGCCTGCTGTGATTTCAAAAAATCCGCAAGCTGCTGGGGCGTCAGTTTGAAACTGCGCGCCACCGCCACATAATCGGTATTTTCCAGTTCTGTTTTCTGTTCCTCCAGCTTATGGAGCTTTGCCTGCATTTCCGCAATCTTTGTTTTGGTCTTTTCAATTTCCTTTTCCAGTTTTTCAATTTTAGGATTCAATTTATTACCTCCAATCTGTTAAGGCAGACGCCCAAATGTATAAAAATGCTGCTGCCAGTAGCTTGTATTGATGTTTGCATAAGAAATCGGGTCTCCACAGTGGATCATCATTCCATTTCCCACATAGATCCCTACATGGCTTGCGCCGCTGGTGTTGTAGGTCCCCTGGAAGAAGATCAGGTCGCCCGGTTTTGCATCCGCACTTGATACCGGCGTACATACACCTAAAAGACCATCCGCGGTCAGCCTTCCGAAATTCCAGCCAACGCCGCAGTTGTTGATCACCCAGGACACATAGCCGGAACAGTCAAAGGAAGTGGAAGGGCTTGCGCCTCCCCATACATACGGATAGCCAAGATATTTTTCCGCCTCGGCCATCATTGCGGCAAACTGTTCATCCGCAAGGGCTTCCGGTGGAATGTCATAATCGAAGTAGTTTCCTGTGCCGCCTGAACCAACTTCCGGCAGGTGCCGTTCGCTGGTATCGCCGGTATCGGCAAAATACAGGGGATTCAAATACTGGCCGTCAACCAGGACTTCTAAGTGCAGGTGGGCCCCGGTAGAATTTCCGGTATTCCCGACCTTTGCAATCACATCCCCGGCTTTGACCTCCTGCCCGGCAGAAACAAGGATCTGGGAACAGTGCCCGTATTTGGTCGTCAGGGTATGTCCTTCGTATGCCTCGCCTTCAATAGCGACACACAAGCCATAACCGCCGACATTTCCCGCAAGGGTGACCGTTCCGTCATGCCCGGCAAGGATCTCTGTGCCCTCCGGCATCCCGATGTCCACACCGGTGTGATAGTTCTTTTCCCCACTGATGGGATGTACCCGGTAGCCGTAATAACTGGTCACATAAGGGAGCCAGTTGGTGCCAAAGACATTTTTGACATACTGGCGGTTTCCTTTTGTCTGCAGCAGGATCTCGCAGATCTCTTTCTGGTCTGCGTTCATCCGGGAAACGACCAGGTTTTCTAGAGGTGTGACTGTGAGCTTGACATTTAAGATGCGCCATTCATAAGGCACTTCCTCCTGGGTTTCTTCCCCGGTTTCCGGATCAACGGAAGTTTCGGTGCGGTAACGGATCTCGGTTTCTTCTGAAAAGGACAGGGTATATTGTTCCTGGAAAAGCTGCCGCAGCACGCTTTCCACTTCATCGTAAGTAAATCCCTGATAAGCAGAAGTCAGATACCCCATCAGCACATACGGGTCATGCTCGATTGCGCCCAGGTTATACTGGTATTCGTCATAGCCGGGGCGGTCTGATTCCACCCGGTCTATTTCCATTTGCAGATCCGTTTCCCATTCGGTATAGGTAAGCTCCGCCTGGTTGATGTCCTGATCATCTGCAAGATAGGTAGAAGCAGCCAGACTTCCCAAACCGCCGGTCCCGATATTGGAGAACGTGGAAAACAGGGATGTGATCAGGAAAATTACCAAAAGGAGAAGCAGGAGGACAAGGCAGATTACAGGGTGCCGTTTGACCGCATGGACAATACCGACGCTGACCCTCTCTGTTGCGACTGCGGCATTTTTTGCCTGTTTCCCGGCTTCACGGGCAGCCTTGGCATACTGCCTTTTCAGTTTTTGTTTCTGCCATATCCGGGCAATCGCATGTTTCTTCAGCTCCGGGTGGTCGCTAAGAGCCTGCCGGTAAGCAAGTCTTGCGTTGGCCTTTGCTGATTTTTGCTGTAATTTCGCTGCCTTTCGGTAGGGGGCAGTTTTATGCCGGTGATATGCCGTGCGAAGCCCTGCCTCGCCCACAAGTTCAGAGCGGTGGGATGCCTTGATCCCCACATTTTCATCCTCTGCCTCATAAATCTTTTTATGGGCGTAACCAATGGCAGTATTGGCGCCCGCCTTGACCGGACGCAGTGGTACAGGCCCTTTTACATGGGCCTTTTGTGATTTGACCTCCTTTTCAAATTTTAAGTGTTTTTTGGCTTTTCCGGTCTCCGGGTCGGAAACCGTCTCCATGCGCAGTTTCTTCCGGGCCGGCAGACGATTTTGTGCCTGCTCTGCTTTTTGTGCAGTACGTTCGGCCTTCCGCCTTGCATGGGTGAGCTTTTTATCCTCTGTCTGCGGCGGCAGTTCATCCGCAGTAAATTCCAGCTTGGATGTTTTTGGCGGTTCGCTATCCACACCCTTTTCCTTCTGCGCTGCCTGTTCCTCCGCCTGTGCCGCTTCCTGAAAACGCTGTTGATATTTGTTCCCATGCTGATGTGTCCGGTAACGGTGTTCCTGACTGGATCTGTCTGTGCTGTCCGGTGTGGCTGAGCCTTCGGAAGAAGGAGCATATTTTCCGGTATCATGGTCTGTCGCATTCTCTGTTACAAGAAAACGTCTGGAAGCCTCCTGCCGGAAATTGCTTCGCACGTTGTCCTGTATCGGGGGCGCTGTCCTGGCAGCATCCGGTGTCTCAAAGTGTTCCGAAAAACCATCCAAAGCGGTTGCATACGCTTCGCCCTGTTCCAACAAGGACGCCGGTGTTTCCGGTGACAGATGGGAAAATTCCGTCTGTACAGGGATGTCCTGCCTGTGTGTCTTGCCGTTGACAGAAGAAGGGGTGTCCCGTGCCCTGCGCAGGTCAAAATCCTGTTCGGTCTGCCTGGCTGCCGGTTGATCCTCCCCGTGGGAATCACGCACCGGCATCCGGGTATCTTTGCGCCTCCTTTGAAATTCCCTGTCGTGTGCCATTGTTCTCACCTCCGATCCATTTTAATTTTTGTCTCACGCTTTGGTCCCCGCTACTTCATCCGGTCTTGTGGTAAGCACGCTGTACAAGAGTGTGTCCTTCGGGAAGTGGTCCACAAAAGGGATGATCACATTTCCAAAGAACAAAAGCCCCTCGCCGGGACCGGAATGGGTCACATACGAAAGCTGGTGCGGGGAGATTCCCAACTGCTTTGCCAAAATCTGACGGTCTCCCTGGGCCTGGTTGAGCATATAGATAAAGTCCGAGTTCTCAAAAATATTTTCGATCTCACGGGAAGCCAGAAGGTCCTTGACATTCTGCGTTAAACCTGATGGAATTCCGCCCCATTTACGGAAGCGTTTCCAGATCTCCACGCTGAAACTTCCTGTCTGCCCTTTCAAAAGAAGATGGAATTCGTCGATATAGAACCAGGTTGTTTTATGTTTGGAGCGATTGGCCGTGACACGGTTCCACACCGCATCCTGCATGATCAAAAGCCCGATTTCCTTTAAGGCTTTTCCCAGTGACTTAAGCTGGAAACACAGTACCCGGTGTTTATCCATCTGGATATTGGAACGGTGGTTGAACACGTTAAGGGAACCATTGACATAGATTTCCAGCGCCGTTGCGATATTCTGTGCCTCCGGTTCAGACTGTTTCAAAAGCAGCTCGTAAAGATCACCTAAGATCGGCATATTTTCCGGGCACGGGTCCTGCAGGTATTCCCGGTACACCAGTCTGGTACAACGGTCGATGATCGTCCTTTCAATGGGGGAAAGTCCTTCTTTGCCGCCGATGATAAGGTCACACAGCGACAGGATAAAATCACTTTTCAAAGTGATCGGGTTTTCATCATCGGAATAGTCCAGATTGATGTCCATCGGGTTGATGTAGTTCGTGGAAGTAGGGGAAATATCAATGACCTGCCCCTGGGAACCGAACTGCTGTACCAGCGGCCCATACTCATTTTCCGGGTCGGCGATAATGATGTCGTCCTCCGTCAGAAGGAACACATTGACGATCTCACGCTTGGCAGAGAAAGATTTGCCGCTTCCTGGGGTACCGAGAAACAGCCCATTGGGGTTTTTCAGCGTTTTTCTGTTCGCCATGATCAAGTTATTGGAAAGGGCGTTCAGGCCGTAATACAATGCCTCGCCCTCCTGGAACAGTTCACAGGTGGTAAACGGTACAAAGATCGCTGTGCTGCTGGTCGTAAGCCCGCGCTCAATCTCAATCTGGTTCGTACCAAGAGCAAGCGAGGACATAAGCCCCTGTTCCTGCTGGTAATCCAGCCGTTTTAAGGCACAGTTGTATTTCTGTGCCACACCCGAAGCGGCAAAAATATCATTGAACAGCTTCTGACGTTTGGCAGCGATATTTTCCACCAGTACCGTCACAAGGAACATGCGCTCATTGCGGCTCTGTAAATCCTGCAAAAGATTTTTGGCTTCTTCTCCATAGGTGGCAAGGTCGGTGGGAATGATGTCCATGTCATACCCAGATCGGACCGCTTTCTTTTGTTCCTCAATGGTCATTTTCTGCAGGTCCGACATTTTACGCTTGATGTTTCGGATCGCCTGCGCCTGGTCGATAGACTGGATATGCAGGTTGACGGTCACGGCGTCGTTTAAGTCAAGAAGATCCGCTAAAAGCCGGTCGGTAAGCTCCGGCGCCAAAATCTGCAAAAAGGAGACAGCACCGGAATGATCGCCTACCCGGAATGTCTTTCCATCCTTTGAAAAAGACAGCCCGGATGGGGAAATGAAGTCTTTGGTAGAAAGACCGGTCTTAGGCAGATCCGACCACTGGAAATGAAACTTTTCCTGACCGTCCGGGTGAAGCTGGCTGTGAAGAAGCTCCAGACGTTCCAGTCCGTTTAAGGATCTTGCCTGGACTCCAAGGGTCTTGAAATTTGCCAGCACATCCGTTTCAATGCGTTCCAGACGCATTTTAGCAGTACGCAGGTCATCTGCCTCGATCCCAAAGGTAATGTATTTACGTTTGGTGAGACCGTTATTTCCTTTCTGCAACTGGTTCTTTAACATATCCCCGTATTCCCTGCGGATTCCGTCATACTCGTCGCCGCGGGGAGGGATGTCAATGCTTCTGGTAAAATCCTGCATATTGGCCCGCTGGTTGATAAAGGTAAGCTGCACATGGATCGAGGCGTCGAAGTAATTTAAGAAATCGCAGTAACCCTCGAAGATCTGTGCTTTATCATCTGCCTGTGCAAGCTGATAGTTAATATCAAAAAACTGCACCGTTTTGGTGTAAAGGGTATCAGTCAGCCGGCAGATCCCATCCCGGTACATTTCACGGTAGGGAATGCTCTGCTGGACCGTCTGCGGGGCATCTGCTTTCAGCCCGGCAAAAAAGCCGCCTTTTTTAGACGGCTTGGAACGGGCAGACTTAGTTTTGCCCTGCTTTGCATCGGCTCTGGTCTTTTTGGCCTGCCTGATGTTTTTTTGCAGACGCTTTTCCTGAGCTTCCTGCTGCTTGTTTTTTGGCAATCTTTGTAACCTCCTTCTTTGACATAGATTTATACAGGTTATCCGTCCTGTATGGACGGTCCTTCGGCCAGAGCTTATAACGGAGCCGGTTCTTCAAAATCTTTTCTGCCGGCTGCCCGTCACGCTCATACATGGCGAAGAAGAAAAAGGGCATCATCAGCCCGATCATCAAAAGTACAGCCGCCGAGTTCCCGATCGCCCCGCGGGTAAAGAAATACACCGGAAGGCCGACAAGCCCGGCAAGGCTGAAACAAATAAGCTGGCGCTTCGTCAGATTGAAGGCCAGCTTGGTCTTAACTTTGGTTAAATCCTTTGGTACAGGTACATAAGGCATCTATACACCTCCCATCGTAATATAGTTTCCGGTCCATTAGCGTGCACCAAAATCGCGTACCGCTTTCTCCGCAGCCGGACATTCCCGCACTTCCTGAGCCGCATTTTGCAGCCGTGCCAGGACAGAAACAGCCGGTCCTCTCTGACACAGGTATTCCTGGCTGTCTCGGATTCCGGCAATATTTTCACGAATATCCATATCCACGTCGAACACATCCGAAACTGGCAAAAGCCAACGGTCTGCAAAGTATTTCAAAGGATTCTCAAGCGCCAGCACATCATCCAGCATTTCATCCCCGAACTCAAACTTTGTTGTCAGATAGGAATACGCCTCCTGCATGGCTGTAATTTCAGCAGCTTTTTCAATTAAGGATTCCTTATCCTTTGACATAAGGCTTTCCCGGTAGGCAAAGTAATTCTGTCCCAGTCGTTTCATCAGGAGCGTATATTTGTCCTGTGCGGAAGGCTCGCTTGTGAAATGTTCAAATTTTTGCTCTGCATCAATTTCTTTGAGAAGATCGCAGATCGGGAAACTGTGTTCATGGTTATTTTCTTCCCAACACCATCGGGCTACATCCAACGGGTCCTGAAAAGAAAGAAGCGCCTCTACTTCCGCCGGAGTAAATACATGCTCAACCTTCAGATAATAGTGGAGTTCCGAAAGTCCCTGTAACTCGTAAATACTGCCGATGTTCTGTGCATCCAGCATATCCGCATGAACCTTCAAACACTCGTCCAGCCGTTCCATAAGCAGCCGCTTTGCATCTTGTTCTATCAAAATCACCCCTTTCGCTCCGGCATAGTCAGCGTACAGTTCACTTCATTGCCCCATACATCCCAGCCGGGTGTCTTTTGTCTTGCAAACAGTTCCACTCTGGGCTGATCGCCCATGAGTTTTACGATCTTATCCCGCACCTCGTCCGGTTTCTTGCTGTGCTGCTCAATATGGGAGATCACAAACTGATGGATTCCCGCACATTGGCGTTTCGGACGGCCTCTGGTTGCCAGCAGGCAGACCTCCGCGTTTGAGCGGGTCCAAAAGCCCATGCCATAAAACCAGCTATCCGCTTTCCGGTTCTGTTTGAGCCATAGAAAAGCCAGCGTTTTATATTTGAATCCACAGGCATCGATCACCCGGAAGGCTTCATTGAGCTGCGGGAAGGTCGCCCACAGAAAAAGGGCACTGTCTTTTGCGGCAAGTTCCGATACCGGCAGGGCACAGATTTCTTCAATGCTCATTGTGGGGTAATGGTTTTCCGCAACGCCGCTTCCATGTTTCCTGTCATAATGCCAGGGCGGATCGGCATAGATAATGCCGTACTGTTTCGTTTCCGGCATTAGCGAGCCTGCTCATTCTTAGATGTGGCCGGTTTGGCCGGCTGTTCTTTGACCTTACCGGCATTTTCTTTCAATGCACCGGTCAGGGAAGGTTTTTCCGCTGCTCCCTTTGTCGCTTCAAGAGTTGCCTGCAAATTTTCAATAGCCTGCCCGTACCCATCGATTAAGGCATCGTTGAGCTGCTTGCGGAACTCTGCCGTAACCGGCCAGCAGACATCTTTCCAGTTGCCTCCCTTATCCTGGGTTGCGGGCATATTGACATACAGCCCCTTTTCACTGGAACAGATACGGAAGCCGTCAATCTTAAAGCATCCGCCAATCGTAACATTGGCAAACGCCAGCAGGTTTCCCATTGGGGCGATCGGACGCACGCGGACATCCAGCTTCATGCCGTTTGCCATTTCCGGCGTCTGTGTCTCCGGCGCCATTTTTTCTGTATTGGTTTTACTCATATATAAAATCCTCCTTTTTAGAATTGGTTTTGTTCATGCTATCTTGCATTAAATATGGATTTGGATAACGAACCTGTCTTAAACAGGGCAAAAGCCAGCAGTACCGTATAACCCGCCGTTCCCCAGATCGCGCCGTGCACGTCGCCGGACGATGGGATAGACTGGACCAGCACTGCATAAATGGCAACACAGATCAGGATCAAAAACCCCTGAAAGCCCAGGGCAAAAAGGGAACGCAGATACCCGGTTCCCATTTGTCCCCATTCCCGGTTTGCCATTGTGGAAAACGGGATCGGTGCAAGGCTCACGGTTAAATAAATCTCGATCATACGGCCATATACAATGACAAAGATCACGATGGACAGTACCCACATACACAGATTGATGATGTTGGTTTCCAGCCACAGTCCAATCAGTTCCCACATTCCCATTGCTTCAAGCTGGGTTTTCAGATCAGACAACGCCGCCTGCACATCCAGGTTCCCGTTTATGACACCGGCACTTTGCGACACCACATTTTGGGCCACATCAAAGACCGCCATCACAATCGTAAAACAGTTGGTGAGCAGGTAAGTGGCAACAAAAGTCTTGAAAATCCACTTGAAGATGTTGAATGTATCGAATTCGTGCATGTTGTTCTTTTCGAGAATCATCTGGATCAGTTCATACACCAGAACAAAGGTCAGGATCATGCCCGCAATGGGAATGACGACGGTTTCTGAAAGATTCTGAATCATGGAAAACACGCCGCCATTCCAGCCCTGCGGGGTCTGTCCTACCTGATTTGCCACATCCGCAACCTGATTGTTGACGGAGTTGAAAATACTGGTGTACTGTCCGGTGATCGCATCGATCAGGCCCTCTTTAATCCAGTCTGTTATCCATTCAAACAGACTGCCCATAAGTCAGCCCTTAACCGAACAGGCCGGAAAGCAGCGGGATCAGCGTTGCACCAACCAGAGCGATACCTCCGCCTGCCATAAGCTGTTTTATCCCCAATTAGGTGTAAAACTCTGCTCGATGGCGGGCGGCGGCGTACAAAAAATCTATATGATGTTTTTAAGAGAACCGTCCCAGCGGGACAGGTCAGGCAGTGACCTGTTCCACCTCCGGGATGGGTTTGAGATTAAAATGAATTTCGATAGAAATGTGTCTTGTTTTATCTTCGTCAATGCGCTCATGCACGACGATTTCTTTGATTAAGCGGTTAAGGGTGGCTGCGTCCAGCTCTGTGATGTTGGCGTATTCCTGAATGGCTTCCACCCATTGTTTTGCGTCATTGGCAAGCTGGACTTCATCAGACAGCCGCTTTCTGCCCTCGGACACTTTTGCTTTAAGCTCCGTCTGCTCGGTCTGTGTCTTTTCCAGCATGGTGTTGAAATTCTGCTCACTGATACGCCCTGCAATCATATCCTCATAAAGCCGCATGACCATTTTGTCCAGAACCTCAATCCGTTCCTCGTCCCTTGTAAGGGAGCGTTCCATTGCTTCCCGCTGTTCCCGCTGCTCTGCTTCACAGGTATTGGTCAGGCGGTCGGCAACCGCTTCCCCGTCCATCAGGGCAGCTCTGGCACATTCCCGGATTTTCCGCAGCACATGGCTGTAAAGGGTGTCATAGTCAATCCGGTGCTGGGTGCAGTGGTTCTTTCCAAAGGCATTGTAGGTCTTGCAGGAGTATATCCGCTGGGGATGTTTTGCGTTTGTGTAGCGTATCGTCAGCGACTTCCCACACTCGCCGCATTTTATCAGTCCGGCAAACAGGCTGATTTCATTGGTCTGCCCCGGACGCTGGCGGGATTTCAGCTTGTTCTGCACAATGTCAAAGCTCATGCGGTCAATCAGCGGTTCATGCTGTCCCTCCACCACAATCCAGTCCTCCGGCTTCTTTTCCCCAATCGTGCCGATTTTGAAGCGGTAGTCCTTTTTCTGGGAAGCAATCGCCCCAGTGTAGACGGGATTCATCAAAAGGTCTTTGATAACGGAGAAGTCCCACATATACCGCCCATTTTCCGGGTCTTTCTTTTCCCATTTGGTACGGGTATTGCGAAGCCCCCGTTCCCGGTTCCACCATGTGGGGCAGGGGATTTTTTCTTCCTCCAGCCGTCTGCGGATATAGTTCGGACCATGACCGTTCAGGGCATATCCGAAAATCAGCCGCACAATCGGGGCGGTTTCCTCGTCAATGAGCAGATGGTTTTTGTCCTCTGGGTCTTTCCGATATCCAAACGGGGCAAGACACCCGGTAAACTGTCCTTTCTGCGCTTTCAGAAGATAAGAGGAATGGACTTTCTTGGAAATATCCTTGCTGTACATCTCGTTCAGGATATTCTTGAACGGGGCAATATCGTTGTTATCACGCAGGGTGTCGATACCGTCATTCATGGCGATATAGCGGACACCGCTTCTTGGGAAAAAGTCCTCAATCAAATGCCCGGTTTGCAGATAGTTACGCCCCAGTCGGCTGAGGTCTTTCGTGATGACAAGGTTGATTTGCCTGCGCTCAATGGCTCTCAACATTCTCTGTAAATCAGGACGCTCCATATTAAGACCTGTGAAGCCATCGTCCTGATAGACTGCTACAACCTCCCATCCCTGCTTTTCGCAGTATTTTTCCAGCATATCCCGCTGGTTGGCGATACTGGCACTTTCGCCTTGCAGGTCATCGTCCTTTGACAGCCTGCAATAGACCGCCGCACGATAGCCCCCGGCAAGTGCCTTTCCGATTGTTCTGTATTCCATTTCGTTCATCATAGCCATTTACCCACACAATCCAGACGGTATCTGGCTCTTTTGAACCTCATCTTCATTATAGCCCATATCTTTCTTTTTAGCAAGATATTCTTTCGTATTTATCTTTCCGTATTTCTGGGAAATCAGGCTGACGAACACATCAGTGGCGTCCAGTTCTCCGTCAAACACAGTAGTCACATGAATCTCTGTTTTGTTTTTCGCCATAGGCAGTTATCCTCCATACATGAAAATAGCCAGACAGAGGGTGTCGGCAACGAAGTCCGGCAACGGGCTTCAAAAGACCTTGCAAACAATCTCAATCTGGCACTACTTACTATTTATACTTTTCTTTTATTTTTCTGTTGTTTTGGTTGTTATAAGGGAGAAAAGCCCGGAAATAAGGGATTTTCCCCGGCAACCGGCTCGGCAACGGGATAGCAACAGGAGGTGCAACGGGCTGTCATTCTCAGAATGGAAGCTCCATCTGTTCTGTGACCTCCACAAAACCGTCCATCGTTTTTTCAGACGGGTTGCCGGAGTCCGTTGCCGGGTTTTCACGCTCCCAGCCCTTTTGTCTGCCATATTCTGAAAACATTCTTGGGTTCGGGAAGTACCGCCAGCCGGAAATGCACTGGTTCATAATCTCGTTGATTTCCCGGATTTCCCATTGCTTCGGCTCGTCAAAGGCATGGTTCAAGGCTTCCTTGTAAAGCTGCTTGGAGCAGACCATGCTCCCGGTGTACTTATCAAGATACGCCTGTATCATTCCGGCTTTGGTGTCCTCCGGCATAAAATCCCGCTGGTGTTCTTTGAGATACCGCTGCATGGCGGGGCTGAAAGCCAGCTTGAACCTGCCGCTTCGGTAAATCTCCATCGCTTCCGCCCACATCTGCCCGATATAGGCTCTGGAAGCGGCTTCGTCCTCCAAAATGTGAACCTCGGCTTGCTCCGGGTACACCATGACCGGGATAAAGCGGCGGTTGCCGGAACGGTCAAGGGGCAGGAAGTCAAGGGCATTGGAAGTGCCGCCAAACACACACTGACGGGGGCGGTCTGCCGGGTGGGTTTCATAGGGTATCTTGTAAACCTCTTTCTGCCGGCTTAAAAACGACTTGATTTCCTCAATGCTCTTGGCGTTGGCGGTTGCCATCATTTCCGACATTTCGATAATCCAGTGACCTTGCAGCTTACGGTACACATTGTCATCGTCCAGCTTCCGCAAATCATCGGAGAACCACTCGTCCCGGACTGCCAGCAGACGGAAGAAGGTGGACTTGCCAGCCCCCTGACCTCCGACCAGACAGAGCATGATTTCAAACTTGCACCCCGGCTGAAAGGCTCGTGAGATAGCGCCCAGCAGGAACAGCTTCAACGCTTCATAGGTGTAATCGTCTGCGTCAGCCCCCAAAAAGTGCCGCAGGCAGAAACGGATTCGCTCTGTCCCATCCCACACAAGGGTATTGAGATAATCCCGGATGGGATGGTACTTGTTTTCATTCGCCACAATCCCGATGGCGTTATCAATCTTTTTCTCATTGGTAAGCCCGTAGGTTTCCTCCAGATAGAGAAGCAGATACTTCATGTCCGTATCGTTTAAGGCTGTGCTTTCTCTGTGGAAACCGATGGGCTTTATGATGTCCTTGCGGTCGGTCAGGATGTTGTATGCGATAGCCCCGGAAAGCAGCGGGTCACGCTGGAATACGGTCAGACAGTTCCGTATGCTCTGACGGACACCGCCTTTCTCGGTAGTTTCCAGCCCCGCCTTGATTTCCTCAACACTCTGGGGTGGCTGCATGGCGTTCATGGTGTTTTTTAGTTCTTGCTGCGTCTGCGGCGGCAAGCTCTGCCATTCGCTGTTCAAGCTGTATCACATCCTTTCCGTAGTCCGCAATCAAAGCCGCTTTTTCCTCTGTTTCCCCGAACAGCAGCACATCCAGCAGATATTCTACTTGGTCTTGCTTCTGTAAGGCTTCCACAAACCGGGGATGAAAGGCTTCCTCCGAGGAGTGCGGGGCGTAATCCGTTCTCCATGCCATAAGCAAGTGAAGATAATCGGCAAGAATACGGAAACATCGGTTCTTTGCCTCCTGAAACTGTTCCTCCGGGGATTTCTGCCGGGGCTTGGGCTTTTTTGCCTTTCCCGGCGGCTTCCAGTCCTCATAGGAAAGCCCAAAGTCCTGTGCCAGTTGTACGGCGGCTTCTTTCTTTCCCAGCCCATACAGGGCGGCGGTAAAATCAATCACATCCCCATCCGCACCGCAGCCGAAGCAGTGGTAACGCTGATCCAGCTTCATGCTTGGGGTCTTATCGTTATGGAACGGGCAGCAAGCCATCCCGTTCCGACCTACATGGATTCCATAATGCTCCGCAGCCTGTCTTGTTGTAACGGACTGCTTCACAGCTTCAAATACATTCAAATCTATCCCTCCTTGAAAAAAAGAAAAGCACCTGACATTCTCTGATTGAAAATGGCAAGTGCCTGTTAAAGTTCCATATCCTGTTGTTTGTGTTTTGTCTGCGCCGGGGCAGTTCTTTGTGCTTTTTTCTCGTCTGCCTTATCCTGCAAGACTTCCTTGATGGGCTGCTTCTTGGGCGGCTCTTTGCTTTCCTCTGTGCCGGGTGTGGCTTTCCGTACCCAGTAGCGAATGTCCCGCAGCTTCTTCAAATCCTCCTGTACCTCGGTCAGTGGTACTTTCAGCTCTGCGATTTCTTCCAGAAGTTTTTCATGCTCCTCTTGCAGCTCCTTTTGGGTACTGTCCTTATCGTCTGGGTGCTTGGCAAGGTAGGCGGCGGCTTTCTCATACCGGGCAACCTCCGGGTGTTCCTGTTTGAATTTCTCCTTTGTTTTCTTAAAAAATATCTTCTGGTACTTCTCATAGACAGGCTTACATTCCTTGCAGTCTGTCCGGCTGGCAAGAATCCCGTCAATCACTTTGCTTCGGGCTTCCTTTGGCTTCATCTGATTGCGGTAATCTGCGGCTGATTTCCCGGAAGATTCCAGAAATGCTTCTAAGTCCTCCACAGTGGAAAGCCCCTTTTGCCGGAGATAGGACAGCGCTTCGCTGACTGCCTTTAAGTCCTGTGAAGTCCCCCGATTCTGTCCAACCCTTGTCCAGTCCTTCCGTTCTTCCTTTCGTATCTCCATATACTTCATCAGCAGATTGGGAAGAAGTGTCGCTTCCTCCGCCGCTTTTTGTGCAAGCAGCTCTTTCCGTTTTTCGCCCAGCTCGGTAATCCAGCCTTTGAGGTTTTGGATAAGCTGCCGGATGGACTTCATCAGATTGTTGGCAGCTCTGATTTCCCGGTTCAGGTTGCCGATATTCGTCTGGATACCTCGCTTTTCCATCTGCCGGACAGCAGCTCCCTCATGGACAGTAGGGACTATATCAAGCCCCTGTCTGGCATAGGAACGCAAGTCCACACGCTCCGGGCGGTCATTGGCTTCCAGATAGCGGTTCTGGATGACCTCCCATTCATGCCGCCAGATTTCACAATACTTCTGGTTGTTCCAGTCCACCGTATCTTCCTTGTGGCTTTTCCACCTGCCGGATGGCAGTTTTATCCGTTCCCCGTTCTCATCAAGGTCATAAACCTTGCGGCTTTTGGGAAGCCATTTCCCATGTTCGTCCATTGCCCGCATGGTCAGCAGGACATGGGCGTGGGGATTGTGTCCCGGCGGATGGGGGTCATGGATGGCAAAGTCAGCAATCATGCCTTTGGAAACAAACTGCTGCTCACAAAACTCCCGGACAAGGACAGCATACTGGTCGGGCGGTATCTCTCTGGGGATGGTAAGCACCCACCGCCTTGCAAGCTGGGAGTTCCATTGTTTTTCCACCGCTTCAGCGGCGTTCCACAAAGTATTGCGGTCTGCATATTCCTGTGGGGCATTAGGTGGGAGCAGGATTTCATTGTGGACGATACCACGCTTTTCCGGGTAGTGCTTCACTTGCTGGTCGTATTCACAGAACAGCTTTTCGCCGCTTTGGTAAGCAGCGGCGGCAACCGCAGACTGCCGCTGGCTGCGCTGAACAATCGTGATTTCGTTGTGTGGACAGGGCATTTCGTGTCCCTCCTTTCGGTAATTGGTGGATGGGGTGGCGTTTTACCACCTCATTTTGGGCAGAAAAAAAGCAGGAGATCTTTTTTCAGATTTCCTGCTCGGTGTGCCGCTGTGTGGGCGGCGGGTATTTAGTTGTAAAAGTTCGGGACAAGTTGACCCGATGTGAAGCTGACAAACTGGAAGTTGTCTGTATTATTCACTTTTCTTCAGCTTATCTGCTATTTTGCGCTTCAAATCATAATCTCCACCGGGAGAAAGGGGCGGCAGAGCCGTCCATTCCTCCTTACTAATAGACACTGTCTGGTCTAGCGGGTTGGACTTCCGACCGGCAGAATAATCCCCCCAAGAAAACCAGAATCCCGCTGCGTCTTCTGGCAGAGTATAGTCCTTCTGGCGGCCGATGATACGCCACTCTCCTTCGCTTTTCCGGTCAAACAGGCTATAGGTGTCCAGCGGAGTCACCAAGAGCCGGCCTGACCTGAGAATGTCTTTCTCAGTGATGATTGGCTGGTCTGAGGTATAGTCAAATATTTCCACAATATGAAAGATTACCTTTGACATGATACGCCCGAAACAATAAGTGTGGTCATCATACTTGAAACAAAAAATGTCCCCACTCTTGAGAAATCTCAACATCGTTCGTGGTTTCTTTTCCCATCCCCAAATCTTTATCATATTGCCCTCCTTAAATTCCGATTTGTTGTCATCTTCATTATACTTCACTGCCTATCGAAAAGATAGCATATTTTATGAAACTTGTCGGCTGGGAACAGCTTGCAACGCAAGGTGTCCCCAGATGGCAAGTCCACAAAAGGGTAGCTGGCGGCAGCCAGCGCAGGGGAAGCGTAGCGTCCCCTGTATGATTTGGAGCAGACCATGCCTGCGGAAAATCACAGCCCTCCGGCGAGGAGCCTTCGGAGAACGCAATGCACCAACCTCTGGGTGGTGTATAATTGCGCCCTTAGTAAACTAAGGGGTTTCTGGCTTCTTCCGTTCCAGCAGTTTTTTCAATAATTCCTGCGTGTCCTGCCTGTGAAAAATGATTTTGAGCAACACCATGACATCATCATCTGTCAGGCGTTCCGGCTCTTGCAGAAAACTTTCCAGCATACCGCCACGAGTGCAGAGCCGGTGCGTCCGTTCCTTTCGGGTAAGCTGTTTCAACTGGTGCTGCAATGCCTTTTCATCATTGATGGCTTTCCGCAGTTTCTTTTCGCTTTTCTCCAGCTCCCGGTTTAGCTTTTCCAGCTTTGAGGTATCAGGCAAGGGCAGCGTCCTCCTTTCCCGGTATCAGCACATAAATCCGGTTTGGTTCTCCAACGCCCTGACGCACCCGCATGATAAGTCCGGCGGTTTCCAGTTCATTCAGAGAACGCTTGACCGTCATGGGACTGCGGGACAGGACTGCGGCAATGGCTGTGACAGAGAAGCAGACAAACAGGATTCCGTTCTCGTCCTCCTGCCCTTTGGATAGCATAGCGTCCAGCATCCGGCAGTACATGACCTTTGCGGTGCTGCTGACTGGAAATCCTGTCAACGCTATGGGAAAGGGCATACAGGGCGGCAATGGTGTGTCTATGGTCATAAATTCAAAATTCATTCGGTGTGTTCCTCCTTTTTCTTTGCTCGTTTGGATAAATAACGGGGGCAGTCAATCACAACCGCCCGGAAGCTCTGCCTGCACCCATGCTGGCATTTCCTGCATAATTCGTTGTAAGTGACACGCCCCCGGTCATTGAGGTAAAAAGAAAGCTCATGCTTCCTCTTTTTGCTCATTCTCGGCATATTGCGCTTCCTCCCGTTTTAGTGTATGGTTTCGGGGCGATTTTCGGTAAAATTACAGCCATAGAGCCGCTTAAAATCTCCCGAAGTATCAGCGATAGGGTAGACTGTCCCCCTATCAGATTGTTGTGTTTCGGTATCATTTCGGTGTCAGTTCGCCAGTTCTCCCCGGTGTCGTTCCTCCCCTGAATCTCACAGCGGCGTATCGCTCCCTTTGGTACGCTCGTTTCGGTCAGGTTTCCTCCACATCCCTGCCAAAAGTCATGGCGCTACATCGCCGGGGAAGCATATCCCACACAGGCTGGTCATTCGATTGGAATAATCCATCGATGAACTACCTGTATCATAGAACATTTTTGTGCCCTGTGCCGTATGTCCACAAAGTAGGAATTAAGGGCAAAAATCAAAAATTTCCACGATTGCGGAATTGATATGGTATAATCAATTCAACGGTTATATATGTTGTCAAAAAGGGGGAACTGCTTCAATGAACGGAGCTACTACAATACAGGAACGGCTAAAAGATTTACGATTAAACAAAGGATTAAAACTGGAAGAACTGGCTGAGCAAACGGGTATTTCAAAATCGGCTCTTGGCAGTTATGAAAAAGACGACTATAAGGAAATCAATCATGGCAACCTTATCCTGCTGGCAGATTTTTACGGGGTGTCCCTCGATTATCTCTTTTGCCGTACAGAGAACCGGGCGGAGATCAACACGCCATTAAGGGAGCTGCATTTGAGCGATGAAATGGTAGCACTTCTGAAAAGCGGTCGGATTAACAACCGTCTGCTGTGCGAACTTGCCACCCATAAGGACTTTATCAAGTTTCTTGCGGATATTGAGATTTATGTGGATGGAATTGCCACCATGCAGATTCAGAACCTCAACGCCCTTGTCGATACTGTCCGGCATGAAATCATTGAACGGTATCGCCCCGGCGAAGATGACCCGCATTTGAAGGTGCTGAAAGCTGCCCATATCAGTGATGATGAGTATTTCAGTCACATGGTTCTGGATGACCTCAACCTGATTATCCGGGATATTCGGGAAGCCCACAAAAAGGACAGTGAGAGTGCGCCCCAGATCACCGTTGCCGATGAACTGAAAGAAAATCTGGAAGCGGTCGAAAATTTCAAGGGCAGCCGGGATGAAAAGCTCGTTGTCCTTTACTGCAAGCAGCTCGGCATCAACTATAAAAATCTGTCAGACGAAGAATTTCGCTGGCTCATTCGTATTCTCAAAAAGTCAAAGAAAATGGGAACGCCTATCAGCCAGAGGAAAAAACGGTAAAGAAAAACCGCTGTTGCATGGTTTGTTGGTTTCCATGTAGCAGCGGTTTTTGCTGGGATTATTCAGTTGAATTTTCAGAACGACAAACTTGAAGTTGTCGCTTTAAATTGCAATTCTATTTCCAGCCTTATCTAGGAAAATCAAACTGCTCCGTTATATCCGTATCGTCTATATGTATATACCACTCCGCACCCTTCAATAAAATGACAATCTCCTGCAAGCACTCTGCCCAATAATCTAAAACTTCCACAAAGTGTTCTTCACCCTCATCAATGGGTAATTTGGTAGCTCCCTCAAAAATGACGTTTTCCTCTGTCGGACTTGAATTATCATACGCACAAAACGGCTCGTACATTTCACCTAAAGAATATTTAGAAATGTAGGTATCAATAATAGTGTTACAGATAGATTTTTCCTGTTTCGATAGATGGGTATCTCTTTTTGCTATGTAATATAATGAAACTGACATATCCCTTTCCTCCTGTAAATTCCGATTTGTCATAATCATTCTATCATACCGTTATGAATAAATCATCTCATGCAATACAATTTCTTCTGCCCGGTTGTGAATGTTATTACACCGCCGCACCCATTCCATTTGACGGGTACACTTTAATTCCTCGGTCACGCCCTCGGCAATTTTCATCTGCTCCATGATGGTGTCTAACCGTTCCTGTGCCTGTTCGTTCAGGTCTGCGAGATATGTCCATAACTCCCCAGTCAAGGTCAATGTGTTCAATCGGGCTGGATGGATTTCCCTTAAATATTCCCGGTGCAGCCGTCCATACTTTCCAATGGGGCGGTGTTCTTCCGGCAGTTTCAGGTCTGGGATGTAGTAATCCCCAACAAGGATATAATCAATTCCGTTTTCTGTTATTCTTGGTTTCAATTCGCTCATGTTCCTTACCTCCTGTGGAAGCTGGCTCGTCTGGTACTAACTCAATCACATCGGTAATCTCACAATTCAGCGTTTCGCAGATACGGGCTAATGTGTCCATGCTGATGTGCTTTCCCTCTTTGCTCATGTTGGCAATCATATTCGTTGTCATACCGGCGGCAAGCCTTAAATCTTCTTTTCTCATATCACGCTCTAACAGTGTGTGCCAGAGCGGTTTATAGCTGATGTGCATATTGCTTTCCTGCCTTTCTATCCATACCACCGGGGCGGCTGCCCCGGCAGGAACTTTTCTCTTATTATAACACCAATCTTGTGTAATCACAATTTATTCTTGTAGCCTGCCGCTGATACCGTCTGGATTGGTTTTTCCTTTCTTTTTGTTCCCTTTAATTAGCCATGAACTGCTTGATCCCCTGGGATTTTGCACCTGGGTTATCATTTCCGTAACCTTCGAGAAGGTTTACAACACCCCATGCGCCCAGACCTGCGCCCAGGGCGATCACAAGGATCTTCAAAGTATCAATCGCGCTTGCAAAAAATGCCATATAGTTCCTCCTTTAATTTCAGAAATTTTAATTTGTGATATGGCCGTATCAGGCCGGAAACAAAAAAAGCCGCCGCACTGTTTTTAGAAAAAAATCTGTTTCAAACAGCACGGCGGCATGGGGCAGGAAAAATCCTGCGGTTATTTACTTTTCAGGGAGAATCACGAATCCTCAAAATATCCTCCTTTCATCGTGACAAAAACAAAGCCTGCCGGGGCGTCATGCTTTGACAGGCAGGAACAACTCTATAAAGTCTGGGAAGCCAGATCTTCGGCTGTGACTTCATAATTGCGGTATCGTTCACCGGGACGCATCGGCATCCGGGTAGAAAGAAACTTTTCGATATTAAAAGCGTTCTTCTCATTAAAATCGGAAAGCAGTTTGTAATTTGGGTGTTTGGTTATATCGTATTTCCGGGAGAGGAACGGCCGCACACCCCTGATCTGCAGCAGACATTTGCCCCCGTCCATAACTGCCAGTTCATCCACCGACATCAGGTCCTTTCCCAGCTTTTGAAAATTTTGTCCGTGGGATTCCTGATTTCCCTTTGTGACACTGGTGTTATACAGATCAATAGTCTCTTTCCCTAATAGGGAGTTCCAGCTTTTTAAGGTAGTTTCTTCTTTGCCTCCTAAGAAAAGAGAGGCGTCACAGTTACCGATGATGGTGTCCATGTTATCTTTATACAGGGCTTTGAGCTGGCTTTGCGCCTGCAGCACCAAGCAGGCAGAGATCTCACGGCTTCGGATGGTCGCCATAAGACGCTCCAGGTTCGGGATCTGCCCGATATTTGCCGCCTCGTCGATCAGGCAGCGCACATGGATGGGAAGCCTGCCCCCATATACATCATCCGCCCGCTCGCATAAGCGGTTAAACAAAATGGAATAGATCAGACTGATCAAAAATGCAAAGGTTCCGTCCGTATCACTCATAATAAGGAAAAGAGCGGTCCGTTCATCCCCCAGCATATCCAGATCCAGCTCGTCATACATGGTAATTTCCCTGACTTCTTTAATGTCAAAAGGAGCCAGTCTGGAAGCACAGGAAATAAGGATCGACTTCGCTGTTTTTCCGGCAGCGAGCTTATATTTTTTATATTGACGCAGGGCAAAATGATCCGGGTCTTTCTGTTCCAGAGCGTCAAAGAGAAGGTCAACGGCATTTTTGAATGACTCGTCATCCTCACGGACCTCCATTGCGTTCAGCATTTCTACCAGTGTGGCAAAATTCTGTTCGTTTACCGGAGCTTCATAGTAGATATATCCGATCAGTGCCGTATAAAGCAAGGTTTCTGCTTTGACCCAGAAATCGTCTCCGGCTTTTCCTTCGCCTTTGGTATTGGCGATCAGGGTAGTGACGATCTTCAGAATATCTTTCTCGGAATGAATGTAGGCGAATGGGTTAAAGTGCATACTTTTCTGAAAATTGATCGTATTGAATACCCGTATTTTATAGGGCTCATAGATGATCTTTCCTTTTTCATTACGCATAGGCTTTCCGTCCTTGTCCAGCTTTGGTGTGCCTCGCTGCAACATCTTTCCGCATTCCACAAGGACTGTACCTTTCGGATCGGTGACGACGTAGGAACTGTGCATTTGCATCAGATTGGGCTTGATGAAAAAGCACGTTTTTCCCGAACCTGATCCTCCGACTACCAGTACATTTTTATTTCTTGCATTGGCCGGATTTTTGGGCCGTCCGTTTAACATCAGTCCTTCACTTTGGGTAAGAATGATATTGTTTTCCGGCTTTGGGTCCATAAATGGGGCAATATCGGCTTTATTTCCCCATCTTGCAGAACCATATTCCACATTTTTGCGGTATTTCTTAGCGTCTTTCCCTCTAAGATAGACTGCCAGCCGCATAATGGCTGCACCGCATAAACCAATCAGCCAGTCCATTGCCGCTCCCGGCCACATACTCTGAAACGCAAGGGCAAAGCCTTCGGACAGTCCTAACAGCTTTTGGGAAGCGTCTGCTCCGGGAGCCAGACGCACCGCCTCGCCCAGCTTGGCAAATACCAGAAGGAACAGAATATAAGGCAGATGGAGAATGACCTGTTTTTTCAGTGTTTCTGCATCAATCTTCATCGTTCCGGTCCTCCGTGTTCTTTGTTCTTTACACGGTCACGGCCAAGCGACTGCGCCAGTTCTTTGAACTTATGAAGCTGTGTAAGCAGCGACGGTCTGGTGCTGCGTGTAAGGTCTTTCTTCGTATATTCCTTAAAAGCTGCCGTCAGTGCATCCGCCTGGTTTGCCTTGAAATATACCGTCCATTTTGGGGGATCGGTCCCAAGTTCCTTTTCTATATGGTAGCGTACCTGATGTTTCCTGGCATACCGTTCAAAAGAGCGGATTCGCCCTGAAACTTCAATGGTATTGGCTCCGGGGTCTTTATAAGTCAGCCGCTTCATGCTGTTGCGCCCGACTTTTGGCATTGTGCGTTCCTGTTCCATCTTTTGGAGTACCGCAGCAATAGCCGCACGCAGTACCCGCCCTGACAGTTTTGCTGCCTGTATAGAAACAGAAACCGTTCGTTGTTCGAGATCTTCCTGCAAGAGCATCCTCCTTTCTGATAAAATCGGTATTTATAATATGGAAATAACTTTTTACCGGCTTTCCCCAAGAACCTGCTGTCGGGAAGCGTGTTCAAAGGCTTTTGCTGCCTGATCGACCTGAATTTTAGCATGTTTCAAAAGCGTCTTGATGATCGTAGCCGGGCGTTCCTGTTCCTCCAGATGATCGACCATCCCTTTGCACTCATCCGGGAGGTATTCCGCCATATCTTTCAACACATCGGAAAAGTTACCCATAAAGCCCCAACAGCTATCCGACAGCTCCCCGTTTTTATAAAGCTCAAACCCATAACATTCGCCATGCAGATAGGAATCGTAAGCGGCGACTTCACTGCGCATCAGTGCGTCCGCTTTCTGCCGGATGGCGCCGGTCATCTTGTCAGCGTCAAATTCCTTTAGGGCATCTTCTTTGGAAACATAGATCCAGCCGACCTGTCCGCTGTCCCATTCTGCATGAGGGGCCCTGCCTGAGAAACTTTCTGTACTCATGGCAAGACCTGAGTGGTCGTAGAGATAGAGGGGGAGCATCAGATACTTTTCCGAAATTACTTTCTGCATTGCTTCATCGATCGCCCGTTCCTCTGTCTTTGGTCCATGCCGGAAACGGCTGCTTACAATGTTTACCATCCGTTCATAGCGTTTCATGCCGGCTTCATCATGTCCTACGGTATCTAAATACATTTCCCGCAGGAAGTCGTCTTTGTCCATATAGTTGTGATGGTCGCCCAGCGCATAGCGGGGATGGAAGCATACCATCGTCCCAAAATGTTCATCTACCTCACGGGGAGAGATCAGAATATCGTCCGGCTGCACCATAAGGGCATAAGGTTCATTTACTGCCATTAACATAATTGGCTCCTTTCTTTCTACAAATCCGGGCCGGAATGGTGCATCATCGGTTTTTCCCGGTGTTCATTGGTTGCAGGCTGCTTGACTGCAATGATCTCGCCGGCAATCCTTGCAAATTTTTCAGGGTACTTGAACTGCTCCCCGTATTTCTCCATCAAGTCCGGGGAAAGGTCTGTAAAATCTTCCTCGCCAAGACCAACGATCAGAAAATTCCCGGACACAATATCATAAACGTGGCCGTCATCATCAAAGAGAGCCCGGTTCAGAGGCAGTCCCATCAGCTTGCCTTCATCATTGCAGATCAGAGCCACCGGGTCCTCATACGGATAGACCGCCTGAATGTCTCCACCCACTGCCGCCTGCAAAGATTTCAGACCGCTTTCAATCTCCGCAGCATAAGGGGACTTGCCCGGCTCTACCATTAACACTTTCATAACTGTATATCCTCCTTCTTTTTCATTGCCATACCGGGAGCGGCTGGCGTTTTTTCCTGGGTTTTTGCCACAGAGAGCTTCCCCAGGACGGAAGGCTTCTCTGGTTTTGGGGCGTAAAAATACCGCCCTCCGAAACCTCGGCGGCGGCATGTTCCGTTTTGGTCTGTTCCAGTCCTTCAACCGTATAACCAGGTAAGAGAGTGCCATGAACCATAAAATGACGCTCATATTCTTTCGGAATTGGCGGGGAAATTTCCGTGAATAAATGGGAATAGGCTTTCTTCCGCCCGTCCAGGTATTTTATGGCTGCATTCTTATCTGTATATCGTTTCTGGTTTTGTCCGGCAATCTTTTCTCCATATCCCTGCTTCGGGGAATGAATACGGACTTCCCATGTCACATACCAGGCAACCGGAATACTCTGTTTTGTTTCCCTGTCATATTTCGTATCTTCCCAAATACTGCAGGTCATCTGATAGACCCGGTTGCTGATTTTCTGATCCGCCCTCCAGTTATCGGTGTCTTTCCACTGATTGCCGGTATGTTCAATCTCAGGTGTACGAAGATATTCCAAAGCCCGGTTGATCGTCTGTGTTGCCGCTGCCTGCTGTTCCCACTGTTTTGCGGCAGCCACCACGATTTCATAGGCTTTCTGCTCCCCGTCGATACTTCCCTGGCGCATGGCTTCCAGGCTATCTGTTCCCATTGTGATCAGTGTAGAAATATCCACATTTTCACAAACTACGCTGTGCTCAATTTTAAGCTCCGATCCCGGCGTCAAGTGGTCGCCATACCGGTAGGCATGATAATCTTTATTTTCTTCCAAAATGCTGTTCACCTCCTGCTATATTTCCGGCTCGTGGTTTTTTCTGGAAAACGTCTGTGCCGGTGATTTTTTATCTGCCGGCCTGTTTGCCGCAAGCTGATCCATCACGGAAGGACGGCCGACGCCGAACATGGATAGCTGCCCGTCCGCCGCCTCACGAAGTTCAGAAACAGAGAGGGGAAGCGTTACATCGGCATGGGTCAATAGCTGTTCCCGTTTCAAATCCTGAATGATCTCGTCAAAAACAGCGTTGATTGCACGGCGTTCTTCCCCCACAGGGAAGGCTTTCAATACCTCCATTTCTCCGTCTTTACCGGAAACCAGGGTAAGGGCACAGTCGGCATGGCCTGCCAGATAATCCGATGTGTAGGGCAGTTTGTCCTTGATATAACAGGCAAAGGCTCTGGCTGTCATTTCCACATTGCTGTCCCAATAACCGCCGTCTTTTTCACATTCTTTTCCCATGCGTACCGAATTACGGTAAAAATCAGTTTCCGTCCGTCCAATCTGCGGAGCTTCCTGCGCCTGCATCCCGGAAAGCATACGCTCAAAAATTTCCAGCCGTTCCCGTTCACTTTTGGGAATTACCCGGCCGGTAACATTCTTCTTAAATGCGCTGATCTGTTCCACAGAGCCGGGTTCGCCGGACAAAAATGCTTCCCGCAAGACTGCGTAGGTTTCCATCTGTTCCTCATTGCCATACCGTTTCAGGGAGGCAAGAACCGAGGAATCCAGCCAGCTTGCCGCATTTTTCCGGGTGCGTTCTGTTTGTGCTTCCGTGCGCTTTGCTGCCTGTTCCGGTGTTTCCGGTTTATACTTCATGGTGTCAATGAGTTTTTGGAACGGCGCATAGAGGTGGGGCTGTTCTGACAGCATCCCTTTTGCTCCCATCTTTGTACCAAGATAATCGTCAAGTCCATGCCACCATTCATGTGCCAGGGAACCGGCCCCGTGCATTTTTGTAAGATTGATGACTGTACGCAAAGGTTCATAATGAGCTGCAGCATTGCCACTGCCTCTTGCACCAAAAGCGATAGCAAGTGTTCCCTGATAAGCAATATCTTTATCGCTGATCTTAAGGGCTGACGCCAAATCCTTTAGTGCTTCAAATCCCATGTTAAGGGAGGTCTGACGGTCGTTCTGGTTCATCCAGTTTCCAAACTCGCCGCCACGGAACCCAAATGTATCAAGATAATGCTGTCCGGTGATCTCCACGCCATTCCGATAATCCGGGCCGGTACGTTTGACATGGGCGAGCTGGGGAGGGACAAACCGGATCTTCCCATTTTTGTTCCTGCCTTTGGCAAGTTCCTGCACCCATTTCAGGGCAGCTTCTTTGGTCTCAAAATTGGTCCGCAGGATCGAATAGCCTTTTGTCACATAGTAGGTACCGGGCTTCCAGTCCTCATTTTTAGAATAGGTATGTTTCCCGTCGTTGAAGTGAATCGCATAACCTTTCGGTATTTTCTGCTCTTTGGAAACACAAAACTGTTCCTTTTTTGCTTTCTGAGTAAAGTTGCGCTCAAAATATTCAGCCGAGCGGATCAGCATGGTATTGGACAATTTGTTTGTGATCACGGGATTGTCCTGTCCCTTTTTCGTTGCCCGGTAATGGATTCCGCTTCCCCAGCCCTGTACCTTTTCTAAATATCCATTGTCAACGAAAAAGCGGTCATAGGCTCTCACAGCATCCTCCGCAGTACGGACATCTGAAAGCACTGCCTGCAATTCCCGAACTGTTTTTATATATTCCTTTTGTCTCGCGGTCCGTTTTTCCGGGGTGTCATCCGTGCGGTAATACTGAGGGGAAGCGTTTAAGCCGTCCCTCGCTTTTTTGATAAAATAGACCACGCCAAGAGGAATCCCTTCCTCCAGTATGGCTGCATAGTCCGGCTTTTTCCAGACATTATCCTTTTTCACAAATTTTTCGGCTTCGCGCTCATTCATGGCTTCCAGATCATCTGCATACAGCCCGCGGTCTTTCCACAGATCTTTTTTAGCACCGCCGATCTTTTCGCCGAAATCTTCATGCACTCCTGCCAATCTTCATCACCTCCAGTCAGTGTAAAATTCTTATCGCTCCGGGGCAGGGCGACGTTCTTCGTTTTTGTGAAGTTGTGGGAGGTTTCCTGTGAGCCGGTCAGTTTCCCTGCGGATCAGTTTGTCCAGAGCGCCTAAATCCTCCGGTGCAATGGCAAACTCCCGGTAATTTTCATACCACAGGCCCGTAGAGATTGCCGCGATGGGCGCAATTTTCTCCGAACCGGATGGAAGAAGGCGATACACAGGGGCTTCGTCATAAAGAAGCATCTGCTTTGCCGTTCCCTGTGGTATGCGGTACTTATCCATATCCGGGTTCTGGGCTGCCTCCATATATTGCATATTCAGGCGTTCTTCTAAATCCTGGGGCATATAACGAAATGCCTGATCCATCCACTGTCTGAACATCGTGGAATAGTGGTACTGCCATTCCGTAACTTGATTCGGGGCATAAGAAAATCCCCAGCTTTTCAGAGCATCTTTTTCGTAAAGCTCCATTCCAGTCCATTCTTTCAGGCTGACCGTAGCCACTGAACCATCTTTGCGTTCGATATTGACGCCGCAGGGATAGAGGATATTTCGTTTTATATCCTGCCGCAGCGTGTCTAAATCCATCATCAGGACATCTCCGTACAAGTGACCGCCCTCTCTGCGATCCGTATGAAACAGGAAAGCCCTCGCTCCGATAAACTCCGTTGTTAAGATCATTTGATGAAGATCTGCCGTAGAACAATAAGCAAACAAAGCGTCGGAAAGCCACATGTGATTTTTCCCCATGATGGCAATGGAATCAGCCCCGGCATTTGTCGCCAGAGAACGCATATTGAATTCGCATTCCCTGAGAAAATCTCCGGCAAAAATATGGAGCTCATACGCAAAGACGGATAAGTCTGTATCGCGGATCAAATGAATCTGCGGTAGTGGTTCCTGATCCAATCAAATTCCTCCTTTCATGTGAAGCAGCTCTTTGACCTGCTCATTTTCCGCAAACGGCTGGCTATCTGTCCCCGCCATTTAATCAATCCCTCCCATCTGCCGGTAGCTGCCCGCCGGCAATCTTGCCGACAATCTCCGGACCGGTTTCATAAATCTGCATGAGGCGTTTTGCTGTGCCGCAAGGCTGTGCAGCTCCGCTAGTCCAAAGACGCACTGTGGATGGGGCAACATTCATCAAAAGCGCAAAGCCCTTTTCGTTCATGTCCAGCTTTTTCATCAGCGATTTAACCATATCGGGGCCGTAGTCTGGACACCGGGAAGCCTCGGCAATCATCTGCAAAGCGGTATTTTCAATTTTTTTCATTTTCAAATCCTCCTGTTATTTGTTTTCCAGCCTTATGCCGGGGCAAAGCTGATCTGGTTGTGTTTCATCCTTTTGGCAAAATCCGGCAACGAATAATTTACCCCGTCAATTTCTGCATGGGTGTCATCCAGACGATGACAAACAGCAAAGTGCCTGTCCCCGTTTCCATAGAACAGGCAGAGTAAACCATTGTCGGGAATGGAAAACAGCGCTTTTCCGGCGCTGTCTGTAAAGCAGATATGTTGAGATCCATTCATGTTGAAATCCTCCCTAAATTGAAACAGCCGCCTCTTTTGGGCGGCGTTGGTGCTGGCTGGTTTGCAGTTGTTCCCGAACCTCCAGCAATTTTTCATTGTAATCTTTTCCCATCCGGGGAGGGTTGACACTTACCCGGATATGACGGAAACGTTTATCCTCGTGGAGCATGGTCTTGATTTTCCGGGCATTGACAAATCCGGCAAGATCGTGGTCCATATAAAGGGTAACACGCCGGATCTCCGGGTGGCGTTCCAGAAAAGAAGTCAGCGCCACATGGGAAGTACCTCCCAAAGACAAGCGGTAACCATTCCATTTCCATCCCTCCAGCTCTTGAAGCGTTGCATGGGAAAGCGCATCAAGAGGAGCTTCAAAGACTGCCACATGCCGGCTACCCGGACTTTGCGGGGGATAACAAAAGTTATATCCTTTGTCGCTGCCATAGACATCCTTTTTGAGATTGCCGCCGATACTGCGCATACAGGCGAACTTCGCTTTCCCGGAATCATCTTTCCCTACAAATACACAAACCGGTTCTCCATGATACCGGGCTTCGTAAAAAATCCCGGCTTGTAAACACTGGCGAATGACTTCTGAGCTGATCCCCCGTTTCTGCAAATAGGAGACCGCAGCGGTCGCGCAACGTCTGGCCCAGGGGAGAGAGAATGCTTTCTTTTCCGGTTCTTTTGATACCTGTATTTCTGCCGTACTTCGGTAAGCCGGTGTATTTCGGATTTCGCCACCTACCAGAGCATGAACCGCATCCACAAGACCATATCCCCGAATCTGGATCAGGTAGTCCAGCGCATTGATACTCCGTCCACGGCTGTTCCAGTACCAGTACCTTTTCCCGGTCACATATACCAGACTGTCATGTTCCTTATGCCGGAAATTAGGTCCATCCCGTTTCAGCACACCGGGTTCATGGAACTGCAGGTAAGTAAACAGATCAGCTTCCCGCGCTGCCTGAATCTGTTCTTTGGTTACGCCGGGCATTGTACCGGCACAGTGATTCTTTTCATCGTGCTTTGCCTCCTTCCTGTGATGGAATGAAAAAAGACACCCAAAGGTGCCTAACAGCCGTACAGATCGTGATTGACCTCGGCACGGTAATAGCTGTCCATTGTAGCCGGGGCATTATACAGCGCCGCCAGCAGATATGCTTTGATATTTCCGACCTTCGTCGCGTTCTTGTCGATACAGTCAAAGACATACTCTAAGTGACCGGAATTGATCTTCAGGAACCGGCTCTTGACGATCTCCCGCGGAAAATCATCTCCGGCGATGCGTATGTAAGGGCGTTTCGACAAAATCACTTCAAGCATAAGTTCAAGGGTTTCGTCCAGACGTTCCCTGCCATACCGTAAGACCAGTAAGTCATATTCGATATTTTCTTTGATGATTTCACGATATGCTTCTATCAGCTCTATCCGATCCATCCCATCCGTGCGGTTCGCCGCTTCCGGCTCTGCCGGATAGATTGATGGATAAGTTATTGATTTATCTTTTTTTGATTTTTTTGTTTTTAATGGATTAGTATTTAATTGTGCCGGATTTTCCTGTTCAGGTTCCGCCTGTTTAGGTTTTGCCTGTTCAGGTTTTACCTGTCTTGGATTTTCCCGTTTAGGTGAAAGCCCTATGTTTTCGGTACTTACAGGCTGCTCATGGATCGTATATTCAATGTCTCCCAACTGCCCGTTATCATAGCGGAGGCGCTGTCTGGTGAGATAACCATGCCGCTCCAGTTCCTTCAGGGCAGTAGTGATAGAATCCACACCGTCCTTGCAGATATGGGCGAGTCCCTTCGTGGTATAATCCCAATCTTCCGGCAGCGACAACATAAGTGATAAAAGCCCCTTTGCCTTTAAGGACAACTCCGTATTGCGCAGATGGTGATTGCTCATTATCGTAAAGTCCTTTGTTTTCTCTACACGGAATACTGCCATTGTATCGCCTCCTTTCTTCGACTATTCCGTTACAAGGCATGATCCCTGCGGTCATAATGGAGATGACCGTCAGAGACCTTCGCATGGTTTTTCAGTTTCACTTCGCCCCGTTCCTGGCTCTCTAAAAATTTCTGATAGCCGGCATCTGTAAGGAACAAGCGCATCTTATCGCCTTTGTCGCCAACAGGGGAATCGTAAGACAATACATCAAAGACGATCATGTGCTTTACTTCTGGATCAAAGCGTTCAAGTGCCATGATGTCATGCCCCTTCAATTTTTCTGCCCCTGATTGTTGTCTGGCCTCGGCGATCTTTTCTCCAATCGTCCGGGCTGGATAGGGCAGACGGTAATTCTTCTGAATATCTTTTACCAAGTCCATGCACTCTGCATTTGACAGAACACGAAGTTTTGCCATAAGACCTTCTGCCGCCTCCCGCTGTTCGGAATTATTTGAATACCGCACGGTCATATAAAGTTCATTCAGGATCTTTGTCTGATAATCGCCCTCCACTTGAAAGAGCAGCTTTTTTTCCATTTCGTTTAATTCCATGTGGATCTCCTTTCTCTCGAAAATGAGTATGAAAAAAGGGCGTCCACCTATAAAAGTGAAACGCCCACGGCAACCAGCGGTCAGACATAAAGCCGGACCGCTGGCACTATTAAATTTTGTCGTTAATAAAACAGCCTCCTTTTTTCTTTATAGTTTTCGTCAATTTTCAACTTGGAAAAGGAATTGAATAAAAGACGACAAACGCTCAAACCCCTTGAAAATAAAGGCTTTTTCTGTTTGTCGTTATTATACCGTAACGGCATTCACATGTAAGTTTGCTTATTGAGATGGGTTTTGATGCGGTAGCAATTGCTGATCGTGTTGGACATGAAAGCATTGATATTACTTACCGATATGCACACTTGTTCCCATCTAAACAAGGCAAAATAGCAAATCGTTTAAATATAGAAAGGGGAAATTTCACGTATGAGTAAAAAAGTATTCGATACCCAAGGAAGATGGCGAAATAAAATTGTTGCTTTCCGTATGTCACCTGAAGAAAATGCAATGCTTGATGATCTAGTTTCATTATCAGGATTGAGCAAACAGGAATATTTAATTCAAAGAGTCTTACAAAAAGATATTACTGTGAAACCAAATCCTTATGTTCATAAATGCTTAATAAAACAATTACATTATTTTATTAACTTGTTGGAAAACCAAAGCTTTATGGAGCTGAATAATGATGACTATGAGGTTATGAAGTTTATGTTGAAAATCATTAGTGGGCTAACCGAGGAAAACTCAAATGTCTGAATATATTAATGGCAGTGAGCTTATAAATGTAGTTACAACACCAGGTGAGGAAGTTGTCAAAGATTTTCTACCCATTGGTGTAACAATATTAGGTGCACCACAGAAGATTGGCAAAACATTCTTCTGTTTACAGTTAAGTAATGCAATAGCTAGTGGTGATGAGTTTCTAGGACATACTGTTCAGCAAGGTAGAGTGTTATATTGCGCATTAGAAGATACAAAGGAAAAGATTAAGAAGCGTTATGAATTATATGGTTTTCAAGCGAGTGAACAAATTGATTTCATATTTAACAATAGTATTCATAGTTTTGATATTAAATATGAACTTGACTATTTTCAAAAAAAATATAAGAATATACAGCTTGTTATTATAGATGCATTTGCTAAGATAATAGATAAAAATACGGAAGCTAAATATCTTTTAGAATATGATGAAGTGTCAAAGATCCATGATATGGCACTTAAATATCATTTGGTAATTCTTCTAGTAACTCATGTAAACAAACATATTGATTATTTAAATCCCTTTGACAGTATTTATGGGAGCAGAGGAGTAACCGCTGCAGCAGATGGCATGATGGTCATATTAAAAGAACAGGATGTATTGGAAAGTAAGAAATTATATGTCATAGGGAAAGATATTCCTGAAGAAAAATTATCTTTAAAACAAGACAATCACTTAACGTATTTTGTTGTTGAAAATGATGAACATGAACAAGCAGATGAAGAAGATATTACTAAAGTTATTCATTATATTGTTAAGAAAAAGAAATATTATGGAACGCATGAAAACTTATGTGCAGTTTTAAACTTGAAAATTACAAGTAGAAAACTATCAAGTAAAATAAAGAAATACAAGAGCGTGTTTGATGATAATTTTATTAAAATAAGTTATCCCCCTAGAAAAGCAATGGCAAGATTAATTGAGATGGTGTATGTTTGTAATGACGATATGACGATTGAGGAAGTGTTTGAGGATGATACGTCATACCGTCATTAAAGACTATGTCTTGTATGGTAGCAAGCACTGAATTGTGGGGACACAATTCGCTTGTTGCTGATACACAGTACCAGCAAGCATTGGATTTGGATAGCCAATCCAACATTTAGGGGAACCCTAACACCCTGTTAAAAAATAAAGATAATGGAGGAGTAAACATGAACATAGAATATGAAAAAGTAGGCGAATATTATTTGCCAAACTTAACGGTAAAGGAAAAGAAAATATATTTATCAAAATATGGCAGAATAAAGTTGCAGTATATGAAGAAATATCAAAAAATACTTTATACAAATTTGCTAACAAGTGGTGACTTGTATGAATATCTTGAAATGATCGATTATCAAGCAAATGCATTACATGATAAGCTGTTGGTTGATATGAAAAGGCAAAGAAATATTACAGAAGCATTAAAAGAAGAAAATCAAATGTTATGGATACAGGAGATGAATAATATTGGTGCCGGTATTAATGAAATTATCTATAATGAATATATATACAATTAAGAGCAAATAAGCTCTTTTTTCTTTAGATTAATGGAAAAAGTAATTAAATTAGTTTCAGAGAACAAAAAAATTACCATTTAGCAATAAAATCTCTACTATTCACATTTAATTAGCGTTATAATATATAAGAGTATGGAAAGATGGGGGTATGAATTTTGGAAATCGTTAGGACAAGTGTTTTGAATTACTGATTGATAAAGGTTTAAAAAAAGTGAATTTGCTAAATTATGTGGAATAAGTACTCCCACTCTTGCAAAACTATCAAGAAATGAGTGTGTTTCTATGGATGTTCTTATAAAAATATGTAAGAATTTAGACTGCAATTTTGGAGATATTGTAGATTATATAAAAGAATAAATGTAGTGTTAGGAAGGATTGATTTGATGAAATATTATTGCCTAAATTGCAAAATTTATATAGATCATAGCACAACGAGCGATTGCCCCGTTTGTGGCTCAAGGATGATTAACCAAACTAAAGTATATTGGTCAAAGAAAAGTAATGTACCAGTTGTTTTAGACATAGATGAAGTAGATGATGATCTATTATATATTTCATCTGATATTCGTCCAGTTTTTCCGGAAGAAAGATTGTTAATAGAAATATTGTGGAATGAACCTTTTAAATATAAAAAATCATCAGTATGGTGTGCACAAGGTGGTACGTATATCATTGATGGTAAAAAGAAAAAAATAGTAGTGAAGGATTTAAGAAATGTAGATGCTGAAAAAGTTAGAAAAGAATATTTAGAGTTGAATAAAGACAATGCTGATAATAGTTTTGATACTTTTATTCAACAGTTTCTTATTTTAAATCAGCAAAGAATAAATACTTTGGATGATGAAGCGTTAAAATATATAAATGTTCAATCAGAAAATTATGATTTTAAATCAACTTTTGTATCATTTAGTGGTGGAAAAGATTCAACTGTGGTGTCCGATTTGGTTATGAGAGCTTTAGGTACACCAAAAGTAATACACATCTTTGGAGATACTACATTAGAATTTCCTGAAACATATGAATATGTGGAAAGATTCAAAAAAACAAATCATAGAATGACTCCAATGTTCAATGCGAAAAATAGAGAGAAGAATTTTTATGATTTATGTGAAATAGTTGGTCCTCCGTCACGTGTTATGAGATGGTGTTGTACTGTTTTTAAGACTGGAGCAATCACACAATATACAACTAAAATGTTTAAAAGCTCGAATAGAATTTTGACATTTTATGGAATTAGAAGAGCTGAATCGGTAAGCAGAAGTAAATATGATAGGGAATCTGATAGTCCTAAAATTGCAAAACAGCGTACGGTAGCACCAATTATTGATTGGCTAGATATTGATGTTTGGGCATATATATTAAACAGAAAAATCGATTTTAATTCTGCATATAAAATGGGATTCGCACGTGTAGGATGTTGGTGTTGCCCGAATAACTCTGGTTGGTCTGAATTTTTATCAAAGATACATCATCCTGAGGAATTTTATAAGTTTAGAGACATATTGTTAAAAAATGCTGTAAACATCGGTAAACCTGATCCGGATGAATATGTTGATTCAGGAGCATGGAAAGCCAAACAAGGTGGTAATGGGATTGAATATGGTAAACGACAGGTTGTGAGTTTTAAACCATGTGCTACTGAAGAAAATGCATTTAATTATGAATTGAAAAAACCAATAGATAAAAATTTATACGAACTTTTTAAACCTTTTGGAACCTTAAATTTTGATCTAGGTAATAAAAGATTGAATGAAGTTTACGTACTTGGAAAAGATAATCAAGTCCTATTAAAGTTTCAAGGAAAAATTGGAGACAAAAAATTAAAAGTTACTATAGTTAATTTACCGTTAGCAAAAGCAAAAACAATTAATGATGCTGAAGGTAAAGTGAAGTGTCAATTAACTAAATTCCAAATGTGTCTTAATTGCTCAGCATGTATGCAAGTATGTAGATTTGGAGCTATTAAGATTAAATATGAAAATGGAACTTTGGATTATAACGTTGATGAAAGTAAGTGTGTACATTGTTTTGAGTGTATTAATCATTTTTCATCAGGATGTTATCTAAAGAAGATTTTGAAAACAAAGAACCAGAAAAAGGAGTAGGTGAACTTGGTGAAAACTAGATTTAAAGGACATGAAACATTCTTCTTTAGAGAAGGGTGGTTACAAAAGGCATTATTTGAAATAAATGCTAATAGAAATTTAGAATTATTCTCTGGAAATAACGGAATTGTAAAACTTGGTGTTGGAGCAAACATGGTTAAATCTATCAAATATTGGATGTTAACAAGTGGAATCCTTCAATATAAAAACAGAGAATATGAACTTACGAAATTAGGTGAAACAATTGCAATAAATGATGTTTATTTAGAGAACATATTTTCACTATGGATTATCCACATTAATTTAGTTCGTAATTATGAAAATGCTACTACTTGGAATTTGTTTTTTAATGTTTTTAAAGGAGAAATCTTTGAATCGGCTGATATTAAAGATGTTTTAAGCGATTATTTGAAAAGTCATGATATTAAGTTTTCTGAGAAATCACTTGATACTGATATAAATGTTTTATTAAATATGTATTCAAAGAAAAATGAAAATGATGATCCTGAGGAAAACTATATTTGTCCATTATCCAACCTAGGGCTTATTAAGTACTCACGAAAAAAATATCAACGATCGTTACCAGAATTGAATACTGTTAGCGAATATTTAGTTCTTTACGTCATTCTTTTATTAATCGAAGATAAAGGTGAATCTTCTAATCGTTCGATTAGTATTTCTGATTTAGAGAAAACGAATAATTCATTAGTATCTATATTTAACTTTAATAGAATAATTATAAATGAATATTTAGAGCAACTTGCTTCAATGGGATACTTAAGGATTGAAAAGACTGCTGGATTGGATATGATCTATGTAACATGTGACTATTCTCCAGATCAAATAATAGAACTGTATTATGAAGGGGAGAAATAAGTATGAAATTTGACGAATTAATAAATATTGATGCTAATTTTCAAAACTCAATTAATATCGGTTTAGATTTATCGGATGATGCAAAGGTGAATGCGTTTATTCCAACTACAACTGGAATAGATTTTCTTTCTCATTTTTTATCTAATGTTGAAAACGACGATGGGGATCATTCTTCGATGATTATCGCACCTTATGGTAAGGGAAAATCACACTCAGTTTTAACATTGCTAGCATTACTAAAAAATACAGATTATAAAAAATATGATAAACTTTTAAGTAAAATTTCAATTGCAAGTAATGATTTGTATAAACAGATAATTAGGTTAGAAAATAAAAAATATTTTCCGATTATTATTTCAAATACAAGAGGAACACTAAATCAAGCACTTCTATATTCTTTGCAAAAAAGTTTAAATAATGAAGGAATAGATAATTTAACTGTTGATAATGATTTTATTCAAGTAATAAATCGAATTGAAGAATGGAAGAAAAATTACCCAGATACATATGTTTCGTTTGAAAATGAATTAAAGGCAAATAAGATTAGCATAGAAAAATTTGCAAATGCGATTAGAACGTATAATGAATCTGCATATAATATGTTTAAGAGGATTCATAAGAACATACTATCTGGAGCTGAATTTGTATCACAAAATTCATTAGAGGTAGTTGATTATTATCGAAAAATAGCAAATCAATTAATTAATAATTACGAATATGATGGTGTTTATATAGTCTTTGATGAATTTAGCAAATTTTTAGAATCTAGAGACGAAAAGACTATATCTAATGATATGAAAATCATTCAAGATTTGTCCGAGTTGTGCAATAATTCTAAAACTGAAAATATTTATTTGCAATTAATCATGCATAAACCTATTAATGATTACTTAAGTGTTGATAAACGCATAAGAAATGCTTTTAAAGGTATAGAAGGAAGAGTAAATGCATATTATTTTGTATCATCTTTAAAAAACTCTTTTGATCTAGTTTCTAATGTAATAACTAAAACGAAAAATTATTCACAGGAAAAGAAAAAGTTAAAAGACTATTCTGAAGAAGTGTATAAAAAAATGAGTCAATTGCCTCCATTTTATTCAAATTTTACACAAGAATATTTAGAAAAAGAGATGTTTGATGCGTGCTTTCCATTGCATCCATTAACAGTATATTTGTTGATTAAAATTAATGAAAAAGTTGCTCAAAACGAAAGAACGTTGTTTACATTTTTATCAAAGGATACACAAAACTCATTACCATTTATAATGAATAGAGATATAGATGCACATATATTATATCCTGATGTCATTTTTGATTACTTTTTAAATCAATTTCTAGAAGAAAAAGATAATGTGAATATTCAAAAGATTGCAACAAATTGTATAAGTGCAATTTCTAATACTAGTAAACCAATAGAAGCATTAATCATTAAGACTTTATCACTTTTATTGATTATTAATGAAAAGGATATATTGCCTTCTAATGGAAGTGTATTAGCATCATCATTGATGATTGATAGTTTTGAATGTGAATCAGTTATTAATAACTTAGAAAATAAAGGAATATTGATCAAGCGTCTTGGAGGACAGATTCAATTTAAGATAAATATGGATCTAAACCTAAATGGATCAATTGATAATTTGATTAATACAAAATTATCAAGAGTGAATGTACCTTTAGAATTATCAAAAATTGAGGATAGCAGATTTATATATCCTAGAACATACAATATAATTAATTCTATTACTAGATATTTTAGAGTAGAATACATCAACGAAGATGATTTTTTTTCTTTGGATAGTGTGAATTATTATTTTTCTGATAATTATGCTGATGGTTTAATAATGTATATTCTTCGAGGAGAAGATGATAGAAGCAAGCAAATTTATAAAAAGGTGAAAGAAATAAATGAGGATTTATTGGTTTCAATTTATCCAACAGAATACAATGATTATTCATCTGTTGTAAAAAGATATATGGCAATCAAACTTCTCATTTCAGACAATGAATTTATTGATAATAATATTTTAGTTAAAAAAGAACTAGAATTATTAATGGATGATGTAAAAGAAGAACTTGATGAACTTGTTAATATGGATTATTCTCTTTCTTCTACAACTAATAAATTATTCTGCTCGTATAACAAATTTGAATTAGATGAAAATAAGCGAATGATATCAAAAAATAGAATCCTTGGTGATATATTTTCACATGTCTATTGTGAATATCCTGCTAAATTTAATCTAGAATTGATTAATAAAGAAAATGTAAAAGGTAGTTATAGAAACGCAAGAGAAAAGGTTGTAGATAGCATTTTAAATAACAAATTGACATTCGACAATCTAGGAACTTCTCCTGAGGATACTATCACAAATTGTATTCTTATAGAAAGTGGTATATATAATGGCACTGAAACAACTCAAGTAAAAGCAATTTTAGAAAAAATATTCAACTATTTAAGTGGTGAGACAGATAACTTTGGAGTGATTTATTCTGAACTAATTAAGCCTCCTTATGGAATACGTAAAGGAATTATGCCAATTTTATTGGCTTGGCAGATAAATAAATTAGGACAATGTATTTTGATAAATTACAAACAACAAGAAGTTGAATTAAATGCACAATTGATAGAATCAATAAATGAAGATCCTAATAATTACAATTTCACTATTGATGAAATTAGTGCTTCTAAGATTTCGTATTTAGATTCGCTAGCTAAATTATTTGAGTGTGAAATAGGAACAGATGTAGGAAAGAGCTATAGTGGTATAACTAATTCTGTAAAAAATTGGTATGTTTCATTGCCAAAATTTACTAAGCAGATGATTGGTATTGATGAAATAATTTCTTCAAAAAAACACAAGCTGTTAAAAAAACAGTTGAGTCAAACTAATATCAACGCTAGCGAATTCATACTGTTTACATTACCCAAAGTATTTAATACAAATGAATTTGATAAATTAGTTGATCAATTTGCTAAATTGAAATCAGTATTAGATAAATATTGCCAAGATTACTTATTAGTTTTAAAAGCTTCAATCAATAGTTATTTGGGTTTTGATGATAAGACGACATTAACTCAATCTTTAAATTATTGGTTAAGTAAAAATAACAAAGTTCTGTCAAAAACAGTTCTTGAACCATATGAGAAGGAATTCATTAATGTTTGTAATACATCTCAAAATGATAATGAGTTAACACTTATCAATAAGGTTGCATATTGCTTCACATCGTTATTTATAGAAGACTGGTCTAACGATACATATGATTTATTTGAACAGCAACTTCAAAAAATTAGTCATCTTACCGATGCGAATAATGAAAATGACGGACAAAATTCAATTAGCATTACTGTAGATGGCGAGACAATTGTCAAAAGATTTAATAATGAAGACAATGATGCATTTGAATTAATAGAAAATTTTATTGATGGAACTATTGAAGATTATGGAGATTTATTAAACAACGAACAAAAAATAGCGTTGTTGGTAAGAATTATGAAAAAGTACTTATAGTACTTAAGGAAGGAGAAGAAGTATGATTTATTTTGATAATGCTGCTACCACTTTCCCTAAACCAGAATGTGTTTATGAGGAATTAGATAGTGCGCAAAGAACTCTTTCATTTAATGCAGGGAGAGGATTGTATCCTAGTGCTGAAATGGCTGGAGAAACTATCGAGAATGCTAGAAATATTCTTTGTAAATATGCAAATGCAAAAGAATTAGTATTTTCTTCTTCTGCTACACAAGCTTTAAACTTCATTCTTTTTGGATTAGACTTAAACGCTGGGGATGTGGTCTATTGTTCGCCATATGATCATAATGCAATAGTAAGAACGCTTAATGAAATAAAAAAAGTAAAGAGTATTACTATAAAACATATTCCTCTTAATGAAGATTTGGCGATTGATTTGGATAGATTTAAATTCGACTGTTTAATTAATAAACCTAAAGCGATGATTTGTACTCATGTTAGCAATGTTACTGGATATATTTTGCCTATAAAAGAATTGGGTGAAATATCTAAGAGTATTAACTCTATATTTATTGTTGATGGTGCACAAGCATTTGGATTGATTCCAGTAGATATTGTAGATTCGAACATTTCTTATTACGTATTTGCTGGACACAAAACAATGTATGGTCCTTTTGGTGCTGCGGGTTATTTATGTGAACAAAACAAATTAAAACCAACTTACTTTGGAGGGACAGGAAGTGATTCATTAAATGTTGAAATGCCATCAAACGGACACTTAAGATATGAGCCATCAAGTCAAAATGTTGTAGCTATTAGGGGTATGGTAAAAGGTTTTGAATGGATAATATCTAAGAAAGCTTATGAACATGAACAACTATTGGTTGATTATGCAGTAGAAAAATTAAAAGAAATAGATGGGATTAAACTTTATCATAATGATAAGTTGTTACAGGTTGGAATTTTGTCATTTAACTTAGATGGCTACGATAGTGAAGATTTATCGAAGATTCTTGGAGAGGAGTATGAAATAGCTGTAAGGGGAGGCTATCATTGTTGCCCATATATACATGATTATTTGGAATCGAAAGAATACTTAGGGACAGTTAGAGTAAGTTTTAGTTATTTTAATACTAAAGAGGAAGTTAATTTGCTGATTGAGGCAATAGAGGATTTACTATGAGTTTAAAAAATGTTTCTGATATAAAACTTGAATATAGAACTTTAGCTGATAATGTTGTAGATGATTTTTACGTTCCTTGCTTAAAAGAGGCAAAAGTTTATAAAAGAGCAGTAGGATTCTTCTCTTCTTCAATTCTTTTGCAAATATCAAAAGGACTTGGATCAATTGCAAAAAAGGGTGGAAAAATTAAATTGTTAGTGTCACCTAGACTTTCTAAAGATGATTATGAAGCAATAGAAAAAGGGTATAATCTAAAACAACTTGTAAGTGATAAATTTGAGAAAGAATTCGATGAAAATGTAATTTTTGAACAAAAAACAGAAAGATTTACGTTGTTATCTTACTTGATTGCACAAAATATTTTAGAAATTAAAGTAGCTGTTGTGGAGAATGAATCAAGTGATAATGCAATGTATCATGAAAAGCTTGGTATCTTGGTTGATGATGAAGATAATATAGTTGCATTTTCAGGTTCGGCTAATGAATCTGATCATGCTTTTAATCTTAACTATGAGTGTATTGATACTTTTTGCTCTTGGAGTTCAGATGATTCGTTTGAAAGATGTCAAAATAAAGAATTCCGTTTTGATTTAATGTGGGAAAACGATGAGAAAGGTCTTATAGTACTTCCGTTTTCGGATATTATTAGAAAAAAATTATTGAGCTACAATAATTATGATATAGATTTTTCTAAATTAGATAATGAATTAAAGGAAATTCATAAAAAAAAGAGAATGAAAAATGTTTTTCCTACATTGGATAACGTTGGATTATATGATTATCAGTTAGAAGCAATTGATAATTGGAACTCCAATAATTATCGAGGAATATTTGATATGGCTACCGGAACAGGTAAGACATATACCGGGTGTGGTGCTGTTGTTAGATTGCTGAATGATAAAAAAAGATTAGTGACAATAATTTGTTGTCCATACATACATCTTGTTGATCAATGGGTTGAAGAGGTTAAGGAGTTCAATATTGATTCAATAAAATGCTATGGTGGTATTAAATACAGAGACAAATTAGAGAGACAATTATATAAATTTAAAAATAAAAGAACAGATTTTGTTTGTATAATTATTTCCAATAGTAGTTTTATAGACTCTAAAAATCAAGAACTATTCAAAATGAATATAGAAAATACATTATTACTTGTTGATGAGGCTCATAATTTTGGTGCACATAATTTTATATGAAATTTTATATTTAATTTTAGATTATCCGCATAAACACTACACTTTTAAACATTTTGAGGTATAGGAAATACTCATTTTACCACAGATTTACCACGATTGAATGAGCCTTGATATGATGATAAAACGACAAAGGGAGATAGCACAAATAACTGTGCATCTCCCTATATTTTCTTTGTTTATTCCGTTGATTACTTCATTTGATTTCAAACTTTAACGCTTTTTTATATCTCGTTTTTAAGTCCTATCATAGATTTCACTCCTAACAATTTATTTTTCCAGTAATATTAAACATCCCAAAGGTAAATACATAAACAGTAATGATAACCGTTGCCATAAGCCTTCAAAGGCTAAAACTGTATTTTTGTAATTAGGCTTATCTCCCATAACAAAACATGAAAAACACAATATTGCTAATATGAAACACCCTATGTTGAAATAAAAGAATTTAATGTTATTTATTTTATATGCATAAATTCCTAGAAAAAGTGGTGCAAATGCTAAGCACATAAAACCAATAACAGAACCATACCCATGTATTTTTTCTGAAAGAGTAGCAAGACTTTTTACTTCCCCAACAGGGAATAAACCAGAAAGAATACACCCTCCGATTGCATAAATCAACAATATTACAAAAAGTGTTACTGCAATCAGTTTGGAACTCTCTGAAATAATCGCATATACGTTGAAATCAATCACTATTAAGGTAATTCCAAAGACTACCAGCCACGCATTGTATATAATATGTAGCGGAGCCTTACTATTCCCGAGAACGCTCATAACTTGTATTAAATGATTATACCCTTTATATGCTGGAGCTAAGATAAAAGGAATAAGTAAATCTAAGATGAAAACTATTGGCAATATAGTCATAATGCTATTTTTCATCTTCTATACCGTTACTTAATTTACCAAGTCCTTTTAATATTTTCACAGCTAATTCTTTCATAACGTCCGCTTTTACAATCGCTATCCCTTGTTCTTCATCGCCCAACACTAATAAGGTATCCCCTGATTTAATATCAAAAATCTGTCTTGCTTCTTTTGGAATAACAATTTGTCCTTTTTCCCCTACTTTAACTGTTCCAAATATATGTTGTCCTTTTTTCATTGACATTTTCACATCTCCAATCTAACATTTCTATTTTGTTATACTTTTCATACTTGCAATAAAAATATAACAAAAATAATAAGACCTGTCAAGTTTAAAGAAGCGTGTACCTATAAAAGAGATACACGCCTTACTTTGCCAATTATCCGACAATCTTCCAGTTACTATCCTTATGTAATACAAGTTCATACTGCAATACCTGCGTCGCCTTTGTCTGATTTATCATAAATTAGCTTTTATCCCTTTCTTCCTCTTGGCTACCCACCACAGTCAAGAAAAAGCCCTGTCAAGAGCCTTGCCACCATTGGTGGTGCTTTGCACTCTTTACTGGGCTTTTTGTTTGCTGTATCTTCCATGCAAGAGGAAAATCAAAGACCTCTGTTCCATTTCGCCTTTAGATAATCTTCATAGTCCGCTTCATTAAAGTCTAATTGTGGCGAAGTGTCTGGTATGTTGTTTCTGTTGTCAATATCTGCAAGTTGACGGAATATCCAGTCAGCATAAGGGTCGTGGTATTTGTATTCTTTCAGTTGTTCTCTGTATCGGTCTAACCCTCGCATTTCCTTATGCACTTTCATCATGCGTTCTATTTTCTGATGCTGTATCAACTGCTTGATTTCCATAAGTTCTTCCAACTCTGTAACCTCATTGGTAATATAGTTATGGATATACTGTATAAGTTTATATACCTTGTAAAATCTGCATTCTTTTTCATCATTGAAAAACTCATTTTCAGACAGATAATCTAAGGAAACATTAAAATCCTGTTCCCGTTTGATAACGTCCATGATGTATGGCTCGGTATGGTCAATATACTTCCATTCTCCCGACAACAATTCATTGGGTGTTACTCCCAGCACGTCTATTATCTTTTCCAGCGTATCAAAGGTAGGATAATTCACACCACGTTCAATCTTGGAAAGGCTCTGCATATTGATACCGATTTTATCCGC
>QULU01000024.1 GCA_003481775.1 Clostridiaceae bacterium OM02-2AC
ATTGTCAAATCTAGCTTTTCATGGTACTATCTCTACGCCTACAGTACTTTACTGTAAGCTAGCAGACATGAGAACTTATACATAGCAAGGGACTTCATAAGCTGATATATTCAGTTTTTTTATTTCTTTCTTCAGCTGATCCTCACTCGCATGAGCATAGAGGTTTTCTGTGATCCCCGTTGAGGCATGACCAAGCATGGCCGAGCAGTATTTCATCGGGATACCGGCCTCCAATGCTCTTGTCGCAAAGGTATGCCGCAGACAGTGAAAATGAATATCCTGTATATTTAACTTATTAAGCAGCTTTTTAAAATGATAATTTATTCTTCTAGGCTCCATAACAGTTTCTCTTGATGTAAGGAACAGGGGAGCATTACCATTTCTTTTATACGCTTGCGGCATCGTATTCATATATGTATCTAAAGCCTTATATAAATCCTCATTCATCGGTACAAACCTTACTTTTCCAGATTTTGTACTTTGATATATCAATGGACAGCATGTGCTTCCATCCTGTTCAAAAGTCATCACACGATTCAATGATTCATCAATCCGTATCAGGCGGTCCTCCATATTGATATCTTCGACCTTCAGAGCGCTGACTTCCCCAATTCTAAGTCCTGCGTGCATCGCTAATAAGGCTGGCATTAACGTATTATTCTGGAATTGTGGTGATATTGCGTTTGATAATTTCCTTTGATTTGATTTACTCAGTACCCTTACTTCCTTTTTTTCCTCTCTTGGATACTCTATATATCTACATGGATCATATCCAACAATCCCCAAATGTATCGCCCGTTTAAAAGCAAGCTTTAGTACCATGATATGCTCCCTTAATGTTTTAGTAGAAAGACCTCCTTTACCATCCAGTCTTCCATGCTCATGTTTCATATTGACATAGGTCTGTAAGATAGCATCATTTATCTCATTTAAAAGATAATCTCCCAGAATCGGACATATGTGACTATTGATATAGCTACGAAAATTCGCATAAGTACTGGGTTTGGTATTTGTTTTCACATAATGCTCCAAGAAGTATAAAAGCCATTCTTCCAAACTTGGCATTTCGGCAAAAGGATGCTCACACGCTCCATAGCATCTAAAATCCTGATCATCAAGAACCCGTTTTCTTTCCTGCATAATAAAATCTCCTTTCAAAAAAAGATTCTCATTTAATCGGGCATACAAAAACAACATGAGAAAAAGGCTCTCAAATCTGTTTCCTATGCGAAATTAAATAAGAATCAACGTTGATTTATCACAAAAAGGTAATTCCTACAAAAAATTGCGGAATTCTCCATAAATTTCTACAAAAGCATTTACAAACTGTGATGCAGGTGTTATAAATATGAGTGTAGAAATCATTACATGAACTTACAGTAAAGTACTGTAAGACAGGGCAGGCGGCGTATATGTCGTCTTTTTCTTTACCATAAGACGCACATTCTTTCGCGGATTTACCTCTTGTTTCTGAATAATACCACATTTAAAGAATAATGGATTATCAAAAAATACCCCTAAATTGTAGGTTTAAAAAAATTATAGAGGAGCTAGCTATGCATCTTTTTTACGCATTCCTATGTCAAATTCAATTACAGCAGGATGCCCCTAACACCTTCTACATAAAAGAAATATTATAAATTGTTATAGAAAGTAAAACCTTTTTTCAAATCAAATCGTTAAGTAAGTGAGGAGGAGGCATATGAGAGAACAGCAAATCCTGCATAAAATAAAAAAAGGCGATCAGCAGGCATTGAATGCGTTTATTCGCGACCTCTATCCATCTGTCTATTCCTTCGCATTTCACAAAATGCAGGGGGATGATAGCGCAAAGGATATTACACAGGAGGTGTTTGTGCGCTTCATTCGCCAGCTTCCCATGTATCATTCACAAGGCAAGACACTGCATTATCTATATCGAATCACGAGTAATCTATGCCACGATTACCATCGAAAGATGCAGCGTGATCAGCATGCGGATATCGACAACCAGGAAAACTTATTATCTGCGGACTGTGACGTACATGAAGCTATCCTGGATCAGATGCGAAATGAAGAGCTGATGTATTACATAGGCGAGCTTTCCGATCCTCAACAGGACATTATATTATTGAAATACTATCATCAGATGACATTCAAGGAAATAGCGGAAAGCTTTTCTATTCCTGTATCTACTGTGAAAACAAGACACACTGCGGCATTAAAGCGGCTCTTCGCATTATGGAAAGAAGGTGACTATCATGAAACAGAAGCACATACAGGTTGATGAAGCAGCGCTGGAACAAACCGTTCTTCTCTGCCAAAAAGAGCAGGAGCGATATATACAGAAAAACTGCACCTCTATACTGCAGCTTATCCTTCGCTATATGTGGCTGGATTTTCGTTTTTATATGATACTATCTATTCTCGGTCTGTTCACTTCGATTCTGCTTATACTACTTGATACAGTCAACGCACAGATTTATACCGCTATCTATTTCTTCACGCTGGGTATCACTGCATTGTATGAATACTATAAAAGCAGACACTACCAGATGCTGGATATCGTCAGTCCTGTTTACCTGAATCCCTGCCGGGCATTCCTGATCCGAACTGCAGGAATCGCCTTAAACGGACTTGTTATGTCATGTATATTGCTGGTGATCTTTATTTTCAGGGAATCCTGGATCCCCGCTGATTTCATTATGACAGGCATCGTCCCTCTATATATCATGCAGATAATATTTACACATCTGATTCACAAAATTAAAGGCTATATATCTGCACTTGCCGCATACTGCCTGTTTTATTGTATATATCTTTTTATATACACGCAGTATATCCGTTATATGATATCCAATCCCCTGGTCATGTTAATCATATTCATCGTATCCGGTTTAACACTCTTTAACATGCAGCAGATAAACAAAGGAATGTCGGATACAGAAAGGAGGCAGCAGAAATGGAGCTGCTTATAGAACATATCAATAAATCATTCAAGAAGCATCAGGTGCTTCATGATGTAAATCTAACTCTTGATAAAGGTGTACACGGACTGCTTGGCGCAAATGGAAGCGGAAAAACAACCCTCATGAGAATCTTGTGCGGATTGCTTCCAAAGGACAGCGGCAGCATCAGCTATGATGAAATAGATACTTTAAAGCAATACGATGTCTATGCATCAAAAATCGGCTATATGCCGCAGCATTTTGGCTTTTATCCACATTATACAGTATATGAATTTCTGGAATATATGAGTATCTTAAAAAATCAATCAAAGGAATATGGCAGGAAGAGAATCGATGAGCTGCTGAAGATATTGCATCTTGAGGATAAGCGTAAGACAAAAATGAAACAGCTATCCGGCGGGATGCTACGAAGAGTAGGTATCGCACAGGCACTTTTAAATCAGCCGGAAATTCTCATTTTGGATGAACCGACAGCCGGACTGGATCCTAAGGAACGAATTATTTTCCGAAACCTGATTGCATCACTTTCACAGGAATGCATCGTTTTACTTTCCACGCATATCGTAAGTGATATTGAAACCATCGCAGATGACATCATCGTAATGAAGGAGGGGAAGATCATTCTCCATGATACTCCAAGAGAACTGCTGCTTACCATGGAGGAAAAGGTCTGGCAGGTAACGCTACCGAAAAAGGAAGCACTCGCCCTGATGGCTTCCCATATTGTTGTAAAGAGTCATAATGTAGAAGATGATATTGAACTGCGTATCGTGGCAGATGAATGTCCGCACAGCTCAGCACAAAATCTGTCACCCGATTTGGATGATTTGTATTTATATTACTTTAAAGAAGGTGATTCTCTATGAGACGACTGATTCTATCAGAATTTAAAAAGATTTTTAAAAGTAAAATCAACATTGTTTTATTGCTTATCCTGTTTATTTTCAATGGCTACCGCACCTATCAGGTTTATCATCAACCGCTGCAATATCGTTCAGATATCGTCATGAAGGATACCAACGGCGTGGAGAGAACAGGCCTTGCTTATTGGAAACTTGCTGATCAGATTCAGCATTCCTATGCGGGAACACTCAGTGAAAAGACCATACAGCAGATGGATAAAGACTTCCGTACAATTATGAATAAATATGCAAAAGCAAATCTGGATGATGAAAAAATGAAGGCTGTATACGGCGATAATTATGAAGTCTTACTGAAAGATGCGCGTAGCGGTAAATATACCGGTAAGGAAATCAATGAATTATTTAAAAATTATATGCAGATCCGAGGTGGTATCTCCTATGAGGATATCGAAGGAAGCGACAAAGTAAAGGTACATGTTGAAGATTATTTTAAAAATGATGATGTGCGCCTGCTATATAGTATGATTTACTACGGATATTTTATAGAGGATGGAAGAGATGTTTCCGCGTATGAAAATTTTCATTTTGAGGATCAGAAAAAATGGCTGCATGCCAGTCAGCTGAGTGAACAGGAGCTGAATCTGGCTATTGCCGGTTTTGATCAACCGGACAGCATGTACGATGCAACAATGGAGAATTTCATAAATCGCTATAAGTCAGCCTCTTATAAAATTGACAGCAATATTCCCAATACACTATTCGTTGAAGCCTTATATAATCTGGAATTTGCTTCTCTGCTTATTCTTGTAATCATTCTGGCGAATACCTACGCCATGGAGAAGCATTATAAGACCTATCAGATTATGATTCCTACAGCTGCCGGTAACAGAAGAATAACAGCGGCAAAGCTGTGTGCCGGTATAATGCTTGCACTTGGAATCGCATTCCTGCAATTTCTGCTTGTATTTGTCATGTCCTGTATTTTCCTGCCGTTAAGAGATTTGAATCTGACATATTACTCGCAATCTCAGGCATCACTGAGTATTACGCCCTATGTATTTACCTATCGAACACTGATTATGAATGCAATGGTGTTGATTACTATTGCATCCATGGCAACCGCCTTTGTGACCTTGCTTGTTTCCTATATCACGAAAAACCGATTTGCGACAGTGATTCCATTGCTTCTGGTTACACTAATTAGCGGCTTTGCGGGCTTTTTTAATCAGCTGGCACCTGGAATGGTGATTGATCAGTTCTTTCCTTCTCAAATGGTTCATTTTACACAGTTTTTCACAGTTGCATTAAATGCTCATTTGCCGTATTTCAGTATTGGCAGTTATTCGCTGGCCTGGAAGAATGTTATCATGCTGTTCTGGGTTATCACGATTTTCATTATATCTCTGTGTATGCTGCAGCATTCCCGTAGGCATGTGAAGAACTGCAGCTGATAAATAAGAATAGTAAATAAAAGCTTTCATAACAGGATTTTATTTCCATTACATTCCCTTTCATAGTATTCATTGAATATATCTATTGTTTTATGAAACAGAAAAATAATAAGCAAGATAGTAAAGTATTAAGGCATGAATATGTATTTTCAGCAATATAGAGGAACTTCAAACTTCTCTTGAAATTGTCCACTTTATAAAGGTCCATACGCAGTAAATTCCCTATGAATAATAAAAAAGATGCTTACAGGCATATACCAATTCAAGGATATTATGAATTGCGTATCTCTGTTTCTGCATCTTTTTTGTACGATTATATTTCCTGTTGTAGTTCCATTACGATCACAGCTCGAATTTTTTCATCAACACCAAGCAAATCCATAGCCTCTGTTACGCTGAAATTATTTTTTTGTATAAGACGTTTGACATAGCACAGTGTAGTATCAATTCTTCCTTTTGCGACGCCCTTTTCAAGTCCTTTTGTGAGTCCTTCTGCAAGTCCTTCTTCTCTTATACCCTGGCTTAAATTACACATATAGTTATCTCTTATCCTGATGCTTTCCTTGTTATTTATTCTGCTGTTGTAATTGTTGAAGGATAACAGGTCGAATTTTTTCATCAACAGCAAGCAAATCCATAGCCTGTGTTACGCTGAAATTATTTTTTTGTATAAGACGTTTGACATAGCACAGTGTTGTATCAATCCTTCCTTTTGCAACGCCTTTTTCAAGTCCTTCTGTGAGTCCTTCTTCTCTTATACCCTGGCTTAAATTACACATATAGTCGACCTCACTTTCTATCTCCTGTGTCATTATTATACCATATTTTTCTTTTAACCTGGCTTTCTTATCCTCCGCTTTCCATTTTGCAATAAACAGGATAAACAGCATTTCCATTAAGTCGTGATTTTCTTCAAATGCCTTAGTAGAAGGATAGTCTTTTCCCGGATATATCATGATTGCATTCATTAAATCATACTCTTCCTTCGGTGCTTCCCATTTTCTTTTCCTGCAAATCTCATGCATCGAATATGTATTCATTACATTATCCTTTTCCTTTGCATGTTGAATACATATCCATATAGAATATACCTTTTTTATTTTATCAAACTTTGAATGCTGAAATCCATCAGGAGCATTTTTCTGTTTTGCTAACAGCCTGCTGCAATAGTAAACCGCACGACTTAACAGAGGATACCCAGGATTATCTTTATTCTGCGCTTCGAGATTGACAAATACACGAATCAATTCATGCTCATTTCGTCCCTTTTTTCTTGGCAAAGACACCTCGAATAAAATATCATATTTTATCAAAGCCCCAGAAATAGACTCATCCTCCAGATTCTTTCCTTGAATAGTATCACTATGACATCAAATACAGGATTTGATTCAATATAATAAGGTATTTCCTGTAAAGAAATATCCGCAAATTCAAGGATGCATTCCTTTATGATATACGACAGTATCTGTTTATTGCATAATATTTTCTTACAATATTCATCATACGCTTTTCCTATCTCATTCTTTTCTATTACAGAAGCTATCGCTGTACTCCCACCCATGCCTTCACCTCTCTCTTTCAACCGCAGAACCTACCATTAGCTGCCAAATCTTAAACTACCCTCCTTCGCATAGAATGATAAATTCTATATAGCCTTTTCTTGATTCATAGCTGTATAGTAGCATAAAATAACATCATTTTATAAAAAGTACCCAAATACAGGATTATTTACTAATTTTTTTACTTTCAATTAGCTATTCCTTTTTACGGAAAATAAAGAACTATGTAAATGCATTATCTTTTATATACTTCCGGGAACAGAGCAACCCTATCCATAAGAAAAAACAACCATAGTAAAATGATTGTTTTTCAACTATATTTTCATGAATAAATCATCACAGAATTTCTTATACTATCATAAAATCGTTGACGCTATTTGCTTCGAGCACGATCGCCATACTCTGCATCACAAGCATACACATAGCATCTCCTACAGACTCTCTGCAATTATTTTCATGATTCAAACGCACGTTGGGCATCTATAATTTCTCTGCGCTGATTTTAATTAGGCGTGCACATCATCCCCTATAGATCCTCTCCGTTTGATTCTATTGTACGTGCGTACCAGTAGAAGGAATCCTTTGGAACACATTTACCAGTGCCATTTCCTTCGTTATCGATATCCACGTAAATAAGTCCATACCGTTTTTCCATTTCACAGCTGTTTCCACTGACGATATCAAATGGTGACCACATGGTATAGGCGAAGATATCCGTCCCCTCTTCCATTAAATCCCTTAGCTCCTGAATATGGCGTCTCTGATAATCAATTCGGTAATCATCATGGATACAGCCATCACTTTCCAAAGTCTCTTCCACCCCCACACCGTTTTCTGCAATCATCATTGGTACGCCGTAACGATCCCAATACTGTGCCATCGTATTATACAATCCTACCGGATCAATAGTCCAGCCCCATTCCGTGGCCTTCGTGTATGGATTGCTGCAGCGATTGCCTTCTTCATCAACACAGTGGCTATAGTAATATGCGACAGCCAGAAAATCCATCGTATAGGAACGGATCAGCTCCGCATCACCGTCTTCCATCTGAATCGTGATACCATGCTTCTTAAACCACGTTTTCGCATACCCCGGATATTCTCCGCGCAGCTGTACATCCGCAAAGAAGAAATCCTTCATCCGATTTTTCTCAATCGCCACCTTTACATTCTGCGGATCACAGGTCTTTGCATACGTCAGCTGATCCGCCAGCATCATACCGATCTCCAATGTTGCGTCAATTTCTCTTGCAGCCTTAACGATTCTCGCACTTGCAACAAATTCATGATGCACCGCCTGATATTTGGCAGCGGTAAAATCCTCATATTCATCCATGACCATGCCCAGCGAACTAAAGGATTCCCCAAAAATCAGGTTAATCTGATTGATCACAATCCAATATTTAACCTTGTCCTTATATCTTTTCAGACAGGCTTGTGCAAAACGCTCATACAGTTCAATCGTCCTTCTGCCATACCAGCCCTGATAATGCGTTACAACCTTCAACGGCATATCATAATGCGTCAGGGTGACGATTGGCTCAATTCCCTGTCTGTGCAATTCATCAAACACCTCATCATAGAACTGAAGTCCGGCTTCATTGGGCTTCTCATCATCCGCATTTGGAAAAATGCGTGCCCAGCTGATACTCATCCGAAATGCCTTAAACCCGCACTCCTTCATCCATGCTATGTATTCTTTATATCGGTGATAGAAATCCACCGCCTTATGCTTTGGATAATATTGCTGCTTTTGCTCTGCCTGCACATCTGCGATACGCTCCTTCAGGACCTCTCTTGTATAATTCGTATTACCGCCACCTGCAGCTTTTTTATAACAAATCTGGATATCCGCAACATTCAAGCCTTTGCCACCCTCCAGATATGCCCCTTCCATCTGAACGGCAGCACTTGCTCCACCCCAGAGGAAATTATCAGGAAACGCACTCATCAGCAGTCCTCCTTTTTTACAAACATAGCCGCAAAGCTGCGAAAGGTATCGATCAGAGAGCTGCAAAGCTCAATTTCGCTGTTAATTGTCATCAGTGTATCCTGCGCGTGATTGAACAGCATACAGTATTCATACTGCACACCACGTGCCTCTGCCTGAATAATTTCTGTTTGTGCCGCATGCGCCTGCGTTATTTCTGCCTTTGCTTCCTTCAGGCTCGCATCCGCTTTATCAAACTGCAGGGCTTGCACATGCTTCAATGCCTCTTTGGTATGCAGACGGGCATCTCCGGCATGTGTCAGAATCCCCATCGCACTCAGTATCAGCTCATTATTTTCATCAGTCATTTGCTTCCATCTCCATTTCTTCCTTTACCATTTTATTCTCATGTGCCTTAAAGAACGGCCACCAGATTAGCCATGACAGCAGGAACATGCCAACAACCAGAATTACTGCACGGAAATCACCATGTGTTGCCAGGAAGGAACAAATCGGCATCGGCAGCTGGTTCACATTCATGACAGCATGCGGAATCGTAACCAAACCACTGGAGAATGCAAGCCAGGCTATCGTTGGCAGAACCAGGGCATTGATCCACATAGGAATCATCAAAATCGGATTTAAGGCAATCGGTGCTCCATATACCAATGGCTCATTGATATTGAACAGGGACGGTATCATGGCAATTTGTCCAAACTTCTTGATTCTCTTACTGCGGGAACGAAGCATCATGATATTTAGTGCCAGTGTCATTCCCATACCTCCGATAAAGATTACCGAAAAGGTTACATTTGATGTATAGATATTTGTCGGCTGCAGTCCCTGTTCAAATGCAGCAGCGTTTGCAGTGATACCAGCAAGACCGATCGGACTGGTAATCGGATTCATAAACCAGCTGTTGATACCGAATGAGTAGAAGAATACCGGAATAAAGATACAGAGCATAAAGCCCGGATAGGTCTGTCCGATACTGATCAGTGGTGAAAACAAGCTGGTAATCAGCTCAAATAAATCAATATTACACCAGTAAATGAGAATTGTAGTAAGTACGAGCACGATAATTCCGGGAATAACCTGATTCAGCCAGCGAATCAAAAAATCAGGAAGAGATACAGAATCCTCAAACAGATGCAGCTTGAAATACAGATTACTAATCACAATGGTTACGATTCCCGCAAAGAATGCAGAAATCATGCCGGAGCCGCCAAATCTTCCAAACGCCACCTGAAACTGGAAATCCGCAATAGACGGTTTGATTACCATAAAGAACATCATTAAAGCGATCAAGCCTGTAGACACGCCATAATCCTTGAATCCATATTCCTTTGCGCCATGATAGCCAACCAGAAAAACAAGTGTCAGTGACATAATGCCAAAGCTGAAATTATAGACCGGAGAAAGATCCGGAAGGAAGGATACATAGCCTGCAAGCAAATTATATATGGAGATAATACTACCCAGCAGCAGAATCGGTACATTGGCCATCAGTGCCCCGGATAGCGTACGTATAATCTTTTTATCCATGGCCTTAGCGACCTTCGGTGCAAAGCTGGAGCCCAGCCAGTTAATAAATGTATTCATAGTGCTACCCCTTTTCCTTTAACGTTTCCATACACAATGCAAGCAATCCTTTTCCATCCAGACCTGCATACATATCCTTCGGTATGATCAGTACCGGCACAGCATATGGATCACACATCGCCTTTAATTCCTCAAATGCATAGGATAAGTGCGGTCCGATGAGCAGGATATCCGTTTTTGGTAGATCATCCGCAATATTGTTTTGGCTTTTAGCTTCCACCTTAGCCATAATCCCCTGCTTTTTTGCTGCACCGCGCATCTGCTGTGCCAGAAAGCCGCTGGACATCCCTGCTCCGCAGCATAATAATATATTCAGTTTTTCCATCTTTTCTACCTCCTGTTGGTACGGGAACTGTTCCACGCCTATATTATCTCCGGTATAAAGAAAATGCTCAACCAGTAAACTTTCATCACCGTGGTGAAAGTTATCACATTTTCATCCCTGCAGTGAAAAAGATTCGTTTTGCATTGTTTACATCTTGCATTATAATAACAGTAAGGAGAGAGGTATGCGTATGAAAAAGAAACATGAAGAGCTTGTTCATATAATCAGACAGCAGAAACAGCCGATTTCTTCCACACAGCTTGCCAGACTGCTAAACGTTACTCCGCGATCTGTAAAAAACTACATCGCCGCCATACAGGAAGAGTTTCCTAATCTGATCGCGGCAGGCCCCAGAGGATATCGCATTGATACGGATACGGATGTGAATACAGATCATGATATCCCGCAAACATACCGGGAGCGCAGTGCGTATATTATCCGGCAGTTTTTTATTGATCATGTGGAGGCGATCGACCTCTATGATCTTTGTGATGAGCTGTTTCTTAGCTATTCCTCTATCAAAGGACTTTTAAATCGCATGAATCGCGAATATCAGGATACCGGGATCACCTTTCGATGCCGTAATGATATGGTGTATGCGGATGGGGAGGAAAGAAACAAACGGAAATTTCTGACAGACATCATCTATCAGGAATCAAGCGAGCGCTTTGTGGATTTACAGACACTGAAGGATATATTCCCCAATCTGAATGTGCAGCTGATCCATGATATCCTTCATGATATATTCAAAAAGCACAGCTGTTATATCAATGATTTCGGTTATACAAACCTGACACTGCATCTTGCCGTACTGCTTGACCGTATGCAAAGCGGCAATACCATTGAACATTCACAAACAAAACAGCCTGCGCTCTCAGATATCACGCGATCCGTAATTGACGAATTAGAGAAAGGCTTTCATGTTGCCTTACTGGAAGGAGAACGCTGTGATATTCACAATCTGGTCAGCACCAGCATCAATCTCTGCCATACGGAAAGTCGGCAGGAGCTGATTTCCATCGTTGGCCAGGACATCTATGAAATCACACAGACTGTCATATCCTCCGTCAACCGGCAGTATGGGCTACAGCTTGATAAGGATACGCTGCTGTATCCGCTTGCCTTACATTTCAAGAATCTATTTGCCCGCTGTAAGAGAAATACCTCATTGCGCAATCCGCTGCTGGAAAGCATTCAGGCATCCTGCCCTATGCTGTTTGACTGCGCCATTTATGTCGCAAATTATCTGGAGGCTTCCTGTAACCTCCATATCACTGCAGATGAGATTGCTTATCTGGCTATGCATATCGGCGCAGATATTGAACGGCAAAGCAGTGATAGCGGAAAGCTGAAATGCGTACTGCTGTGTCCGGATTATCAAAACAGCAGGCAGGAAATTTACAATTATCTTCTCATTCATTTTGATTCTGAAATCTATATCAGTGCTGCATGCTCCTATGAAGCACAGCTACCGGATACAGCAATCGACCTACTGTTTACAACGGTACCCGTACAAAAAGAGTATGCACACATGCTGGTGATTCCGCCGTTGAAAAAAGCAATGGATCTTAAGCAGATATTTGAGAAAATACAGGAGGTTATGGATCAGAAAAAGCTGCAGATCCTCTCTGAGAGCTTCTCTGACTTTTTTCATGAATCACTTTTCTATCTGCATACAGATGGCAGTATAAAAAAAGAACAGTTGATTCGCATTCTGCACGATAAGCTGTATGCACAAGGCTATACCTCTCCATCCTTTTATGAGGATGTAATCAAGCGTGAGGAGGCCGCTTCCACTGCCTTTGGATGTATTGCCGTCCCTCATTCTATGAAAATGGATGCCAGCAAGACCGGCATAGCACTCGCCCTGTCAAAGCAGGGAATCACATGGGATAAGCAAATTGTTCATGTAGTCCTGTTGATTGCAATTCATGAGCAGGAATCACACTTGTTTAGAAAGCTGTACGAAGCCCTGATTCTACTATTCTCTCAGGAGCATGTACCCGATCAGATCAGGGAATGCAAAACCTTTCAGGAGTTCAAACAGCTTTTACTGACCCTGACAAATTAACTGCTTCTTTACATAATCATCCTTACAGAATAAACAGCAATATCCATAGCCTGTCTTTCTAATAAGGATGTTTTTTTACGCATTGTTTCATGACAATTTAATTCTTGCATATTTCTGCTCGTTTAATTATGAAAATACAACAAAAATCAGTCATTATCATAAATATACAAGCAAATTCGCTTGTAATCATTAAAATAATCTCGTATAATATAGCTATCGATATGTATGCAGGCTACTATCCGCATACCCGGATTATTCATACATCACGCAAGAATACATACCTATGATAAGCTAAAAAGATAGGAGATGAACGACATGCTGTCAGCTGAAAGAAAGCTGTATATTCTAAAAAAACTGGAGTCGGAACAGACCATACAGGTTAAACAGATTGCTAAGGAACTACGCGTATCGGAATCCTCCATACGCAGAGACCTTCTGGAGCTGGATGACGAGAATAAAGTTGACAGAATATACGGAGGTGCTGTAAAAAAGGAAAGAGAACGCATTCTGACAGATGAAGCGGAAATAAAAATGATGGAGCGTATGTCAATTCATTATGATAAAAAGCTGCGAATCTGCAAAGCTGCCAGCAGTCTGGTAGAGGATGGGGAGTGTGTCTTTCTGGATGGCGGTACCAGTATCGTCCCAATGATTCATTTTCTTGGCAGCAGACCAGTCAAAATTGTGACGAACAATCACCTGATTGTCCAGAACATTCAAAATCCAAAGGCTAAAATCATTGTCATCGGTGGTGAGTTTAATACAAATTATCGTATGAGTGAGGGGAATGAGGCTCAAAATATGCTTCGTCTCTATAATTTTGATCGGGCCTTTATCGGCTGTGCAGGTGTTAGTCTGGGCATGAAGAAGGCTTTCACTGCCGAGATGGCGACAAGAGAGCTGAAACGTATTGCGATGGAATTATCAAATCATAAGTATCTCCTGATTGATGACAGCAAGCTGCATGTAAAGGGCTTCTGTACGTTTGCTCAGCTTGATGAATTTGAAGAAGTTTTTATCAATCGCACGACAGGAATGGGGACACTTCCAGATCATTTTATAGCAGTGAAATAGCAAAGATGCTCCTGCTTCCTCCATTATACAGGCAAATAGAATACTGCAGAGCAACCCTTTCTGTGTCGTCTGGAAGCATTGTCTCAGCGGACATTGTATTCAGGAAGGAATTCACTACTCTGTTTTTGTCATACTCTTTTTTATAAAACAGCTTTGCTTGCAGGAAGCTGTTATTTTCTTTGTCTGTTCGCTTCATCGGCATTCCTATCATATTAAATAATGAAAAAATCACCGATGTGGTATCGATGATTTCATATGATTACAGCTCTTCCGAAGGGAGATTACAAACATGACAGATGCTGTCTGGAAAAGGAGATGTCTGTATTTCAGAAGTAATCTGCATCATACCTAATAGCAGTCTGATTGCTTCTATCTGCATAGCCACAGAGCTACGATGATGTACTCCCTGTCAGCTACTTTTATAGAGGTAATCTCCTTGCTTTGCTTTAATAAGATAATCCCGGATCAAAGAATCCAATAAGGACTCCGACAACAGCAATCACAACCATGAGCAGCATGATTTTAATTGGACTGATACCTTTCTTCGCCATCAGCCACCAGCAGCCCATTACAAACAACAGGGTCAAAACACCTGGAAATGCACCGTCCAACTTTTCCTGCAGCATTACCGGAACCTCCTGTGTGCCGGTAATTTTTTCGATTACGTTAGAGCCTTCAATTACCAGCTCCTTCTTGTCCTGAATAGATGAAGTAAGCTGTACAGCAGTTGTTATAGAGACCCAGGTACCTGCCATAGCCCCGACGATTACCTGTCCCATTACGATAACAGATTCACGCAAAGCAGTTGCCTGCTCGCCGACAATCACCTCCACGGCAGAGCCGCCAAGCTCATACCCTTTCCCATAGATCCATTTCTGGAATAAAATACTTGTGACATTCCATACAACGATATAGAATAGTGGACCAATGAGGGAGCCTCCTTCCGAAAGACCTAATGCAATGCCCAGCAATACCGGGATATAGGTACCGACAATCAGCGAGTCGCCAATACCGGCAAGCGGTCCCATTAAACCAGCCCGAATACCATTGATCATCTCATCATCAATTTCTTCTGCTCCATTTGCACGTGCTTCCTCAAGACCTGCCGTAATCCCCACAACAATGGAACCAATCTGCGGCTCTGTATTAAAGAATGGATAATAGGTCTTCAGCTTCTCGGCCTGTTCATCCTTGGAGTCATACAATTCCTGAACAATCGGCAGCATGGACCACATGTAACCGAAGGTCTGCATATGCTCATGGGAGAAGCACGTCAGATTGCCATAAAACCAGCGCCAGAAGGATTTGGATAAGACTTTTTTTGAAAGCTTCTTCATATTAGATATCCTCCTCATCGTTCGTATTTGCCTGTGAACCTCTCAAGCGAATCATCGTCATCTGATAATTGATCAGTGCGAATACAGCACCGACAGCAGTTGCCGCAATCAGTGTTAAATGCATGGATGCCGCAACCGTGAATCCAAACAGGAAGAAAATCAAATTGGTTGCTTTGCTTACTACAGATTTCAGCAGGATTGCAATCCCCACAGCAGGCAGTAAGCTGCCGATGGTAAATAGTGATTTCATATACCAGGAATCCATTGGGAGTGCGGTTTTGAAGTCCGTTACAGCTCCAGCTCCATAATAGGTAATCAACATAACAGGAATAAAGGATACAAGTATATGAGAAATCAACGGAAGTATCACATTGACCTTTGTTATGATACCAAAATCCTTCTTATCCAGTCTTGCCCATCCGATGTGCTGCCAGACAAGATTCATCATAGCAGTTCCATAAAATTGTACCGTACCCACGGTTCCAACCAATGCGCCAATAGATCCGGCAAGTCCCTGTGCTTCCGGACCGCCAAGATCAAGCCCCTGTGATTTCGCTGTTGCATAGGCGAGCGGAATACCGATATACGATACCGCACGCAGATCGGCTGCAACCGTTCCTCCAGGTGTCACGACTGCGATATAAATAATCTGCATAGGTATAGCCAGTTTGATACAGCCCTCTACATCTCCCAAAATCAAACCAACAAATAATGAGGCGATCAATGGACGATTTAATGTATAGTTGCCAATCGTCGTTCCCAGTGCAGCTGGAATGGAAGCAGCTGTACAGCTCATAAGACCAAGCAGTGCAGCCTGTACCCAAGTAATCATAAATTCATCTCCTTTTCTCTGCATAAAGCAGCCCAGCAACAGGTCGTCTTTCTCATATATAACGGCCCCTACCCCTTGAAAAATCAGACCTGCTGTAATTACAATGGTATTATATTTAATTGTGTAATCGTTTACAAAACTATAAATAGCAGTGTCCTTATGGTATATGCATAATCGTCAGTATATTTGCGTATTCTTGCGTATTTTAGGGCATTTCTATTACAATCCTGCATATTCAAAGGATATATAGTTTTGTTTCTTAGAAATACTATATTCGAAATTGCTATTTTTATTGGTATTATCGGAAATATAGCAACCATAAGCCATCTTTATATCCATTCATCTGATTAGTTTGCGAAATTTCTGTTTCTTAAAGGAAGATGAGATGATTTTAATGAGCACATTCCATCGTTGACTTAACTTTTCGTTATGGAAACATTTCTGTTCCCTTTAAGCAATCTCTTTTAGCTATGTGTACTCTACGTCACATATCCTAGTAAGAATTATCATTTTCTTTTGTAGATATTTATGTAGAAAAATTCTTTCAATCCTGTCTGTACGTCTATACATGCTTCGCTTCACATACCGTAATATACCGGTGTAACGTCTTTGCATACAATAAACAGGAGGAATATGCCCACACAGCTTAGCCTGAAAAAAGCGACTGAGAAAATACCATAAAAAAGAGGCATCCCTATTTGCCTCTTTCGATATTCTTCGTTTTTTATCCCTGCTTAGTAATTATCCGTTGAAACCTTGTTGTCGAGTCCTAAAACTACCGGTACAGACTTGTATCCAACACCCATACGATCGATTCCCATATCGATCAGCTGCAGGAAATGCTCTCTGGTACGGATGCATCCACTTCCCTTAACCTTACATTTACCGTCAACCTCTTCCATCATGACCTTAATGATTTCAGGAGTTGCGCCGTGTGATTCAAATCCGGTTAAGAAACCTGTACTTGTTTTAACAAAATCTGCACCTGCATCAATACAGCATTTGCATGCTTTGCGCACCTGTTCCTCGTTCAAGGCATCTGTTTCAAAAATCACTTTGATTTCTCTGCCATATTTATGAGCTGCATCCGCACATGCTTTCAGATCCTTCGTGACTTCATCAAACTTCCCGGAACGAATCAGACCAAAATTAGCAACAATATCCACTTCTTTCACAGTATCATATTTTGCGACGATTTCAATCTGCTTTACTTTCGATTCTGTTGAGCTTGTACCGAATGGGAAATCACATACCGGACACAGCATCGTTTCGCTTCCTTTTACATATGGTTCACAAAGATCCATATATCCCGGATTGATACAGATTGTAGCGCAGCCCAGCTCTACGCCGTCTTTTGTAAGAGCAATGATATCTTCCTCTGTAAATTCAGGTTTTAATACGGAATAATCAATATACTGTGCAAGCTCCTTTGTCGTCATTTCACATGCTTTTTTTGTTGGTTTCATTTTGTCACCTATTACACCATAGTGCCCTTTCTTACAATGCTATTATAAGACTGTCACAAAACAAAATCAAGCATTTTCATTCATTTATACATTTTGCATCTATATATTTGAATGTTTTTGCTCACTTTAACCAACATTTATATATAAAGCGAAGAAAACAAGCAAAAGAATGCCCTGCTATAAGCTATCTCGCCTAAGCCCCTCTCAATCGTCTGGCTGTGATACCAGTTTATATGGAAATGACAACTGTTGAAGGTGCCGACATGCGGTTTTTCTCAAAGATTGTAATATAGCTATGGATTAGATAAAATAACAGCCAGCAAATGAATCATGAAGGCGTATATCGGATTCAAGAATAGCTGCACCATACAAAAAACACGGCGCTAACCGTGTTTTCTTTATGATTTTCTTAGTAGTTTTTAGCTTCTTCAGCGAAGTGAGCTCCGGAGTATCCACATACCGGACATGCCTTAGGTGCTGCAGTTCCTTCGTGACGGTATCCACAGATATCACATACCCATACAGTAGCTTCGTCTTTCTCAAATACCTTGCCGTTCTTTACGTTCTCCAGCAGCTTCAGATAACGTTCTTCGTGGTGTTTTTCGATTTTAGCAACCTGCTCCATCTGGAAAGCAATTTTAGCAAAGCCTTCTTCTTTTGCAGTTTCAGCGAATCCCTTGTACATGTCAGTCCACTCATAGTTTTCACCAGCAGCTGCATCCTCCAGGTTTACCGCAGTTGTAGGAACCTTATCCTCGTGCAGAGCCTTGAACCACAGCTTTGCGTGCTCCTGCTCATTACGTGCAGTTTCTTCAAAGATATCAGCAATCTGCTCCATACCTTCTTCACGAGCCATCTGTGCATAATACGTATATTTGTTACGTGCCTGAGATTCACCAGCGAATGCTGCCATTAAGTTCTGTTCTGTCTTAGATCCTTTTAATTCCATGTTTTTTTCCTCCATTTTTAACTTTACATTTTCTGATCAGTGTTTCTGATCCAAACCGTTTTGCTTTTTCAAGCACTCTTCGCAGATACCCTCTGCCATCATATTGTGTGTCTTGATTGGAAGTCCCGTCTGTTTTGACATTTCCTCGTTGAATGACTCAAGATAAGGAATATCCAAATCAAGGATGCGGTCGCACTTAATGCAGTGCAGGTGATAGTGCGGTTTACAAGTTTTATCGTACTGATAACCATCTATAGGATGCGCAATCTTTTTGACTTCATGCATCTCACATAAAATATTCAGATTTCGATAAATCGTCGCCAGACTAATTTTCTGGCCGCCGGCATTCATTTCCTGAAAGACCTGCTCCGGTGTGACATGACCCTCTATCTGTTTCATATAATTCAGTATCATATCACGCTGCTTGGAAGACTTTCTTATCATGTCAACCTCCAATCTTAAGAACCATTCTTATTATATACCCGTAAACCTGTTTCGTCAATAGTTTTAAGAATAAAATTAAAAATAATTCTTAGTTTCTTCTTTTAGAAATATCCAAGGATTGCTTTACTTTTTGTTCAACAGGACAACACACTGTGCCTGCACACCTTCCTCACGACCGACAAACCCCAGCTTTTCCCCGCGGGTTGCCTTGATGCTAACCTGTTCCATATCACAGTGCAGTGCCTCTGCGACATGTTTTCGCATTGCCGGGATATGCGGTGCCATCTTGGGACGTTCTATCATGATCATGGCGTCCAGATTACCGATTGCGTATCCCTTTTCATCCATAATCTTATATACCTGCTTCAGCATCCATAAAGAATTCATATCCTTATATCTCTCATCCGTATCCGGGAAATGCTTACCAAGATCACCCAGAGCCAGCGCCCCCAGAATACTCTCCGCTATTGCATGCAGCAGCGCATCTGCATCGGAATGCCCAAGCAGTCCCAGCTCATGCTCGATTTCCACGCCTCCCAGAATCAGCTTTCTTCCTTTTACCAGCTGATGTATATCTGTAGATTGTCCGATTCGTATCATACAGACACCTCCTCTTATATTTATATAGTGTATCGCAGATTGACAAAAGACGCAATTCCCCTCGTTTATTTCACATGGAAAACAAATATAGTTTGGATTTCTTACTTTTTTGTAATTTGTAGAAAAATACTACAAAATGAAAGAACCTTATGGTATTATTAAACTATAATAAAAATAGCAAGGGAGAGAAACAAATGAAAAAATTAGCCGCACTGGTATTAAGTTTTGGTATGCTGTTTTCCATGGCTGCCTGTTCCGGTTCTAAGGTAAGCGACGATGCACTGGATAAACTGGAATCCTCTGTAAAGAAATTCAGCGAGGTAAAAAACGCAAATTACGCTGCAGATATGGATATGACGGTAGATAAGGAAAATGCAAAAATCAAGCTGTATGGTAGCTTCATTACAGAAACAAAGAAGCCTCTGCAGATGAGCATGATCATGGACATGGAAGCAAGTGGACAGAAGCTGGAGAAATACATGCAGCTGTTCGTTAAGGATGATACCATGTATTTGAACATGATGGACATGATGAAACAGAAAACAAGCCTGAAGGAAGCAATGGGTACTGCAAGTATCCCAAATGTAAACTTTGATGCAGATACCTTTAAAATGAATAAGGAAGACATGAAAAAATTCCTGAAGGAAGCGTCTGTAAAAGGAAACGACCTGAAGCTTTCCTTCGATATTGAAAAAATCAACGAAGAGGCTAAAAAGGAAACAAAGAAAAACAATGTTACGGATGCGAATGTAGAATTCAAGAAGCTGGATATGGATGTCACATTAAACAATGACTTCATGGAGAAAGCAGTCATCACCATGGAAATGACGAATACCAAGGGAGAAACCAAGCAGGAAATGAATGGTACGATATCTCTGAGCGTAAAGGATATTAACAAGGTTTCCAGCATCGACTTCCCGGACTTCAAGGACTACAAGGAAGGCAGCATAGAATAAGCATGTAACGGCCGTTGAACTCTTAGCTTCACGGCCTTTTTATAAACAGAAAGAGGGATGAGGAATTTGAAAAAAGCACTGGCATTACTGACCTGTACGCTGATGGTTTTCACACTGGCCGCATGCAGCAGTAAGAGTAAAATCAATGAGGATGCGTTGGATACGTATGCGAAAGCAACAACAAACATGACAAAGCTGAAATCTGCAGCCTTCGATATGAAGCTGCTGGTTGATGCAGATGAGATGGATATGCATGCGAAAGTGACCATGGATGGAAAGTATAATGCGGAAAAGAAGCTGCAGCTGGCCTTGCACATGGATGCTGCTGTAAACGGAATCGGGCTTGACGATCTGGCATCATTTTATATGAAGGATGATGTTATGTATGCAAACATTATGGATATGGAAAAGGAATACAAGGAACTGGATGATCAGCTGTTAAGCAAGCTAAAGCTTGATAAGGAAACCGGTGATCCAAAAAAGAATGTTGAAAAGAGCTTTGAAGAAATGACAATGGAAGTAAAGGATGGCAAGAAGGTCATCACTGCTGTCATGAATAAAGATGGACTAAGCAACGCAAAGGATTATGCAAATAAATCTATCGATGATGATACCTTCAAGATTGGTGATGGGTTTAAAGTCACAGGTGTGCGTGAAGGAGCCTATATTCTTACCGTTAATAAGCAGAATCAGTTTGAACGCGTAGAAATGAAGATTGCGGCTACCTATGAAATGGATGATGCGGATGGGAAAAAGGAAACCGTCGACATGACAATCAACCTCATTGTGAATCTGAATGATATCAATCAAGTAAATAAAATTGAATTTCCATCCTTTAAAGACTACAAAAAGGCAGACAGCAAAAAATCAGACACAAATGATCTGCTGGATGATTTAAGTAATGAAAATGCACTCTGAGGTTGCATTTTTCATTTATATCTGATATGATGTACAGGCTTATAAGGGAGTAGTTAGCTCACATTTGAGTAGTTAGGTCAACATAATGATTCACAGTGAATCTGGCTTAAGTATTAAATAACGAGACTTATGCGTGTGTTTTTCACGTATGAGTCTCTTTTTCATTCAGGAGGATAAGGATATGAGTTTATTTTCTATTTTCATGATCGGTATCGGGCTGAGCATGGACGCATTTGCGGTCAGCGTCGCAAGAGGTATGACAATGAAGAAAGAGGAGCTTCTGCGCTATGCACTCACACTCGGCTTCTTCTTTGGCATATTTCAGGCTGTTATGCCACTGATTGGCTGGTGGGCAGGCAGCTGTTTTCAGGAATTCATCGCTTCCATTGACCACTGGATTGCATTTGGCTTATTGGCTATCATCGGGAGCAATATGATACGGGAATCCTTTCGCGGTGAGGAAGAGGCCTGTGATGATAAATCACTGACATTAAAAACTATTCTGATTCTGGCCGTTGCGACTAGCATTGATGCTCTTGCAGTCGGTATCAGCTTTGCATTTTTACAGGTACATATCTGGACTGCGATCGTCATCATCGGACTGACTACCTTTGTTCTCAGCTTCCTTGCGGTCTATCTGGGAAATCGTCTCGGCAATCTCCTGGAGAAATATGCCGGCATTCTGGGAGGCATCATTCTGATATTGATTGGAACAAAAATCCTTCTGGAGCATCTGCTTGGGTAGAATTCCCTGCCGATGCCCCTTTTTCTTTGATTTTATGATAAAATAGTACGTACATGAAGGGAGGAATGTGTATGAAGCAGCCACTGGCGTTTCGGATGCGACCGCAGCATTTGGATGATATTATCGGACAGCAGCACCTGATTGGTGAAGGCAAGGTTCTTCGCAGGTGTGTTCTTGAAAAACGCTTATTCTCCATGATTTTCTACGGACCACCAGGCACCGGAAAAACAACGCTCGCCATGGTGCTTGCAAATGAGCTGGAGCTGCCGTTTCGGATGTTTAATGCAGTTACCGGAAATAAGAAAGATCTGGAAACCATTTTTCAGGAAGCAAAATTTTATGAAGGTCTTATCGTAATTATTGATGAGGTGCATCGGTTAAATAAGGATAAGCAGGACCTTCTCCTTCCTCATGTCGAAAACGGCAATATTACACTGATTGGCGCAACAACCAGCAATCCGCTTCATGCCATCAATCCAGCCATCCGTTCCCGCTGTCATCTGTTTGAAATCAAGCAGGCACAGCAAGCGGATATCGAGCAGGCACTGATGAAAGCCATTCATCATCCTGACGGTCTTAATGACAGTGTTCAGATTGAGGAGGAAGCACTGCATATCATAGCACGGCACAGCAATGGAGATATTCGTTACTCCCTCAATATTCTTGAAATATGTGCACTCGCAAGTGACGGTATCATCACACAGGAGCTTGTTTCTCAATATTCCCAATTTCCAAATATGAGCATGGACAGCGATGGAGACGGCTATTATGATGTTTTAAGCGGTTTTCAGAAATCCATTCGCGGCAGTGATATAGACGCTGCCCTGTATTACCTGGGCATCATGATTGAAGCAAATGATATGGACAGTATCGAGCGAAGACTGCTTGTGACCGCCTATGAAGATATCGGTCTGGGAAATCCTGCTGCGGTGGCACGGTGCGCAACAGCGATTGATGCTGCAAAGCGAGTCGGCTTTCCTGAGGCGCGCATCATCCTGTCGGCCGCTGTTATCGATCTGACCTTATCTCCGAAATCAAAAAGTGCAGAGCATGCAATCGATGCCGCTATGAGCACCCTTCGCCATACCTCCTACAGTGTGCCGGATTATCTGCGATTCACACCGGTTAATATGGATGAGGATGAAACATATGATTATGAACGCAGTGATCTCTGGAATCGTATCCAGTATCTGCCGGACAGGCTGAAACATAAGCGTTTCTATGAACCGGAGCTGACATCCTCCTATGAAAAGATACTGGCGCAAAATCTGGAGAAGCTGAGAAAGGTCCCAAGATCCAGCAATCTGAAGGCATTAAAAAAACAAAGTAGCCGATAATAGGTAGCGCATATAAAATACATATAAACGAAGCCAGCAGGTACTTTGTTATTACCTTCTGCTTGAGATAAGGAAGTTCAGGCTCTATTGTTTGATACAATCGCTTGCGCTTCCTTTTTTATCTGTATATCATCGGAAGTCTTTACATAATAGGAATGCTTTCACACCGCTTAATTCAAAAAAACGACCTCAATACGTCTTGCTGCTTCACCCATACGCTCCTGCAGTCCCATATTCACGAAATGCAATGCTTTTTGAGGATACTACGGTATGTGAAAGCAAAATAAAAACGATATAATCCCTGTTATATCGCAGTCGCATTCTTTCCCTCAATAACCATCAATACTAATCGAAATACTTTAAATAATGCTTCAGATCGCTGTGACTCTCAAATCCATGCTGGCTCAGCAGCTTGAAAAGATTTTTTCTTCTGATGTTCGCAGTCATACGAAGACCGCGATATCCGTTTTTCCGTACTCTGGTCTCAAACACATCATAAATCTGACGTACTTCCTCGTTGTCCGCATAATCATCACTAACTACCAGAGCAACAATATTAACCAGCTTATCTGAATACAGTGTTTCATAAGGTGAGCCGTGAATATAACCGATGACTCTACCTTCATCCTCCGCAACTGTGATAAAGTCACTTCCTGTTTCCAGGATGGAGATGATGCGTTCATACACCTTGTCCTCATCATAGGAATACCCCAGCTTCTCATTCAGTGCATGGATGTCCTTATAATCCTCCGGCTTGATTCTTCTAAACTCCATAGCAATACTCCTTTCCATTTCAGCTTTAGTCTATCATAGAATTGCTGTGATTGTAACAGTTTCTTATACAATTCTTGCCGCATTTTTCTCCTTTATACCTTGATGTATAATTTTTTATCCACTGGGGATGCTGTAAGTGTTGAAGCGTGCACATGCAGTTTATGATGACAACAGCTACTATATGAAAGAAAGGCAGATGATATGACATGGTACTTTTAATATTCGCCGCCGCAGGGATACTTTTACTGTTTTATTTGTTTACAAGAAAAAGCGAACAGCCGGTTCAGAAGGTAAATATTCAGGCAGACATACAGCATGATGAAGAAGCAGAGATATTTCTGGCTGGCGGGTGCTTCTGGGGTGTACAGAAATTCCTATCCTCCCTTGAAGGCGTCCGCTTTACGGAGTGTGGTTATGCGAACGGAACGACTGATAATCCAACCTATGAGGATGTCTGTACGAATGATACAGGCTTTGCAGAGTGCGTACATGTCCTATATGATAGAAACGCACTTTCGCTGGAGAAGCTTTTGAGCCAGTTTTACACCATCATCGATCCAGTATCCGTGAATCGTCAGGGAAACGATATCGGCTCTCAATATCGCACCGGTATTTATTATACAAATCCCAGAGACGCAGAGATCATACAGCAATCCTTAGATAAGCTCCAACGATCCTATGATCAGCCGCTTGCTATAGAGCATCAGTCTCTGGAGAATTTCTATTCCGCAGAGACCTGTCATCAGGATTATCTGGATAAGCATCCGGATGGTTATTGTCATATACCCGCCTGGAAATTTGAAAAGAAAGAAGCAGCAGAGCCCCACCGTTTCCCGGTGCCTGATAAGCAGGAGCTGAAGCAGAGACTGAGTGCAGAGCAATTTGCAGTAACACAGGAAAATGCGACAGAGCGACCTTATCGAAATGCCTACTGGGATACCTTTGATAAAGGAATTTATGTCGATATCGTCAGTGGAGAACCGCTATTTGTTTCTACGGATAAGTTCGTTTCCGGTTGCGGATGGCCGAGCTTTACGAGGCCGATTCATAGTAATTTGATTAAAGAAAAAAGTGATATAAGTGGAGGTATGCGTCGAACAGAGGTGCGCAGTACGCATTCCGATGCCCATTTGGGACATGTGTTTGATGATGGCCCGCAGCACTGCGGCGGGATGCGCTATTGTATCAACAGTGCGGCATTGAAGTTTATTCCCATCTATGAGATGGAGGAAAAGGGCTATGGTGATTATCTGGCGCTTTTACAGCAGGAAAACCAGCAGACTACTGAATGAAGTATGCGATTTAACGCATGATGCAAAAAAAATATGAGAGTATGCTGATTTTCAAATTTAGAAAAAGGTAATTCTAGGCTGTCGTATCAGCCACTATTAGAATTACCCTTTTTATAATATTCGAGAGTGAAGCAGAGCCTGTTTCATGTTCTTTTTCTATATGTATGTTCATGTACCTGTTCGTTTTTTCATTATCTCTTTTCTACCAGTGTTGTTCCTTATACCTTTGCGGTACTCAGGGGAGGAGTAATATGGAAGTAAAAGCTCCCTTTTATTCGTATAAAAATGAAGAGCTAAAATGTATTTATCATGGATGCTTATCCCTATACTAAGTCTTCAGCAGCACCTATGATTTAAATAATGCCTGTAAAGGCTCCTAAAAATGCCAGTATAATATAGATAATGATCAGATGCGTTGCCTTTGCATGTTTTTTTACCATCAGAATCCAAGTCACAATCAGCAGCAGCAAAGGCAGTACAGATGGGAATACACCATCCAAAAATCCCTGTACAGTTACATCCTTTACTATGGTGATATTTACACTCAATGCCACAAAGCTGGCACCTATTGCACCCGTTACAATCAGACCAAGGATAGAGAATGCCTCCTGTATCCGTTTCGCATTTTTCCCCAGAAACATATTGACCGATTCAATTCCTAACCTGTACCCTCTAAAATATACAATATAAGAGAATGCAACAATCAGAGGAAACATGGTAAATATGTAGAACAGAGGACCTACAATACTTCCATCAGCTGCAAGAGAGATACCAATACTCAAGAAAATCGGACACATCAATCCCTGGAAAAAGCTATCTCCTATTCCTGATAGCGGTCCCATAAGACCAACCTTCACACCATTAATCATACCATCATCAATCTCTGCACCATTGGCACGATTCTCCTCAAGTGCCGCAACAATACCGGGTACCACACTGCCTAGAATCGGCTCAACATTATAGAAAACACTATGTCGCTTTAATGCCTTTATTTCCTCTTCCTTATCGTCTCCATACAATTCCTTTATGATTGGCAGCATACTATGCAGGAAGCCAAATGCCTCCATACGTTCAAAGCCAAGAGATGTAAGATGGAAAAATGACCAGTTTAAATAACTCTTCATCAATGTTGATTTCTTTAATTTCTTCTGTTCCATTAGAATTCAACCTCCATATCGTCTTCCTCCTGATCAGCAGGAGTACTTCTGCCTAGAAGCTTGTATGCGATTACCGCAAAAATCACAGCAATTACAGCCACAGCAACCATACTTAGTTCAAAATAGGTTATGAGAATAAAGCCTGTCAGGAAATATACCCAGTATGTTCCATCCTTAATTAACAAGCTGGTAATCATTGTGATACCAACAGCTGGTAATACGCCACCTACAATTTCCAGTGCATGAATGGTCCAAGCCGGTGCAGCATTCGTCAGATTGATTACATAGTCTGCACCAAAGTACAAAACGAGAAATCCCGGAACAAAACGAAGCAGGAAGGTAGTTAATTGTGCACCAAAGACATGATATTTAATAACACCCTTATAATCACCTTTTTCTGCAGCTTTCACAGCCATATTGCCCCAGAACACATTACAGAATTCCATACCATTCCAGATTAGTATACCAACGATTCCTAAGGTTGTGGCAAGTGCTATAGAAACATTGGCATCTCCACCTGATACTACTCCGAGTGCTACAGCAGGATAAGCAACAACTGCGATATCTGTTTGAATGGATCCACCAACAGACATTGTGGCAAGATATACTGTCTGAACAGCTGCTCCCACAGTGACACCTGTTGAAACATCCCCAAGAATAATTCCAACGATCAATCCGGAAGCCAGCGGCTTACTTAAAACATAATATCCTCCAAAATCCCCCATAAGAACTGGTACACACTCTGCTGCTAAATAACTGAACAGAGCAATCAGTACTGCCTGTAATATACTCACACGACTCACTCCTCTCCTATGTTTTTATTTATGATGTACGGTTTTCCAATCAACTGCCTGTGTAGAAGGAATATTCTGGAATACGATTTCTTTACCTTTTTCAGAAAGATAATCGCACGCCTGTATTTCTTCATCATTTAATGCTGTAAACTGAGCTAGAAGGGTTCTGCCTTCTTCCTGTGATACCGGTCCGAGAGTGATTTTATTACCTACATTTACACCGCCTTTCTCCAGCTTCTCGAACACAATAGGTGATCTGGCTATCAGAATATAATTTCGTTCACTCTCTGATGCCTGCTTCGCCTTGATCAATGCCTGCTCAACGGTATAAATATAAACTTTCATTCCCACTGCAGCATTTTTGTAAATCTGACGCATTGTTGGATCATTCGATATTTCATCATCCACCAGCAGAATACCGTTGTTCTGGAAAATCTTGCTCCACATGGTAACTGTTTGGCCATGTATTGCCCGATCATCCACTCTTGTAAAAACAAATGACATACGTTCAGCCTCCTTTTTTTGTACTAACCTTAATCAAATTATTACATACAATTATTTTATTGTCTATACAAAAATAGAAATTTATTAAATTTGTTATGCTATAAAAAAAGGTACTATCAATTTTAAAATTTTTTATTTTGCTGATTTTTAGACATTCTTCTTCATTGTCCTAGAACATAAAGAAAATAAAATATTATAAAACTACGTTTTTTCGGAAATCTATAAAAAAATAGCATACAATCCTCTGCTTTGTATATATAAAGGCAATAAAAACACCTAGGTTGACAATAAAATCAGAGCATGATAATAATGAAATTAGAAATGATTGGAGGTCATATTATGAATTATGATTTTGGAAAAGCATCCACTATCCCATCTGTATTCGATGACGAAACAAGAGAATTGCAGGTACCACCGGATACTGTGATTGAGGAAATCGCAATCCGCAGAATGAAGGATATGCGTGAATTATTCCGTAATTCTGAAAATTATGATGATGATTATCCTCTGTATTACATGTATAACGGTATCTACCGCAGCGCCCACAAAGAGATTTTTAAGAGTCAGCATATCCGTTATGAATATACCATTCTGATGCCACAGACGATTCATAAAGAAATGATGAAAGCTCACGGTCATATTCATGGCGTGCATCCGATTAAGAAAACAAGACACATTGAAGCATATGAGGTTCTTCAGGGTACAGGATTTTTTGAATTATTTGCCTATGAAGAAAACAGTATTCAGGTCATTATGTTAAATGTGAAGCCTGGGGATTATCTGATCATTCCTAGCGGTTATTACCATTTATCCATCAATACGGGAAAAGATCCGTTTATATTTGGTGATCTGATTATTGAAGATGCCAATAGTGAATATGGACATCTGAAGGAAATGAAAGGTGCTCCGGTCTATGTTATGGAAGGTGCCTCAGGATTGCCGGAATTCGTATTGAATAAACAGTATCATGAACATGAAATCAGAATAACGCAATTGAATGCAGAAGAGGTCCCTTGGGAAAATCCAGTTGATCCAATCCCTTTATATGCACATTTCATTTCGGATCCGGATGCATTCAGCTTCCTAAAATAACACAATGAAAGAAACCTGCAGTAAAAGAAAGAGAAATCCAGTCGCGATTTCTCTTTTTTTTCATTCCTATCGTATTTGACACTTCAGCTTCTCCAGTAACGGATCAAGCAAATGTTCATCTTCTTTCCGCATTCCATACTCTCCCATCCGGATATGCGGTTTATAGCTGCCATGAAAATCACTGCCGCCACTAATCAGCAAATGCTTTTGTAATGCATATTCCTTAAAATAGTTCTGCTGATCCATGGTGTGATAGGTTGTAAATACCTCAATGCCATCCAGCCCCATGGAACAAATTTCATTCAGCAAAGCATCCTTCTTGAAAAAAGCAACACCGGGATGGGCAAGGACTGCAATTCCTTTATACTCATGTATCAATTGTATTACATCCTCTGCCTGCGGATATGGTACAGGAACAAACGCCTCTTTCCCATAAGAACAGAAATCCCAGTAGAAATTGACGACTGCATTATCCGCCCTCTTACCACCTTCATAATAATCCTGCAGCTGCTGCAGATTCTCTCTTTGCGCATGAGCTAAAAACGTTCCATAAATAACCTGAAAAGGATTTTCCTTTCTGCACCTTTCCATAAGCGTATCAACCTGCATATCAACATGGTACAGCTCCTCAAGACGCTGTGCCTTGCTTTTGAGAGCCGCAAATTCCAGTTCATTTATTCTTTCATGAAGATGTTCGAATACCGGGGTATGATATTGCTGCTGAAAACCGATGATATGCGTTTCATATCCATGAAACAGAGAATCAAATTCAATCGCAGGTAACACATCGATTCCCTGTTTTTTTCCTTCCCGATACATTACATCAATTCCCTGCATACAATTATGATCACAAAGAGCAACCGTATCCAGTTCTGCTTTCTTTGCAAGTTCAATTAATGCAGTGCATTCATGCTCTCCATCGATACTCCAGATAGAATGCATATGAAGATCCTTGCTTACACGATTAGAATTCCGCATCTTCATCAGCTTCATCTACATTTGAGAGCTGCAATTCCATAATGCTTTCTCTTCCCTTTGCGATACAATGCTTACACAATGCATCCAGATCCATAAAGTTTCTGGATATATATGCTTCCAGTACCATGATGAGATTACAGCCGGAAATAATATGAAGCGCATGTTTTCCCTGCGCCTGTAGTATCTGAGCCTGATTTGCAGGAGATCCTCCCGGTATGTCACAAAATATCAAAATACCGTCACCTTGATCCAGCTCATCACATTTCAAGGATAATTTTTTATGAAAATCTGCCGGATCGTCCTTCTCCTGTAAACATAAAGCATCCAGAAAATCACTTTCGTCATTGAAAAAACAATACGTTTCTTTTAGTCCCTGAGCCAGAGGTCCATGTGAAATCAAAAGTATTCCTATCATTATAATTTCCTCCTTTTCTACATCATACCTTGAATTTTTCCTGCAGTCAATAATTTGTTTATACATATAAAAAATAATGCATACACTAATACTTTTGTATAGACAATATATTTTTTCAATGCTATAATGCAATTGTAAAGATCCCATGATATAAGCAATATTGGATCAGAAAGGATAGGATATCATATGAAGTATTTAACATCAGCATCTAATTACGAAAAGCACCCCACCACTGTCATACAGGGGCATGACAATCAAGCCGTACAAGGTTATGAGGACATATGTAAATGGATCAAAACCAAAATGACCAAAGAACGCAACATTGTTTGTGTCGATTGCTATATTGGCGTAGATCAGGAGGAACTGCTGGAAGGTTTATGTAAATATCTGACTTTTGATAAAATTATTCGCAGTGACACGATTTTCTATGATAATGATAAGATCTATGAGCTTTTAAAGCGTAACATTACCGATGACCGTGTATATGGAATTGCTTATTATGGAAAGTGGATGGATTTAGTAGATCCGCAAAGACTGGCAAATGCCCGTGAGGAAGCAGATACAGCCACTGGAAATGTTTTGATTCTTGGTACTGCTGCAGACTATATCACAAAGAGTGATATTCTTGTTCTTGCGGATATGACAATCTGGGAAATTCAGATGCGCTACCGTCATGAACATCTGCCAAACTTCCATACAGATAATGCAGATGAAGACATGATACGAAAATTCAAACGTGGATATTTCATTGACTGGAGAATAGGTAATGTACACAAGCAAAGCCTATATGATAAATTTGACTTCTATCTGGATACTGTAAAGCATAATGATCCGCGCATGATCGACAGAGAAGCATTTGAGGATGGTCTAACACAGCTTTTACAGCAGCCGTTTCGAACAGTACCGTTCTTCGATGAAGGACTCTGGGGCGGTCAGTGGATGAAGGAAGTTTGTGATGTGGAGGATAAAGACAGAATCAATTACGCATGGAGTTATAATCTATTGTTCCAGGAAAATGAGGTAAACATCACATTTAAAGATATTTCAGTAAATATTCCAGGCTATACTTTGATGCAGCGTTTTCCAAAGCAGCTGATTGGTGAAAAAGGCTTTGCCAGATTTGGTGCAGAGTATCCGATCCGGTATGATTTCCTGGATACGATGGAAGGTGGAAACCTATCCCTGCAGGTACATCCAAACCAGCAATATATGGTGCAAAATTTTGCGATGCCTTTTACACAGGATGAAAGCTATTACTATCTTGATTGTGCAAGTGATGAAGAAACTTACATATATCTCGGTTTGACTGATGAAGCTAACCGTGAAGAGATGGAACGTGATCTCAGACTGGCATCTGAAGGAAAAATTGATTTTCCAGCTGAAAAATACGCAAATAAACTGCCAGCTAAAAAACATGATCACTTCAGCATACCGGCAGGTACAGTACATTGTTCCGGAGCTAATACAATGGTCTTAGAAATTTCCTCCTCACCTTGTATTTTCACTTTTAAATTATGGGATTGGGGAAGAATTGGTTTAGATGGACTTCCAAGACCTGTTCATATTGATCATGGTATGAAGAACATACAATGGGATAAGCATACCGGCTGGATTAAAGAAAAATGTGCTTTTGATCCGGTATTGATAGAAGAAGACAATGTTCATAAAGAAGAACGTACGGGATTGTGTGAACTTCAATTTCTGGAATGCAGAAGAATCTGGATGACTGGAAAAACAACGCATTGCACAGATGGAGAAACCAATGCTCTGAATTTAATCAGCGGTAAGGAAGCTCTCATCGAGAGTCCGGAAGGACAATTTGCGCCATTCATCATTCATTTCGCGGAAAGCGTATGTATCCCTGCAACCATAAGGTCTTATACGATTACACCATACGGAGAAAGTGAAGGAAAAGAAGTCGCTATCATGAAAACATTTGTCCGCTTCTAATATGAAACGACTATATCGTATTAAGCCGATTGGTCATTACCGGATATGGGGAAGTGATACACTGGGAGACCAATTCCATCTCACAAATACCAGATCCATAGGTGAAATAAGCTGTGCCAGTGCGAATTCCTCATGTGATTGCGAGATATATGAGGAAGCGTATACCTTATCTGATTTTTATAAGAGCCATCCTGAATATTTTCATCTGTCATGTAAAGAATTTCCTTTGCGTATAAATATAATAGCAGCAAATGAGGATTTATCTATTCAGGTGCATCCTGATAAAACATCCACAACAGATGCTCAGCCGGAAGCCTGGTATGTCATTCACAGTGATGGCTCCCGGTTATGCCTGGGACACAACTGGCAAAAGAAACAGGATTTTCTGGATGCGGTTGCACATCATAAGCTTCTTAATGGAGTTCGCTATCTTCCCTGTGCCAGCTATGACTATTTCTATTTACGGCCAGGAACCGTTCATGCGGTAGGTAAGGGATCTCTGATATACGAACTCACATGTCAATCTGATATTACATATCGGCTTTATGATTATGAACGAACAGATGAATCAGGACACAAGCGACCCCTGCATATAGAACAGGCTGCGAAGTATATATACTATCCGCAAGTATTGAAACAGAGCACACCTATACAATTGATACAAAGCAGAGATTGTATACAGACAGTATACCAAAATGATCCTGGCATCTTTATGTTAAAGAAGATAGAGCTGCATGGAGATACCACGATACACCATAAGGATTTCCACCTCCTAACGGTAATTAAAGGAAACGGCACGATTAACGACGAGCATATAAACACCTGGGATACACTTCTTCAGATCGCTGACACAAAACTTCATTTATGTGGTGATATGACAATCATGGCAGCGAGCTTCAAAGAAGCAAAGACTCCCTGCATAGCTACATAACTCTATGTATGCTGTGTGCTGCATAACAATAGCGAAAGCCAGTTCTATAGCTTATCTGTAAATAGCAAAAGCCTTATCCGAACTATTTGCTTAATACTAAGCTGTATTTGCAGTTCTCCTGTCAATAAAACATATATATAATGTATAAACCATTTTGGAACTTACCTTACAAAATAAAACCCTGAGGTTATAGAGGACATAATATCCATAACTTACAGGGTTTTTATCTTATTCTTTACAGCAGAGATGCCGCTTCTTCATCCACAATCAGAGTAAAACGAGGATGTAATGTCAGAATGGAGGCTGACACATCCTGATCAACCACCTGTTCCAACCGTGTTTTGATACTGCCTGCTTTTTTTACTCCGCTGGGAATCATGATGATGTATCGGGCACGCATAACATCGCAGTCATCATGCTCAGCTAAAGTCATTTTATCAGGCGTTGTAAGCAACTATTTCTTATCCTCACATTGCCTTTCACATTTCTCTTGTCATTTTTCTCGCCCGAACAATAAGAAAGCTTGGTTTAATAAACTCTTTTATCATACCCGGACATTCATGCAGCGCATGTTCATCCGGCAGCGTTTCCACCATATCTTCTACAAAAAAGCCAGTATGTGCAAGCGTAGTGATGATGGTTCCCATCCTGCGATGATAGTTTTCCACATTGTCGACATACCAGAAGCCGCTTCTCTTTCCTTCCCTTCCATAATCAGAAAAGGTATAGGAAATACAATCTCCATGCTCATCGTGATTATAATGCCCCTTTCCGTCATAGGTAGCCGTTATAATTGGATGTTCCTGTGAAAACAGAAGGATGCCACCCGGTCGTAACAGCTTATAAATATCATGCACCAGGGCAGGGAAATCTTCAGCATAATGAAAGGCTAGAGAGCTGTACACAAGATCATAGGTACTGTTTAAGGAGCCAAGCTCTGCCATATCCATTCGCATATATGTAATTACAGGATGCGCATAGTTTTTTCTTGCTTCTTCCAGCATTTTTTCTGAGATATCGATTCCGGTAACATGTACGGCGCCGTTTTCTGCAAAATGAAGACAGTTATGCCCATAACCACATCCAATATCCAGTATTGCTTTACCTTTACTATCCGGCATCAGCTTCTGCATCTCCGGCTGCTCCATAAAATCATTATAGTTTTTCCTATGCAGACGTAAATCCATATATGCAGAAAAAAATTCGTCATTATCAAAAATATTCTGTGTCATTTTATATTTCTCCTTTTTCTATCCTGTATTATACCAAGGGATCGTATGGCTTGTTTTTTAAAAATACCGTTTTTTTCTGCATATGTCTGAACAAACGCTTCACTTTTTTCACAGGTAAAGGCAGACATGCAAAGAAGCAGCTTCCATAATATCAAGGAGTCTTCCTTCCATTTTTCAGCCAATTGCAAAAGTATATCACAATTTTGTGGAGAAGCGATATCCGGGTGATAAAAGGCCATAAACCCCATAGCGTCCAAAGCCTCACTCACTCTTGCTTTATCGTCACCTTCTATAACGGCTACTAAAACTGAGGCTGTACATGAATTCATTTTCCCCATACAGCGCGCTATTATATCTCGCGGAAGTGGATAGGATTTTTTTGCGGATACTGTCTCGGGAACTGTTTTATACTGGTTTGTCCCTATCCTTCCCAGATACAAAGCCATTTTTTCAGCTGTTCTTTGATCACCTGTCTCAAGCGTTTCACAAATTGCTATCCGCGTGTATAAGCACTGCTCCTTTTCCAGCTGCTGAAGAAGCTCATCAGCAGCCTGCTCCACATCTTTTTTCAGGCTGATTGCTGCGGCACTTCTGATCCATGCTGCTTCATGTGATAGCAGAAGTATGCGCTTCTTCACTTCCAAAGATGATAGCTCTTCTATATCGTCCGATGATGCTTTTCCACGCTTTCGCAATTGCTCCTCTGTACTTTTCATACACATGCCCCCTTCGGCAAAAAGACACTGTACAGTGTCTTTCAGCCTATTTGTTTTTATACTTTTTTGAAGTTTCCGTACTTACAACCGTATAAGTAAACATTTTATAGTTGTAAATGGTTTTTGTATATTCGATTGGGTTATTATTCAAATCATAAGCTGTATTATAAACAATCAGTGCAGGGCCAGACTTTGCCTGCAACAGAATATGTGCATCTTCTCCGCGAATGCTGTCTGCACGAATATCATCTCTTGCCCATGATAAATCCAGATGATAATGCTCATAGAAAACATCATATAAAGAAAAGCTTTCAAAGTTGAACATCTCAAGACCCGGACAGTATAATGCATTGATATGTGCATATTCAACAGCGATTGCTTCATCATTCGCATAACGGATTCTATGCAGAAAATAGACTTCATCCGTTTCCTTCAGATTCATTGCCTCACGTATATGCTCATCCGGTTTTATCCTTTCCAGATGCAGCACCTTGCTATGGCATTTCAGTCCTTTTCGTTCCATGAGTTCTGTAACACCCAGAATCTCCTTACTTCTTTGAATCATCAAATCCATTACAAATGCACCCCGGCCACGATCAATGCGTACCACGCCCTGCTGCTCCAGCTTTTGCAGGGCATGTCGGATAGTCATTCTGCTCGCACCAAAGCGCTCCTGCAGTTCCCTCTCAACAGGCAGCTTATCTCCCTGCTTATATATTTCCTGTCGTATTTCTTGATGAATAGCATCTGCAATTTCCAAATATTTTGGCTTACTCTCTTTCATTTACCTCACCTCATTGTATGTTAATCCTATTATAACAAATAAATCAGTATTTGTATGTACCTTACAGGATAATATATCTTGAGTAGAGATTGTCTATACAAAATATTATTCATAGGATATATTCCTTTATTTCCTGACAGTAAAGACGTCATACTCATTCTACTGTATAGAAAAAGGCCCATCACACATCGATTGGACCTATAGAAGCCTCTTGCACATCACATTGCAAGAACCATATTCCACTTTTCTTCGATAACAGGGATCCCGTTCTTCCTATTCTCCTCCATCGCTTGCCACTCTGGTTCACCCGGATATAAAACAGGCCTTGTCACATCGATCGGCTTGGATGCCTTGATATAATCGATGATACCATCCACAATGGCATCGGTCTGCTCCTCAGTATTTGCCTTCGATGGATCTATGGCAATCATAATCTGAGAAAGTCCTATCTCATCTTCAAAGGTCCCGATTGTATGCACCGCATTCCCGTATGTCAGCACACTTGCTATCATATCCAGTGCAATCGAAATCCCGCTCCCCTTCCAGAAGCCCATAGGAAGCACTCTTTTTGTTTTGTATATTTCACCTGGATCCCTTGTCATCTGTCCATTGGAATCATATCCGCCAGGCACCGGAAGCTGCAAGCCCTTCAGCCTGTAATCTTCAATCTTTCCATAAGAGAACTGAGACATCGCGCAATCGATTACAACGTGTTGTCCATTGCTGCGCGGAATTGCAAAAACCAGTGGATTATTTCCTATTCTCTGATCCTCACCACCCCATGCAGGCATGTTCGGCTTTGTATTTGACCAGCAGATACCAATACACCCCGCATCCGCTGCCTGAAATCCATAGCTCCCACCGCGCATCCAGTGATTGTTATTGGCCAGGGCCACCATACCGATACCATGCTGCTTTGCCAGCTCACAGGCTCTTTCCATAGCCAGTCTGGCATTCAGTGGGCCAAAGCCGCGATGTCCGTTCCAGCGTTCATAGGCTCCAAGCTCCAGCTCACATGTCGCTTTGCTATCCGGATCTATTTCTCCCTTTTCCAAATACTCCACAACCTTTGGAAAACGATTCAACCCATGCGAATAGACTCCTGCCAGACTATTCTGTGCAAAGATTGCCGCAGCAGCCTCTGCTCTGTCCTCCTGAAACCCTTTCTTCATTAAAACACGTTTGAATTCCTGCAGCATTGTATCATAGCTTACGCGCATAATAGGTTCATTCCTCCTCACGATATTTTTAATTGCTTCCTAGTTTCCATCTGACAATGGTTCTATGTATTCGCTCTATGTTCTCACATATTCATACCTGAGCACGGTTGTCAGTCTATAACGATTTTCTTTAGCTGATCTCCCTCATTTTTATAAAAATCCTTAAGGATCCGCAAATCTGTCCCCAGTGCAAAATCACGAACGCCAAGCTCATAATAATAGGCAGCATCCGCTGCACTCCGTATTTCTACACGGATGCGTTTTCCATATCGAAGTGCTGTTTCGATTACATATTTTTCAACCTCCTTGACCTCATCCAGATGTGCGCTTTTATCAAAACCGGAATTCATGGAGAAATCAGCAGGACCGAACTGCAGGAAATCGACCTCCTTCACCTGACAAATCTCTTCCAGATTCTGTACAGCCTCAACCTTTTCTATCATAAAGCCCTTAACGATATCACAAACATCCCGTGCGTAATCCATCTGACTGGACAGATTAGCATTGCGTATCCAGCGTCTGTTCACAAAGCCAAGAGCACCTCCCTCCGGTGTAGCCGGTGTAATTTGCCGTATGGTCTCCCTCACCTCTGCAGCTGTTGTATGATCGGTGAAAAGGATGCCATCAAAACCGGATGCCATCGCCTTTTGCGCCACATAAATACGATTGTGATAGTCCGGTTTGATAATCATGGAAATATTGTGAAGCTCTGCTGCGCGTGCCATGTTCTCCAGGTCGTAATGGTCAAAGGGGGCATATTCCGCCAGGAATTCCACATAATCATATAGCTCATTGCTGCCGATGATTTCAATAAGCTGCGGCCATGTAAAATCGATACGCGTTGCGACGATGACTTCTTTTTCCTTTAATTTTTTTCTTAACTGATTTATCATATTACTTTCCTTTCCTGCAGAGATCTTCTGCTATCGTTACATTATGATTCTTTCAACACTGTGTGTGGTATCCCTGCTGCCATAGTAATCAGACGCAGCAGCTGGTAACCGGTTTCCTCCAGATATTCCTCCGTATGCGCCAGTGCCTCATGAAGTGGATATATTCCCTGCTGTATGGTGAAAATGCCTTGAAAATATGCAGTAAGTGCATCACAATCCACTTCCCTTTGCCCACATACGGCAAGCACAGGAATGCCTTGCTTCTTCGCTGCCTGCGCAATACGTATTGGAAGCTTTCCCTGCAAGGTCTGATGATTCATCTGTCCCTCTCCCGTAATCACCAGATCTGCAGTACGCAGCTTTTGCTCCATCTGGACATAACGGTTGATCAGATCATAACCCTTGGTTAATTCCGCACCAAGTATATGCAGTGCTGCAGCACAGCCGCCACCTGCACCGCAGCCTTCCTGTAGAAGATTTCTGCCGCTTCGCTGTTCCAGTACATGAAGCTGCTGTTCCAGCTTGCGCATCTGCATGGCATCCGCTCCCTTCTGTGCAGAGTATGTAAACACACAGCCCTCTTTTCCATACAGTGGTGCACAAACATCACAGCCTACAAGAAGCTCCATACCACCGAGCTTCTTTTTCACGGTCTGAAAAGCTTCTTCGTCCCAGTGATCAAAAGCAAACAGAGGATTGCAATCATTCGGCAGAAGATTTCCCATTCTGTCATACAGCCTGATGCCAAGACCCTGTAGGACACCAAGACCACCATCGGTTGTGATAGTTCCACCGAGAAACAGCAGTACCTTGTGAATCGCATAGCCGTGCAGTTGATCAAGAAGCTCACCAAGTCCATAGGTTGATGCAGCGGCAGCAGTAGCACTGGAAACCTCGTTATTATGCAGTCCGAAGATATCCGCAGCCTCCACTGCACAGCACAGACTTTCCTCCTCTTCAAGCAGCAGCGTGCGCACGGTTTTTTGTTTATGAAAGGCATCCCGGCATTTCCATGTCCTGTATTCCCCCTTCACACAGGCCGCCAGTGCAGAGACACTGCCCTCTCCCCCATCCGCTACACTGCAAACCATTGTCTGATGTCCGTTTGTTCGCAAGATTCCTCTTTCCAGAGCCTTTCCTGCTTGTTCAGAGGACAGCGCACCTTTGAATGAATCCATCGCTATTAGAACGTTCATGTTCATCTCCTTTCCCCTTACAATATAATTTTAATATGCAGTAAAGAATATTCCTATGTGTTATAATACAAATATATCTATGGTTTTATTACATATTTTTGTGATAGAGAACAGGAGAGCTTATGAAAATTTCTGAAGAGCTAGCAAAGATTATCGTCGATAATATCCATGAAGTCATTCCTGAGGAAATCAATTTTATAAATGCAGATGGTCTGATTATCGCCAGCACAGATCCAAAGCGTATGCATCGTCTGCATACCGGCGCGCTCAGTGTTATTCAAAACCGTAAGCAGCTGAGCGTACAAAACGACACACAATATTACGGTGCACGTAAGGGAATCAATATGCCGGTATTCTTTGATGATGAAATTATCGGTGTGATTGGCATTACGGGTGAGGAACAGGATGTTATCGGATATGGGAAAATCCTGCAGAAGATGACACAGATTCTTGTTAAGGATGCATACTATCGCGATATTCGCCATCAGAAGCGTTCCAGCGACAGAATTCTGATTGAACGTGTGCTGGGCGGGAATTTTGAGAATGAATCCTTATTTCAAAATGACAATCTGACACAAAAAAGTCCAAGACTGATTGTATGTGCAAGGATTGACGGACAGTTGAGGGATGAGCAGATCGACCGTATACACCGTCTGCTGGAGGCTGTTCCCTTTTCCACCTATATTGAGAAAAAGGCGTTGTATGTGCAGGAGCTGATTTTCATTATCCCTGCACAGAACAAGGGTTATATTCAGCAATGGATTGGCAGTATCCGGGAAATATGCCCGCATGCGATTTTCTGGGGAATCGGCACTGTAACTGATAAAATAAGCGATTTGCCGCTTTCGTATAGCAGAGCAAAAACAGCTGCCCTCTGGGGCAGCCGGATCAGCGGACATAGTGTTTCCTGCTATGAGGAGATTGAGACCGGTATGCTGCTGTCGCATATCGATGAGTTGGAGAGCACGTATTTCTTAAAGCAGATATTCAAAGATTGCAGTGCTGAGCGAATTGCGGAAATCGTGATGATATTAACCCTGTACGAACAGCATAACGGCAGTATTCTTCATTGTGCAAAAGCCTGCAATATGCATCGGAATTCCTTTCAGTATAAACTGCTGCAAATACGCAAGCAGACCGGCCTGGATCCAAGAAGCCTCCATGACTATGTACTGCTGAAGCTTGCTGTTGTGCTGTATCAGTTTCAGCAAAATACACCGCATTCCTAAACGAATCCTGTTTTATGCAAATGATATTTATGAGAAAAGCACGCCTTGACTCATTGGAGTTCCCGCGTGCTTTTATTCTTGTAGGTAACCTGTTCATACCCTTATATTCACTTCCGATTCGCTTATCTCAGGTGAAAGTCTTATCATACATAATCGATAATCAACAGGCTTATATGCTGGTTAAAGCTACTGCTTGAACATCCCTATTGATAGGATAATTCTCCTGAGTATTACACAGAATAATACGATTTTCAATCTGATATAGCGAGGATTTCAACTGATCAAATCCCTTTACATCACTTGCTTGAAAAGAAACACCCTGTTTTATTTCTATGAGTGAAAGCCTTCCTTTATAAAGCAGGACAAGGTCAATTTCATTTTGTTTATGATCTCGATAATAATATGCATGAAATGGTTCCTTATTATTTAAAAAGGTTTTTCTTATTTCATTCACTACAAATGTTTCAAAAAACGCACCAGATAAATTGGAAATACGCAGAGTTTCGGGATAATTCAGCTTTATCAGGTAAGCTGCAAGACCTGTATCGCTGAAATACACCTTACTTGATTTTACAACACGCTTCGTTATGGATATATCATTATACGGTTGTAGAAAATATATCAAACCGGTAGATTCCAATATAGAAAGCCAATGCTGTATCGTGTTACTGCTTACTCCCAGTTTTCTGCTCAGTTCAGAAGCATTGATCTGCTGTCCTGTAAGTGCAGCAAGATATTGAAGGAAATCATGAAATTTCAGCTTATCCTTTAGATGTATCAGTTCACTGATATCTCTGTCAATGTACGTATTCACGTAATTCTCATAATAGTCAGGTATCGCTTGATCCATCCGATATAATTCCGGATACATACCCTTTGTAATCAGTTCAAATACATCTTTTACACTAATATTTATACTTTTCTGATACATTGCTATGCGATCTTTTGAAGGTACAAACGGTATGGTTTCTCTTTCCAGAATTTCATCCAGACCCAAAGGCACCATTTGAATAACACTGGCTCTTCCTGCAAGAGACTGTGTTACATTTTTCATTAAATGAAATGCCTGTGATCCTGTTAACAGATACATTCCATTGGCATTACCAGTATCCAGTCTCTTTCTGTTTACAATCTCTTCTATCACTTCAAATAAAACCGGAGCATACTGCACTTCATCTATGATCAGCGGTGTGTGAAACTGCTGTAGGAAATATTTAGGATCAGAAATTGCAAGCTTTCTTTGATCAATATTATCCAGTGACACGTACGCAAAGCCCTTTTCTTTCACGAACTCATAAGCAAGTGTAGATTTTCCTACCTGTCTTGATCCGGTTAATATTACAACAGGATACATATCCAAAGCTTTTGCTATATGTGGTTTTATAGCCCTTTTCAACATGTTCTGCCACCTCATTTCGTACATATTTTAAGTTCTACTTCATAATAACACTAATTTTCTCTTTTTTCAAATTTAATTAATCCATATATGAAAGCTCCTTTTCAAGTATACCCGTGAAAGAGTCCTATCATTACCATTCGCTTTCCTTTTGCATTTTTATATGAAAAGGACTGGTTCCATTGCTTGAACCAATCCCTTTTCATCCTTATAATAAATTATCTTTAACTTAGTAGTAATATTTCACTTTGTCATTGGATTTGAACAGACGAATCTTTTCCTCAACAACTTTTCCACATGCTTCCATCGCCTCCGGATAGATTTCCAGAGGTTCACGATAACCTAGATTTTCATTCAGAGTCTTGCGGCACTGTGTATAGAATGCAACCTTGATATCACTGGAGATATTGATTTTACAAATTCCGTTATCAACTGCTGCAGCGATCTCTTCATCTTTATTACTGGATCCACCATGCAGTACCAGTGGTACATCCACCTTGCTGGTAATGTCTTTTAGAATATCAATACGCAGCTCCGGTTTCATATCCTTTGGATAAATTCCGTGTGCTGTACCGATAGCTACGGCGAAGGTATCAATTCCTGTGTCCTCAATGAACTGCTTTGCTTCTTCAGGAACCGTGTAAATAACACCCTGTGTTCCACCCTCAATTGAATTACCAGTTGTACCGATGGTTCCTAATTCTGACTCAACGGATACATTAGCGATATGTGCGGTTTCCACTACTTTTTTTGTAACTGCAACATTTTCCTCATAAGGCAGTGTAGATGCATCAATCATAACAGATGTCATACCTGCACGGATGGCGCGTACTGCTGTTTCATAAGAATCCCCGTGATCCAGATGGATACATACAGGCACATCGGTCTGTGCTGCTTCATAAATCATTGCCTGAATCTGCGCATCTCCTACAAAGTTAAATTCATCCGGACTCATTTCCAGAATAACTGGCGAATTTAATTCCTTTACTTTTTTCATAACAACCTTTAACAGCTGATCGCTTCCGATGTTGAATGCAGGTATTGCAAAGTGATTTTTCTGTGCAACTGCAAGTAAATCTTTCATATTCATTAACATAAGTTTAGCTCCTTCTTCCCTTACAGGGATTTTCCTTCCGATTTTGATAATCTGATGTAATGCCTGATAATCTCACGACTATCTATTTCAACCTGATGCATCATGACCCAGTAATTGATGTTCGGATCTTTTTCCAGATGCTTTTTGATACTGTCAACATTGGCATTCATGAAATCACAGCCGACATTGATTTTGTTAATACCGTATTTTACACAATTTTCTATGTTTTTATCCCCGGAGCCAGAACCTCCATGCAGAACCAGCGGCATTTTGGTAAGCTCCTTGATTTCCTTTAGACGTTCAAAGTCAAATTCTGGAACATAGCCTTCCGGATAGTTCCCATGAGAGGAACCAAAGGAAATTGCCAGCGCATCAATGCCGGTTTCCTTCGCAAAGCGCAATGCCTGCTGCGGATCTGTCTTCATGGCATCGTTTGTATAATTGCCGCCTTCACTACCACCCATGCATCCGATTTCCCCTTCAACGGAGGCATCGAACTGTCTGGCAAATTCTACGATTTCCTTTGTCATTTTGATGTTGCCTTCCAGATCGTAGCGGGAGGCGTCCACCATGACACTGGAATATCCGTCATGCAGGGCTTTTTTCAAATATCCGATTTCTTCCCCATGGTCGAAATTCAATGCGACTTCAACACTGCCCCGCTGTGCCAGCAGCTTCACGATTGGTGCAATCAGCTCGCTGTCACAGTGATTCACCATATGCTCCTGAACGATATTCACAATGATGGGAGCTCTTAATTCCTGTGCTGCACTTATGACAGCTCTTGCTGTTTCTATATTAAAGCAGTTGATTGCCATGACTGCGTAGTTTCCTTCGTTGGCTCTTTGCAGCATGCCTTTCATTGATACATACATTGCGATCCCTCTTTCTTTTTATGAGAATGTGATGCCGGAAAGATCCATTTCCTCTTCGACCTCTTCCACCTGAACTTCATCTGCTTCGGTTCTCTTCTTTTTGATCAATACCAGCAGAACAGCTGTCACACATGTACCAGCCAGCAGTGCGAGCAGAGCTGCGAATGGATTGGTCATGGCCGGGATTACGAAGACGCCGCCGGATGGCACAGCACTTCCCACGCCCAGTGTAAAGCTGATAGCGCCTGTAACACCGCAGCCGATAGAGGTACAGATAACCGTACGAATCAAATCATTCATTGCAATGGGAATAACACCCTCAGAGATCATGCAAAGTCCCATTGGGAAGGCTACCTTGATGTTTTCAACCTCAGTTGATGTATAAATACGCTTTTTGATAAATTTAGAGATAACGAGGGATAATGTAATTCCGAGTGGTGGAACCATAGCTGCAAGCACCTTAATAGCCTCCGGCTCCAGAATCCCTTCCAGAAGTAACCCATCGCAAATAAGATTTGGAACCTTGCTGATCGGACCGCCGAAGTCCAGACATCCAAGTGCACCGATGATAAAGCCGTACAGAACCTTAGAGCTCTGATCCAAACCTGTGATGAAGTTTGTCAGACCTTCTGTTAACCATACGATTGGTGTACCGATTACAAAGTACATCAGTAAACCTGCAATGATCGAAGACAATGTTGGAATGATCATCATCGGCATCAGTGCCTCTGCCCAGTGTGGAACCTTCAAATGCTTTCTGATGAACAATGCGATATAACCGACAATGTAACCTCCGACCATACCACCCAGGAAGCCGGCTCCCAGGAAGGAAGCAATCTGTCCCATCAGGAAACCTGGAGCGATACCCGGACGATCTGCGATTGAATAAGAAATATAACCTGCGATAAATGATGGAAGAAGCCCCATTCCCAGTACACCGAGTGATGTCAATGCGCTAGGAATCGTCATCTTGCTCAAATCTGTAACTACCTCTCCGCCCATCAGGTTTCCGATGGCAATCAGAAGACCGGAAGCAACTACAAGCGGCAGCATGTAGGAGATGGCGGTAAGGGCATGGCGTTTCAGCTCAGCACCAAATTTTTTCATAATCCTTTTTCCTCTCTTTCGTTATTTGTTTAATTCTGTTTCGATTTTCTGAATCAGCTGTTTCGGTGCCTTCACACACACATTGGTAGGAACCTTCACTGTCTTTTTCCCCTCAAAGCGCTCCGTACCTGTAATGGCGATGTCAATGGCAAGAATGACAACATCTGCGGCTTTGATCTGTTCCGCTGTTAATTCATCCTCTGTACCGATGGTTCCCTGTGTTTCCACATGGATCGTGTGTCCCATACCTTCCGCAGCCCGAATGAGCTTCTCTTTTGCGATATACGTATGTGCGATTCCGGATGTACAAGCTGCAACTGCAACGATATTCATTTGTACGTCCTCCTTTCTTTAACTGTCTATATTATAAAATGTTTCCGATGATCCTTCCGATTCATTGTGGTATTTTTAATACTGCCCTTTTTTTCTTTCCTTTTAAACAGATGGGAAGATAAATGTGGTACTTTTTATTTTCCTGCAAATATTTCCTTTAGTTCTTCTACATTTTCTACCTGCAGCAGACGTTCGACTGCCTCATCATTCCCCAGCTTTCTGGCGATATCCGCCAGCAGCAGCATGTGGTTGCGTGCATACTCATGATCATTGCTTACTGCAAACAGGAAAACCAGACGAACACCCTTATCGTCCAGTGTCTCCCATTCAATCTCATGTTTCAGCTTTGCGATAGCGATACCGACCTGTGTCACAGAATCACTTTTTCCGTGTGGAATGGCGATATAGTTACCGATTCCTGTCGTACCCTCGCCCTCGCGCAGATAGATATCCTTTTTGAAAGCCTCTACATCTGCGATATACCCTGCATCCTTCAGCTTTCCTGCTAGTAAAGTTAATACCTCTTCCTTATTTGCTGCTTCCGCGTTTAAGTCGATGATTCTCTCATCCAATACATCTATTAGTTGCATATCATGTTCCTCCTCGTTTATTTTTTATGATATAAATTGCAAATCTTCATGTTTGTAGCGTATACTTCTGTCGGCTACTGTATCAGATAGCGATACAGCTCCAAATTCGATTTTTTACTGCGTATGATTTTTACCTTTTCATCTGTCTCTATCAGCGATATATATTGTTTATAGAACGACTGTATTCTTCGGATTTCCTCGTGTGTGGACATTTTAAAGCCCAATAGGAAGATTACATCCACCCGATCATCATCCCAGACGATCGGTTCCGGTAATACCGCAATCGCGACATGAGATTCATTTACTTCACTCATGGCTCCATGGGGAAGTGCCACACGGTTTCCGATACTCGTCGTCGTTGCTTTTTCCCGCTCCATGACGGAATCATAAAACTTTCCAGTCACATAACCCTTGAGCTCCATGCGCTCACACATATACTTCAGCAGCTCTTCCTTCGTATCAAATTGCGTATTGATAAACATCAGCTCGGGAGAAAACAGCTGAAAGCAGATCGGCTCAAAGGGATTGATTTCTTCCGATACTCGAAGATTCAGATTATCCATGAAATTCCGAAGCATACCGATACCTGTATCACTCAACAGATTCGGTATAACGATGACACGCTTGTCCGTTTCCTTTAACAGCTTGGAGCTTATGATGATGTCCTCCTCCGGATGCTCATACAGCTTAAAATCATGATGGCTGATGACCTTCAGATTGCTGATTTCCGGCACGGTTTTGCGAATCCGCTCGCTTAGCAGCTGTGCATGTCCCAGATTGCCTTCGGCAAGCAGAATGGCGCTGTATCTCTGATTTCTTCTTTCGAGCGCAGATTGTATGTAAAGCACGATATAGCCAAGCTCATCCTCTGTAATCTGCAGACCGAACGAATTTTCAAACATCATGGAAATCGACCAGGCTGCACGGAAGACCGTCTTGTATTCGGTCTTTATAAAATTTACAAGCGAATTGCTCTGTGGAGAGCCGTAACGCAGGCGGAATATGGTTGGGCGCATATGGAAGATGAGACTTTCCCGCAGCTTGCTGTCATTCGTCAAATCCACCTCCAGTATATTTCCAATCGTAACCAGCATCTCATCAATAAAGTTCAGTATCTTCTGATCGTATTTTGAGATATTGGATATCATATCGACAGCATTATTGATACCGATGAATTTCGAGCACAAAATCTGTGTTGCCAAAAACATGACATCCTCGTTGGAGAAGATCACATGCATCTTCTCATGCAGCTTCTTAAAAATGGCGATCGTAAACGGATATTCGTTGTAGCGTTCCAGAATTTCCTGATCCTCCTGTGCAATGCGAAGCGGTGTACTGAAATCCTTACGCTGATATGCCAGACAGCAGTAAATGAGTATTTCGTAAAAGGAAGTATCTGTGAAACGATAATTCCATTCGTTCTCCGTTTCAATAATCGCTTTCTTTATTAAATCAATATCGATATTGGAGAAAAATTCCTGTGTCTGTCTGCGTGTTTCATCCAGATCATGATCGAGCATGATATAGTCCTTTAATGCAATTCGATAGCTTGTTTCATCATATTTCAGCGAACAGCCGCGGCTTCGTTCGTTATTGATCTGGATGCCGTATGGAGCAAGCCATTTTTCACAGTCCTTGATCACCTTTAATACGGTTGGCGGACTGAGATACAGCTCCTCTGCCAGCTTCTGTGTTGTGATGGTTTCTCTGGGCATCATACGAAAGAATATCTGCAGTGTTTCTCTGACTCGCTGTGTAGCATCGTATCCTACACTGAAGTGCTCAGCACCATCGAGCAGCCGCAGCATTTTTTCCTTCTGCTGTTCATCCATATTCAGCCAGATACCGACACGCGGCTTTTTTTCAATCGAGCCAAGCTGATTTTCCTGCAAATAGCTCTGCAGATGCTCCAGTTTATTTCTGGTTGCTTTTTCCGAAAGAGCAATCATGGAAGCTATTTTACCTGTTGCTACAATATCGCCCTGTACCAGTATTTTCAATATTTCCTTAATATAATAATTTTCTTTTTCAGACTTCATAGACACCTCCTGTGTCTGCAGCTTCTACACCTGTAGAAATGCAAGACAGGCTGCTCCGAGCAATCCGCTGTCTTCACTCAGGTTTGTTTTCACTACCTTTACCAGCGGCCGGATATTCGGATACACCTTTGTTTTCACCCTCTGTTCCACATCCTCAACAAATCCCGGTATTTTGATTGCGACACTGCCGCCCAGAATGACGATTTCCGGATCGACAAACGCATAGATAATGGCAATCGTATTCGCAAGATATTCCTTAGCATCCTCCATAATATCGATTGCTGTTTGATTTTGTGAACAGGCAAGTGAATATACGTCTCCGGCATGCTGTACATCCAAGCCGGCATTTACGGCGCGTGTTGTAATCGCCGTACCGCTGCAGATGGCTTCCACACCGCCAGGATAGATGGAGCCATGGCTGGGACCGTTTCTCCATAACGGAATATTTGCGATTTCATGCGCAAAGCCATGCGCTCCCTGATAGATTTTCTTATCGATGACAAGACCTGAGCCAAGACCTGTGGAGATGGTCAGAAACTGCACATAGGAGTAGTCTTTCCCCTGCCCCAGCACAGCTTCCGCAAGACATGCGAGATTGGCATCGTTTTCCAGAAAGACCGGTACCTTTAAACGTGCACTCAGCTCTTTGCTCACCGCAAGGCCATGCCAGCCTCCTTTTAAATTGGGAGTGTCCAGAATAATCCCCTGTTTCAAATCCAATGGACCCGGACAGGATAAACCGACTCCTGCAATAGCCACGGAAAAGCCTTGCACCGCCTCCTGAATTTTTTGAAGTGTTGCCTGTGGATTGTTTACATCTGTAGGAAACTGTATTCTTTCGATAATTTCATATGCTTCATCAATCAGTGCGATTCTAGTATTTGTACCTCCGATATCAATTCCTGCTGTATACAATCGTATCCCTCCTTCATTTACTTACACGTTAAGAATATCACGAACCCTTTATTCCCTCAAAAAAATATTGGGAATATAAATGAGGTAGTTTTTCTATGCATTGGAAAAAGACCCGCTTATATCAAACGTATATCGTTCTTTATAAACAGGTCTGTTTACTGAATTTTTGTGTATTTATTCAAATACTGAAAGTGTATCATATCCATGAATCGCCGCTGTCCAGATCGTTTCTCTGTAAACAGGGAGAAGCCATGCCTGTTCACCAAGATAGGTTTCCAGACAATCGTCATATTCGCTGATATCCATGTTGTCCTGAAGGGAGCGGTAAAATGGACTCATATCCTTCGTTTTTAGGTAATCGCTGTAGGTACCTATGAACAGGTAGGCATCAGCAGTCTTTGATGCCTCGGCATTATATTCCTGCAAAGTAACCTTAATTCCCTTCTCCTGCAGCTGTTTTTGAAGCTGTTCTGCAACCGCTCTGGAATACAATCGAATGTATGAATATACAGAAGAAAGAAATATAAAGCAATCACTTATTTTATAAAAAAATTACAGTAGCTTTCATTTCATAATTATCATGCTAAACACCAAATGGATCATTGGAGTTTTCATGCAAAAAAGCCAATCCTCTTTTAGCTAGGGGACTGGCTTCTATATTATATATACCTAGGCAGATTTTATACAATATGATTATTTTTTAATGATACTTTCATTCCAGTGTTCGTTTGGTGCTACTTCCAGCAAATCAGCTACGGTAGCCGCAACATTGGATAAACCAAGGTGCTCCTCCTGCTTCAATTCCACATCGGCACCATAGATGATAAAAGGCACTTTGTTCAGTGTGTGTGATGTCTTCGCCTTTACAGGAGCATCTTCCTTTTTCTTCTTTTCATACATTTCATCAGCGTTTCCATGGTCAGCGGTCACAATCAGAATACCATTAACAGCATCAACAGCCTTCTTTACGCGAGCCAGCTGTAAATCTACAGATTCCACACCGATCACGGTAGCTTCAAAGTTTCCTGTATGTCCAACCATATCACCATTTGGATAGTTCGTACGCAGGAAATCATAGTTTCCGGATTCGATTGCCGCACACAGAACATCTGTAATTTCTGCAGATTTCATCCAAGGACGCTGTTCAAATGGAATTACATCGGATTTAATTTCCACGTAGTCTTCCAGCTTTTCATCCAGCTTTTCGGAACGGTTACCATTCCAGAAGTACGTAACATGTCCGAATTTCTGAGTTTCACTAATCGCATATTCACGGATACCATGCTTACACAGCTCTTCCGTCAGGGTATACTTAATTTTTGGAGGATATGTCAGGAAATTATGAGGGATGTTCAGGTCAGCATCATACTGCAGCATTCCGGCAAACATCACCTTCGGCATTCTGACACGGTCAAATTTATCAAAGCTTTCATCTCCGTCAAACGCCAGAGAGATTTCCTGTGCACGGTCACCACGGAAGTTGAACAGAATAACACTGTCTCCATCCTCGATCGTACCAACCGGCTTTCCATCCTTTGCGATAACGAATCCAGGCAGATCCTGATCTACTACGCCGGATTCTGCACGATAGGTTTCGATTGCTTCCTTCGCAGACGCAAATTCTCTTCCTTCTCCAAGAACATGCACGTGCCATCCCTGCTCAACCATTGCCCAGTTTGCTTCGTAACGGTCCATCGTAATTGTCATACGTCCGCCACCACTTGCAATGCAGGCATGGAAGCTGTCATCGTTCAGCTCAGCCATGTAAGCTTCTATATCATCTACATAGGTTAATGCACTTGTTTCCGGAACATCACGTCCATCCAGCAATGCATGAACACGCACTTCCTTAACTCCATCTTCCTTAGCCTTTTTGATTAAAGCCTTCAGATGGTTGATGTGAGAGTGCACGTTTCCATCAGAAAGCAATCCAAGGAAATGCATCTTTCCATCCTTACAGTTATTTACAAGTCCGCTCCAGGTTTCTGTTTTAAAAATCTCGCCTGTTTCAATATTTTCATTTACCAGCTTCGCTCCCTGAGAATAAATCTGTCCACAGCCAAGTGCATTGTGTCCTACCTCGCTGTTTCCCATATCATCATCAGTAGGAAGTCCAACTGCAAGACCATGTGCCTTGATTTCTGTATGCGGGCTGTTTTCCCACAGGTTGTCTAATGTTGGTTTATACGCTTTTTTTACGGCATTTCCAAATTCGGAATCGCTGATTCCCACACCGTCCATAACCACTAATACTACTGGTCTTTTACTCATTTTCAATACCTCCTGTATTCCCTAATAATATAACACTTTTTGCTAGTTTTAGGAATCCTTTTATATCAATTTCAGCCGTTTGTATGAAATAATGATATGCTTCTATATGTATTTTTCAAGGAAGGTATCCACCTTTTCCCAATAGGCCAATGGATCGACCTCCCTGCTCTTTCCATGTCCGGCACCTTTTACGAGCATAAGCTCCTTCTCACCGGCTGCAGCCTTAAAAAGCGGGTATACCATATCTGTTGGCACGAAATCATCTGAATCGCCATGGATGAACAGCATAGGAACCTTCTTTCTTTTCACAGCGGATACCGCATCCGCATCCCTTAAATCGTAGCCCGCACGAAGCTTCGTCACAAGATTTGCGGCATCCAGTGCCGGAAAAGACGGCAGTCCGAACAAATCATCTAGCTGAAAGCTAAATTCATCCCAGGCACTCGTGTAGCCGCAGTCTTCCACTGCGACCTTTACAGCTTTGGGAAGCTGTTCATTTCCGCTCGCCATCATAACCGTGCTGGCTCCCATTGATACACCATACAAGGCAATGTTTGCTGAGCTGTCCTGCTTCAGAATATACTTCGTCCATTCAACAATATCCTCGCTGTCCCATGCGCCCATACCGATGGAATCTCCTTCACTTTGTCCGTGAGAGCGAAGATCAGGCACCAGAACGCGATATCCCTGTTCAGCGAAATGATTTGCGACCGCTGCCATGTTTTTTGCTTCGCTGATGTAACCGTGAACGACAATGATCCATTTATTTCCGGTTTGATTGATTTCATAAGCGTGCAGCCTATAGCCGTCTTTATTTTTCATCCAGACATCCTTTGTATCGCGCGCCATCATTTCATGATAGGAATCCTTCGATGCCTGTGCTGCTTTGGGATCCTCCTCTTCATTTCCAAAAACAACGCTTTTATCACTATGTGCGTCAATCGCCAGTGTATAGAAATAATTACCGGCAAATCCAAGACCGCCCAATACCAGAATCAGTAAACTCATGCCGATTCCGATAATCACTTTAGTTCTCTTTTTCATATCATCACTCCATTTACTTTTATAATCAAACTTTGTTATTATAGCAGACATTATCTGAAAAGCAAGTAATGAAGTATGATTTGGATATCTTTTCGTGTTGTATCGTTATGAAGCATACAGGATCGTACAGGATGAAGCTAACAGCTTTTTGCATGGTCCGAATATATCATACAGAAACCATCCTATAGCATTGAGAAGCTTTTTGCGCATTTAGTCCCTCTTTGTCATACACAAAACATCAATAAATATTAACAAATTGTGGATTATTTAGGAATTTCACACCTTCCATACGTATAAAGGGGTGTAAGGAACCCTTACAGAATGGAGGACATGAAGATGTCAAATCAACTGAATTACAGCAATGATCTATTTTTTAAGTACACCCTTTCCCGTGAGGACGAAGGCTCCGTGTACGCCCGCAACACCATTATTCAGCGTGCTACCGGAATCAGGGTTAAGGTAAGCACCGTCCTGAATCCGAATCCGGGCATCATTGGAAAGAAGCGTATCATTCTGGATGTCCATGTGAAGGATGAAATGAATCGCCATTTCAATATCGAGATGCAGACGACCTACAAGGGAATAGCGGAAATGATGCGTTTTGAATTTTATGGAGCCAGAGCATTGAACAATCAGCTGAATAGTGGAAAGAAGTACAAGGATTTAAAGCCTGTATACCAGATTATTTTCATTGATGAGTATGCTTGGAACAACCGAAATCTGATCAATCACTACCAGATGCGCAATGAGCAGGGAGAGAATGAAAGCTACTATCCGCTTATCCTTCGCACCTATATTCATATGCCGGCAATCAATGACATTGTAAAGGAGAAGGAGCTGCAAAGACTGAATGACTTTGAACAGCTGGTGTACCTGTTTGAAAACAATGAAAAAAATGATATACTGAAGTCAAAGGAAAGGCTGGTGAAGGTATTCGTGGACAAGTACGAGGAAATGCAGAAGGACGATGAGCTGTGGTCGACCGCTATGGCTATTCAGATGGGAGAAGCGCGTTACCGCTATGGCTTGGAGGATAGCTTTGAAGAAGGAAAAACAGAAGGAAAAATCGAGGGAGAGAAGATTGGCATACAAAAAGGTAGGATATCGCTGTTACTCAAGCAGCTGGAAAGTAAATATCGTGAGGATTGCTCAGCCTGGCTGCAATCTTTAAGCAATGAACAAATCGAAGCCGTATCCAGCTTGATCCTGGTCTGTAATTCTTTCCAGGAGCTGAAGAATCAGATTATGATAAGGAAGTAATACATAGAATCAAACATAATAAAACTGTTTTATAGGCAACCGTTTATAAAACAGTTTTTTGTTCTCTTTCAGACACTTTCAAACATATAAGGCTATAATACAACCCTGTTCATACAGTTGAGCATATCCGCTTCGCTGCCTTCGTTTATCATTTTCAGTCTGCGCATTATCCGGAGACATACACGTATATCCCGCATAAAGAAAACAGCAGCGCTACCCACCCAATCACCCCTGAAGCAGCACAGGTCTTTTACAGGGCTGCAAGAAGAATATCCGCTCCTAAATCATACATCCATATGACGGTAATCATCAACGAATCACATTGCGGCCAAACAGGTTTTTCGATGGGTCCCTGTCACAAAGCCCTATCGTATATGCAAAAGCAAGGGAAAGCAGGCTGTAAGCCAAATACAGAAGCAATTTATATCAAGCAATAGAACCAAAAAATACATATCCCAAACAGATATGTATTCAGAGTATTCTTGAAAAAGCCAGAATCAGAAACAGAACTCCGCTGACCCAGGACAGCCTGCACTCTTTCAGCGATAGCACTCTGCTGCCCAGAAAGGATCCCCCCAGAATTGCCAGAATACCAACGCAGAAGCTGATGACCAGCACCGGCAGTGGCTGCACAATACTGATTCCCAGCGCAAAGCCGCTCGCCAGTGAATCAATCGACAAAGCCACCGCCAGATACAGTGCCTCCTTCAGGGAAAGCAGCTTACTATGATCCGCATCCGCCTTCGTTTCATCCAGATATATATCCAGAACAAACGATATTCCACTGTATTCAAAACTTAGCTTTTTCCGTTTATAGGTGCCAAGAAACGACTTGATCGTTCCCTGAAACAAGGAGCTAAGACCAATCATAAAGAAAATCGCAAAGGATATCATGCGGCAGATATACGGCGGTATAAACTGTTGTATAAACGCTGCTGTATACAGGGAAAATGACAGAAACAGCACACCGATAGAGGAAATCAAAACCGCTGATTTCCAGGGTATCCGGATATGTTCGCCACCATAGGCAAGAGAGGCCAGAAAGCTGTCCAGACTCAGGGCAATGACAAGTAAAAAGGCATTCCACATGCTTATCAGACTCCTCTTTACTATCATATTGAATCCAAAAATTTATGTGACGAACGTTTTCTTATCCGGCAGATTTCTGTTTCGGTTTCTTACGAAGCTTTAATTCAACAGGGATTTGAGCAGCGGCCTCCTGCAGCAGAGATGCAGCCAGCTCAGCTTTTTCCTTCCTTGTATATGTATCCGTTTTTGCTTCCGATAAACGTTGCATGATACATCTCAGCTCCTTCAGCTCCAGCAGATTTACGGCAAGTGTAAACAGCGTCTTTCGTCTGCCATCATTATAATCAGATAAAAGCTCCTTCAACAAATTGATTTTTTCCTGCTGCTCCTCATGATATGCAGTGGCTCCGATCGTCTTCATGCGCAGGAAATCCTGCATGCGGTTGCGGTGCGTGATAAAGGAATCATACGCATCCGGCTCTGCATACCGCTCACAAGGAAATTCAGAGCACGCAGAGCAATACAGCGGTGTGACCTCCCTTTGCATAGCACACCGTGCTATCGCACACGCCTGATTTCCGGCGCCTCCCCCACACCCGGGACAATAACCACCCAGCTGCATACTGCAGAGTCCGCAGTTTAAGCCGCATAGTGAAAACAGCTGATCCTCACGTTCAAATCCCTTCATACACACACCTCCGCTTTGATAAAACGATGCATCTCTGTCTTCATTCTACCATCTCTATATCAGAAAGTCATGACTTTTATCGGTATGTGATTATCAGCCCTAGCCTGCTGAAAGGAGACAATATCCTTGCGTACCTTAGAATACGAAGCAGCCGCTTGCTGGGACGGTTGAAAGCTTACAAAAAAACAGGAAGCGAGCGATGTCGAAATTGCTCAATCCTCCTGTTATTTATTTACAAGTGCTGTGTCGAAGCATGTATGTCGTATTGTGTATGCATGCCGTAAGTAGATTACAGTTCTGTAATATTACCTTTCTTATCAGCCAGAATCACACTCATATTCAGGCTGTTTTTTACTGCTTTCGGTATTTCATTCCACTGCCTGCGATAGGAAACAGAATCGTTGAATGCAATACTGTAATGCGTATTTGTATCCTCGATATGCTTTAAAACCTCGCTCAGCTTCACCGGCAGTGTCTGTTTTCTTCCCCGCTTGATTCCCTGTACATTGATCACCCAGCGTTGGCTCTCGTTGTGTGCTTCAATGAAATCCTTATTTTCGATGTATTCCCAGCCATGCTCACCCAGCCAGGATTTGATAAGATTGCATAAATCCTCTGTATTTCTCTTCATTTTTGCTTTTCTGGCGGCCAGCTTCTCTTCTTCACTCTTTGCCGGTCTGCCACGCTTTTTATTCGGAAACATGCGCTCTCTTTCTTCCAGCTGCTCTACATAGAAGCGTACGGTCAGATGAGAACCAAAGCCGGTGTTTCCCTTTGGTCTTCTAAGAATCTCATCACCTTCCAGCATCAGCTTGTAGATCGCCTGGCAGCAGGTTGGCATCGTTGCATGGTTCGGGCTCACGTTCGCATGCAGCTCCTTGGAGTTTACTTCTATAAATGCCTTGCCTTCTTTTTGTGCAGTCACCTTCATGTTTTCAATAACTTCCAAGTAATCTTTAATTCCTGGACCTTTCATTCTTTAACACTCTCCTTTTATTGCTTACATTGTAAATGTTTTGATTTGTCGAATACTATCACAATTTGACCAGTTAGAAAATTTTTTTAAAAAATATGTGTATAATAGAGTTAGGAAGTGGTGAAGACATGAGAAAAATGCTATTTAAGAAAATTCTGAGCATCCTGGATGCCATCGAGCTGCAGGGCGTAAGCTTACATGATGCCCCGCTGCGTGTTTATGAGGAGATTGCAGGCGAGTATTATGCCATGAAGCTCAGTGAAATTCGGGATTTGATCAGCTTTCTGAATGAAAAGAAAATGTTGAAGACAACGCCGCGCGGAATTGATTTAACGCCTGCGGCAACAATCTATGCCAAAAGCAACCAGAATTCCGGTGTGGAGGCTCTGTCTATTTTTGAAAGCTTTATCAAGGATCCTTTGATTTTCCGATACTATCATGAACAGATGCGGACAAATCCGTTTCGTGATAAACAGTTTGTCCTGGAATATGTTGACAGAGAAAGCCTTCAGCTCATGCTGCAGACTACTCTGTTTGAGGTCGTGGAGGAGAAGCTGCGCTTCCATCCGCGGCTGCTGAAGGGAATTTCGGATATCCTGCAGGAATACAGTGATGAAAAAATACCGCTGGTATCCATCACACTGACTGCGCTGTACACCTCCAGTATCGTAGCTCACGAGGATATGCGTATTGATTATAAGAATACCAGCTACAGTATGATTGATTATAAATATAAGCATATCATACATGGTATCATTCCAAGAAAAGGGATACCCCATGACCGAGATGAAACCAAGGCGCTGCAGGTGTTTTATAAGGATACGCTATTTCATGAGTTTGACCACAGCTGTCCGATTTGCGGCATCAATATACCACATATGCTGATTGCATCACACATCAAGCCGTTTCGTGACTGTGCACATATTTATGAGGCAATCGACCATGATAATGGGTTGCTTCTATGCCGCAATCATGATTATCTCTTTGACCAGGGCTATTTTACGTTTGACGAAAATGGCTATATCATCTTCAGTGAAGAGCTGCTGGATAAAGAGAATCTGGACAGTGCCTACAGTCTTCGTAAAAACTACAGGCTTCAAGACTGCTATCTGAGCGAAAACCGGATGAAGTTTATGGCATATCATCGGGAATTTATTTTTCGCAGGAACAGGTAAGATATCCAATCCCTATTATAGAGACAAAATATAAAGTAAATATTAACAGAACATAAAATAGTATGTGAAATTGTCAAAGAAATGATGCATGCTGTTCCTAAGAAAAATATCATGAAGGAAGCTCACTGCTTCCTTTTTATATGGCAGTTTATATAATAAATGGCCATTTAAGATTAAAGAGCTGTTCAAAAAGCGAAGCAGGATAATTGACTTTCCTAACTGTAACTTTTATAATTACAGTAAAAGGAGGTATCGTATGAAAAAAATAGCCTTGTTTACCGTATTTGCCTGTATCATGGTCATACTGCAGGGTTGTGCAAAGGATATGCCATTGGAGGAGAATAAGGAAGCAACACAGGAAAACAGCAATGCCTATCACAAAATAGACGCGAAGAAAGCAAAAGAAATGATGGATGCCGGAAAGGTCACAATCGTTGATGTAAGAACACAGCAGGAATATAAGGAAAAGCATATACCAGATGCCATTCTCGTTCCGAATGAAACAATAGAGGAGGAAGCGAAGGACAAGCATCCGGATCCGGATGCTGTATTGCTTGTACATTGCCGAACGGGAGTCCGCAGTAAGCAGGCAAGCGACAAGCTGGTACAGATGGGATATAGGAATGTGTATGATTTTGGTGGTATCAATGACTGGCCGTATGATACCGTAAGCGAATAAGCTTATGAATAGCGAATTTATTATTGCTCTGCATGCACTTGCCTATCTAAGGCATCGCAATACAAAGGTTTCCAGCGAGGAGCTGGCGAAAAGTATATGTACAAATCCGGCACGCATCCGCAAGGTGATGGCCAAGCTGAAGAAAGCAGGACTGCTGGAAACAAGAGAGGGTAACAGTGGCGGCTATGAGCTGCATGGCGATGCTGCCGCAATCAGGCTTTCTGACCTTGCACAGGCGTTACAGCAGCCGCTAACGAAATCCGGCTGGAGAAGCGGTACACTGAATACCTATTGTATGATAGCTACGGGTATGGGTACTGTTGTGGACACGCTGGAAGCTACCCTGAATGAGGTGTGTATGCAATCCCTTTCTCAAATCACGATCGAAGATATCAGCCAACAGCTGATTGCTATTGAAAACCATAAAAATAAGGAGGAATGAAGTATGGCACTCGTAACAGCAAATAATGAGAATTTTTATGAACTAATTGAAAAAGAAGGGACTGTTGTGGAATTTTGGGCACCGTGGTGCGGATACTGCAGGCGTCTGGCACCGGTATTGAAACAGATTGCAGGGGAGTATCCTGATCTGACACTGGTACAGGTGAACATTGATGATTATGAAGAACTTTCTGATCGCTATGGTGTGGAAACGATCCCCTGCATGATGGTGTTCCATGATGAAAAGCCATCCACTCCTTTGATTGCACCGCAGGCAAAAGCGCAGGTAATCACTTGGATGAAAGAACAAAAAGCTGCAGGAATCGAATAGAAGGTGAGGTATTCTCATGAACAAGCAGATATATGATGTGGCGATTATCGGCGGCGGTCCGGCTGGCTATAGTGCAGCTTTATACTGTGCGAGGAGTGCATTATCGGTTCTCGTACTGGAAAAGCTATCAGCGGGAGGCCAGATGGCAACCACTGGAATCGTAGAGAATTATCCAGGCTTTGAGGAAGGCATCGACGGCTTTGACCTTGGAGAAAAGATGCAGCAGCAGGCAGAACGCTTTGGCGCAAAAACCGTTTATGCCGGTGTTGAAGGTGCGGATTTAACAGCGCAGCCAAAGCTTTTACATACGGATGAAGGCGATATGGAAGCGAAGACGGTTATCATTGCCACAGGAGCCTATCCAAGAGAGCTTGGTCTTCCAAATGAATCCAGTCTGCGAGGGCGCGGTGTCGCTTATTGTGCAGCCTGTGACGGCATGATGTATAAAGGGAAGGATGTCATTATAGTCGGTGGCGGAAACAGCGCCATTGCGGATGCTCTGTATCTAGATAAGATATGCAAAAGTGTTACTCTGATTCATCGTCGCGAGGAGCTCAGAGCAAGTAAGGTGTATGCGAGACAGCTGGAAAACAGTACCATCCGGTTTGTCTGGAACAGCCGTGTAAAAGAAATTCTCGCAGATAAAAGGGTCAGCGGAGCCGTTATTGAAAACATGAAAACAAAGGAAACACAGGTCATAGCTGCACAGGGGCTGTTTGTCGCTATCGGTCGCATTCCGGATACAGCAGTCTTTGAGGGACAGCTGGAAGTGAACAAGGCAGGCTATATCGTTGCGGATGAAACAACACGCACCAGTATTCCCGGTGTATTCGCCATTGGAGATGTTCGTGATAAGCCTCTGCGTCAGATCGTCACTGCAGTGAGTGATGGAGCTGTCGCTTCTAAGTTTGTAGACGAATTCCTTGCAGGATTGCCGCAATAAAGTTACAATGAAACAAACATAGCAGGATGTGACGGCATTCGGGGAGGAAAGCGTATGATACAGGAATTGTTTGATTTTATAACACAGCGTTGGGATTTTCTATTGCCGCTTATTTATGAGCATTTGCAGATATCCGCAATCGCTATTGTCTTTGCTACCATAGTGGGTGTCAGTATCGGTATTCTCATTGCAGAAAAACGAAAGGCTTCTTCTCTGACACTTGGAATCATCAGCTTTCTGTATACGATTCCTTCTATTTCCATGCTGGGCTTTCTGATTCCGGTAACCGGGATCGGTAATACGAGCGCCATCATCGCATTGAGCATTTATGCACTGCTCCCTATCATACGTAGCACCTATACCGGTATCACCGGTGTGGAAGAGGATATTCTGGAGGCTGCCCGCGGCATGGGAAGTACCGCTGCACAGATTCTCTGGCGCATTAAGCTTCCGCTTGCCATGCCGGTTATATTATCCGGCTTTAAAAATATGGTGGTGATGACGATTGCCCTGGCGGGTATTGCTTCCTTTATCGGTGCAGGCGGTCTGGGTGTCGCCATTTACCGCGGTATCACAACCAATAATTTAACGATGACGCTGGCAGGAAGTCTGGCAGTTGCTGTACTTGCCTTTGTCTTTGATATTCTGATGAATATTCTGGAATCCTTTTTCACAAAACGGAAGCATTCCAGAAAACAGAAGCGCGCCGTGGCTGTTGTGCTTCTCTGCATTCTGCTTGCGGGATGCACGACCATGCTTACGATTCCTTCTAAAAAGGATACCATTCATATCGCCACAAAACCAATGACAGAGGAATTTATCATCGGAGAAATGTTGAAGCAGCTGATTGAAGATCGAACAGACCTTTCCGTTGAAATAACCAAGGGAGTCGGCGGAGGTACAAGCAATATTCATCCGGCAATGGTTAAGGGTGATTTTGACATGTATCCGGAATATACTGGAACCTCTTGGAGCTTTGTGTTAAAGAAAAAAGAAATACCTGAACACGATATCCTGTACAAGGAGCTTGTCAGGGAATATAAGCAGCAGTATCATCTGGAATGGACAGGCTTATACGGCTTCAATAACACCTATGGTATCGCGGTCACAAAAGAAACAGCACAGCGCTATCACTTAAAGACCTATGCTGATTTGGCCAGCGTATCCAGTCGAATGTCCTTTGGCGCAGAATATGACTATTATGAACGTGATGACGGATATGATGCTATGGTCAAAGCAAATGATTTTCATTTCAAGAAAAGCATTGATCTGGATATCGGTCTGAAATATGATGCCCTGTTGAAGAAAGAGGTGGATGCCATTCTGGTTTTCACAACCGATGGAAGAATCAGTGATCCCGATATCGTTGTGCTGCAGGATGAAAACAATTATTTTGAGAAATATTATGCAGGAACTGTTGTTCGTGAGGAGACACTTGCCACATATCCCCAGCTGCGCAGTGTTCTGGAGCTGTTAAATGGACAGATCAGTGAAAAGGAAATGGCGGAGATGAACAATGATGTTGAAACCAAGGGCAGAAATGAGGCAGATGTCGCAAGAGATTTCCTTGTGAAGAAGCAGCTTCTGGAGGTGACAAAATGAGCAGCATAAGAATGGAGCATATCGTCCACTCCTATGGAGAGCATACTGTCCTAAAGGATTTCAGTATGGATATTCACGACGGGGAGTTTATCAGTGTAATCGGTGGAAGCGGAAGCGGGAAGACAACCGTTCTGAAGCTGATCAATGGTCTTCTGATTCCGGATCAAGGTGAAATCTATGTGCAGGATAAGGATATTCGCAAGGTGGATCAGAATGAGCTGCGCCGCAATATCGGCTATGTCATTCAAAGTATCGGTCTGTTTCCGCATATGACGATTGAGGAAAACATCGGTTATGTACTATCTCTGACGAAACAGGATTCCGCTTTGATTCAGGAGCGTGTCAAGGAAATGATGGATATCATGAAGCTGGAGAAGCAGTTGCTGACCCGCTATCCTGACGAGCTGAGCGGCGGTCAGAAGCAGCGTGTCGGTATTGCCCGTGCACTTGCTTCCCATCCGAAAATTCTGTTAATGGATGAGCCGTTTGGTGCCGTGGATGAAATTACCCGCCACTCTCTTCAGGATGAAATTCTCAGGATTTATCATGAATTGCACATCACAATTTTCTTTATCACGCATGATATCCGTGAGGCACTGCGTCTTGGAACACGCGTCATGATTATGAAGGATGGCAACATCGAACAGTTTGATACACCGGATATTGTGAAAAAACAGCCGCAGACAGAATTTGTCCGACAGCTGTTATCCTATCTGAATGAGTAAAACAGAATATCAAGGATTCTATGAATACCTTATAAATATAATTAAGAAAATGGAGAGATGATGCTGTGAATCATAACAGCAACCATACGCTCCATTTTTATTATCATCCAGACTTACAAAAATCGTTAATACTATTGCCTTAACCGCCTATCTATTGCATAAATCTGTTTGCTTTCCTTATGTGATACCATTGTGCCATAAACTATGGTAAGCAGATATTTTGGATTGTAATCTCTGATGGTTTCCATCAGTGCAAGCTCACGCTTTAAAATTTAACCGTCAGCATTATATTTTTTCATATCTTCATGATTTTCAAAAAGCTTTGCTATCTTAAAAAGAAAGCAGAAACCACAATATTATGATTTCTGCACACGCATTATTTTTCGTTCAAACTGATTTTATATGTTTTGGAAAAGTCCATTCCCATAGAAATCGTTGCACTTAATTCTTTTGTATCATATACCACAGACCATTGTGTTGAGCTTAGTCTACCACTTTCTGTCTTATGCTCTTTCTGTGAAACTGCCTTCAATAAATTCATTGCTTCCTTATTGGAAATGACTCCTTTGTTTTTCTTTAAGGTTGTCATCAACGTCTTATAGCGGTCCTGTCCCTTTCCAAAGTCATAATCTCCCGGTGTTAACAAAAAGTTTGTTGCGGCCTGATAGCTGTCCTTTGGCTCCACAAGCTTCATTTCATTGTTGATGTATTCAACCACAACGGAATCTCCACTTTTGTCAGCGATATGAAAATGATAACAGCTATTAGCACTGGAATGCATATCGTATTTTTTCAGCATTGCAACTGCTTCCTCCACCGTAGCACATTTATCCAGCATCATGCGGATTGCCGTGGTTGTCGTGATGTCCACCTTGTCTGTCTGCTGGTTGGTTTCCTCTGTTGGAATCAGTAGCACACCGACCGTCAGACCTTTTTCGTTGATTCCGTCCAAAGGTGCATACGGCGCAGCCAGTGCTGTAATACTCTTTGTGAAGCTATCCGGCAGTTTTTTCTCACCATAGCCAAGGAAAGCCAGATTCACCATGGATATGGAAGCATAACCATCATCCGGTGTTGTTTTCACCATCATTCCCGGTGAATAGGTCAAATCAAAATTTCTTCCGAAAATACGATTTCCGTTTTCATTTTCCGCACTGAAGGTGGAGCAGCCCAGACTTGGTATATTGATTTCAATCGGCAGCCCCTTTAACAGCCGTTTTACAACAAAATCCACCAGCTCCTTATCATTGCTTGCCCCTGTTTCAAGGAAACTGTCGAAGCCATAGTCTCCTTTATAGTCCATTTGATACAAAGGATAGTCGTTTAATTTATCAATAGAATTTATGGTCGCTACTTCATTATGGAACATGGCATACAGGCCAAGCACCAGAACAAGTAAGACAGTAATGATAGATATTCCAGTAATTTTTATAACTCTCTTTGCTTTCGTGCTCATACTTCCTCCTTGTGTCTGATGACACGCAGGGAAAATATTACCACGAGATAATTTGATTGTCAAACATATTATTTTGAAAACCAAACATTTGACGATTCTGGTATTTAAATAGACCTGTTACATTCATTGCCATACTGAAAGGAAGATTTTAACAGTTATGGATTACAGGTCGGACATGTTGCATACCTTTCCAGGCGGTGGTGAATAGCACGGCACATGCCACTTGAAAAAGATTCGTCTAACTAGAATGATAATTATGAATCGTACAATCGAAAGAAACTAATCTCCATTTGAAATGGTGGATTTTATTTTCTTAAACTTATAAATTTACTGACCCGATTCTGATCTTTGTTGGTTTCGTGAAGCAAAATGCCTCCAAACTGTTGTTCTAATCATTTAATTCAGTTCCTTCTAAAGCAAGCAGATTTTAATTTCATGTACCCAACCTTCACAGCATGAAGAAAGTATATGGAAGTGCTATGCTTTTCTCTTCATTATATTTCAGCAACCTCAGGTGGCATAAAATAAAAGAAATGCACGTCTAAATTGGTTTACGCTTCGAATTGTCCTCTGTATAATGAAGATATAACATAGAATAGGAGGAATCACGCATGGCCTTTGGGAATAATTTGCAATATCTGAGAAAAATGCATAGAGGAATGACACAGGAGGAACTGGCAGAAAAAATGGATGTATCCCGACAAACGATATCAAAATGGGAAATGGGAGTTTCCCAAACAAAAGGATATTAAGAAATAACCTGTGTTTACCTGCTTGCAAATTATTGTATTTGGATAAACGAGAAAAAACTTTTTATTGACAGATATAATATCAAATATTATAATTGTTCGTAATTGAATAACTATCTTCAGGGCAGGGTGTAATTCCCTACCGGTGGTATAGCCCACGAGCCGAAAGGCATGATTTGGTGAAATTCCAAAGCCGACAGTATAGTCTGGATGAAAGAAGATGAAAGTAAGTTTATGCTTTTTTTGCGTGCTCTGGAATGATTTTATATTGTTTCAGAGCATTTTCTTTAATCGCATAAATCCTCTTTTGTATGTCTTGGATAGATTTTATTCAAGGCATGTATTTTTTGGGAGGTGTAAAAATGAGCGATACAGAATACATGAAATTAGCAATAAAACTGGCAAAAAAAGGTGCTGGCTATGTCAATCCTAATCCTATGGTTGGGGCAGTAATTGTAAAAGATAATCGAATTATAGGACAGGGATACCATGAAATCTTTGGTGGATTGCATGCAGAGAGAAATGCACTAAAAAATTGTAGGGAGTCACCTGTAGGAGCAACACTTTATGTAACACTTGAACCATGCTGTCACTATGGTAAGACACCACCTTGCACAGAAGCAATTATTAAAAGTGGCATTACGAGAGTAGTCGTCGGAACTTTAGACTGTAATCCTATTGTGTCTGGAAAAGGTGTAAAGGTACTTGAGGAAAACAACATTCAAGTTGTGATAGGAATTTTAGAAATGGAGTGTCAACAGTTAATCAAAGTTTTTAGAAAATATGTTACAAGGCATATTCCTTATGTTTTTATGAAATATGCAATGACAATGGACGGGAAAATAGCAACTTATACAAATCAATCAAAATGGATAAGTGGCGAAAAGGCGAGAAAACAAGTACATCAATTCAGGCATAAGGTTACTGCGATCATGGTAGGAGTGAATACCGTTATTCAAGATGACCCTTTACTGACATGCCGATTAGAAAACGGGAAAAATCCTATTCGTATCGTATGTGATACAGATTTAAGAACACCCATTACATCAAAAATTATCAAAACAGCGAATGACATTAAAACATATATCGCTACTTCTTCTATTGATGAAAGTAAGATTGCTCTTTACAGAAAATGTGGTTGTGAAATTATTTATACGAAGAAAAAAGGTAATCATATTGACTTAATGAATTTAATGCAATGTTTAGGAAATATGCAGATAGACAGTCTACTTTTAGAGGGTGGAAGTGCAATGAATTGGAGTGCTCTTGAGCAACAGATTGTTGATGAGGTGCAAATTTATATAGCACCTAAAATATTTGGTGGGAGTGCAAAAAGCCCTGTAAGTGGTCAAGGTGTTGCTTTTCCTAATGACGCCATTATGCTCAAACCATATGCTTTTTCTCAAGTGGGAAATGATTATTTCATAGAAAGCGAAGTGATTTATCCATGTTTACAGGAATAATAGAAGAAATCGGTAAAGTAGAAAGAATACAGAAAGATACTTGTAACTGTAAACTATCCATTAAAGCTTCAAAAATATTAGAGGATATACATTTAGGCGACAGCATAGCAGTCAATGGTATCTGCCTTACAGTTACTTGTTTCACTCGACAATCTTTTACAGTTGATGTGATGAATGAAACATGGAACAGAACGGCTCTTAGCCTGTTAAGACATGGAAACCTTGTGAATTTAGAAAGAGCTATGCCTATGAATGGCAGGTTGGGCGGTCACATTGTTACGGGGCATATTGATGGGACAGGTAGAATATCGTCTGTGCGTAGAGACAAAAATGCGGTGTGGTATCAAATCAATACGCAAAGAGAAATCTTAAATCTAATTGTTGAAAAAGGTTCGATTGCTATTGACGGTATTAGTCTTACTGTCGCAAAAGTATCGAAAGCAGATTTTTCGGTATCCGTTATCCCTCATACTTTGGAGCAAACAATTCTCAAGAATAAACAAGTCGGGGATATGGTAAACCTTGAAAATGATATATTAGGGAAATATGTGCAGAAACTCATAGACAACAGCAATGAAACAGAGTTGTCGAAAGAGTTGTTATGCCGATACGGATTTTAGCAGAAAGGATAAAGGAATTATGAAATATCAAAAAATAAAAGAGGCATTGCAGGCGTTACAAGAGGGAAAACTTGTTTTGGTTATGGACGATAAAGAGAGAGAAAATGAGGGGGATTTAATTTGTTCGGCACAATTTGCGACAACAGAAAATGTTAATTTTATGGCGACTTATGCAAAAGGCTTAATCTGTATGCCTATGAGTGAAAGTCTGGCTAACAGGCTCATGCTTTCCCCTATGGTTGAAGATAATACAGATAACCATGAAACTGCCTTTACAGTTTCTATTGATTATAAGGATACTACAACAGGTATTTCTGCCGAAGAAAGAGGATTAACGGCTCGTATGTGTGTGACTGAGAATGTAAATCCCTTTGACTTTCGTAGACCGGGGCACATGTTTCCTCTGATTGCAAAGAACGGAGGTGTTTTGGAAAGAAATGGACATACAGAAGCAACGGTTGACCTATTGAGGTTGGCTGGCTTAAAAGAATGTGGCTTATGTTGCGAAATTATGAATGAAAACGGGAAAATGATGAGAACACCTGATTTAATTCAGTTTTCTCAAACGCACCATATACCTACCCTCACAATTAAAGAATTACAGGAATACAGAAAAGTATATGATTTGCTTGTAGAATGTGTTTCGGTTGTAGAAATGCCTACAAAATATGGGAATTTCAAAGCACATTGTTATATCAATAAATTGAATGGAGAACATCATGTTGCATTGGTTATGGGAGATTTGAATAATGGAAACGATGTGCTATGTCGTGTCCACTCAGAGTGCTTAACAGGAGATGTCTTTGGTTCTTTACGCTGTGATTGTGGACAGCAGTTAGATAAAGCAATGAAAATGATTGCAGAAAATGGTTCTGGTGTATTGCTTTATATGCGACAAGAGGGACGAGGTATCGGGCTTGTCAATAAACTAAAAGCCTATCATTTACAGGATAACGGTATGGATACACTTGATGCCAACCTTGCATTAGGATTTCAAGGCGATTTAAGAGAATATTATATCGGTGCACAGATTTTAAGAGATTTGGGAATAAAATCATTGCATTTACTTACAAATAATCCTGATAAAGTTTATCAGTTAGAAGATTATGGAATGAAAATTTCAAGCAGAGTACCGATTGAAATAGAAGCAAATCCTTATGATAGTTTTTATCTAAAGACAAAGAAAGACCGAATGGGACACATTTTGAATATGGAGGAAAAATAAATGAACACTTTTGAAGGAAATTTAGTAGCAGAAAATATAAAAATCGGTATTGTTGTAGCAAGATTTAATGAGTTTATAACTTCTAAGCTGTTAGCAGGTGCATTAGATAATTTGAAAAGAGAAAATGTTGGTGAAAAGGACATAGAGGTAGCTTGGGTTCCGGGAGCATTTGAAATACCTTTGATAGCGTCTAAAATGGCAAAAAGTAAAAAATATGATGCGATTATTTGTTTGGGAGCAGTTATTCGAGGTAGTACAAGCCATTATGATTATGTGTGTAGTGAGGTATCAAAAGGAATTGCTCAAATCAGTTTAAATACCGAAACACCAGTTATGTTTGGTGTTCTTACGACAGATACGATTGAACAGGCGATAGAACGAGCTGGTAGCAAAGCAGGAAATAAAGGCTCTGAATGTGCACAGGGAGCTATTGAAATGGTAAATCTAATTCGTGCATTAGAGGTATAATATGATTGGGGATTAAAAGGTAAAGCGAAAAAGCATAATAGGCGGAGTGATCCAGACACGGCGGTGGGAAAATCTCTTAGATTTTTCCACCGTTTTTAGTGGCTGGTTCACTCCGGCAGTTGAGCGAGCTTGCGAGCGAACAGTAAGCCCCCGTTATCTAACAGGGGGGTACTATTACAAAAGACAAGAGAAAAAATAAATATAAAACTGCTGATATGCAACGATTTACAAGGTTATAAGAACTTATTTCACTTCACACCCTATTTTTTCTACCCGACAGGTCTAAAACAGCATATCAATAGCAAATAATGATAAGATACAAGGTGTATGCTTCTATGAGTATATGCCTTTTTTGATTGGAGGAATAAAACATGAATGATATGAAATTTATTGAAACATTAAAGCAAAAGAGAAAAGCCTGTGATTATTCGCAATCACGACTGGCACAGGAATTGCAAATCAGCAGGCAGAACTTAAATGAAATTGAAAACGGAAAAACAAAAGCCAGTAAAGAAATGAAACATATACTTCTACATTATCTTGATTATTGTAATTGTACTCAGCCTTTCACTTTAACGATTGACTACCTGCGTGTTCGTTTTCCTACCATAGACGCATTGGAAATTATAAAAAATGTACTGGCAATGAAGAGCGAATATTTTATCCATGAAGATTACGGAATGTATGGTTATGAAGAACAGTATGTCTATGGGGATATTAGTATAAATGCTTCTAAAGATAGTTCTATGGGTGTTTTATTGGAATTAAGAGGTATGGGGTGTCGGAACTTGGAATATGTTTTACAGGCAAGAGGGATAGACTGGTATTACTTTTTAAGATGTTGTATAGATTATCAAGGTGTTTTTAAACGCATAGATTTAGCGGTCAATGATATGGGCGGACTGCTGGATATAGAAATTCTAAGGGAACGCTATTATGCCAACAAGGTATGGAAACGTTCAAGAACCCATGAAGCAGTAGACAGCGGGAAATTATCGGGTACACATGGAGATACTGCAAAAACCTTTTATATCGGTTCAAAGAATAGTTCTATTTACTTTTGCCTGTATGAAAAAGAAAAGGAACAAAAAAGCAAAGGCATAAAAACAAACATTAAGAACCGCTTTGAAATTCGTTTGAAAAATGAAAAAGCAGAACAAACGATAGAACAATTTGTTTTTACAAGAAATCCCGAACAGACCATAGCAAGCCTTATCCTCACACAGATAGATTTTCCCGATTATATTTTATGGGATATATTTTTAGATAATGTAACGACCTCACTTCCGTTTATTATGACGCCTGTTGCTGTCAATATGGAGAAAACAAAACGCTGGTTAGAAAGACAGGTCATGCCCTCTTTATTGATGATAAAAGAGATTGAAAAGAAAACAGGAGCAAATTATCTGGAAGAAATCGACAGACATACAAGACTAACAGAAAAGCAGGAATTAAAAATTAAACAAATGACAACAGACATAGCAGATATGATTGAGAAAGATACCGCTGTTCCACAAGGGAATGACGGTATTTTTTAATTTCTTCAAAAAATCTGCAACAAAACGGTTACTTGCGTACAGATATGGTGCAAGGAAAGGAAATCTGACTTTTTTTGAAAACAGGTCATTAAATCGGTGGTTGCTGTCCCTATATGATGTGAAAGAAGAAACGATTTTCAATTTCAACTTAACAATCCGTAGTTTCCATTCCCTATATGGAGCAAAGAAAATCTTTCATTCCATAGTTGGTAGTAATAGTGTTGCATGGGTAGTTAGGGTGTGAAAAGAAAATCAGATTTTTTCATCACCAACTTAGCAGAATGACACTTTCTTTCCCTATATGGTGCAGGAAAAGAGAAAAGTTTTGAAGATTGGTTACGCTTCTGCTCTTTTCCAACGCGGTATATAGGAAAGACGATTTTCTTCTTTCGTGTTCTTTGACAACTGAATAAAGCAATTTAATACGTTTGACAGACAGCGAGCCGTTGAAACAGATACGCCATGACCTTTTCCCTGCTAAAGTGAGCGAGCCTTATCTGTGTTCCTGTAAGAAACTTGTCCTTTCCTACCGCCATGACCTGTTCTGTCTGATAATGATACTCCCGTACAGCCACAGCTTGAGCGTTCAGAGCGTCGCACGCAATGGGTACGGCTACATAAGAACTATGCAGAGGTGGAACTCCTGTGGGCTATGACAAAAGCCGTTGAATTGCTTAGAAAAGATTTTTACAGAAAGGGGGTATGTGCTATTGCTGATATTGTAAAAACAAGGCAGGAAAAGACAGATAATAAGCGTGGCATTGGCAACAGAGGAAAAACAAAGATTGTTGTAAAAGAGCATTTTTCCGAAAAGGGAAAGACAATGGAAGAACTTCTGACGGATGTTATGCTGGAAAAAGCAAAGCAGACAATCGCATAAAATCGGTGCAGTTGTAAGAAATAGATTGAATGACAAAAAGTACCCGTGTTATACTTTACTTGCAAGCAGGTATTGTAAACACGGGTTAGTTATAAAGGAGGATAACTGACAATGAAACAACAGATTTACAATACTGCACTTTATCTTAGGTTAAGCCGAGATGATGAATTACAGGGCGAAAGTTCCAGCATTACCACACAAAGAAGTATGTTGCGTCTATATGCAAAAGAACATCATTTGAATGTGATTGATGAGTATATTGATGACGGCTGGTCGGGAACAAATTTTGAAAGACCGAGTTTCCAGAGAATGATTGAAGATATAGAGGCAGGAAAAATCAACTGTGTTGTAACGAAAGACCTTTCCCGACTTGGCAGAAATTATATTATGACAGGACAATATACAGAATTGTATTTTCCCAGCCATAATGTCCGTTACATAGCGATTGACGACGGTGTAGACAGCGAAAAAGGCGAAAGTGAGATTGCACCATTTAAGAATATCATCAATGAATGGGTGGCAAGAGATACAAGCCGTAAAGTGAAATCTGCATTTAAGACAAAATTTGCAGAGGGTGCATATTATGGGGCTTATGCTCCGTTAGGATATAAGAAACACCCCGACATCAAAGGAAAACTGCTGGTTGATGAGGAAACAAAATGGATTGTTGAAAAAATCTTCTCCCTAGCCTATCAAGGTTATGGTAGTGCCAAAATCACAAAGGTACTGCGAGAAGAAAAAGTTCCAACAGCGTCTTGGCTGAATTTTACAAGGTACGGTACTTTTGCACATATCTTTGAGGGAAAGCCCGACAGCAAGCGTTATGAGTGGACGATTGCTCATGTCAAGGCAATCTTAAAAAATGAAGTCTATATCGGAAACAGCGTTCATAATCGACAATCAACAGTTTCATTCAAGAGCAAGAAGAAAGTGCGTAAGCCTGAAAGTGAATGGTTTCGAGTAGAAAATACCCATGAGCCGATTATTGATAAGGAAGTGTTTTATCGTGTGCAGGAACAGATAAAATCAAGGCGTAGACAGACAAAGGAAAAAGCAACGCCGATATTTGCAGGGCTTGTCAAGTGTGCGGATTGTGGCTGGTCTATGCGGTTTGCGACAAATAAGGCAAATAAAACGCCATACAGTTATTATGCTTGCAGTTACTACGGGCAGTTTGGAAAAGGTACTTGCTCTATGCACTATATCCGTTATGATGTGTTGTATCAAGCCGTATTGGAACGATTGCAGTATTGGACTAAGGCAGTACAGCAGGACGAAGAAAAGGTGTTGAATAAGATACAAAAGGCTGGCAATGCAGAGCGAATACGGGCAAAGAAGAAAAAGGCAAGTGCTTTGAAGAAAGCCGAGAGCCGACAAAATGAGATTGACCGCTTGTTTGCGAAAATGTATGAAGATAGAGCCTGTGAGAAGATAACGGAACGAAACTTCATCATGCTGTCGGGGAAATATCAAAAAGAACAGATAGAACTGGAACAGCAGATAACCAACCTAAGAGAAGAATTAAGTAAAATGGAACAGGATATGATAGGTGCTGAAAAGTGGATTGAGTTAATCAAGGAGTATTCCGTACCAAAGGAACTGACAGCACCGTTATTAAATGCAATGATAGAAAAAATCCTTATTCACGAAGCAACAACGAATGAGGACAATGAAAGAATACAGGAAATAGAGATATATTACCGATTTATTGGAAAAGTAGACTGATAATGAGGGTTCATATCTTTAACTAAGGGAAACTGGGAGCGCTTATCCGGAAATGGAAAAAGCACTCTTATTGTGTAAGCTTTTTGCCTGTTCTCTGGATGAACTCATGCGCAAAAATATGCAACAGGAGGATGCAGCCTACCAGAATATGCATATCGAAGAAATACCCGCATTCCATTATATAAGATATGTGGTTATCAGCTGTGATCCGGAAGGCGATGCATTGCATCACATACGGGAATGGGCTGCAATGAACGGCATTGTAGAGCCAAACATTATCGGGTGGGATTTTCCGATTCTCTCACAGGAACAAATCAATGTTTATCATATGCACGGCTATTCCGCAGCATGCATACTTCCTGAAGGCTACGATTTCACCTGTACAGAGATACAGCAGCAGAAGGCTCAGAAATATGCTGTATTAACGATTACCGATCCATTTAATCAGCCCTTTGTCAGTATTCCAAATGCATTCAAAACACTTCTTCGTTACATAGAGGTAAACAATCTGACACATAACATGACGAAGGATATTATTGATAACTTTGAACGTGTATATGAAAAAGACGGTATGACATTCATGGATATTCATATCGCTATAGAATAGAACCTTACTTCCCAAGTGCTTTACAAAACAAAAGACCGGACATTGCTTCAGTCATCCTTCATTTCATATGATTAAGCTGAAAAAAAGAAAGAAGAAATAACATGCCTAACTTCATATAAAGTGTACCCCATGTCAAGGACAAAGATAAAAAAACCAGTGTAAAAAATAAGCAGAATATATTATCTTTGATT
>QULU01000025.1 GCA_003481775.1 Clostridiaceae bacterium OM02-2AC
GCATCATTTCCGCAATTCCTGCGTACGTGGTCTGCATCTCGAGATTAAAGAAACGACCTGCCTCATCCTTCACGTGGACATCGAGAATAATTCTCTTCTTGCCGATAACGCCTGGATCGAGATTCGGATTCAGCACCCTGCTTTCCTTGACTCTGATCCCGGTAACACGTTGTATGATGGTGTTACGTGCATACACGGATTCCGTATCCTCACGGGAAAGTGTGTACTTAAAAAATAAATCATTACAGTAATTCAATACATTATTTGCCTTCGTTTTGACCATGACGAAAACCTCCTTCTGTAAGCTTATTACTTACATACTTCTATACGAAAAAAAACTGCGAAATTCCTAAAAAATCCGCATTTTCTTAATTATTTATGCTGCTTTTTGGAAAAATGTTCATGACGGATAGAATTCTACAGTATTTACTTATGGTCATTTAGCTTTTTCTAAAAGAATGAAGCTGCATATTTTCAAAGCATAAGGATTTGTGATTTTTACTTTTATCTCTCATCGAGAAGCTTTGTTGTTATTGGATATCTTTTCTTTTTGATGCATTTCTATATTCCGAATGACAAACAGCAGGGGGAAGCTGTAGTCTGGGCGCACACATAAGAATTTTCGATAAGACTATCCTGTTATGTTTAAAAATCATGGTATCGCAATGTTATCCTAGTAAAAAAGAAGTCCACTAAAAAAGAATAATCCGCCAGTACCTTCTCCGATACAAATCACCTTATAAAAAGCAGAATGAATTCTTGATATTCTATATCCGTCTAAATCCGTAAAAAATATAGGGGATTGCAAGCCGTAGAGAAATCGTCTAAAATATAAGAAAACTTTTTTGAGGGGTGATGTTGTATGAAAATAGCAAGGGAGGCATTGCGGCTCAGCTTTCCTGTGATGGTCGGCTATGTGTTTCTGGGAATCGCTTTCGGCATTCTCTGCCAGCAGCAGGGCTATTCCATGATCTGGGCTTTTTTGATCAGTCTGAGCGTATACGCTGGAAGTATGCAGTTTGTTTTACTGACATTCTTTCATGCCGGATTTTCACTTGTAGAGGTTGCTCTGGTTACGCTTACGGTAAATGCACGACAGCTGTTTTATGGGCTGTCATTTCTGAAAAGCTTCCCTGCAATGGGAAAGAAACGCTGGTATATGATGTTTTCCCTGACAGATGAAACCTACTCCTTATTGTGTGCTATTCCGAATAAGGAGAGCAAAGAAGGAAAGCAGCTGATGTTCTGCATATCGCTGTTTGATCAGCTGTACTGGATTATTGGTTCTGTTCTCGGTGCAACCATCGGCTCCTTGCTGGCCTTTGACACCACTGGAATTGATTTTGCGATGACAGCATTGTTTACTGTCATTTTTGTGGAACAATGGCTTGCTGCGAAGCAGCATGGGGCGGTCTATATCGCGGTAGCTGCGATTCTTATTGCAGCTGTGCTATTTCAGCTAGCTAACTTTTTGCTGCCAGCGCTTATACTGCTCGTTATTCTGCTTATCATTTTTCAGGATAAGGTAGAGGGAAAGGGGGATGCATCATGATTGGTATAACGGATACTCTGCTGATTATTGCAGTAGCGGCGGTTTGCACCTTTCTGACCCGTGCGCTTCCCTTTATGATATTCAAAAATGCAGAAGCACTTCCGCGGAAAATTGTATATCTGGGAAATGTTCTGCCAATGGCGATCATGCTTTGTCTGATTGTCTATTGTGTTCGCAATACGGCGTTTTTTCAATATCCGTACGGTCTGCCGGAGCTGCTCGGCATTGGAAGTGTCGTGCTTCTTCATGTGTGGAAGCGAAACAATATGATCAGTATCCTTGGGGGTACCCTGCTTTATATGATGCTGGTACAGCTGGTGTTTGTGTAATTTGGAAATATAGGGGGAATCATTTGCTTTTTTTGAAGCATACTTCATAGTCCAACAACATGATAAGGTGTTCTTATACAGAGGCAGCTCTGTGCAGGAGCGCCTTTTTTTTGTGAATTGCATGTATATGACAAATAGCTGTATATGACGGTGGTCTTTATTTGCATGCTTCCAGTGCTAGTCTCTTCTGAGCCGCCAAGGATAAGGAAAGACTCTTATACCGCAATGTGCCTGCATCATATTCTTTACATCGAGCAGCCTGTATATCCGATTTCGATGTCCAACAGGGAATGAAAGAGCTGTCAGGCATGGAATTTCAGAGTCGCAAGCACTAGCAAGCATGAAGAAAGCGCATATAAAAAGCCACGACAATTCTCATGGCTTTTGCACAGATGCAAAGAAAGCATCGTATTGTTCCTTGAATACGGAATCCTTCAGGGTAATGTAATTAAATTCATGGAGAATATGGAAATCGTACAGGTCAATCACCTCAAGCTCTCCTTTTTCTATTTCTTCTCTTGCGGCCGCTTCATATAGAAAGCTGATTCCCTGGTTGTTTTTGACAAGTGTTTTTATAGCCTGTACATTGCCGATTTCTATCACCCTTTGAAAGGATGCGATGGACAGGTTGATTTCCTGCATGCCGCGCTCCAGAATCTCTCTGGTGCCGCTGCCCTCTTCCCGGACAATCAGTGTTTCCTGTACCAGATCCTTTAGGCAGTGAACCTCCTTTTGCAAAGGATACTTCTTTCCTTTCACTGCGACATAACGCTCCTGGGACAGCAGCTGCCAATCATAGGTCTGCTTTGGAAAATACCCCTCGACAAAGGCAAAGCCGATATCTCCGCTGTTTAGCATCTGCAGCAGGGTAGCCGTGTTTTCCACAATCATGCACAGACCTGTTTCCGAATGTGCAGTGAGAAAGCGGTTTAAGCGCTGCGGCAGGATAAACTCCCCAATCGTCAGGGTGGCACCAAAGCGCAGGGCAGGTGTTTTCTGATTTTGCTTCAACAGACTGCGAATCATTTTCTCATCCGCAACCATGGTACGTACTTTTTCCGCAAGCAGCTTTCCCTGAACCGTCAAATTCAACTGCTTTCCGTCATAAAAAAACAATTTACAATCATATTCCTTTTCCATATATTTAATATGCTGTGAAACAGCAGGCTGTGTAATGCATAAGATATCCGCAGCCTTCGTATAATTTAATGTTTCAGACAGCGTAAGGAATGTATATAATCGAAAATCCAGCATGTTCTCATCTCCCAATTTCTGTAAGGTAAGTATACCACGAATAAAAGAAGAGCGAAAGGAAAACAAGTGTCTTTAATTTGTGAACATATGTATTCACTTTGTTTGCGTTAAGAAAACTCTTTCATAAATGTTACATCAATTTTTCATTTTAACTTTCATTTTATTTCATTTGTGCTATAATAGTGCTTACTAACAGAAAAACATGCTGTTGGAATAAGTAAAAGAGGAAAGGAAGGTGCCTGATTATGGCCGAAAACAGAATTTACAATTTTTCAGCTGGTCCATCCATGCTGCCACTGGAGGTGTTGAAAAAAGCGCAATCGCAGATGCTGAATTACGAGGAAAGTGGCATGTCGGTTATGGAAATGAGTCATCGTTCCAAAGCCTATGATGCGATAATTACAAAAACACAGGAACGAATGCGTTCCATCATGAATATACCGGATAACTATAAGGTGCTGTTTCTGCAGGGAGGAGCGACCTCTCAGTTTTCCATGGTTCCCCTGAATTTGTTGCAAAAGGGTACGGCAGATTATGTCGTGACCGGATATTTTGCGAACAAGGCATATGCGGAAGCAAAGAAATACGGGGATATCGTTTTGGCTGGCTCCAGTAAGGATGCGGATTATTCCTATATTCCCGCACAGCAGGAGCTGCAGCTGAACAAGAATGCGGATTACGTCTATCTATGTGCAAATAACACGATTTATGGTACAGAATGGAAATATGTTCCGGAAACGAACGGAGTACCGATTGTAGCGGACATGTCCAGTGATATTCTGTCCAAGCCGGTGGATGTATCCAAATTCGGGATCATTTTTGCCGGAGCACAGAAAAACATGGGATGTGCCGGATTGACAGTTGCGATTGTTCGTGAGGATTTGATTGGACATGCAAAGGAATTCACACCGGTGATGATGGACTATGCTCCTCTTGCCGACAAGGATTCCATGTACAATACACCGCCTACCTATGCAATTTACATTTTGGGACTTGTTCTGGAATGGATAGAAGAAATGGGTGGACTTGCGGCAATGCAGAAGCGAAATGAAGAAAAGGCGAAGCTGCTGTATGACTATCTGGACAACAGTGCTTTCTATACAACCACCGTGCGTAAGGAGGACCGTTCTTTGATGAATGTAACCTTCCGTGCGCCGAATGCAGAGTTGGATGCATTGTTTGCCAAGGAAAGTGCCGCAGCCGGTATGAGTAACCTGAAGGGGCATCGTGCAGTTGGCGGAATGCGTGCATCCATCTACAATGCAATGCCGCTTGCGGGTGTGCAGACATTGATTGCATTTATGAAAAAATTTGAAGAGGAACATAAATAAGGGAGATTACTATGAAAATAAAGCTGTTTAATAAGATTGCGGATGCCGGAATCCATCAGTTTGATCCGAACGCATATGAATTTTCTGAGGATTTTGATAGCTATGATGCCATTATGGTGCGTAGTGCGAAGCTGCATGATGTGGAATTTCCTGCGAATCTGAAATGTATAGCCAGAGCCGGTGCAGGTGTAAACAATATCCCGCTGGATCGCTGCAGCGAACAGGGAATTGTTGTATTCAACACGCCGGGAGCCAATGCCAATGCGGTTAAGGAGCTGGTGATGGCAGGTCTGCTGATGTCTTCCCGCAGGATTACAAAAGGAATTGAATGGGTTAAGACGCTGGATGGTGAAGATATTTCCAAGACTGTCGAAAAAGGAAAGAGCAACTTTGTCGGACCGGAAATTGCAGGGAAAAAGCTGGGAGTCATCGGACTTGGTGCGATTGGCGTACTGGTTGCCAATGCGGCCGCTGCTATGGATATGGAGGTCTTCGGGTATGATCCGTTTATCTCTGTAAAGGCAGCCTGGACCTTAAAGGCAAGGGTGCACCATGTACAAAATCTGAAACAGATTTTTGAGGAATGTGACTATATTACCGTCCATGTTCCATTCAATGATAAAACAGCAAATATCATTGATGCGGAAGCGATTGCGGCAATGAAGAACGATGTGCGTGTTTTGAATTTTGCACGCGGCGGTCTGATTGATGATGAAGCAATGATGAAGGCGATGGATGAAGGAAAAATTGCTGCTTATGTAACAGATTTTCCAACAAAGGAGCTGTTGCAGTATGAGCAGGTGATCGGAGTTCCTCATCTGGGAGCCTCCACTCCGGAAAGCGAGGAAAACTGTGCGGTTATGGCTGCCAATGAAATTATGGAGTATCTGGAAACGGGAAATATCACGCATTCTGTGAATCTTCCGGATATGCAGCTTGCACAGGAATGCAAATACAGAATCTGCATTATCAATAAGAATGTGCCGAATGTGGTTGGTGCCATTACCACAGCGCTTGCCAATGTCGGCGTAAATATCGAGAATATGGCCAACAAGGGGAAAAAGGATTATGCCTATATGATCCTTGATACCAATGATGAAGTCAGTGAAGAGCTGATGGAGCGGCTGCGCAGCCGGGAAGGTATTATCAATGCGCGTTTGATTACAGCAAAGGCTTAAATAACGGAAAGCACCTCACAGGGGTGCTTTTCTTTAATCGGAAAGCTCTTCCCGCAGGATGTTAAAAGAAAAAAGCCAGAATAGTATCCAAGAAGAACATTTTGCTTAGAAGACATTATGAAAATTGATGATGAAAAAGAAAAATCATCTAGGTCAAATCCTGATTCCCGTTGTTTTTTTGATGGTCAGCTAGAAAGCATTCCACAGGTCTGATTCGATGTAAGGCAGGAGGAATTGATTCAGCATAATGCAGAAATAATATCCCCGATGCAGCAAAGGAGACACGTGTCAATGCTGCGTGCTTTTCTATTTGTATCTCAGACAAAAGCATGCTGCATCCCTTATATGTGATATATGATATAGGCGAACATACTATATGGAATTGTGAACATATGTCCTGCCTGCAAATCGCAGCTGTATGAAAAATATTAGAAATTTTCAGAGATTTCTGCTATAATTTTAGGTATTTGTTTAGGATCGTGCGAAGGAGGAATTCTATGCGCTCTTTGATCATTGCGGAAAAGCCGGAGCTGGGCAGAGCGATTGCGGATGCGATTGATGGCAACGGTAAGGAAGTCCGCGGCGTCATACGTAAGCAGAATGTCATCATAACCTGGGCATATGGGCATCTTTTGCGTCTGTGCGAGCCGGATGAATATGATGCAAAATATAAAAAATGGAAAAAAGAGGATCTTCCTATCTGCTTTGAAAACTGGAAGCTGGTTCCGGATGGAAATAAAAAGGATCGAGTGGAACAGATTATGGCGCTGATGCAGGAGTGTGACCAGATCATACATGCAGGTGACCCGGATGATGAGGGACAGTTTTTGATTGATGAAATTCTGGATTACGCACAGAATGAGAAGCCGGTGAAGCGGGTATATATCAATGATAATACGCCGGCAAATATCAAAAAGGCCTTTCATGATTTGATCGATAATGATGAAAAGCTGCGTGCTGTGGGAAGAAGTGCCTATGCCCGTGCTGTTGCGGATTATGTCGTGGGAATCAATTATTCCCGTTTGTTTTCCCTGCTTTTACGCAGAAAGGGTATGAGTGTAGGCCGTGTGCAGAGTCCGACGCTGGGATTGATCGTCATGCGTGATGAGGCTATTGACAATCATGTGAAGCAGAAATATTATGAGCTGCATACCGATGGTCATATGGAAGAGCCAGATACAGCTATCCGCTTTCAGCTGAAGCCGAAAAGTGATCTGCTGGATGATGGAAAGCATATTCTGCATCGCAATAGTATGGAGGATATCGAAAAAAATATCATGTCCAAGCCGGATCAGAAGGTGAAGGTGGATGAGAAATTCATGGACGTAAAGCCGCCGCTGCCGTTTAATCTGGCAAAGCTACAGGCGCATATGAATGCCAGATATGGCTTCGATCTGAGTAAAACGGATCAGATTACCCAGACCCTGCGTGACCGCTATCAGGCAATCACGTATAATCGAAGTGATTCCCAGTATTTGAAGGAAGAGCATTTTCAGGAGGCTGACAGGGTGCTGCCGCATGTTATGAGCAAGCTGAATGAGCAGTATCCGGTGGATTATAAGCTGCATTCCGAATGCTTTAACGACAAATATGTGACGGCGCACCATGCCATTATTCCAACGATGTCGGATTTCAATATAGCACAGCTGCTTCCAGATGAGCGAAGGGTGTATGAGGAAATCTGCCGGTACTATATCATGCAGTTTCTGCCACCGATTCGTAAACGGCAGCTGAGTGCAGTCATCAAAACGGAGGCTGGGGATTTGCGCGCGACCAGTACGTATGTGCTGGATGAGGGCTATAAGAAATATTTTACTCCGGAGAAGGAGGACAGCCAGGAGGAGGAAGAGGATGACGGCCGCTTCGATTTACCGAAGGGAACCTATCCGATTCAACTGGTAAGCAGCGATATCCAGGAAAAGGAGACCAATCCGCCGAAGCGCTATACGCAGGCGAGTCTGATTCGTGATATGACCAGTATTGCCAAGTATGTGCAGGATAAGGAAATAAAGGATATTCTGAAGAAGAAGGATAAGGATAAGAAGGGAGAGAACGGCTCGATCGGTACGAGTGCTACCCGCTCACAGATTGTGGAAACACTCATCAAACGCCGGTATGTGGAAATGAAGGGGAAAAACATTATTTCTACACAGCTGGGGAAGGACTTTTACCATCTGTTGCCGGAGGAGATCAAAAAGCCGGATCTGACCGCAAAATGGTGGGTGATTCAGGAGGATATCAAGGAAGGCAATGCCGATGTGAAAACGCTGGTGGACAGTGTGCTGGAGGCCTTCGTCCCGCATTTGAAAAAGGATTATTCCAACCTGCGTGTATCCGGTGAGGTGGAAATTGATGATGATCGTCAGGCTGTTGGTATCTGTCCGCTTTGTGGAAACAAAATCGTCGAAAACAGCAAGGGCTTTGGCTGTGTGAATTACCGCAATGGGTGTAAATTCGCTTTGTGGAAGGAAGACCGTTTTTTTCAGTCGATTGGAAAAGAGGTTACGCTGCCTATGGCGGAAAAGCTGTTAAAGGATAAGTATTGTCTGGTGAAGCTGAAGGAGAATGAGCAGGAAATCATTAAGGTGCTGCAGCTGGGCGTTCGGAATGGACGTGCTGTCTATCGTCTGGTGGATGTGCCGAAAAAAGCAAAGGATAGCGAATAAGCAAGTAACCGTGTAGTATGGTGATTGTGGAATCTGGAATATGAAGGAAAGCTGTGCGTGCATCCAAGCATCATGTGAATCTGCTTCATGAAGGCTTGCATGACTGCTTGCCATACATAAAGAAAGCGTCATAATACTGTGCTTGTATATGAAATCCTGGATTATAAAATGAACAAGGCGATATGCAGAAGGGGAGCTGTGAAAAAACTGCTTGTATATCGGATTTATAGCCGTTAACAGCACCTTATGCAGCACATATAAACAAAGAAAGCATTCCCAAAAGCTTATGGAACAGCCGGAAGCAGAATTCGCCTTTATTGCAGAGCGAAGGTGAAATAAAAAAATTCCCACGATCTCAGAAAGAGAATGGGAATTTTTTTTCTTATACCGATGTATAAGTTCTACAGAGCCGAACAGATACTACTGTTCTTCGTAGTAGCATCCTTCTTCCTGTGAAGGAGGAAAACGTCTACCCTTTTCAACGTCTACGTCACCGTACATTTCGTTGCCATCTTTGTCATAGCATGTGTACTTTCCGGTTTTCTCGCAGTTCATTCCTGGGCGGTATTTCTTCTGTGCCATTTCTAACACCTCCTGATAGTAGTATGGGAAAAGCTTACGAATCTTATACATAAACATTGTTTTTTTGTTGAAACTTGGTAAAATGAAAGTATATGGAGGATATGAGTATGAAAATTCTGGCGAGTGATTATGATGGTACGCTCCGTACGGAGGAGCTGGTTGATATAAATGATATCCATGCGATTCATGAATTCCGTGCAGCGGGAAACATGTTTGGTCTGGTGACAGGTAGAAGTATGGAGTCCATACAGGTGGAGATTCAAAAAAATAAGATCGAATTTGACTTCATCGTGGCAAATAACGGCGGGGTGATTTATGATCGTGATTTTCAGAAACTGCAGGTGCTGTATATGGATTTCAACAAGGCGCTGGATATCATCGCGTATATCAAAACGCTGGATTGCGTATCGTATGTCATCAATGACGGCTTTCATCGGTTTAAATTTTCTGTGGATGAGAATCAAATCGATCACAAATACGGCAATATGCCGGATACAAAGGAGCACGAGGAGGAAATATTGGACCGTGGGAAGATATCCCAGCTTGTTGTTTCACTGAATGATACCATACTTGCGGAGGAGATCAGTCATTACATCAATACGAATTTCAAGGGCTACGCTGTTGCTTATGTGAATGTGAACTGTGTGGATATCGTGCCGGAGGGTGTTTCCAAGGCAGAGGGCTTGTATTTTATCGAACAGCATCTGGGACTGGAGCATGATGATATCTATGCCATCGGTGATTCCTTTAATGATATTCCGATGATTGAGGAATTTCACGGCTGTGCCATGATGCATGCAAGAAGTGCCATCGTAAAACCGGCAGAGCATGTGTTTATCAGTATAGAGGAATGCATTGCCTATTTGATGAAGCAGTAACAAGACAGCGGCAGAGGCTTTTCTCTCTATATTATATATAAGATAATAGCTTGCGTTAGAAAGAGCAGCGGTGCAGATGTTTGATCCTGTGAAAGGCGGGGGATCCGGTGTATGATCAGGCTTAGCAGAAAGGGCATATCGTGTGCTCTTTTTTTGTGGGCTTTGCATGATGCTATGGAATCAATCCTGCACAAATTTTGCCTTTACAGCGTAAAAATACGGCAGGGGAAAACGGTATGCTATGCATTTCTCAATTTGACAATAACGCTTGTACCTATGCACAATATCCTATATGTATTATGAAAATGTGCATGTGCTTTGCGGAATCGTAAATGTATTTACGCATGCATATGGATGCTCCTGCCTTTACGATTACGGTTGACTGTCAACTAGCCTGTGGTACAATATAGATGAAGAAGTACCTTGTGTCGCAAAGTAGAGGTGAGTCCATGTACGATAAAACACAGCTGATGCGCGGGAGTCTGGAGGGCTGTATTCTGAAAATCATTGAACAGCATACGACCTACGGCTATGAAATTCTGATCAATATGAAGGAAGCCGGCTGGATCGATGTCACGGAAGGAACGCTGTATCCGATTCTGCTGCGGTTGGAGAAGCTACACTATATCAAGGCGGAGAAAAGGGATTCTCCACTGGGACCTAAACGCAAATATTATCAGATCACAGCGGAAGGCCGCGTGTATCTTCGGGATTTTTATACGGAATGGAGAAAGCTGGCAAAAACGATTGACAGGCTGTTTGAAGGAGGTGTGAACGATGACTGGTAATGAATATAACGATGCAAATCTCAATCATGCATACATGATCGTATATCAGGATATGCTGCGCTATCTGAGCAGTAAGGACATTTCCCTGCTGGTCGCAAGGGATATTCGAGACGATATTCTGGCTATGGCACTGGAAAGTCAAATGCGCGGACGCAAGGTAGAGGAGGTATTTGGCGATTATCGGAAATTTTGTGATGCCGTCTGTGCGAATGCGGTACAGGAAACACGGCTGGAAAAGCTGCTGCGCTGGTGGAGAATGCTGTCCTCCCTTATGGTATTGTGGGCGCTGCTTGATGTTATCGGGATAGGAATCGATGAAAGCGAATATGTGAAAAACGGTATGCTGTTTGTGTCATGGAAGACCATCATGTTTTATATCATGATCATTCTAGGAAGCACTGTGCTCTTACAATGGCATAACCGGCACAGCTTTCACCGTATTCTGGGCGCATGGTACACATATTTGATCGCATATGGCGTTTTAGCTGTGGGTATCAAATTTGTTCTCTACCTACTCAGTTCCTGCTTTCATTTTTCCACAGGGATGCTTTCCATACCACTCTGGCTGCTTGCACTACTGGCAGTCAGCTGCATTCTTTCGTGGATTGGCTATCATTTTCTGTTGCATAAGCAGTTTCGTTTGTATCAAGGCATACAAAAGGATACTGCGCGTCGTACATAAAGTCGTGATGGATGTGACAATCGAAAGCACCTACAGCATCAATCTGCCAACAGGTGTCTGTATCGGCCAACCTTCTGCTTTGAATTGTAAATGGCATTGATTTAAGCGTGTCATTTGGCAGTGTGTGCATTATCGAAAAGCACGTAGTATATAACAGAAGACCAGCCCGTTTTAACCAACTTCTTTTGTATCTATAAAAAACAGAGCCTTTCAAAGCGTAAAAATGCTTCTGAAAGGCTTTACCATGGACAGAAAACTATAGGTAGACGAAGCACTTTGTGCTATAATATAAAATACGAGAGGAGTGTTTTTATGCTCAATTATTTCACTTTGAACAATTTACGGGAATTGATTCAGCAGCTGCTGGACATCGCCTGTGTCTGGGCACTTGTCTATTACTGTCTGAAAATCGTGAAAAACAATTCGCGTACCATCCAGATATTCAAGGGGGTACTGCTCATAGTCATTGTACGTTCCGCTGCCAGCTTTCTGGGGCTTCACACCGTCGCAAATCTTGCGGATTCCATCATGAACTGGGGTGTGGTTGCGGTCATCATCATCTTCCAGCCGGAAATTCGTAGTATTCTGGAGAAAATCGGTAAAACCAATGTGTTCTCCCGGATATCCACGTTGACAATCAATGAACGTGAAAATCTGGTGGATGAGCTGGTCAAGGCCTGTGCGGAAATGTCGAAGACCAAGACTGGTGCTTTGATCTCCATCGAGCAGGGACATTCCCTCAGCGATTACATCAAGACCGGTACACCGATGAATTCCGTTGTATCCAGCGAGCTGCTCTGCTCCATCTTTCAATACGGAACGCCGCTGCATGATGGTGCCGTTATCATTCAGGGTGTGAAAATCGCCTGTGCGGCTGCCTATTTTCCACCGACAACCAGAGAGCTTCCGACAAGCTACGGGGCAAGACATCGCGCTGCAGTTGGAATCAGCGAAATCACCGATTCCATCACCATTGTTGTGAGTGAGGAAACGGGAAACATATCCATTGCCGAGGGCGGTAAGCTGACCGTGATTTCCGAAGCAAGTCTGCGGGAATTCTTGATGAATGTTGTCTGCAAGCAGCAAAGTGCCACCGTACATGACAAGCAGGAGGAGCCTGCTGAGCAGGTAAGTACTCCGCCATCCTATGATGGCAAGAAGCCGGGGGTGTTTGCGCATTACTTTAAGGGGAAAAATAAACGGACAAAAAAGGAAGCGGCAGATAACCGCTATACGAAAAAGAAGAAGAGTGAGGAACAGGATAAGAAGGAAAAGGATGTTGTGGTCGTGGAACAGGAAGTGGATCGACTGCATATCGAGGACCTTACGCAGAAGCAGGATGAGAAGCTGGATGCCCTGTTTGAAAATATCGTAACCGATTCGGAGAAGAAAGAAGAGCCGGATAAGGAAGCGGATGAAGCAAAGCCGAAGAAGCGAAAATCGGCTGCTAAGAAGAAGACGGTCTCTCCTGCAAAAGAGGAAATGCAGGAAGGGGCAGAGGAAGAAAAGAAGCCGGTAAAGAAAACACGCCGTAAGAAAAAAGCAGAGCCTAAGGCAGAACAGCCGAAAAAGGAAACCGGCAAAACCATCATGACGAATATGGCAAGTGATCTGTTCAATGATGTAATTGAACCGGAGGCAATCGTTCTGCATTATGAGAAAGCGGATGAGGATGAAGAAACTCCTGATAAAGCTACAGAAAGGAGAGATTCCTAATGGCAAAGAAAAAGAAGAAAACACAATTAAGCTCGGAGGGCAAGACGGAACTAGCCAAGGCGATTGCCGAAAAGAGCCAGACGTTTGCCAGAACCTATGCAAATGTGGAAATCAAGGTCGGCAAATTCTTTCGCTGGATCAGCGGCTGGCTGGATAAGCTGCTGTTTAATCAGAAGCACGGCAAGGTCGTTGCTCTGATACTGGCTGTATTGTTTTATGTGACCTTCAATTCTCAGGGGGCAAACTTTCTTGAGAATGTGAAGAGTGCTGAGGATTTGGGCGATTTTCCAGTATCTCAGGTCTTATCCAATCAGGCCTATGAGGTAAGCGGTCTGCCGGAGACGGTCAAGGTACGAATCATCGGTGATCTGACGGATATCAAGAGCGTTAAGCAGCAGAAAAATTTTAAGGTGATAGCAAATATGACCGATCTGACCGAGGGCACGCATGAGGTGAAGCTGACAACGGAGGCGATGCCTGCCCGTGTCGAGGTTGTATTAGAGCCTTCCACCGTCGTTGTTACGATAAAGAAAAAATCCATACGGCGTTTTACCGTCGGCTATGACTTCGTCAACCGTCAGCAGATGGACTCCATATATGACCTGGGGGAACCACAGCTGCAGCAGGGAGAGGTCCTGGTTCGCTCCGATAGTGATACCCTGGATAAAATTGCATTTGTAAAGGCGCTGATCAAGGTGGATAAGGATGTGAAAACAGATTTTGAAACCAAAGCGAACATCGTTGCATATGATGCAGATGGAAACCTTATGAAGGTGGACATTATACCGGATACACTGAAAGCCAGTGTTAAGGTAACCAAACCAAGCAAGGACGTACCGATCACACTGAATCCAACTGGTGTGATTCCAAATGATAAATCAATAGAATCCTATAAACTGGATAAGGATCATGTGACAATCTATGCGAAGCAGTCTGTGCTCGATAACATCGATGAGATACCGATTACCATACCGGCATCTACGCTGACAAGCGATCGTGAGATTTCCATGCCGATCATCATGCCAAACGGGGTAACGAAGATTTCCAGCAATATCGCCAACATATCCATCAAGCTGACGGATACCAAGGAGCGGGTCATCAAGGATGTACCGATTGCCTTTAAAAACAGCATTGACGGATTGAATTTCACGGTAGCGCAGGGAAGCTCCTCCAGTGTCGATGTAACGGTAAAGGGAGCAAAGGATGTCATCAGCAAAATCAAGAAAGAGGAGCTGCAGGTGTATGTCGATCTTTCAAAGATTGAGAAGGCAGGTACGTATGAACAGCCTTTGATCGTAGAGGGCAAGAATAAGCTGGCAACCTACGTATTGAAGAATGGTAGTGTTAAGGTGACTGCAACAGGCAGTGTAGCCGACGAATAGGAAAGGATGAGTAACACATATGGGAAAGTATTTTGGAACAGATGGTGCCAGAGGACGCGCCAATGATACACTGACACTGGATATGGCGGTGAGAATCGGACAGTACCTGGGATGGTACTACGGGAAAAACCGCCATGCGAAGATTCTGATTGGAAAGGACACGCGTCTTTCCAGTGACATGTTTGAAATGGGTCTGGCAGCTGGTGCCACATCCTGCGGAGCCAGTGTATATCTGCTGGGAGTCTGTCCGACTCCTGCGGTTTCCTATCTGATTCAGAAGGAGCATTTCGACTGTGGAATCATGGTTTCCGCAAGTCATAATCCGTTCCATGACAACGGAATTAAGCTGTTTAATGGAGACGGCTGCAAAATGAATCCGGAGGTTGAGCTGGAGGTTGAGAAGTATATCGACCATGAAGTGTCCATTGAAGTCGCACACAATGAAAAAATCGGGAGTGTGATCGAATGGGATGAGGGGCTGGAGCTGTACGAATCCTGGCTGAAGGAAATCGTTCCGATGGATCTTACCGGCATGAACATTCTGCTGGATTTGGCAAACGGAAGTGCAACGAGCTGTGCTGCGGAAACGTTAAGCGAGCTGGGGGCAACGGTAGAGGTGATTCATTCTGCGCCAAACGGTATCAATATCAATACCAAATGCGGCTCTACACATCCAGAGGAGCTGCAGAGCATGATGAAGGAAGGCAATTATCATGTCGGCTTTGCCTTTGACGGAGATGCGGATCGTCTGATTGCTGTCGATGAGGATGGAAATCTGATTGATGGAGACCACACGATGTATATCTGCGGCTGCTATATGTACGATAAGGGAATTCTGCATGATGATGTTGTCGTAACCACGGTGATGAGCAACCTTGGTTTGTATCACGCACTAAAGGCCAAGGGGCTGAAGTATGAGCAGACGGCTGTCGGTGACAAATATGTGTTTGAATGTATGAAGGAGCATGATTATTCCATCGGTGGTGAACAGAGTGGCCATATCATCTTCAATGCACATGCAAACACCGGAGACGGGCTTCTGACCGCAATGAAGCTGCTGGAAATCATGGTGGATACGAAGAAGTCTTTGAAAGAGCTGTGTGCGGATCTGTTTATTTATCCGCAGCTGCTGATCAATACACCGGTTCATGACAAGCATGCGGCACTGGAAGATAAAGAACTGCTTGCGGCGGTGGATGCGGTAGCGCAGGAGCTGGGGGATGAAGGTAGAATCCTGGTTCGCCCAAGCGGTACGGAGCCGCTGGTTCGTGTCATGGTTGAGGCCAAAACAGATGAACTGTGTGCGGAATATGTCAACCGTATTGTAGATTTTATCAAAGAAAAGGGACTATAGCTTACTGTGTGAAAGGATCTTCCATTGGGAGGGTCCTTTTATGTTTCCCGGGAAATGTCGAGAATTGTCGGAAAATGAACGGAAACACAGCGGCAAATGTGAGAAATCCATGTGAAAAGCAGCTACTTTGAAAAATAGCTTTTTTTTTCACATAATTTAGTCTAAAATAGGAGTATGAGGTGATGTTAATGAAGAAAGTAATCTGCGTTGTCGAGGATGAAAAGGCCATCAACGACCTGGTGAATCAGTATTTGAAAAAGGAAGGCTATGAAGTACGTTCTTATTATACATATGAAGAAGCGAGTGCGCATGTGATGGATGACGATGTGCATTTATGGATTCTGGATATCATGCTGGATGACAAGAGCGGTTTTGATCTGATTGAGGAAATCCGCCTGCAGGGGAGGGATATCCCTGTTATTTTCATGTCTGCAAGAGATAAGGAATTTGATCGTATCATCGGTCTGGAAAAAGGTAGTGATGACTATATCACGAAGCCGTTTTCTCCCAAGGAGCTGGTGCTGCGTGTAAACAATGTCATCAAGCGTGTCTATAAGGATGACAATAACCGGATCATGGTTGACGGCTATGAGCTGGACGAGGAACAGCGCAAGGTGTTTGATCACGGCGTGGAAATCGATCTGACAACAAAGGAATTCGATTTGTTGATGCTGTTTATCAAAAACAAAGGAATGGCGTTCAACCGGGATAAGATTCTGACAAGTGTATGGGAGGAAAATTATTTCGGAAGTGACCGTGTTGTGGATGATACCCTGCGAAGACTGCGTAAGAAGCTTCCGAATCTGAACATTCATACCATTTACGGTTACGGATACCGTTTAGGATAATGAAGCGTTTCAATGAATTTGTCAAACGGCTGTCACTGACACAGCAGCTGTTTGCATTGATCTTTTTCTTTGTGACATTTTTTGCGGTGTTTTTCTTTGTCTATATCAACGGCAATGTTACAACGGTGATTCGTGAACAGATGTACGGTACACTGGATTCCACGCTGCAAAGCTGGGCAATAAGCGACGATACCAGTGATGAGCAGCGGCAGCTGATCAATTCTGCAGCCGGTATTGATATTTTTATGGTGCGGGTAAACAGGACGCTGGATGGTACAACGCATGTCACGCTGGCAGGAAAGAATACCTCGGATATGGATTTGGAAAGTACAGAATGGAAATCCATTGCACAGGACATTCTGAATGTCAATGCCCGCTATACAGCAGGGGATAAGATTCATCATGGTATCGTGAAGAAGGTCAGTGGAGATCGGGATGCCTACTACAGTATTTACAAGGTGGCGGATGACCAGCTGCTGGTTAGCAAGATGTACAGTGATAATATGGGCAAGCTGGAAAACTCTCTGATCAACAGTGTTGTCTATATCACCGTCATTGTTGTCGGATTCTTCTTCATCATTATGATGATGTGGGTATTGACACTGATTCATCCTTTGAATCAGATACGTAACTACATCGAGCGTGTCAAGCTTGGCAAGGATGCGGATTTGCGTGTAAACCGTCGTGACGAGATCGGTGAGCTGGCGGATGCACTTGTGAGTATGCGGGAAGAGCTGCGTAAGCAGGAAAAGACGAAGGAAGAAATGATACACAATATTTCGCATGACCTGAAAACGCCGATTGCGACAATCAAAAGCTATGGAGAAAGCATCAAGGATGGCATTTATCCCTATGATACACTGGAGAAAAGTGTCGATGTTATTATTGAAAATGCAGACCGTCTCGAACAGAAGGTACATTCTCTGCTGTTCATGAATCGCGTGGAATATCTGATTTCCCAGGATTGTGAGGGGATCGGCTCCAATATGGAGGAAATCGTGGAAACAGTTGTACAGAACACCAGATTCATCCGTTCGGATATTCAGATTCTGACAGATCTGGAGGAGGTTTATTTTGACGGACTGGCAGAGCCGTGGCGTGTTGTTGTGGAGAATATCATAGAAAACGCGCTGCGCTATGCGAAAACTACGATTGATATTCATCTGAGCGAGGAGGAGGGTCTGACGATTTCCAATGACGGACCTTGTATGGATGAGGATCGTCTGAAGGTGCTGTTTAAGCCATATGAAATGGGCAAGGGTGGAAAATTCGGCCTTGGTCTGTCGATTGTGGCAAAGGTAGTCAGTGCCAACGGTTATGAGGTTGTCGGTGAAAATATGGCTGAGGGTGTAATCTTCCGTATCTATAAGCCGAAAAAGCCGGTGAAAAAAGGAAGATAGCTGTGTGGCTGCTGGAAAGATACGAAAAGCAAACATTGGGAGAGCTTGAAATTAGCCTCCCTTTTTTTATTGCTATATGTCGAAAGGAGGATGCCATCCATTTATTTGCATGGTAGAAAAATTGTGGAAGGGTGAGAGGATACATGTTCAATGCTAAAAAATATCCCATTTATCGGCAGCTTCAAGAGCTTGTATATAATTTAGTCTCGGTATGCTTTGAAGACCGTGTGCTTCTAATTATAGAAAGGATCGCACCTTGGATAGCGGCAGAGCTTTTTATGTGTCCTCTGCTTACCGGCTGTAAATATTCACAGTATATTGTTACTTGTTAAAGGATGTGCAGGGATGACCGCCTTGTGCACAGGTATGCTTTCTCGGTAGCTGTCCGAAAAAGGGGATTACAGCGGCTGATTTCGCTAAGGCATAAAAAAAACCGCAGCATGATGCGGTTAGTAATCATGAACATTTTGCAGGAGGTCCTGTGGCCTGCGGCAGATCAGCCTTGTGCCGTCGCTGTATCCCTCTTCGCGATCCTGCAGCTTTTGAATGAGAATATCACGAAGCTGTGCGATGCGTGTCTGATATTTCACATCCTGTATGGCATTGTGTGTTTCCTGCGGATCCTGACGCAGATCAAAGTATTGTTCCTCTCCGGTTTCACTGTACCAGATGAATTTATCCTGCTCTGTGACGATGTAATGATTGGAGAGCTTATCATGAAAGCTGTGCTCTCCATGCAAATAGCTTCGTACAGCTTCCGCTTCCTGTAGGATACAGCGCTTTAAGGAGCTGCCATCCACGGTTTCAGGAATCGGCAGGTTACACAGGTCCAGCAGGGTCGGCATGACGTCGCGCAGCTCTGTGATGCCGTTAACGGTATGTGGTACGATATCTGCGATATTTTTTCCGATATGCAGCAGGAACGGAATATGGATGCTTCCTTCATATGGAAAGACCTTGCGCCATAAAGAATGGTCAAACAGCATCTCTCCATGATCACTGGTAAACAAAATGATCGTATTGTCATAGCTGCCATCTTCCTTCAGCGCTGTCAGAATGCGCCCCAGCTGATGATCGACATGGGTGATTGCTGCATAATAGCCGGCCATGGCATCCTTACGCATAGCGGCATCACAGCATCCGTAAATGGAGTCTGAAATTCTGCCAGCCAAACCATTACCATTTTGGCAATCCCAGTCACCGCTTGCCGGTGAGCGCAGGTCTTTGTCCTTATACATATCAAAATATGCTTTTGGAGGGTCTAAGGGCTGATGCGGACGAACAAAGGAGGACATGAGGAAAAATGGTCTGGTGCGATCTCGTGTTTTTAAAAAGCGTATACTTTTATCAGCCACCCAGTTGGTCGGATGCAGGCGTTCCTCGTATATCCAGGGATGCGTCACCCAGGAATTGCATTCCGCACCACTTGCATTGATGTCTGCGTCTTCCCCCAGCGCATTGCGCAGCTCCTGTAAATAATCATCGCTGACGTCCTGATGCATCCAATGGGGGATATGCAGATTGCGATAACAGCGCAGATAGCCGTCATGAAGCTGCAGTCCCTGAAAACCGCAGGTGAGTCTGGGCGGATGTACATGCATCTTTCCTATGCATTGTGTCTGATAGCCGTTGTTTGAAAATTCCTCCGCCATGTAATGCTGATAGCGCCATTCCACCTCATCAAGATAGCCGACACGTCCATGTCGTTCCTGGCTTCTGCCTGTCATAAGGGCAGCGCGGGCAGGGATACAGCTTGGCGTGGCGGAATAAGCATGAGAGAAAAAGACGCCGTCCGCTGCCAGGGAATCTAAATACGGGGTTTTTACATCCGGATGATTCGCAAAGGATAAAGCATCTCCGCGAAACTGATCGCAGACGACTAATAATACGTTCATATTCTGTTTCATTTTTTCACCTTCTACCCGTTCATTATATAGGAAAGCTGAAAAAAAGAAAATGTGAAATGAGCGATCCGGCAATTATATGAAAAAACAGGACAAGAAATCTGCAGGGTGTGTGCATCAGGCAGCAGGGTGAAGCCTTGTGATCGCGGCCTGAATAAAGTCACAGAGAATAAAGCCTGCATAGATGAAGGTCAGTCCGTGAGCGTAGCTGGTGCTGAGCAGCATGGAAAATACAGGCAGCAGCTGATTCCCACTGATAAAGCTGTAATAGTATAATCCGAGAATGATGAAATTGAAAAGCTCTATCCCATAGCGAAAGCGCGGCTGTATATACTGGTAACAGCGGTACAGGAGGAACACGGAAATACCGATCAGGGTATAAATTGTGCCGAAGACGATCTGATAGTCAATGAGATCATATGTTTGTGTCATCCTGTTGTACGCCGCATGAATGGGGGATTGCATAAGCAGAAGCAGGTAAGGATATAGAAGATAATAGAGATAACTGATGTATTTCATGAAAATTCCTCCTTTCTCTATCTATAGTATAACATTTTAATAGGATGCAATCGCAAACAGAGGAAGAATTTATCAAAAGGTTCAGGCGCTATGGAGAAGGCGTATCTTTAGTTGCAGAATAACAAGGGATGTATATGCATACAACAGAGCAAGGGGAGCCCGCTTTTTCTTCTTTATTCTCATTTCCATCATAAAACAGAGGAATGCTGCATCGCTTTTCCTACATAGCGCAGAGGGAGAATACAGATTTCTAATTTATATATAATTCTTGTATTTTGGCATATTTTGGATGAAATATTTGTATTTTTCAAGAAATAGAAGAATATTGTTCTAAATGATGTTTATTTTCTTCGATTTATCTTATATAATTATGGTTGTCTGTGATTGTAAACAAATGTAAGAAATGTTATTTTTGAAAAGAATTTCAAAATCTTGCATTTTAGCGTTTGAAAAGCAATATCTATAAAAAATAGAACAATATATGCATTGCATAAAACGCTTACATTCAGTAATATTTAGGTATGGAAAACATATCCAGATGAAGGAGGAAATTCATTATGAAAAAAATGGTAGCACTTGCTTGTGTTGGGTTAATGGCCGCAAGCGTTGTTACAGGCTGCAGCAGCAAGAAGGATGACGGGTCTTCTAGCGGTGACGGCGAAAAACGTATCGTTAAATTTGATGCGTTCTCTGGAGGAAACGGTGAAGAAGTTTGGAAGGAAATGGCAGCAGCGTTTGAAAAGAAAAATCCAGATGTTAAGGTAGAGCTTCGTTTTGAAAAGGACTTACCAGCAGTTCTGAACAAAGAAAACAGCAAAGGGGAATATTCTGATATCGTCTACTACAATCTGGGACAGCAGAGTCAGTTTACAGAAACGCAGCTGAACAGCAAAAAGGTGGAAGACATCTCTGATGTATTCGCAGATGAAAACGTGAAGAAAAACATCAACCCGGATTTCGTAAACAACCCGGTATCTCAGTTCTACGGTGACGGCAAGAACTATCTGGCACCAATCATGTATACACCTGGTGGTTTATATTACAATGCAAATCTGGTTGGAGAAGGAAAGAAATATGAAATTCCTCAGACCTGGGATGATATGTTCAAGCTTGGTGACCAGCTGAAAGAAGAAGGCAAGGTTTCTCTGTTTACGTATGCAACAGCAGGATATCTGGATAACACGATCCTTTCCGTTATTCAGGAAGCCGGCGGACAGGATCTGCTGAGCAAGCTGCTGAACTACGATTCTGAAGCTTGGAAAACAAAAGAAGGTAAGACAGTTACCGATACGATCGGACGTCTTGTAAAAGATTACATGGAACCAAATACGGTTGCAAATGCTAACGTAAAAGACGGATTTACAAAGAACCAGCAGGCTGTTATCGACGGTAAGGCTCTGTTCATGCCAAACGGAAGCTGGGTAGTTGGTGAAATGGAAGCTACAACTCCAAAGGATTTCAAATGGGGCGTAAGCGCAGTGCCTGCACTGACAAAAGACGGAAAGAAAGCCATCACAACCTTTACAGAACAGTGCTGGATCCCTTCCGAAGCTAAGAACAAGGACGATGCAAAAGCATTCCTGAAATTTATCTATTCTGAAGAAGGCGCAAACATCATGCTGAAATACAACTGTGTTGTACCTGTAAACGGTATCACAGACAAGCTGACAGGCGTTAACAAAGAGCTGTATAATGTATACAATGACGAGAATGTTACTGCAGTTATCGGCGCATTTGCACCATTTGACTCTGCAGCTATCCCTGATGTAGACATGAAGAAAGTATTATGTTTCACAGCTGATGATATCAATACTGGTAAGACTACTGCTGAAAAGTGGAACAGTGAATTAGTGAAAACTTGGAAAACGATTAGTGAGCATCCAGTAAAATAAATTTGTGAGCATGATTTATTGAACTAGCAGTGAGCGAATCGCTCACTGCTTTTTAGAAAAGGAGGGTTAAGTAATGAATAAAAAGAAAGCACAGAGAAGATTTGTCTTTGCCTGTCTGGCACCGGCCGTTATTCTTGTGATTCTCTTTATGGTGATTCCTACCTTCAACGTATTCCGTTACTCTCTGTACGGGAAAACGGGAATCGTCGGCGATGCCCCGTTTGTAGGATTGAACAATTTTAAAATTTTATTTACCGATTCACGTTTTATTGAATCCATGCAGAACATGATTCTGATCATTGTGATGGTGACGCTGTTTACCGTTGTACTCGCTGTTCTGTTTGCGACCTTGCTGACCAGGGAAGAATTCAAAGGAAAAAACTTCTTCCGTGTCATCTTCTATATTCCTAATATTTTAAGTATTGTCGTTATCGCCGGTATCTTCTCGGCAATTTATGCACCTGATAATGGATTGTTAAACAGCTTCCTTGAAATGATCGGTCTTGGTATGCTGCAGAAGCAGTGGATGGGAGATTCCGGTATCATATTGTATTCCATCATCTTTGCACTGGTATGGCAGGCAATCGGCTACTATATGGTTATGTATATGGCCAGCATGTCATCGATTCCGGAAAACCTGTATGAAGCGGCTGCTCTGGAAGGGGCAGGAAAGGTAAAACAGTTCTTCATGATTACACTTCCACTCATCTGGAACAATATCCGAACGACACTGACCTTCTTCGTTATTTCCACGATCAATCTAAGCTTCATGTTCATTCAGATCAATACGAATGGAGATCTTGGAAGTGAAGTACCGCTGAACTATATGTACAACAAGGCATTTGGAGGAAATTATTCCTATGGTATGGCAATCGGTGTCATCACCTTTATCTTCTCCTTCGCCCTGTCCGGTTTACTGAACAAAATCACAGAACGTGATGTTCTGGAATTCTAGGAGGTGTGAGCTATGAATAAGAAAAAAATGTCTTCTCATGCCTGGTATAAGATATTCGTCTATGTGGCGATGATCGTATTCGCCATCAGCATCATTGTACCGGTTGCCTGGGTATTCCTGTCCAGTGTGAAATCACAGCTGGATCTGGTTGGCGATCCATGGTCCATGCCGACGCAGTTCCTCTGTAGTAACTTCGTTGATGCGATGGAAAAGGCCCGCATGGGAGAGTATTTCATCAATTCCGTATTTGTTACCGTGCTTGGTCTGATTTTCCTGCTGGTGCTGGCACTGCCTGCATCCTACGTTCTGGCAAGATATCCGTTCAAGGGTAAGAAATTCTTCAATGCCTTGTTTATGGCAGGCCTGTTTGTCAATGTAAATTATATTGTGCTGCCGATTTATCTGATGCTGTTTCAGGCAGATCAGCTGCTCGGTGTGGAGGTATTCCTGAATAATAAGGTCATGCTGGCATTAGTGAATGCGGCAACCAGTCTTCCGTTTACGATTTATCTGCTGAGCGGCTACTTCAAGACGCTGCCGAAGGCATATGAGGAAGCAGCATTGATTGATGGCTGCGGTTATTTCAAGACAATGACGAAGATTATGATTCCAATGGCCAGACCGAGTATCATTACCGTTATTCTGTTCCAGTTCCTGGCGTTCTGGAATGAGTATATCATGGCATTTACCCTGATGGATAAGGATAATGCGACACTGGCTGTCGGGTTGAAATTCCTGATGGCAGATCAGCGCTCGCAGGCGAATTACGGTGTCATGTATGCCGGTCTTGTTATCGTTATGGTACCAACTTTGATTCTGTACATCTGTGTACAGAAGAAACTGACCCAGGGTATGAGCCTTGGAGGTCTGAAAGATTAGGAGTTACACGACTATGAAAAAAACATTCGGCAGAGTAACATTGCCTGGAGAAAGCAATTTTCTGGAAGAAACAAAGGATTTGCTGGAGCGCTGGGGTGCGGATGCGATTCGTGACAGCGACGGCACAAAGCTTGATGAAGGAATCCGAAATCTGGATGCGAAGATATATACCACATATTTCGTAGCCAGAGGGCATAATGAATTCGCTGAACAGCACATGGAGGAATGCCAGCAGATTTATCTGATGAGTGCATATACGCTGGCAACCGAAGCTGATGTCTGTATTGCATTTGCGGAAGAATACTTCGATCAGCAGGTCACACCGGATTATGACCATGATCCCAAGCAATGGTGGGAGGTTATCGACCGTACCAGCGGGGCTGTGATTGCCGCAGATGACTGGGAGCTGGATCAAATGCAGCATACGGTTATCGTGCATCATGCACAGCCGTTCCACGAATATACGGTCAGCTTTCTGGCATATATTCTCTGGGATCCGACACAGATGTACAATCATATCACCAATGACTGGGGCGATAAGCCTCATGAAATACCGTTTGATGTACGCAAGCCGTACAGCAGCAGCTATGTTGTGGAATATTTGAAGCACTGGCTGCAGGAGGAAGAAAATAAGCGCTGTGATATTGTACGCTTCACAACGTTCTTCTATCACTTCACGCTGATTTTCAATAAATATGCGAAGGAAAAATTTGTAGACTGGTGCGGCTATGGTGCCAGTGTATCTACGGAAGCGATACTGGCGTTTGAACAGGAGAAGGGCTATCGCCTGCGCCCGGAGGTTTTTGTACAAAACGGCTATTATAATTCCACGTTCTGTGTTCCGACAAAGGAATATCAGGAGTATATTGATTTTACCCAACGGTTTGTAAGTGCCAAGGCAAAGGAACTGGTGGATCTGGTACATGAAGCGGGTAAAGAAGCAATGATGTTTCTCGGTGATAACTGGATTGGTACCGAGCCGTATGGAAAATACTTTCCTTCCATCGGACTGGATGCCGTGGTGGGCAGTGTCGGCGGCGGTGCAACCCTTCGCCTGATTTCCGATATTCCCGGCGTAAGGTATCACGAAGGACGATTCCTTCCCTATTTCTTCCCGGACACGTTCCATGAAGGAAATGATCCGGTGATTGAAGCAGTGGATAACTGGCTGAGTGCCAGACGTGCCATCATGCGTAAGCCGATTGACCGCATTGGCTATGGCGGCTATCCAAGCCTTGCCTATAAGTTTCCGAAATTTGTCGAATACATTGAAAAGGTATGCGAGGAATTCCGTCAGATTTATGATATTGTACATGATCAGACACCGTATTGTGGGCTGAAGGTGGCAATCCTGAATCACTGGGGTGCGCTGCGCAGCTGGCATGCCTACATGGTGGCGCATGGTTTGTACTGCAAACAGATTTACTCCTATAACGGTATGCTGGAATCTTTGAGCGGAGCCAGCGTCGATGTTGTCTTTATCAGCTTTGATGAGCTGCTGGAGCATGGCATACCTGCGGATATCGATGTTATCATCAATGCAGGAGATGCGCATACGGCATTCTCCGGCGGGGATATATGGAAAAACGAAGCACTGGTAAGTATGCTGCGTGCATGGGTCTACAATGGACATGGTCTGGTAGGAATCGGAGAGCCGACGGCCTGTGAGCATGGCGGACGTTTCTTCCAGATGGCAGATGCGTTCGGTGTGGATAAGGAGCTTGGCTTCACATTGCATACAGATAAATATTTCCATACACCGATAGACAATCACTTCATAACCGAGGATGTTGTGGAGCCGCTGAATTTCGGAGAAGGTATGAAAAATATCTATGCGCTGTATGAGGATACGGAAATCATCGCGTATAACGATGGGGAAGTAAACATGGCGGCTCATGCGTATGGAAAAGGACGCTGTGTATATATCGCAGGACTTCCATACAGCACGCAGAATACCAGAATCTTGCTGCGTTCCCTCTATTATGCGGCAAACAAAGAGGAAGCATTCAAGAAATGGTATGCGGATAACCTGTATTGTGAGGTACATGCGTATCCGCAGTCCAAGCAGTATGCAATTTTGAATAATACAAATGAAATCCAGGAAACCGGTGTGTATGACGGAGAAGGAAACTGTGTTCATGCGACACTGCAGCCTGGGGAAATACGATGGATGGTGATGAAATAATGGAAACCAATATTGTGAAGAATATCATCATGGCAGTTCTGTTCTTTGTGTTCCTTGGCATGATCGTCATCGGACAGAAAACCGTTGGTTTGGGAAATCTGGGATTGGAGATTGCCGGACTGGCCGGACTGCTCGCAGAGCTGTATGTATACAATCGAAAGTACAAATAAGAAGGAGGAAGTAAAATGGCAGATTTATCATTAAGACATATAGATAAGATCTATGATAATAATGTACAGGCCGTTTTTGATTTCAATCTGGAAATCAAGGATAAGGAGTTCATTGTATTCGTAGGTCCGTCCGGATGTGGAAAATCAACAACTCTGCGTATGATTGCAGGACTGGAGGATATCTCCGCCGGAGAATTTTATATCGATGACAAACTGATGAATGATGTAGAACCAAAGGATCGTGACATTGCCATGGTCTTCCAGTCCTACGCATTGTATCCGCATATGAGTGTTTATGATAATATGGCGTTTGGTTTGAAGCTGAAAAAGACACCAAAGGAAGAAATCGACAAGCGTGTACGGGAAGCTGCCCGTATACTGGAAATTGAAGACTATCTGGATCGTAAGCCGAAAGCATTATCCGGCGGTCAGCGTCAGCGTGTTGCGCTGGGGCGTGCAATCGTTCGTAATGCGAAGGTATTTCTGATGGATGAACCACTGTCCAATCTGGATGCCAAGCTGCGTGTACAGATGAGAAGTGAAATCATCAAGCTGCATGAGCGCATCAATGCGACAACGATTTATGTAACCCATGATCAGACTGAGGCGATGACCATGGCGGATCGTATTGTTGTGATGAAGGCTGGTTATATTCAGCAGATCGGTACACCGAAGGAGATTTACAACAATCCAAAGAATATGTTTGTTGCAGGATTCCTGGGCGCACCGGCAACCAATTTCCTGCAGGGAACCTATCAGGGAAATGCGTTTATCTGCAATGATCAGCGCATCGAAATGCCGGATATGTTCCACGAGGCTATGAAGCCGTATGATGGCAAAGAGGTTGTCATGGGTATCCGTCCGGAGGATCTGCATGGTGAAGGAATTGTTGCGGACACCTATCCTACTTCGCATTTCATGTTTGATGTTGAGGTCAGCGAGCTGCTCGGTCATGAATTTATCCTGCACGGACGCTTTGGAAAACAGCGTCTTGAGGCAAAGGTAGCGGCACGCATTGAAGCCAGACCACATGAGGATATTGAACTGGCTATGGATCTTAGTAAGGTTCACTTCTTCGACAAGGAAACAGAAGAAACAATTATTTAGATTCTTTCATCCCTTATGGGATGCAGGCATTCCACATGCACGCCGTGCAGTGCATTCATCCCTCCTCTTTCAGAAACGTTGTACGGCTGAGCCTCCATATCATACAGTGTCTGGCAGCCGGATATTGTATGGTATGGCGGTGTATGGGAATGTATAAAGAATAGGAAAGAAAGATGCTTTCTTTCCTTATGGAAAGGAAATCGCTGTGGATCGGTATGTCATCACAACTACCGGTCTTTTTTTCGTTTTCCACCGTTTGTGGAAAACGGTGTGGAAAAGTGGAAAACCTCTTTATAAACGATATATATCATGGTATCCTAATAGCAGGAAGGTGATGATGTGGAAAAACTCCCCCCGATCGCGAAGGTATATGAGGCATACAGTGCATTGGCGGATGCGCGTATCCTTGTTCAGGAACAGGAAGCGCATGTTGACAGCAGCGATTATGCAAAGACGTATACTGTCAGATTTCATGATGATGAGGTTTCCAGCAATGACAATGCGACGGTTTGGCAGCATTATCCAGGCTATCCTATTCTTGCAGTATGGATGAAGCTGGGGATTCTTTCTGTGAACTGGAAAATTCTACCTGCCTTTGCTGGAATCAACTGGAAAAAACGCAATACGGAGCATAAAAACCGTTATGATGAAGTCATAGAAGAATTCCTTGCGGAATGTGAAGAGCAGGGCTATGCTTGCGAGGATATACGCAGCTGTATGCAGGAAACACTGGAAGCAGTCGCTAAGCTTCCTTATACGGTGAAGGGCAATAGGGCTCCTATCATCCGAAAATGAAAACAGCAGCTACATAACTGCTGTTTTTCTTTGTGATAACTTCATGATTTGTATAGTGATGAAACAGCGGTAAATCGGATGAGATATCCAGTATTCGACATATTGAAAAAACAGCTGTTCCAGTCATCCTCCCTCATAGGAAAGAGCTGCTTCAGCCAGAAGCAAAGCAGCAGAAACAATATGACAAGAACACCGTAAAAGATTGATTATAAGTATCTCGACAAATTCATTCGGCCCCTCCTTTTCCTATTCTGTGTATAGTGTACAGTAGGTGGAAAGTCAAGCATTGTCTGCTTTTATCATGATTTTTGTCACATAGGCATCCATTGAGGAAATCGCAAATTCATTCAGACCGATTTCCCATGCAGCACCTGATAACATGATGTCATGCTGCTCTGCATAGGTACACATGGCTTCATACAGCTGCGGAATTCGCTGCCAGTCTCCTTTTATATAGCCGCATAAATAGGTTCCCTTTGGAATAACCATAGGCTCTGTGTCCGGAAGAATCGCTGTGGTGAATAAACCGTCATAGCTGTCCAGATTTCTATTCTGCACCTTATCAAGGGATAGAAAACAGCCCATATTCAAATCACGCAGCTGCTGTGCACCGAAGGCATTCATCATATGATGAAATAAAACGGCTATGGAAGCATCGCCATGAGGATAGGGTATCGTTGAAACTGTACATTCGTTTTGTTTTTCCAAGCGGATTTCCAGACTCTCTACACGTTCACAAAGGAGCAGCTGTTCCTTTCTTCTCTGTAAAGAATCCGCTGTCATTCGCAGCCTTTGGATTTCCTTCTCAATTTCGGTAAGCTTGGTATCCGCAATTTTTAAAAAGCTGGCACTGCTTGGATTCCTTTCATATTCCTTGATTTCTTCAATACTCATATGGAGATCTTTCAGCATGCGGATATATTCAAACTCCATGCTTTGTCTGTAATCGTAATAGCGATATCCGTTCTCACCTTTACAGGCAGGTGAAAACAATCCTATCTCATCATAGTAATGCAGTGTCCGTTTGTTCAGACCATGCAGCTTCGCAAATTGTGCAGTTGTCATTTTCCATGGTGGCAGCTTCATACAATTCCTCCTTCAGTATCCGATCTGCAACCGTTTATATCCGGAAATAGCTTTTATTATAAAAGGCGATATTCTCTATCATCCGAATATATAGGAAATTGGTATGCTTCTTCTTGACTTTACAGTTACTGGATACTTTAAGATGATTATACACCAGAAGAAATGGAGAATAAAGGAGAAGTGAATATCATGAACAAAACTGTCAATATCCGTAGATTTTACAAGGAGGATGCACCCGCTCTGGAGGATGTGATTCGCAAAACCTGGAAGTATGATGCCTTCTGTTCTTCTGAAACAGCAGCCAGACTGGCACATGTATATTTGTATTCCTGTCTTGCGAATCAGACCTTTACTGCCGTGGCGCTCGTCGACGGGAAGCCCTGCGGTATCATTATGGCTAAACATATACAGAAGCATCGCTGTTCGGTTTCCCTAAAGCTGCACAGCCTTCTTGCGATCGTGCGTCTGCTCATAAAAAGAGAGGGCAGAGAAATCTGTTCCTTTTACGGGAAGATTCATAATGTTGATCAGGAGCTGCTAGACGGCAGCGGGAAAACCTATGGAGGAGAATTGTCATTTTTTGTCCTGAATGAAGCTGTGCGTGGTCTGGGAATCGGCAAACAGCTCTACAATGCTGCACTTACTTATATGCGCCAGGAGAATATCCAAAGCTTTTATCTGTTTACAGACATTAGCTGTAATTACGGCTTTTATGAGCACTGTGGCATGCAGCGTAGAGGAGAAATCGATATGGTTGCGAAGCTGTCCGGACAACAGGCACCGATGAAGTTTTTCCTGTATGACGTCACATGCTGAAGGAAAAGAAGATAAGAAAAGCCGTACAAAGCTGTGTGCCCTGTACGGTTTTATAGCAGTCGTCTATATAGTTTCCAATTCGATTTGCAGCTGCGTGATATATTCCTCCTGTACACGGGTCTCATGCGTATCAATGACAAAGAATTCCATGATATGGCGCCCAATGGCATATCCGTTTTCATCACAATATTTCAGCATGCTTTTTAAATGTTCATGTGCTTTATCGCGTGCACCCTGATAATATAGATTCAAATAGGTTCCAGCAGGCAGTGTGAATTCCCAGTCCTGCAGGGATTCCCCCGCAATAAAAACAGAGGAAGCGTGAATATGTTCACGATCAGATACATCCAGAAAGAATCCGGTATTAAAATTCGCAATCGTATAAATATTTTTTTCGTATTCCTTCGACAGCTTCATCAGCTGATAATCCACATCATCATGAACAGCATCCGTTGTTAAAGCCACACATTTGCGCTGAGGCAGCCGCATCAGCTCGATCGTCTCCATCTGCAGCTGCTGACACGCCTTTAGGGACGCCTTGCGATGCAGGATATCGACCTTTAGCTGGTAAAGCTCCTGAATCTTCTGATTGATGATGCGCTCCTCTTCCTCCATGAAGGACAAACTGTTGGCGATGGTTCGGTTTTCCAGATAGTCCTGAATACTTTTCATGGAAAACCCCAGATTACGAAGATCGCGAATCACATTCAGACGGTGAATGTCACTGGTGGTATACTGGCGGTAGTTATTTTTGTCCCGCATGGGATGAAGGATTCCAAGCTCCTCATAATAACGCAGTGAATCCTGCCCGATGTTATATAATTTTGAGATTTCATTGATTTTATAGTAAGTTTTCATATTTACCTCTTGACTCTGGTATTATACCAGGGTTTATGATGGATATGCAAGTGAGGTTATACTATGAATCATAGAAAGCAGTTTTTTAAATTTGTAATTCCCAGCGTGGTATCCATGCTGGTCTTCAATCTGTATACGATGGTGGACGGTATTTACGTAGCCCGTTTTGTTGGCGAGCATGCGCTTTCCGCAGTAAATATCTCCATGCCGTATGTCAATTTCATCTTTGCATTTTCCATTCTCTTCTCCGTTGGAACGAGTACTGTTGTAGCCATCTTCCGTGGAGAAAACAAAATGAAAAGCGCAAATGAAACATTTACGAGAAATACGATTTTTCTGACCGTGTGTGCCTTGATCATCACGCTGCTGGCACTGGTATTTCAAAATGAACTGGCCCTGTTTCTGGGAGCTAGTGAAGTGACATTGCCCTATGTCTATGATTATTTGGGCGTGCTGATCTGGTTTACGTTTTTCTTTATCGTGTCTTATTCCATGGAGGTGCTTGTCAAAACGGATGGATTTCCAAAGCTGGCAACTGCGGCTGTAACGGTCGGTGCGGTGACGAATATCGTCATGGACTATGTGCTGGTCGTGCAAGTGGGGATGGGAATCCGGGGAGCGGCGATTGCGACTGGGCTGTCTCAGGTTTTGACATTTACCGTGTTTACCATTCATTTTCTGGGAAAAAGAGGAACGATTCACTGGTGTAAAACGACGTTGGATTTATCGGTTTACAAGCGTATTATTCCGATTGGAACTGCGGATTTTATCACAGAGCTGTCTGCCGGTACGATTATCTTTCTGTTCAATCATGCAATTTTAAAGCATATCGGAGATAACGGTGTGGTGACCTATACGGTTATCACGTATATCTACAATATTGTCATGATGACCTTTACGGGTATATCGCAGGGGATGCAGCCACTGGTCAGCTTTTATCGAGGGCGCAGGGAGGAAAAGACCTGCCGATTATTCTTGCGCTATGCCCTGTACTCCACGTTTGCGATGTCATTGCTGGCGCTGGCAATCTGTCTGTTTATGACGCCGGCGCTTGTCTCGATTTTTATCGATGCATCAAGAACCGAGCTGTTTGCTTATACTGTTCATGCCTTTCGCATCTATTCTCTGTGCTATCTGGTTATCGGCTACAATATCGTGTGCAGTGGTTATTTTGCGGCTGTGGAGAAAAGCGGCTATTCCTTTACCATATCGCTGCTGCGCGGCTTTGTGCTGATTGCGGCATCTATATGGCTTATGGGAGAACTGTTTCAGGGGGAAGGTATCTGGTATGCAACGCTTGTGTGTGAAAGCAGTACACTGGTGGTCAGTATATGGTGTATGCTGCGCAGTCAGAGAAAGGCGCAGGTGCATGGGGAACAGGCTCTGCAGCAGATATAGGAAGGATTTGATAGTCAAAAAGAGCCTACGCAAAGGCTGCTTGCAGGCAACCTTACAATCTTCAAAATACGAGCGTCCTATCGGCTAAGAGAAAAAAAGTATTCTAGCTTATTGTATGTACAATCGAGCGGAATACCTTTTTTTTATAAAGATTGCAATGCTATGTGAACCATCTATGCGGATCATTCTTCTTCATCATTTTATAACAATGCGCAAACACAACATCCTCAGAAAAGCTTTACCAGCTTATAAGTATACATTGCATGCTGTATTTGATTCTTCGTAGAAATTGATGCATACGGCGTTCATAGCTCATCAAAGGATTGATAAACGTATGAAAGCAGAAAATGTTGAAGCTCTGTCAAAAAGCTGCTGTACGGGATACTGGATTTTTGATTTCTGCCTCGTGTAACGCCTCTTTTATAATAGAAACCGAAGCAGCTCCAGTTTCTGGGAAATCCGCATCAAAGGCTTCCACAGAAATCGTGTTATCATATCCTACGGATTGCAAAAATACACAAAGGTCTTTTACATAGGGCAAATCCTTTTCAAATAAGAAATATCGTTGCAGTCTTTGATCCCAAGAATTGATATGGATATGTCGTATCTCATCAAAGCACATTCGGCTGTCTGCATACTGTTCACCGGCGTTTACCGCATGATATACATCATATACCAGCTTTAGATTTGAAGAATGGATATGCTTTACAGTTTGATAGCACTCCTGCGTATGATTACCAAAATTACATTCTTTCGGATGCAGCGCTTCATACAATATCGTGATATCATAAGAGCTTGCTTTCCTAGCAGCCGTATATAGAAAATACTCCATTTCCCGTGTTGCCAGCTCGTAATCATACTCCGGTGGTATCATTCTGGCCTTTGGAGCGCCGATTCCAATGTTTTTTATATGCAGCTGTGAGGCTCTTTCCAATAATATATCCAAATAAGCACTCCAGACTTTCTCCTGTGCAGACGGGCCAATCAAGGGTGTATGCTCATCTGCAAAAGCACTGAAGCCCAATACCGGTATACCCGCGTTCAGAATCTCTTTTCTTTTTTCGTTCCAGATATCCGTATCCATTTCCATAATCTCTCTTGCGGATAATTCAGCATAATCATATCCGAATTCCTTAGCCAAGGAAATATACCTTACGGCGATGCAGCAGCCTATTCTCATACAGCACCCTCCTTCCTTATGCAATAACCAGCTGTGTGCTGCTGGCAGTACAGTATTCTACATAATGCTTCGGCACAGAACCGGATGTGATAATTTTATTGAAATCCTCAATGTTGGCAAAGGTTCTTAAGGACGTTCGATCAAATTTAGATGAATCTGTCAGGAGAAAGTTCTCCTGGCTTCTTTTCATCATACTTGTCTTGATGATTGTTTCCGCATTATCCGGATTTGTAGCACCGGCTTGAATGGTCAATCCGGTTGTAGCCAAAAAGGCCTTGTTTACATTTAAAGAATTCAGATAGTCCCAATCATATACGTTTATAAGGGAACAGGAAGAATGCTTCAATCTTGATCCCACAACAATCAAATCCCAGTTCTCAACCTCAATCACCTTTGTAATGACATAGATGTTGTTTGTGACGATTGTTAAATGAAAATCCCTGTGCAGATAATCTGTTAATAAAGAAGTCGTCGATCCGGAATCGATATACAGCAAGTCGTTGTCATTCACCAATGCAGCGGCATATCTTGCAATTCGTTGCTTTTCCTCGATGTGTGAGGCGATTCTGCTTTGAAAGGAGCTGTCCTTTTTCTTTGCCAGACTCACACCGCCATAAAATTTCTTAACCAGGTTTTCATCCGCTAATTCATTGATATCTCTTCGTGCAGTATTCATGGATATGCCGAATTTCTCCGCAATATCCTTCAGTGTGCGATAATCTGTATCACTTAAATACTCTATAATCTCTTTTTTTCTTTGGCTGTTTATCATAAGCAATCCTTCCCTCCAGTTTATAGATTGTATAAATTTACGCATTTGCTGAGTATATTATAGCAAACTGATGTTAAAATAACAATGATTTACCTATAAAATAACCAAATTTATTGTTTTAAATACAAATTTATCCAGAATATGAAAATGAAAAATAACTAAAATAACAATAAAATACTAAAAATATGTTGAAATTGTTGTTAAGTTGTGGTTATATAGATGTATAAAGTGAACGAGAGGTGATGAAATGAAAAGGATTTTATTAACGTCGCATGGCAGATTAGCTTCCGGATTAAAGGATACCTTGGAGTTTTTTCTGGGACAATCAGAAATGATTGATGCTGTGGATGCTTATGTAGATACTTCCAGTGATTATCTGCAAAAGCTCCAGAGGTTTGTGGATTCTGCAGAGGTGGGGGAAGCAATCATATTCACGGACATTTATGGAGGGAGCGTGAATCAGCAGGTTAGTGCAATGGTGATGGAAAGTGGTAAGGATATTCCGGTTGTTACCGGTATGAATCTGCCGATTGTTTTATCAGTGGCTATGACAGATGATTGTTTAACTGCTGAACGGGTGGAAAGCTTGCTGAAGGAGTGTCAGCTGCAGCTTGTAAAGCTGTCCTCATGTGCGTTTAAGGAGGGTGATGAGGATGCGTTCTTTGCATGAGACTGCGCTGCATCGGCTATTTCGTATAAAAGGAGAAATCTATCAGGAACCTGATCTGAAAGCCTGCCTGAAGAAATTAAAGCTGCAGGAAACTGATTTGGTGATCACAAGTAATTCCCAGATGAAAAAAATCGAAGAGACAAATGCATTGGGAAAGGCAGTTCTTTTGAATATGGATGCATACGGTACAAAGGAGCCCAAAGAGGAATGGGTGGATGAAATATTAAAAGAAGCAAATGCGTATCCATATGAGCGCATTATCGCAATCGGGGGAGGTGCAGTAATTGATGTTTCAAAGCTTTGCGTATTCGGGGATGGTCGCACTGTACAGGAATTGTACAACGATAAAGAGAAGTTAAGAAAGACACGGGAACTGATTGCTATGCCGACTACCTGCGGTACCGGAAGTGAGATAACCAATGTTTCAGTCGTGGAATTTCCTTCCCTGCACAGCAAGCTTGGATTGCAGATGGATGCACTCTTCCCGGATAAAGCGATTCTGATTGAAGAGCTGCTGCTATCCCTGCCCTATAAGACATTTGCACTCACATCCATTGACGCCTTGGCACATGCGATTGAGGCATTGCTTTCACCCAAAGCAAACCCCTATACAGATATGTATGCAAAAAGTGCGATTCTTGGCATTTTGGAAAATCTGCAGGAGGTGAAAGGAACACAGAAGCTGCCGCAGGCTTTGCAGAAAAGTTTAATCTGTGCCAATATGGCAGGGATTGCCTTCAGCATAGCAGGATGTGCTACGATGCATGCATTGTCCTTCCCCTTGGGAACGAATTGTCAGCTTGCTCATGGGGAAGCGGTCTATGCGGTATTTGCACAAACTCTGCGATACTATGAAAAAAAGCATATACCATTGTGCAAGCTGGAAAATGTTTTGAAGAGCCTGCCGGAAGGTCCTTCATCCATTCTGGGGTTACAAGAGCTGTTATCTGAAATCTATCCATGTCCGGATTTCAAAGCATTGGGGATTCACGAGGGGATCTGTGATACTTGGGCAGTCAGCGTGTATGAAAAACAACAGCGGCTGCTTGTCAATTCACCCTGTGTTTTAAGCAGTGGTGATTTAGCAGCGATTTATAAAAGCTGCATCTAAGGAGGAACGTATGATAATTCAAATTCGTGTAGATGATCGTTTGATTCATGGGCAGATCGCAGTCGTATGGTCAAAGCATTTCGCTACCACCCATCTGGTAGTAGCAAATGATCAGGCGGCAAAAAACGAGGTACAGCAGATGACATTGAAAATGGCAACTCCCAATGGCGTAAAGGTTCTGATTCGCAGTGTTGATGATGCCATCAAGGTGTTTAATAATCCAAAATCAGAGACAGTCAAAATGTTTGTTTTAACCAATAGTATTCAGGATGCCCTGAAAATCGCTACTAGCTGCAAGGTGGAATCGATAAACGTAGCGAATGTTGGGCGTTTTGAAGCAGCATCGGAAAAGAAGCAGCTGAATGCGGATGTTGGCTGTACACCAAAGGAATTGGAAGCATTAAAGGAAATTGCCAAGCTTGATATGGAAACCATTCACTGGGTTATACCGACAAACCCTAAAATCAGTGTGAAAAAGCTGCTGGAAAACAACTAAAGGAGGGAATTGAATATGTTAAACGTCGCTTTATTATCTGCATTGTCCTATTTTATCTGTTATGCCGGAAACTGGATATTTGGTCAAAGTATGTCCGATCGTCCAATCTTTATCGGAGCGGTTACAGGACTCTTGCTTGGAGATTTGCAACAGGGGTTGATTATCGGGGCTACACTGGAGGCTGTATTTATGGGATCTGTCAATATCGGTGGACAGATATCAGCGGACCATTCTGCAGCAACCGTATTTGCAGTAGCCTTCGCAACCAACGCTACACTGGATCCGCAGGCTGCCTTGACGATTGCTGTACCTATCGGGATTCTGATGGGATTTGTAACAATGTTTGTAAATAATATTTTCCTGACTGTATTCACAACCTTAATGGATAAATGGGCACTTGAGGGAAATGAAAGAGGACTTCTCATCTACTTGAACTTTGGCGTTTGGCTGGTTAAAAATCTGTTCTTTGCTGCTATCGTATTCTTCGGTGTATATGTTGGCTATAATGCAGTTGAAGCATTTGTGGATTCCATCCCGGATGTTGTCATGACCGGACTTACCGTTTGCGGACAGCTGCTTCCAGCAGTTGGTCTGGCTTTGTTGATGAAAATGATCTGGACAAAGGAAATCGGTATTTATTATCTGCTTGGTTTCGTTATGTTTATCTATATGAAGCTGCCAATCATCGCGATTGCAGTAATCGGTATTGTCATCGTGGTAGCGACAGCCATGCGTGACTTTGAAATCAATAGAATGAAACAGCACCCGGTCGCATGTGCTGACACAAATGATTCAAATGAGGAACTGGAGGATTTCTTACAATGAAACTAACAAATAATTTATCAAGAGAAGATAAGAAAATGATCAACTCCATTTGCTGGCGCTCACTAAATGCACATTGTTCACGGGTAGGCGGGCAGGCCAGACAGATGGCAATCGGATTCTTGTGGCAGATCATGCCGGCACTGAACCGTTATTATAAAGATCAGCCGGAAAAGAAAAAAGAAGCACTTTACCGTCATGTTCAATTTTGTAATGTATCCAATGCTATCTATCCGTTCCTGGCAGGACTTGTCGCCTCCATGGAAAAAGAAAACAGTGAAGTAGATGACTTTGATACAAGCTCTATCGTCGCAATCAAAGCAGCGCTTATGGGGCCGCTGGCAGGAATCGGAGATTCCCTGCTGTTCAGTGTCGTACGTGTCATCGCGGCAGGAATTGGTATCAGCTTTGCGTTGCAGGGTTCTATTCTTGGGCCGATTCTCTTCTTTCTGATTTATAACGGCTGTACGATGGCACTGCGCTTCTCTTTGGGATATGTCGGCTTTATCAGCGGTTCCAGCTTTATCACGAATATGTATCAGAATGGTACCCTAAAGATATTGACAAAATGCGCCGGTATACTTGGTCTGATTATGGTTGGCGCAATGACAGCATCTACTGTAAAATTTACAACAGCGATTTCCATTCCGATTCCTGGTGGAGAAGCGGTCGCATTACAGTCCTCCTTGGATACCTTATTTTTAGGACTTATTCCGCTCCTGCTGACGTTCGGTTGTAAAAAACTGCTTGATAAAAATGTAAATATCAACTGGATCATGGTCGGAATCTTTGTTCTTTCCCTTATGATGGCTGTGGTGCATATCGTTTAGACTTCAAAATGAAATATTCATGACGGGAAAAGGAGGAAATCTATATGCGAAAGAAATTGACGATTTTGCACACCACCCTTGCGACAACCACTACGATACCCGCAATGATACGGGAGCTGTATCCAGATAAATTTGATATTGTGAACATGTTGGATGATTCTTTACTAAATGATATAAAGTGCAGCGGGAGAATGAGTGCATCCGTAATAGAGCGATTTATCCAATATACATGTATTGCGAAAAACAATGGCAGCGATGCGCTTTTACTGGCTTGTTCTTCGCTTGGCAAAGCAGCGGATATCGCCAGAGAGCTTCTGGATATACCGCTATATAAAATCGATGAGCCAATGGCAGATCAAGCGGTGGAGTCAGGAAATAACATCCTCGTTCTGGGAACGGTGAAAAGTACGCTGGAGCCGACATCCGATTTGATTAGAAGCAAGCGGAAGTCACAGGAGCAAAGTGTCACCTGTATCCTGATACCCGATGTGTTTGAACTATATGAAATTGACAGAGAACGGCATGATCAAAAAATCGCAGAAGTGATACAGGAGCACTGGAACACATATGATGTGATCGTACTGGCACAGGCAAGTATGGCGAATGCGATACAGTATATCACGCAGGGCAGAGAGAAAATAGTAACGAGTCTGCCATTGGGTCTTAAGCAGCTGCAGGAGATATGAGTAGGGAAAGCGAGGAGTCTGTATGGAGTATATAAATAAAAATAGCATCACCGTGGATGCACTTTGCGGACGTGGACTGATACGCGCAGTTGGTAAAAACAGCTGCTTTGACAGCGATAAAATGACAGTGGGATATGCGTTATACAAAAAAGAGTATGGCATCATGGAGCCGCATGCACATGCAGAGGAAACCGTGATCATCACAAAGTCGGTGAACGGGTATGTATCCTGGGGGAGTGATGCGCATCATTTGCAAAGAACCATTGCATTAGAGGAGGGGATGATTCTGCATATTCCGGAAAATGAATGGCATGCTTTCCACTATGATGAAGGAGGATGCGTAGAAATCGTCTTTATATATGGCCAGGGTGATAACTGCAGGCCGGAGGATAACGAAAGGTAAGGGTGCTTATTATGTTAGTTACAATGAAAGAAATACTCGATCATGCAAAGAAAGGAGGCTATGGTGTTACCGCCCCCAATGTACAAAGTGAGGATACGGTAAGGGCTGTGCTGGAGGTGGCTGAGGAATACCATGCGCCCATGATTGTAGATGTCAATGCGTTTATTCACACGGATCTTCCCTGGTTTATACATATGATACGAGACCTTGCAGAAAAGGTGTCAGTACCTGTCGCAATCAATCTGGATCATGGAAAATCCTATGAGGATATCATGCTCGGTATCAATTCCGGGTTTACATCCATCATGGTTGATCGTTCCAGCCTATCCTATGAAGAAAATGTGGAACAGACGAAGGAAGTCGTAAAAATGTGCAAACCGCTGGGAATCAGTGTAGAGGCCGAGCTGGGGCATGTCGGTATGGGAAACAATTATGCTGTAGACGGTGTCAATAATCTTACCGTTCCAAACGAAGCGGCAGATTTCATCAAGGAAACCGGTGTGGATTGTCTGGCAGTTGCCATAGGAACTGCACATGGACGTTACACAGGGACACCACATATTGACTTCGAGCGATTAAAACAGCTCGTTGAAGCATGTGGAGATACACCGCTTGTTCTGCATGGCGGAAGTGGAACAGGGGATGAAAATCTCAGAAAAGCAGTTCGATCAGGAATTCAGAAGGTTAATCTGGCTACTGAGCTGATCGTTGCAGGAAAAGAGGAGCTGGAGGGCTTCATCAAGGATCCGAATTTTGATAAATGGAAGCTGATTCCTGCCTTCAAAAAAGGGTATAAGGATCGATTGGCTCATTATGTTGAATTATTTGATCAGGCTGGAAAGGCCTGGGGGTAAAGGAAGCGTACAGCAGTTCCCGTAGTATGGAAGTTGTTCCTGAACTGGGAACTGTTTCCTGTAAACGGGAAAGCATTTTCTTACCGAAAAAGGAGCTATATATGGAAACGAAAAATATAAAAATCGGTGTTATCGCTGACGATTTTACAGGTGCAGGGGACGCAGCCAGCTTTTTAGAAAAAAGCGGTGCTGAAACCATCATGTACAATGCAGTTCCAAACGAGCTGCAGGTATGTGATGCGGCTGTTATCGCTTTAAAAACAAGGAGCGTTACTCCCCATGCGGCTGTTGCGGAAGTAAAAAAGGCTGTTGATTTCCTAAAGGAAAACGGATGTGAACGAATATATTTCAAATACTGCTCAACCTTTGACTCCACTCCTCAGGGGAATATCGGAGTTGTAGCTGATTTCTTATTGGAATATCTAGCACAGCCCTTTACAATTCTATGCCCCTCCTTACCTGTGAATCAGCGCATAGTAAAGGATGGAAATTTGTACGTCAATGGTGAAAAATTAAGTGATAGTCCGTTGAAAAATCATCCCTTGAATCCAATGTGGGATTCCTATATCCCCAATCTGATGAAGCCGCAAAGCAAATACCCCTGCTTTATTATGCGGCAGAAGGAGCTTTGTGAGGGAGAATGGAAACAAACGATACATGCGTTGAAATGCAGATATGAGAGGTTTTATATCGTACCGGATTATGAAACAGAGCAGGATGGAATACGGATAGCGGAAGCGTTTAAGGAGCTGCCTGTTCTTACCGGGGGATCCGGCCTGCTTCCCTATGTTTTAGAGAACGATGCTTTGCTGCATCCGGAAAAAAATCAGACACGGAGGCACGGACGGACGATTTTGCTATGTGGAAGCTGTTCGGCTGCTACCAGAAGGCAGATTGCGTATTTCCGAAAGCATCATGGCTGCTGTTATCCTGTAAATGCAAACCGTGTGATGAATAAAGAGCTTACCGCCCAAGACATTCTGACATATGCAAACCAACAGGCACAGCCGGTGCTGATATACAGTGATGCGGTGGAACAGGATATGCGTGAGCTAAAAAAGGATGAAGCCTTCGATCAAGCATCGAAGTGCATAGAACAGATCATGGGGGAGATAAGCAGTGCTGCTTTGTCGTTCGGATATGAACGTATCGTAGTTGCGGGCGGAGAAACCTCCGGGGCTGTCATACAGCAGCTGGGCTTTGATGGATTTCATATCGGAAAAAGTGTTGATCCCGGTGTTCCTGAACTGATTCCATTGAAGAATGAGCGCCTTACTCTTATTCTGAAATCCGGTAATTTCGGTGCAGAGGATTTCTTCATCAAGGCGATCGGAGGAAACACACATGAGTGAATTACAGGAAAAGCTGGATGCCGCTATCTGGAGTGCGCATACCTTGTTTCAGAAAGGACTGGTTAGCGGCTCAACAGGAAATATCAGCTTTCTCCATGAGCATCGTATGTATATTTCAAGGAGCGGAAGCTGCTTTGGAAGATTGCGACAGGAAGATTTCGCACAGGTGGATATGCAGGGAACAATTCTGTATGGAAAGCCAAGCAAGGAATATCCCATGCATTTGGCATTGTATCGGGAAAGCGAGGAATATAAGGCGGTGATTCACACACACAGCTTCTATGCTAGCGTACTGTCCTGTTATACAGATACAGAATCTCATGTCAAAAACCTGTTTGCATATACACCTTATCTGTATATGCAAACAAAAGGAAATATCCCATGTGTTGCGTATGCGCCGCCGGGAAGTGATGCACTGTTTCGTCATTTCAAGGATAAAACAGGGACGAAGCCGAGGATATTGCTGTTGAAAAATCACGGAATCGTTGCCGGAGCCGAGGATGTGTATCATGCGTTTGATCTTGTTGAAGAAATGGAAAGCAGTGCCCATGTATATGCGATGCTGAAAAGCTGCCCGGATGAAAATATCGATTTCATACCCCATTAGCTTGGGGTGTATATGGCTTACGTTTGGAAAATAGAGCAATTCGCAGAAATGCTGCTCGGTGTTACAGGGGTAGCTCTGGGACTTTCATTCATGATGAAATCCGGTCTTGGACAAACTGCGTTGACAGCCTTTCTACAATGTGTCTCACTTATCAGTGGCATGAAAAGCGGTACACTTCTTATGTGCTTTTATCTGCTATGTGTTTTATTACAGCTGCTGATACAGCAAAAGGAATTTGATAAGCTTCAGGTTTTGCAGCTTCCGGTGTGCTGGATGCAGGGAATCATCATCAATCTCACCTGTTATGATATAGCGTTTCTTGCAGATATTCGGCCTGCATCGTATCCTATGCAATGGGTGTTTCTGGCTGTGGGGATTCTCCTTGTGTCCTTCGGTGTGGCACTCACCATGGCAGCTGATCTTGTGAAGCAACCGTTTGAACAGTTGATTACCGTGATTTCAAAGAAATATCAAAAGCCCTTCAATTTTCTGCGCTGCAGTGCAGATGCTGTCTTTGTCAGCTGTAGTCTGCTGCTTATTGTTGTGTACTCTCTGGATTTCACAATGCTGCGCGAGGGTACCTGGATCAGTATGCTTGTTTTGGGGAATACCATGGCTGCTTCCTTTCCTCTCATGCAGAAATGCTCGATCTGTTACCGCCACAAGCACGAAAATACAGAGGTGAGCTTATAGCGTTAGGAAAGCAGCAGGAATCCTGTATACAGGAAAGAAGCTTATAAAGGAATCGATCAGGGGAGAATAAGGGAGATTAGAATAGGAAAAGGAGTATGCAAGGGACATTCCCCTATGAATACTCCTTTTTCACGTAATCTGTTTTGCAGTTATAGACAGCTATTTTTCTGCCTGTGCGCAATTCAAATCCTCCAGCAGATAAAACAGCCGTACCTTGTCTTTTTCCGACAACTCAATTTTCGGATTATACAGATAATGCTGCAAAACATCCGCATCCTTCAGCAGCTCTGAAATTGGCCCGTCATGCCGATTCATTTTATCGGAATGCACGGAAATCACATGAGTCAGTATTCGGATTTCCTCTTCACTGAATACCTCCATCTGTTCCAGCAGCTGCTTCGCATATTCCGCACTGCGCTGTGCGTGCCCCAAATGCGGACAATTCAGTGCATAAAGCGCTATATCATGCAGCATAGCCGCGATACAGCACAGCTCCACATCCAGCTTTCGCAAAGTAGCCAGCATGGCAGCAGCCTGTGCAACACCGTACGTGTGGATATATGCAAATTTGCGTTCCTCTTCCTTGATCAGCTTTTGAATAACGGCATCCGTTTGTTCACGGATAAGTTCTAAGCGATCCATGACATCACATCCTTTCTTCTATTGTATCATTTCCGTACAGGATATGCACAGTCAAAAAAAAGGATCATGCACGAGGTCATGATCCAAGAACGGTTTTGCTTACGCTACAGTTACGTTAGCAGCCTGCTGTCCACGATCGCTTTCAACAACGTCGAAGTTTACAGCCTGTCCTTCTTCCAGTGTACGGAATCCGTCGCTCTGGATGCTTGAGTAATGAACGAAGATGTCCTTACCTTCATCAGAAGTGATGAATCCATAACCTTTTTCTGCATTAAACCATTTTACTTTACCTGTACTCATTTTAGTACCTCCTATACGTGTGTCAATAAGAAGCCCTCCAATGTATAAAAAAATCACAAAACTGGATATTCGTACATTGAAACACATAAATACAATTCCAGACTTGTGAAATCATAATTATTGCTTTTTATTACTCTTAAACAATATCACTTTCAAAACCGAAAGTCAATCATTATTTCGTTAATTGGAAGGATTTGTTTTTCTCTTTTTCATGATTCGTGTTTTTTTGTGTAAGCTGTTTCAGATTTTAATCTTTTGGGGTATAATATAGGCATACAAGAAAAGAAACGGAGGAATGTTTATGATCATACAGGATGAAATGCTGCGAGCTGCAATCGCCAGAACCCTGCAGATCGAGGAAGCGGATATCACAGAAAAAAAGCTGGAAGAGCTGACGACACTCTCTGCCAGAAGCAGTGGAATCATCTCTCTGGAAGGACTGCAATATGCGGCTAATCTGAATTATCTGGACCTTTGCGGAAATGCCATTGAGGATCTGACACCGATCCGTGATTTGCGAGAGATTGAAGTTTTGAATCTGTCCAAGAATATGCTGCGTGACATTCAGGCGCTAAGAGAATTCCGGCAGCTGCTGCGGCTGGACATTTCGCGCAATAACCTGTATACGATGGATATCAGTGCACTGGCAGGAATGATCAATCTGGAGGAATTGAATCTGGAACGAAGCAAGGTCGACAATCTGGTGTATCTGGAAAATGTTAAGAAGCTGAAGAAGCTGTATGTCGGAATTGAAAACGGTCCGTTCCCACTCAGCATTCTCGGTATGCTGGATGAGCTGAAGGAGCTTCATATGAACAAGATGTGGCTGTATGACATTGCCGATCTGACCTATTTGAAGCACATCGAGGTTTTGGATTTATCGACCAATCTGTTCTGTGATTTATCTCCGTTGCAGTATATGAAGGATTCCTTGCGCACGCTGAATATTTCAAATTGTGAATATCTGCGTGATTTAAGTATATTGGAGGAATTTCCGAATTTGGAGGTTCTTGATATATCCTTTGATCACATTAAGGATTTCTCATTCTTAAAGAAGCTGAAGAATTTAAAGGATCTGCGCGCAACACAAAGCGGTCTTTTGGACCTGCGCAATCTAAAGGGCCTGATAAAAATGGAAAAGCTGGACATCAGCGAAAACCGTGTGGAGCATACGGAAATCTTAAAAGAAATGAAGCTGCTTCGCTATTTCAAGGCCAGCTGCTGTTTCCTGAAGGATATTGAATTCTTGAAGAATGCAAAGGATTTGGTGGAGCTGAATGTCTTCAACAATCATATTAAGCATATCGAGGTTTTAAAGGGCTGTGAGCATATGACGACCCTGGATGTCGGAAACAACGATATTCGCAATATCGATTCTCTTGAGGATATGATCAATCTGGAATGTCTGGGGCTTTCCCACAACAATATTTCTGATCTGACGCCGTTAAAGGATTTGACGAATCTGAGTACGATTGATTTATACAACAATGTCATCACTGATCTTTCTCCGCTGAAGAAGCTGATCAATTTAAGCTCCCTGCGGCTCGATCACAATGGCGTAATGGATTTGTCTCCGTTGGAGGAATGCATTTATCTGAGCTCCTTAACCCTAAAGGCGAATTATGTCACGGATGTGACACCGCTGAGTAAGCTGAAGAATCTGTATGAGCTTCGTCTGGATGAAAATCCGATTGAGGATATCACCGTTCTTGAGGATATGGAATACTATGATAAATTCTCATATTGAGGCAGTCTGATAAAACGTAAATTTCTTTGCTTTTGATTATGAAGGAAAGCCTGTGCGTATGCTGTGTACCACAGGCTTTTCTTTTCTTTGCTCATTCGATATAGTAGAGCTGTTGCGGCTTGTGAAAAGAGTTGCGGGAAAACGCTTTGGGGCCTTTCCTTAGCACAGCAAGCCAATAGAGTATACAGTATTGCGCAAAAGTCTTGTGTAGGAAGGATAGGCTGAAAGAGCTTCGCACAATCTAAAAAGGGTATCTCTATAAGGCTTTTAATAAGAAAACAAGCGAATTCGTTGATGAGGTAACGAAATACTTTCCTGATGCGCTGTTGCAGCTTTCCACCGTATCCCCCTTGACCTTGCCCTGAGGGAAGGCTGTAAGATAGAGACAGAAGCAGATGGAGGGAATCGGATGAAGCAGATGAAAATAACAGAAATGGAAGCATTGATCAACCGTGAATACAAGAATATTTGCGGTATAAACGTATTGAAAAACAAAGAGCGTGTGTATGAGGCATACTTTCAGGGATGTACCTTTGAAAGCAGAATGCATGTGTATTCTGTGACCAAAAGCATCGTATCCATATTGCTGGGTATTGCAATAGATGCAGGATATATCGACGATGTAACAAAGCGGGTTCTGGATTTTTTTCCAGATGTAGCACAGGAAAAGGACAGTGCCAGAAAAGAGGTAACATTGGAGGATATCATCACTATGACCGCGGCATACAAATACAGAATTCCTCCGTATATAAAATATTTTACAAGTGATGACTGGCTGCAATTTTCACTCGATCAGCTAAAGGGAAGGAATAAGCAATTTCGATACACACCGCTGATTGGATTGGATATTCTAACCGGCATACTGCAAAAGGCGACCGGACAATCTGTGCTTGCGTTTGCACAGGAGAAGCTGTTTGCCCCGTTGCATATCTCTGTGGAAAGGGATCTGATTTTTAAAAGCAAGGAGGAACAGATGGCATTTAATCAGGCAGATTCCATTAGTGGCTGGGCAGCAGATGCGAAGGGACTGCAATCAGCAGGCTGGGGACTGGCATTGTCGGCAAAGGAGATGGCGGACATCGGTCAGCTGTATTTGAATGGCGGTGTATGGGAAGGTAAGCAGTTAGTATCAAAACACTGGATTGAACAAAGTACAAAGGAACACAGCCGCTGGAAAAAGCACAATCTGCCATATGGCTATTTGTGGTGGATCGATGAGCAGAAAGATGTGTTTGCGGCAATGGGGGATGGGGGAAACATCATATATGTAAATACCAAAGAGCAGCTTGTTGTTTCTCTCATGTGCCGATTCAATCCAAGAGCAAAAGACAGCATGGATTTCATCAAAGAGCACCTTGAGCCGATATTTATATATTAAATTGAAGCAGAGGCAAAGAGAAACATAACGACGATACAGCAAAAGAAAAGAATGCAACATCCTGCAGGACGCTTACCATCCATGGATTGTGCATTCTTTTTCAGCTTTATAGAGGAATCATTTTCAGCGAATCGGTATAGCAGTGAAAAGCGTCAAGGGTTTCTGCGATGCGATGCTTTGGAAGGATTATCGATTGATCTTCATCAGATCACTAAATTCATCCAGTGTTTTTTCAAAGAAGGTGAAGGCATCATCGTATACGCTGTCTACTCTTGGATCAACACCGGCATGCATCAGCTCATCCAGCGGTGACTCACTGCCGCCCTTCGTAAGAAACTCCAGATAATCCTTTGTCTCTCCGGCAAGAATCTTCTTCGCAAAGCTAATCGCTACAGACATTCCCAGAGTGTATTTATATACATAGAAATTGTAATAAAAGTGCGGTATATAATAACAATGATAGCGTTGCAGATCATCCACCTCCACGGCATCTCCATAATACCTCTTGGACAGCTCCATGTACAGGGAGGTCAGCTTTTGTGAAGAAACCGCTTCTTTGTTTTCCAGCATGGCATACAGCTGTTTTTCAAATTCCGCATACATCGGCTGGCGATAGAGCGTACCAACCAGCTGATTCAGCAGGTTGGAAAGAAGATATGCTTTTTCATCCTCACGATCGCTGTGATCCAGCAGATAGCGGTTCAACAGGATTTCATTAACCGTGGATGCCACTTCGGCGACAAAAATCGTATAATGGGAAAGCATTGGCCGGTTATGGTGACGGGAATACCAGGAATGCATGGAATGTCCCAGCTCATGAGCCAGCGTGCTTAAAGATGGATAATCGTTTGTGAAATTGGTCAGTACATATGGTCGGGAATCATAGGTTCCCCCGGAATATGCTCCGCCCTGTTTACCGGCACATGGCAGAAAGTCAATCCAGCGCTCCTCTCTTGCCTGATCCAGCAGTTGCACATAGTCTTCGCCAAGCGGTGCAAGGGCATGCTTGAGAATATCGAAGCTTTCGTCGATGGTATAGCTGATATCCACTGTATCCACCAGTGGAATCTGAATGTCGTACACATGCTGTACTGCAAGCGAGCTGATTTGCTTGCGTACAGCAAAATAACGGTGAATGCCATCGATGTACTTTTCGTTTGCCATGAAAAGCACCTTGTCAAACAGCGATTGGTCAACACCATCCGCAAACAAAGAGGCTTCCAGTGCACTTGAGAAATTGCGTAATCTGGCTTCAAATATCTGACCTCTGGCATGACCGCTCAACAGATTCATAAACACATTCTGATAGGTCTTATAGGCGGTGAAGAAATGCTCAAAGGCTTCCTTTCGCACCATGGGATCACGGCTTTTCAAAAACTGCTGATAGGTTCCTTCATTCAAAAATTCCTCTTTTCCATCCACATGGACAGGCTCGAATTGCAAACGGAAGCTCTCAAAGGTTTCCTGCGGGTTGCGAATCAGCTCTCCCGCCTGTGCAAGCAGTTCTTCCTGTTCCTCGCTGAGTCGGTGTGGTATGGTACGAAACACCTCTTCCATCGGATAACGGAAGTCTCTGCATTCCTCGGTTTCCAGCCACTGCTCGATTTGTTCCCTGTTTTGAATCAGCACCAGGGGCAGCGTGGATAAGGCCTGACTCACCTGCTGATACAGGGTATAGCTGCGTGCCAGATTTTCCTGATTTTGTGTGTGCTCAGGGTCTACATCACAGCTCATCTTCGCATAGCTGATAAGATTATCCAGATAGCGTTCCAGTGTTTCCTGATGCTCCATAAAGCTGATGAAGCTGTCCTTGTCAACCGTAAGGGAGGGAAGGGCGGATTGCAGCAGCCCGACCTCCTTTTGTGCCTGTGCATACTGGGCTTCAAAGGCTTCCTGGTTTCCAAAGAGAAAGCGCAGGTCCCAGGTCAGCTGTGCATCTATTTCATTACGTTTCATGTGTGATCACCTCATATAGTATTGTATGTCAAATGAAAAGAAATCACAAGGAAGCACGTGATTTCTTCTGTTTTCTTTCCTACTGCTTATCCTCTGTATCTGCTTTATGCTGCGCTTTTTTCAGCTTCCCCCTTTTCCATGGCTTTTTTAAGCGCAGATTCGGATGCCGTCTGCGGTATACATACACCGTGATTAACAGGCATACGAGCAGTGCCAGCAACAGACACGGCAATAGTATATAGCGCAGGATATAATTAGTTCCATTCAGCGCAATCGTATTTACCTCTGTCATATCGTCTGCTTCCTGTATGCTGCGCTGGTTCGCGGATACCACAACATAGCTGCCCAGCTTTTCCGTTGTAAAGCGAATACGGCTTTTACTTTGCTCGGTAGGAATCTGATAGACATCCTGACCATCCACATAATATATACGATACCGTTTGTTTTTACTGTCCTTCGGCTTTTTGATGGAGAACACTGCCTCCTGCTTCAGCTTCAGGGAGGAGAAATCATCCGTTCCTTCAATAGAGAAGGCTTGCTCGACCTTGGTGCCATTTGCCTTGGCTACTTTCGTTGCGAGTGCTTTCTGCTCCTCATCTATGGAATCCTTTACCTTCATGACGATAGTTTTCGGCAGAAGGGTATTGAGGAAGCTGGTTTCCTGTGTCCGTGCCATCGACAGACCGGATACCTGCAAATCATGGCTGTTATCCTTGATGATGACACTGTAGCGGGGATTCAGATTTTCCTGCAGAATACGGTCGATGAGGCGTATCTGTTCCGTTGCAAGCGGTGTGAGAGGAAATGCGGTCACATCCTTGCGGAATTGCTCCAGCTCCTGCAGTGCCTCATCGTTCAAATCGGTTTTTCCATCGTACAGCTTGATGATCGCCGCAGCTCGCTGCTGCATGTTTTCCTGCTTTTTTGTCAGCTCATCGGATACCCTGATTTCATAATTCAGTGTACAGCCGGCATAGGTCACCTTCAGTGTTTTCGTTCCTGTCTTTTTGCTGGAGAAGCCCTCCACCATATCGGTGGTCATGGAAACCTCCTTGCTTGTACCATCCGCAAAATCCACGCGGATTTTGCCATCGCTGACATCGAGGGATTCGTTTACATCATAGGTGGTAAGCGGCATCTGTGTCAATACGATCTGCTTGACATCCTTGTATGTTGCCTTGTAGGTCAGTGATTCCCTTGCGGGCTCGGGCTTGATATCCCAGGAATCAAAGAGGGCGTGATCCTTGACCGGTGCCTGTACGACCGGCGTCTTTCCGGTTTCCACCTGCAAAACGATTTTCTTATCGTCGGGATAAAAGGTCCCGCCGTTGGCATCAAAGGTGATATCCACATAGGCCTTATCCTGTATGTATTTGCTGTTGCATATGGTGGACAGATCCTCCGCTTTCACAAAGCCGTAGCTATCCTTGAAGCTGTAGCCGCCCTCCAGCTGCTTCTGCTGCTTGTCAAGTGAGGGATCGCTTTGCACCCGATACCAGACGCCATCCTTGTTCTCCAGCTTTTCCAGCAGGATCAAAGCTGCATCATAGCCTTTTTTGATGCTGTAGACAGCCTCACTTTTTCTGTCTGCGTTTTTGTATATGGAAACACCGGTGTTTTTTACAATGCCCAGTGCATAGCGGTTGTGATCCTTGTCCCCCATGGCATGATCCATTTCATAAAAATACTGTGCTGCTTTCTCTCCCCAGTAGGGATCAGAGGCATAGGATACATTCATGCCTCCCGCCTTATTTCCAAAGAAGCCGCCGTGAAACTGAAACTGGCTGGGATTCAAATACGCATTGGACAGATAATGCAGAGCATGGGAATAAACGCTGCCTGCGGTGCTGGTATAGCGGGAGGCGTTTTCCTCTACAGCGGAATCATAGGCGGCATGTCCAAACAGATTGTTGCGGGTATAGGCAAGGTAGCTTCTTCCCAAAGCACTCTCATTCTCCGCCAGAGAGAGCATCATCAGTGCATGTGCTCCGAATTGATTCTGATACTGGAAGAAGGCAGCTTCCGCCTGTAAAAGCAGGGACTGTGTGAGCACGTCGTGGATATAGTTGTCCTTATCATAAAAGGCGGTAATCGTATGCTGCAGAGCCAACGTATGTTTCAGATAATCGTCCACATCCTTTTGCGAATAGGCGCTGGTGGAACGATGGTTCAGATACTGATAATAATTATAGTAGGGGGCATTGGCATTGACTGCATGCGCAAAGCTGTTGTTTCGATAATCTTCAATCATCACAGCGTAATTATCATAGAAATAATGGGTATCATAGCTATAGTAGGTAACCCCCTCGCTGAGCTGCTGCGGGGCGCTTCCCAGCTGCAGGATGTTGTCATAGGCAGCGGTTGCAAGCGAGGATTTCAGCTGATGCTGCAAAACGCCGTTCTTTACCGTAAACGAGGAAACATTGGGAACCTGCTCAATGGGATAGATAGTGACATCGGCTGCATCTGCCCATCCGGTAACACCGGACAGACGAAACTTTACCTTTTGCGTTCCAGGATTGTATTCCAGAAATGCCGCATCGATGCCATAGCAGCCGTTGGTATAGCCTTCCTCCTTGTTTGCATCATTGGTGTAGGTGATATTCAGCGTGCAGTCCTTGGCTGTCGCAAATTCCACAACGCCCTGCTCCAGACTCAGGAAGCTGCTGCCATAGGTGATTGCGAGATTGTCATAGCTGCGCTTTTGCAGCGTATAAAGCACCTTCGCTCTGGCATAGGTGTCACTGTCCGCAAGGATGGTATAGGTACCATCCTTTTCCACACTGACGATATGATATGTTTCATCGTCCTGCAGCGTCTTTTCACTGGCTGATACCGGCATAAGGGATGCAGTGATCAAAAGACTCAGCACAAGGATGTATAGTTTTTTCTTAATCATGTCGATAACCTCCGCACATGTCTTCATTATATCGTACAATCGTGTGCAGGACATGTGAAAGTGTAGAAATATATTGAAATTGTAAGAATTCATTGTATGTTTCCTTTGGCAGGCTATTGCAGATTGGATATGCCTGTTGCGTGGGATTATGAGCATAGCAGCATTTTGAAGGCCAAATCACAAAAGCCCTTCCTACGCTTTCAGGCAGCTATGTACAGGACGGCTGCTTTTCTGAAAAGCCCTTCAGTTATACAAAAAGTCAAAAGAGTTGACAGGCGGAAGGACAGCTACTATAATGGGAGCATACCAGGGCACCCCCTGGGGGAGGTAGAACGATGAGCGATGAACGTAAAAAAGCCCTTCAGAACCTGAAGACAGCACGCGGACAGATCGATGGTATCATTCGCATGATTGAAGAGGGGCGTTACTGTATCGATATATCAAATCAGATTTCAGCATCTACAGCGCTGCTGAAAAAAGCAAATAAGCATATTCTGAGCGGTCATCTGCACAGCTGTGTGCTGACTGCCATTGAGGAACAGGATGCCGAGGAAAAGGTCCGTGAGATTGAAGACGTAATCGCGGCACTGCTGAAATAGAAAGAAGGAAAACGTAATGAACAAAACATATAAAATAGAAGGGATGCACTGCTCAGCCTGTGCCGCCTCGGTAGAGAACATATTGAAGCGGCAGCCTGCGGTAGAGGACGCCGCTGTAAATCTGGTCATGGAGGAAGCTGTGATCAGCATTGCGGATGGTTTCGATGAAAAAGCGGCTATGCAGGCTGTGGAAAAGGGCGGTTTTCATATGAAGGAGCGTGCTGCAGCCAAGCAGCAGACCTATCGTGTAGAGGGTATGCATTGTGCGGCCTGCAGTGCGGCTGTAGAGCGGGTGTTAAACCGCTTTGAGGAAATCGAGCAAGCCAGTGTGAATCTGGTAATGAATACGGTGAGCATCACCTTTACGAAAAAGAATGTTGAGGCTTGGGCAACAGCAGTGGAAAAGGCCGGCTTTACCCTGCTGGAGGAAGCAATGAAAACATATCGCATTGATGTGGAGGGCATGACCTGTTCCTCCTGCAGCGCAGCGCTGGAGCATGCATTGAAAAAAGCGGAGGGAATATCCGCTGTCAGCATCAACCTTGTCACCAATATGGCAATCGTGGATGCAGACCCGCACAAAATCAAGCTGTCGGAAATTCTGGCAATCATTCAGAATACCGGCTATCACGGAACGCTTCATGTGGAGCGACAGGAAGAAGCTGAGAAAAAGGACTATGAAGCTGTAAAAATTTATACCACGCTGGTTCTGGCTTTTATCCTGCTGTATATCGGTATGTCACATATGCTGGGCAATATCCGGCTGCCACTGCCCGATCTCATTCATTATGATACGCATCCGTTTAATTTCGCTTTTATTCAGTTTATTCTCGCAACAGCGATTCTTATTCTGGGACGTCATTTCTTTACCAGAGGAGGTAAGGCTTTATTTCACAAGGCACCGAATATGGACACACTGGTGGCGGTTGGTACGGGGAGTGCCTATCTGTATTCGCTGTACTCCCTGTTTTCCATTCTGCAGGGCAATCTGCATGCGGTGCACAGTCTGTATTTTGAATCTGCCGGTGTTGTTGTAGCGCTGGTGCAGTTTGGAAAGCATCTGGAAAGTATTTCCAAGAAGAAATCCACAGGGGCAATCTCTGCGCTGCTGCAGCTGCGTCCAAGCAATGCGACATTGCTGCGGGATGGCAAAGAGGTGGAAATTCAGGTAGAGGAAATCACGGTCGGTGATCTGCTTGTGGTAAAGCCGGGAGAGCATATTCCGGTGGATGGTGTATTGAAAAAGGGGCATGCGAGTGTGGATGAAAGCATGCTGACGGGGGAAAGTATGCCGGTTTCCAAGCAGCAGGGGGATGCTCTGATTCAGGGGACGATTGCATTGGATGCCAGAATCGTTATGGAATGCAATGCGATCGAAGAGGATACCACACTTGCGAAAATCATCCGTATGGTGGAGGAGGCACAGGGCAAAAAAGCGCCGATTGCACGTATTGCGGATAAGATTTCCCTGTATTTTGTACCGACGGTTATGGCGATTGCCTTTGTGGCAGCACTGCTCTGGTATCTTTCCACACAGGACTTTGCCTTTGCACTGACGATCTTTGTCAGCGTGCTGGTCATTGCCTGTCCGTGTGCGCTTGGTCTTGCAACACCGACTGCCATCATGGTGGGAACCGGAAAGGCTGCACAGTTTGGTATCTTTATGAAAAGCGGGGAGGCGCTGGAAACAGCGAGCGGTATCGATACGATTGTGTTCGATAAAACAGGAACACTGACAATCGGAAAGCCGGTTGTAACCGATATGGCAGCTGATGATGAGCAAAAGCTGCTTTCGATTGCGGCATCTCTGGAGGCAGGAAGTCGTCATCCACTGGCAACGGCTATTCTGGAAAAAGCGAAGGAAGAACATATCAGCGGTTCGGCATTAACACATATTGAAACGCACAACGGACGCGGACTCAGCGGCGAGTGGAACGATGTGACCTGGTATGCGGGCAGCCGCACATTTCTGGAGCTGGCAGGAGCTTCCTGTGAGGAATATGCTGCGCAGGAGCTGGCATGGCTGAAGCAGGGGAAAACAGTTGTCTGGATTGGAACATCCGCTCATATTTATGGGATTATCGCGATTGCAGATCAGCTGAAGCCGCAGACAAACGATGTGATACGCCGTCTTCGTGAACAGCAGATCGATGTAGTCATGCTGACAGGAGATAATAAAATAACAGCGGCAGCGATTGCGGAAGCTGCAGGAATTGACCATGTGATTGCACAGGTGCTTCCCGATCAAAAGGGAGAGGAAGTCAAAAAGCTGCAGGCACAGGGGAAAATCGTTGCCATGGTTGGAGATGGCATCAATGATGCGGTGGCGCTGATACAGAGTGAGGTTGGCATCGCCATCGGAAGCGGCAGTGATGTTGCGGTGGAAAGTGCTGATATCGTTTTAGTCAAGGATAATATTCAGGACGTGGAAACGGCCATTCGTTTATCTAAGGCTGTCATACGCAATATCAAGCAGAACCTGTTCTGGGCGTTCTTCTACAATACGCTGGGGATTCCAATCGCAGCAGGTGTGCTACATCTGTTTGGCGGTCCGCTGCTGTCTCCGGTATTTGCCGGTGCTGCGATGGCTTTCAGCTCCGTGAGCGTCGTCAGCAACGCGCTTCGTCTTCGTAATTTTAAATAAGCCTATCCCAGACAGTAATGTATACAAAGGATGCGGATACATTGTCCGGAAGGAGGCTGCTGTCGTTATGGTTTACAAGGTCAGACTTTGAAAAATCAACATTGTGTACAAATTTTCTTGTTTTTCTGCAGAAAATGAAAATTTTAAGTGAAAAAGACAGTGAGATATAGTACAATAATCTTAATGAAAATTGAGGTGTACTATGGACTATAAAATTATTATATTGGCCGTTGTTATTACGATCGTTCTGATTGTCGGCACACAGGTATGGAAGCAGAGCATTTTAAAGAAGCTGCTGAAGCATATGCAGCAGGGTGATTTCGATGCGTATTTCAAGCTTCTGGATTCCCTTCCCTGCAAGTATTTCTATCCTCCGTTCAACCGCGAGTATATGCGCTTAAACGGCTATATTATGAAAGCGGATAAGAAAAAAATCGAGGAGTGCTTTGATTTGATCCTGAGCATGCGGATGAATAAAAAGCAGGAGCTGGATGTTGTCATTAAGGCATTTTATTACTATCTGGATGAAGACAGCAGGAAGAAGTGTAAAACGCTGCTGGAACGTATGAAAAAGATTGCGGATGAGAGCATAACGCAGGAATGCCAGGTTATCTACGATATCCTTCTGGAGGAAAAGACCAGTTATATCGATGATATGGAAGAGCAGCTGAAAAATGAGGAGCTGCAGGAAGCACAAAAGGGAATGTTCCACTACATGCTGGCACTGCAGTACAGCTATTTGAAGGATGAAAAGAAGAAGAAGGAGCATCTGCAGGCGGCGTCAAGGGATCTTAAGGGAACTCCGTATGAGATGAAAATTAACCAGTTGATGAAAAAATAGGATAGGTGCTATTTGTGTATCTCACTTATTTTAGGTAAAAGTGATAGAGAGATTTCTTAAATGTCGGATACAGTCATTTCTGAAGTCTCTTTTTTTACATTGCGTGACAGAAAACTATATCAACGCTTAGGGACATGCGGATAGTCTCCAGTTCCTATTGTATTTGTGAGCAATTTGCAGAAAGCTTTACCAACAAACTACATTCTGAATACGTTTCGGACATGATGAAAAAATATAAGAACGCATATCAATCATGTATTTAGAGAAAAAGAAGTTGATAAAGAGAACAACACGCAAAAAAGCTGTGGGTGTTAAGCAGCCTATGGCTTTGTATACGTTGGGCGGCTGGCATATTGACAGCTGTGTACCAGACTGTATTCAGCCAAAGGGTTTATCCAACACTGAAGAAAAGGCGGCAAACCTTTTATACTTTCTTCGTAAGGATATCCGTTCACTGCCAGATGCAAACGAATAGCAGCACGGTTTCTGGAATTTATAAATAAGAATACTGCCTTGCCGCATAATGGTGAAACAATTAGGAGTGATTGCGCAACGGTTACCATCACACGGATGGTTGCTGAATCTAAGCCAGAAGAAAAGGAACTCAGGATATCACTGATTATGGATTTTTCAATGAAGCATTGATATTTTACGAATCATCCTGCATATGAGCTGCTATATTCAGAAGGCATCTTAATAATAGAGAATACTGTCAGGAATTGGCAGTTTTTTCTTAGGCATTTAAGTTGCGTGAACATGCCCAATCCACCTATACTAATACAAGATAGGTGGTATGTGTATGAAGATACAGAAAAGAGACGGAAAACTTCAGGAATTTGAAGGAGAAAAGATTGCACAGGCAATCAGGAAAGCATTCCGCAGTACCGGAACAAGTATAGAAGAAGCGGTATTGAAGGATATGATTGAAGATATTACAACGGTGGCGGCAGCGGACGGCGCACAGCTGAGTGTTGAGGTCGTTCAGGATTTAGTCGAGGAAAAACTGATGCAGCATCAGTTTTATAAGGAAGCAAAAAATTATATTCTGTATCGTCAGAAGAGAACGGAAGCAAGGCAGGTTGTGCATGATCTTGTACATGCACTGCAAAATGAAGACCTTTACAGCATATTAGTAGATATTCAGCAGCAATATCCGGATGAGGTGTATGATCTGCGTCATCTGCTCATGAAATTTCATTCCTTTTTGAAAGCGGATATGGGCAGTGATGAACGGCTGCGAATGCTGATCAAGGCAAGTGTTGAACTGATTCGTAAGGAGGCTCCGAAATGGGAATATATCGCTTCCCGTTTTCTTTCCTATCAGCTGCATGAGGAAATCAGTGCCCGCATGCAAAAGCTGGAGCTTCCCGTATTCAGCAAAAAACTGAAGTATCTGGAGGAACAGGGCTATTATGGTGATTATATCCGTAAGGCCTACAGCGATGCGCAGATAGATGAGCTGGGGGCCTATCTGAAGGATGAGCGTGACTATCTGTTTACCTACAGCGGTCTGGAGCTTGTCAAGAAACGGTATCTGATGTGCTCCCATGCCCATGAGGTTTTGGAAACCCCGCAGGAGATGTTTATGGGAATCGCCATGCATCTGGCAATGCCGGAGCAGGAGCGAATGTACTGGGCAAAGCAGATATACGATATTCTCTCGCAGCTGCAGGTAACCATGGCGACACCGACCATGTCCAATGCCCGCAAGCCGTATCATCAGCTTTCCAGCTGCTTCATTGACACGGTAGAGGATACCTTAAACAATATTTACAAGAGTGTGGATAATTTTGCACAGGTTTCCAAATACGGCGGCGGTATGGGGCTGTACTTTGGTAAGGTTCGGGCAAACGGCAGTGATATCCGTGGCTTTGAAGGAGCCGCAGGCGGTGTGATTCGCTGGATCAAGCTTGTCAACGATACGGCAACCGCAGTTGATCAGCTGGGTGTTCGTCAGGGAGCAGTCGCCGTCTATCTGGATGCGTGGCATAAGGATCTCCCCGAATTTTTGAATCTGAGAACCAACAACGGGGATGACCGTATGAAGGCACATGACGTGTTTCCGGCTGTCTGTTATCCGGACTTGTTCTGGAAACTGGCGAAAGAGGATTTGAATGCAATCTGGTATCTGATGTGTCCGCATGAAATCCATAAGATCAAGGGCTATCATCTGGAGGATTTCTATGGTGAGGAATGGGAAGAGCGCTACTTTGATTGTGTGCAGGATCCGCGGGTGCCGAAGCGATCGATGGTACTGAAGGATCTGGTGCGTCTGATTCTGAAATCAGCTGTGGAAACCGGTACACCGTTTACCTTTAACCGTGATCATGTGAATCGTATGAATCCAAACGCACATGCCGGTATGATTTACAGCAGTAATCTCTGTACGGAAATCGCGCAAAATATGAAGGCGCTAAAGCTGGAAGAGAGCCGTATTGTAGAGGTTGACGGAGAAACTGTAGTGGTCAATGAAAGTAAGCCCGGAGATTTTGTCGTCTGCAATCTGGCGAGTCTGTCACTGGGAAATATCGATGTAAGCAATGCAGAAGAGCTTTCCCATATCATCCATGTGATCGTGCGTGCGCTGGATAATGTAATCGATTTGAATTATTATCCGATACCCTATGCGAAAATAACAAACCGCAAATACCGCCCGATCGGGTTAGGTGTCAGCGGCTATCATCATATGCTGGTAAAGCAGGGTCTGCGGTTTGAGTCCGAGGAGCATCTGCAGTTTGCGGATACCCTTTTTGAAAAAATCAATTACTATGCGATTCAGGCAAGCACTGCATTGGCGAAGGAAAAGGGCAGCTATTCGATGTTTGCGGGAAGCGATTGGCAAAGTGGCGCCTATTTCACAAAGCGCGGCTATGCATCCGACGCATGGAACCGTCTGTCACAGCAGGTTTGTGAGCAGGGTATGCGGAATGCATGGCTGATGGCGATCGCGCCGACAAGCTCTACCTCCATCATCGCCGGAACAACAGCCGGAGTGGATCCGATTATGAATAAATATTTTCTGGAGGAAAAAAAGGGCAGTATGATTGCCCGGGTTGCACCGGATTTGGACGCAAGAACCTTCTGGCTGTATAAGAACGCCCATCTGATCGATCAGGAATGGGTTGTGCGTTCTGCCGGTATCCGACAGCGTCATATCGACCAGGCACAGTCTGTCAATCTGTATATCACCAATGAATTTACTCTGCGTCAGGTTCTGATGCTGTATATTCACGCATGGGAATATGGGGTGAAAACCATATATTATGTTCGCAGCAAATCATTGGAAGTAGAGGAATGCGAATCCTGCGCATCGTAGAAGGGAGAACTTATGAGTGATTTAATACGAAAGCCTCTGTTTAATGAACACGGGGATTGCGAGGTCGGAAAGCGCCGCATGATCAATGGCAATACGACCAATCTGAATGATTTTAATAATATGAAGTATACCTGGGTGTCCGACTGGTATCGTCAGGCGATGAATAATTTCTGGATTCCTGAGGAAATCAATCTGAATCAGGATGTGAAGGATTATCGTCGACTGCGTGAGGCAGAGAAAACGGCCTATGACAAAACCTTGTCCTTTCTGATTTTTCTGGACTCTATCCAAACAGCGAATCTGCCGAACGTAGGAGAATATATTACGGCAAATGAAGTGAATCTGTGTCTGACGATACAGGCCTTTCAGGAGGCAGTTCACTCGCAGAGCTATAGCTATATGCTGGATTCCATCTGTTCTCCGCAGGAACGCAGCGATATACTGTACCAGTGGAAGGATGATGAACGCCTGTTGAATCGAAATAAATTCATCGGTGATTTATATAATGATTTCCAAACGCATAGAGACGGCAAACATCTGATGAAGACGATGATGGCGAATTATATCCTGGAGGGTATCTACTTTTATTCCGGCTTTATGTTCTTCTATAATCTGGGGCGTATGGGGAAAATGCCTGGCTCTGTACAGGAAATTCGCTATATCAACCGCGATGAAAACACACATCTCTGGCTGTTTCGTTCCATGATTCTCGAGCTGCAGAAGGAGGAGCCACAGCTGTTTACGGACGATCTGATTGCGGAATATAAGGAAATGCTGCGCCATGGCGTTGAGGAGGAAATCCGCTGGGGAGAATATGTTATAGGAAATCATATCGAGGGACTGACGATGGAAATGGTATCCGATTATATTCATTACCTGGGAAATCTTCGCAGTAATTCTCTTGGCTTTGGCTCTTTGTATGACGGCTTTGAAAATGAACCGAAATCTATGGAATGGGTGTCTATGTATGCAAATGCCAATCTGATTAAGACCGATTTCTTTGAAGCACGTTCCTCTGCCTATGCGAAAAGCAGTGCATTGGTGGATGATCTGTAAGCGAAGGCGTGAGAATATCTGCATAGCATAGCTATTCGAGAATAAAGAGGATTTTATACGGCTTTCGCTTCTATCGTAGGAATCCTCTTTTCTTATATGATAGCAGTAAAAAGCCATCAATATAGGGATAACAGCAGACTTGTCTGGACTGTGACAGGAAAGCTGGCAGGCAATGCGGGAGGAGTGATTTCCTGAAAACAAGCTATGAAAGCACATCCCTTCTGGACACTTCTGTAGCATGTGCGAAACAGCGGATACCATATAGCAGCCATGTAGAGCTGTTGATAATATAAAATATTCCTATTATTTGATTTCCTTCAGAGATTTTAGAGGCTGTCGGGCATCAGAATTGCTTTGACTGTTAGCCTGTGGTAATATTCAGACAGACAAACAAGGAGGTCATGTTATGAAATACGTATATGCATCCAGAATGGGAAAAACTGAAAAATTGATAGGAAAGCTTGCGCTTGACGCAATGAAAATAGAAAACGGTACAGAAACAGCAGAAGGTGATTATATTTTATTCACTTATACCGATGGCAATGGTGTCGTACCGAACATCGTGGAAAGCTTTCTGGAAAACAACGCCGATCGCTTAAAGGGTGTTGTAGCTGGAGGAAGCAGAGAACGTCATGCCGCAACCTTTGGCTGGGCAGGTGATGTTATCTCAAAAAAATACAATGTCCCATGTCTGTATAAGGTTGACGGTGAGGGCAGCGAAGAGGATGTTGAGATATTAAAACAGCTTATTCAGTAAGCGATGCCCGTCGTTTGTAATCGAGGACAAGCGTAAGATCAGAAGGTCTACAGCAAAATTATGCTGCTTCTGATCTTTTTTTATTATATAGGAACCGCAGGATTACGAAGCATGAAGCATGGAATTGCAGAATATAACAGGGAAAATGCAAAAACAGAAAATGGGATCGCAGCCTTCCTATATGCAATCATGGAAATGGCTGTTGAGGAAGCAAACCGTGATCAGAGCTTTAACAAGTGCAGGAGGTAGTTTGCTATGCGAAATAGGCGTTTTAAGGCAAAGTCAGATGCTGTTCATACAATCGAAACGTTTTCGGTCATTTTTCTTCCACTTTTTCAAGGTGCGTGGTATATTGTGGTTAGATATGGGTAACATATAGTGACAACCCATGCAAAGGAGGCTTCACAATGAGTGAAAAAAGAAAAATCGTACTGGTTGGTACCGGCTTTGTCGGTATGAGCATGGCATATAGTTTTCTGAGCACCGGAGGAATTGATGAATTGGTGCTGCTTGATGTAGCAAAGGAAAAAGCAGTCGGAGAGGCAATGGATCTGCAGCACGGACTGCCATATGCCAGAGGAAAAATGGAAATTTATGCAGGAGACTATGCAGACTGCAGGGATGCGAGCATTGTCGTAATTACAGCGGGAGCTGCTCAGAAACCGGATGAAACGCGTCTGGATCTGACAGCGAAAAATGCCAGAATCATGAAAAGTGTCGTGGAAAGCATCATGGCAAGCGGCTTTGATGGAATTTTGATTATTGCCAGCAATCCTGTAGATGGTATGACTTATCTTGCCCAAAAGGTGAGCGGTCTTCCAAAACAGCGTGTGATTGGATCCGGAACAATTTTGGATACGGCACGTCTTCGCTATATGATGAGCGAATATCTGGATGTATCCAGCTCCAATATGCATGCTTATATCATGGGAGAGCATGGGGATTCCAGCTTTGTGCCATGGACACATGCCTATGTAGGAAGCAAATCACTGCTGGAGCTGTTGGATGAAAAAGGAAAGCCGTTATCCGATCTGCATGACATCTACACCAATGTACAGCAGGCAGCGTATGAAATTATCAATCGCAAGAAGGCTACCTTCTATGGCATCGGACTTTCCTTGAATCGACTGGTTCATGCTGTTCTGGATGATGAGAATGTCATCCTCACCGTATCTGCCTACCAGTCAAAGGAATATGGACACGAGGGCTTGTATATCGGTGTGCCTGCAATCGTGAACAGACAGGGAATTCGGGAGGTAGTTCGTTTGAAGCTGAATGAGGTCGATCAGGCTAAATTCGACAGCAGCTGCAGGACCTTACAGGAAATCAATCGGGATGTCATTGACCCGCTGCTTTGATTCAGACAGTTTTCTACAGGGGATAAGGAAATGATTGCCGTTTTCTTATCTTCTTTTTTATGGTAAAGTAATGAGTGAATAGAATATCTGGAGGTAGTTTATCTATGAATGAGAAAAGAAAAATCGTATTGGTCGGCTGTGGCTTTGTCGGTATGAGTATGGCATACAGCTTTCTGAATACCGGGGGAATCGACGAGCTGGTGCTGATTGATGTGGATCAGGAAAAGGCAATCGGAGAAGCGATGGATTTGCAGCATGGTCTGCCCTATGCAAGAGGTAAAATGAGTATCAAGGCAGGCGGCTATGAGGAATGCCGTGATGCTGCGGTTGTTGTGATTACGGCCGGTGTTACGCAGAAGCCGACAGAGACTCGTCTGGATCTTACTGCAAGGGATACGGTGATTATCAAAAGCGTGACAGAGCAGATTATGGCGAGCGGCTTTGACGGTATACTGGTGATTGCCAGCAATCCCGTGGATGCCATGACCTATGTTGCGCAAAAGGTAAGCGGTCTGCCGAAGGAGCGTGTCATCGGCTCCGGTACCATTCTGGACACGGCACGTCTTCGCTATATGATGAGTGAGTATCTGGATGTTTCCACGAGCAATATACATGCCTATATTATGGGGGAGCATGGGGATTCCAGCTTTGTGCCATGGACCAATGCCTATGTCGGCTGTAAGAATCTGCTGGACCTGCTGGATGAAAAGGGCAGAGATTTATCCGATCTGCATGATATTTACACCAATGTACAGCAGGCGGGCTATGAAATCGTGAAGCGGAAGCGCTCCACCTATTATGGAATCGGATTGTCGTTAAACCGGTTGGTTCATGCGATTCTGGATGATGAGAATGTCATCCTGACTGTATCCGCATATCAGAATAACGAATATGGACAGGAGGGACTGTATATCGGTGTTCCGGCAGTTGTCAACCGTCAGGGAATCCGAGAAATCGTAAAGCTGGATCTGAATGAAGTAGATCAGGCAAAATTCAATCAGAGCTGTGAAACGATTCGTGATATCAATACGGATGCCGTTGATCCGCTGCTGTAGAAAGGAAGCAAAGATTGTAAGCATACAGAAAAGAACAGTGAAACCGCCTTGTTGTCATAGGGCGGTCTTTTTTATATAGGAATCAGGGAGGTCGGCTTGTGAGGTGGCGCTCTGCAGGGAATTGGATATCAATGTGCGGAGCGTGCGAATAATGCTTCATACCTGCGGCTTTTTCCTGTATAATAAACATGGAAAATAAGGAAGCAATAGCTTAGACATACTGAAAACGGAGGATTGCGTAATGAAGCAGACGATGATAGGAACATGGAAGATGGCATATGACGGTATCCGCAAGGGAGCCGTGGTTTTGCAGGAGCATGGTGTAAAGGAAGCCATACTTACAGCGATACAGGACGTAGAGCAACGGGAGGAATTTGTATCCGTCGGAAACGGAGGTCTTCCCAACATCGACGGGCAGGTACAGCTGGATGCAGCCTATATGGATGGAAAAACATTGAATTTCGGCGGAGTGATAGAGGTTGAGAATGTGGCATCCGCAATCGAGGTCGCAGCATCATTGTGCGGAAACCACTGTAACTGCCTGCTTGCCGGTAAGGGAGCGGAGGCGTATGCGCAACGAGAGGGCTTTGCGTTTTCAAATCATCTTACCAAAGCATCAAAGCAGCGATGGGAACAGGCAAAAAAAGACGTGGAATTAAAGGCGTATGACGGACACGATACCGTTTGTGTACTCGCCGCAAAGGAGGATGAAATGGCTGCAGGTGTTTCTACCTCGGGGTTGTTTTTGAAGCATGCCGGCAGAGTAGGGGACAGTCCTGTGATCGGCTCCGGCTTTTACAGTGACGCGCTGGCTGGAAGCGCGGCGGCAACCGGTCTTGGGGAAGACATCATGCGCGGCTGTCTGTCTATTCGGGTTGTTGATTTGATGCGTGCAGGGCTTGCTGTTCAGGATGCTCTGGTTCAGGTGCTGGATACCCATATGGCACGTATGAAGCAGGCGGGAAATGCGTGCGATGCAATCTCCATGATTGCTATGGATACGCATGGGAATTGTGCTGCTGTAACGAATTTGAAGGAATTTCCTTATGTTGTTGCGCAGGATGGCAAGGTAACGCTCATGGTTGCGGCATATGAAAACGGTGTTCATCGTTGTTTTCCTGCCGATGAAGCATGGATAAAGCAATATACCGGTGATTGATATGACGCCTTTACTTGATCATCTGCATGTCACCGTTCGTGATTTAAAACGTGCTGAATGCTTTTATGATCAATTTTTGCCACTGCTTGGCTTTGACCTGCGTTATAAGGAATATGATTGTAAGGAAGCAAATGCATATGAAATAATAGAATACCATCATGCGGCGTTCTCTATTGGTATTGTCAGTCCGCGGAGCTGTTTTGAAAAGGAAAAGCTCAGCCGCAGGAAGCCTGGAGCTTTGCATCATGTGGCATTTATGGTAGAAGATACGCAGACAGTGGATTGCTTATACGAGCAGGTCATGCAGATGAAGATGCAGATTGTTCATGCGCCAAGATATTATCCGGAATACTGTGAGGACTATTATGCATTTTTTCTGAAGGACAGTGAAGGTATTGAACTGGAGATTACAAGCTATGACAGGCGGAAATACTTTCCTTAAATCAGCGGTTATACCAAAACAGCAAACATGGTAGCTGAAGCAAATGGTTCTGGTAATGCAAAGGCATTCTCTGGCTTGTTGCAGCATCGTGATTTTCAAAATGAAAAATGCAAAGGCATCCTATAACAGCGATGCCTTTGCGTTTTTCATTTAAGAGTAACACGGTATCCTTCATCCATCAGTCGAAGTATGAAATCTTGTCTGGGTCAAAGCGGTCTGCAATTTCTTTTTCTTCACAGCCATAGCCGACAGCGACGACCGCAACCGGAAGTAAATCCTCTTTCAATCCGTAATATCTGCGGAAATTATCAATGCGCTCCCTGCGCGGTCCCACGGCACACCAGCAGGTTGACAGTCCCTGATGGCGTGCTTCAATCAGAATATTTTCGATTGCGGCACTGCAGTCACAGTACAGATATTCATCCAAATCTGTCACTGTGCGATCTCCCATCACAAGGATGGCACAGGGCGCTGTTTTCATCATACCTGTATACGGCTGCAGGGTTGTCATCTCATCCAGGGCTTTGCGATTGCGAATAACCATAAACCGCCAGCTTTGCGTATTTCGGGCGGTTGGCGCATGCATGGCAGCACGAAGAAGCTCCATCAGCTTTTCGTCCTCTACGTCTCTGTTCTCATAACGCCGTATGCTCTGTCTTGTCCATACTTCATTCAGCATAAATTGTTTCCTCCTTATTCTCTTTTCTTAAGTATAGCACAAACCTGAAAAAAGAGCTGTGCATAATGCGCAGCTCTAATGCCCGTTAGCATAGGCTTTCGGTACGCCGTAGCCGGCATCCAGCTTTAACAGATAGTCCTTTTCATATTTCATCAAGGTGGAATATGTGACAAACTGATAGCCCTGCTTCTTTAACTCAGGCAGGATAGCTTTCAGACCTTCAACACTCGGCTCATAAATATCGTGAAATAAAATAACGATATTTCCATTTTTCGCTCCGTTTAACGCTGCCGAGGTGATGCTAGCGGCATTCTTACTCGACCAGTCCCTTGTATCAATGTCCCAGAACGCATAGCCCAGATAATTCCCCTTTAACAGATTGTCATTGACTGCACCATAGGGCGGGCGGAAATAGCGTGGCTCTGCACCACAGCTGGCATAAACAGCATCCTGCGTTTTATAGATGTTTTCCGTCACCTGTGCAACAGACATGTATCCCTTTTTGGAAGCCGCAAGCTCCATAGCATGATCCCAGGAATGATTTCCAAGCTCAAAGCCGCGTTTGTGCATATCCTTCACGGTAGCACTGTTTGCTTCTACGTTTTGTCCCAGCATAAAGAAGGTGGCTCGTCCATCGTATTGTTCAAATATATCCATGACCTCGGTGGTATAGGCACTTGGTCCATCATCAAAGGTAAAGGCGATCATTTTTTTGTTTGGATCAACCTTTGGCTGCGGCTTAGCAGACACCGCATCAGCCTGATACAGCGATGGGATCTGCGTATCCTTCAGCTTTATGTATTTCTTATAGTCCTTATATGGAATGGAAACGGTATGCTTATCATCCAGATGAAGCTGCAGGCTTGTCTCTGTCATGGAAAGAGCACGCATATCACGCTTTATCTCTTTTTTCCAGCCCTGCCTGTCAGCCAGCTTTTTCACCAATACGGGATATTCACGGCGTAATACATCATCCAGAACAAGCTGCTTTCCCTGCTTTTTATCATATAAAATCCACGTCGTTTCCGTTGCCCTCTGCACACCCTCAGCATCGTATGTATACCTGTGAAATGCCAGATTCACATAGCGGTCGAAAAGCAGTGAGCTGTCATAATCAATGCTTGTGATCTGCTTCTCTGCCTTACTGGCAGCTGTCACAGCCTTTTTTTCATATGCCTTGACAATCGTGTTTAAATTCTTTTCTTTATACGCAGGGTAGGTAAAGGATACAAATGCTTCATTTTCATATTCCTTACTGACCTGTTGTATATCCCCATAATCTTTTCCTTTTGTTTGATAAGCCTTGTATTCCTCATATGGATCTGTGAACAGCATGCTAGTGATCTTCCATATTCCAAAGCCGACTGTGGTGATGACCACAGCGCAGATTACCAGCAGAATCGCCAGTCGATCCTTCCTCAATTTTTTTCTTTTCGTATTCATAATCCCTCCAAAACAGCTATCTGGTAATATTATAGCATTCTTTTACAAAATTTACCTTGTGATAGTTGAAAAACCAAAATCTTCATGATTTTGTAAGGTGCGAAGCGCCGCATTGTCAGGCTGGTCAGGTTGATTCATCCACTCTCTGCCTGAAATCGGATAGTATCAATTTTAGAAATTGGCTTGCACGGTATGATGTGCGTATTGGCTATCGTGTGTTTGCCTTTATGCCCGACATACTCGTTTTCGAGAATCCCTGTATGCAGTAGTATTTTAGACAATGAAAAAGCCATACCGGTAACGATATGGCAGAGCAGCGGACAATCATGAAGAGCCTGCTGCTATGATGCTAGTCGATGGAAGAAGGAATGACGATATTTTCATTCACCAGCTTCTCATTTTTATATTTACGCAATGTGGAAAGGGAAACAAACTGATACCCCTTTGCCTCCAGCTTTGGCAGTACCTGTACAATGGCGTCTCTGGAGAAGTCGTGGATATCATGCAAAAGGATTACGGAGCCGTCATGTACATTGCTCATGATATTCTGGGTGATGATATCAGAATTTTTATTGCTCCAGTCCAGCGTATCCAGATCCCACAGTGCAAAATCCAGAGTGGATACGGCGCGTACATTACTGTTTAAAGCACCATAGGGAGGACGAAACATGGTAGCATCTGCACCGCATGCCGCAAAAATGGCATCCTGCGTGTTGTAGATTTCATCACTGACCTCAGCCTTGCTCATCGCATCACTTTTGCTAGCGGCAATACGCATGGAATGATCCCAGGAATGATTGCCAACCTCAAAGCCGCGCTGATACATATCACGCACGATATCCGTATGATCTACACCGGTGGTCTTATCCTTCACATTTTGTCCCAGCATGAAGAAGGTGGCACGTCCATTGTATTTCTCAAATTCCTTCATAATGATCTCAGTATTCTGCCAATGCGGACCGTCATCAAACGTAAAGGCAATCATTTTCTTGTTGGGATCCACCTTCTGCTCTGCCGGAATGATCGCGTCCTTCTGATATAATGAAGGAATGTTTCGGTTCGCAAGGCGGATGTATTTCTTATACTCCTGATAGGGAAGTGAAATCCCTTTGGTTTCCTTCCCGGTGTAGAGCATTAGAGCATTTTTTTCAACCTGTACCCGCATAGCATGGATGCCGGAGACTTTGATGCCTGCAGACTCAGCTAGCTTTTTTACCACCTGTACATAATCTCTGCGTAAAGCGTCCGCAACGCTGATCAGCCTTTTTTGCTTGGTATCATAGGTGTAATGATTGCGGATTTCATCAATCTGTTTTTCGTCAGCATCGTACAGCTTCTGCGTGAAGGTAAGATTTATATACTGATCAAACAGCTTTTCGCTGGCATAGTCAATCTTGATATACAGCATTCCCTCATGCTTGCGTTTGGTCTGTATGCTCGTACTGCGATACTTCTGCACGATCTCGTTGAGCTGTTTATCATCGAATTTCGGATAATAGAAGGAAAGGTAATAGGTTTCCTCCTTTTCCTCTGTGAAATGCTCCATCGTGCCTTCCTTTTTGTTGCTTTCATCATAGGTGTTGTAGGCAGCATACGTATCCTCTGCCATAATCTTATAAACACCGAAGCCGCCTGCAATCAGCAGCACCGGTATCAATATCAGCAGCATCAGCCGCTTTGGATTGATATGTCTGTTCCTTTTGTATTCCGGTTTCATCATTACTTTCCTCCTGTATACTTGTGAAGCTCACTGCATGGTATCTGAAATTCCTGAGTCCCCATATACCCGGGGGCAATGGAGTATTTTTCAAAGATGATGACAACATTTCCCTTGTCGTCAATATAAAACGGCTGATTTTTACGGATTCCCTGAAATCCCATCGCTCCGTCAAAATAGCTGGCAGTTTCATCCTGCTCTGTTCGCTGTTTGATCTGCTTGCGGACACTGGCATTGATGATCTTCTCATAATCCGCACCGAACAGATCCTGCAGTGTGATGTCTTTTCCACTGGCTAAATCCAGATTAAAGGTCTGATATTCCTGCATAGATGTATTCAGCTGATAATTGGTCATAATCTGAAAGGATAGCAGATCGTTTTGATTGCAGGTAATTTTATAATCGATCGTGACCTCGGTTTTGGCAGTCAGCGATTCTACCTTTTCTTTTTTCATCATTTCCCGAACCTGTGCACTATCCTTATACAGCTGCTCGGTGGTTTTATTGATGCGCTCTTCGATCTGTTGATTCACGCGTTCCTCCATCTCAGGATTTCCGGTGTTTTTCACTTCTGGAACCTTGACACTTAAAGAATCCACATCACTTGTTTTCTTATATTCCCGGACACAGAGAATACGGGAAACATCACCCAGCAATGGAATATCGAATACACTCTGGGCAAATGCCGGAACGGTATTCAGCATAATCAGATATCCTATAAGTGCAGCACTGAGCGCCGGCTTCCACATGCCTTGAAAGGAAAAACGCTTCTGTTTTTTCTGTGCATGCTCAATGCAGGATTCCATAAAGCTGTCCAAATCCTGCGGCGTCTGTAGGTTCTCGTACTCCTGTCGTAGCTTCTCTATCTTTTTCATAGCTCCTGTTCCTCCATCTGTATACGCATGTCCTTCAGCCCTTTGTACAGCCGTGTCTTCACGGTACTCAGGGGCATAGACAGGATGTCCGAAATTTCATCCAGCTTGCGGTCTTCAAAAAAGCGGAGGATGAGAATGGTTCTGGTTTTCGGATCCAGTGTAAACAGCAGCTGACGGAGCTCCTCACTGAGGAGGATGTCTTCATGCTCCTGCAGCATTGCGTCTTCCTCCAGCGGATATACAGATTCACGGCGCAGCTTTCGGATTTGATCCAGACAGGTATTGATCAGGATTCTGTAAAACCAGGTGTCCATATATTCCCTGTTCTGTAATCTGGAAAGGCCGGTAAATGCCTTGATGATAGCATTTTGCAGCATATCCTTGGCATCCGCATCGCTATGCATATAAGAATATGCCAGACGATATAGGCGTTTTTCATTTGATTTTAAATAGAATTCCAGATCGTCCGGATGCAGTCGCTGTTTCATGTACCGTGTCTCCTATCTTGCTGTTTCAGTAATTAGACGCATAACACAGGAAGAAAGTTTGAAAAATTTATAGAAAATTGTATAAATTTGTCGAATCCTGTTCATATGTATTATGACATGAAACCCTGTTTGCGCATACGGAGAACTTCTTAAAAAAACTTAAATGGAGTCTGGGCAGTTCTCTTTACAAATGTCTGAAAAAGGCGCATACTGTAGTTATAAAATAAGAATTATTCTTACTATTAAAGGAGGAACTACTATGGATCAGACAGCATTTTTTAAATTGAGCTATGGCTTATATATCATTTCAACTACATCAGAGGGAAAGGATGCAGGCTGTGTAGCGAATACATTGCATCAGGTAACCTCATCTCCCGCTCAGCTTGCGGTTACCCTGAACAAGGACAATTATACAGAGCAGCTGATTGAGAAATCCGGACGCTTCAGTGCAGTGGTGCTGACACAGAACTGCGGTATGGATATCATCAGAAATTTTGGCTTTTGTTCCAGCAGGGACAATGACAAATTCGAGCAGTGTACGTATAAAAGAGATACACACGGTGTGCCATACCCCAGTGAGCATATGGCGGCACGCTACAGTCTCAAGGTTGTGAAGACGCTTGATTTGGGGACGCATGTCCTGTTTGTAGGTGAAGTGGAAGAGGCAGAGGTGCTCAGTGAGGAAGAGGTTATGACCTATGCTTACTATCATCAGGTGAAAAACGGAGCCACTCCTAAAAATGCACCAAGCTATCAGGAAAAGAGTGAAAAGAGCGGCTGGAGATGTACGATTTGCGGCTACATCTATGAAGGGGATCCGTTACCGGAGGACTATGTATGTCCGTTATGTGGAGCACCTGCGGCATTGTTTGAAAAGCTGTAGCTAGAAAGGTGACAGCCGCTAAGAAGATGCGTGTGCAGTATCAAGGTAGTGGCATCCAGCTGCTTGAAAGACACTGTGGACAGCTTATGAGACTGGCATGCACGACATATAAAGCTATACAGATTGCGGGCAGTTGCAGGGATACGTTTTTTCTTCCCATACGGCAGTAGGCAAAAACAGAAATACAGAGGGTCTGCGCGGCAAGCATTGCTGCGTGGGCTTTTTTCTGATTCAGTAGGGAAAAGGGGGGATAGAAGCTGCTAGAGCGATGGTTATTCTCATATAGAAACTTCATCTATACGTTTGTGCTCGCGCAATGTATGACGTCTTGCTAAAATAGCGATGTTCTGACGGATAAAACCCTCCACATACGGTAACCTTTTTTCGCATCGATCAAACAGCTCCTTCCCATTACCTCTCCTACCGTATATAAGGTAGCATTTGCTTGTATCCTACTTGTATCCAAAAAATTAAAATACCAGTCGATAATACGAGCAAAGGGGGCAGGCAGATTTAGCGAACGTACAATTTATGCATAAGGAAAGCTATGATGGAATAAAAAAAGAACATCGCACGATGTTCTTACAAGGTAAAGTGTACCCCATGTCAAGGACAAAAATAAAAAAACCAGTGTAAAAAATAAGCAGAATATATTATCTTTGATT
>QULU01000026.1:0-33054 GCA_003481775.1 Clostridiaceae bacterium OM02-2AC
AAACGATTGTGTACGGGCTTCTTAGCTCTTGCAACTGTCGTTACTGCTTTACCGACTACACCCGTCCATGCAGAAAGTAAGCAATACTGGACGGAAAGTGCAGAGCGTGTCGGTATCATTGAAAAAGTAATGAATGACGGTTCTATCGGTTCGACATTCAATGAGGGCTATATGAAAGTCGAGGGCGAAACTGCCTATTGTATCGACATCAATACAGATTTTAAGAATGGCTACAAGACCAGAGCTGACGCAAGCTCACGCATGAGTGCCGACCAGATTTCAGATGTGGCGTTATCCTTAGAGTATGTCAAACAGTATGGCGAAACTCACAAGGAATTGAACTACAAGCAAGTCTATCTGTTGGAACAATGTGTGGTCTGGCAGAGATTGAGCGTACATCTTGGCTGGCAATGCGACAACGTGCGAGCTTCTTATGATGAAATTCCAAAAGCTACGCAGGACGAAGTTTTCTCTGGTGCAAAAGCCTTTGTTAAAGAAAACAAAGGACGCTATGAATGTGGCGGTTATATCTACTCTGGCGAGGGGCAGGAATTGGGGCAATTCTGGGCGAAATTAAATGTCGGAAATGCGAAACTGCAAAAGACTTCCAGTAATACCAGTATTACAGACGGTAACGGGAATTACTCTGTCGCTGGTGCGACCTATGGTGTCTTTTCTGATAAGGACTGCACGAAACAGCTTGCCACCCTTACGACTGATGAAAACGGAAATACAGATGTTGTAGAGGTAAAGGCTGGCACAGTTTATATCAAGGAACTTTCTGCACCAGCAGGATATAAAGTAGATAAAACTGTATATTCCTTAAAGGTTGAAGCTGGAAAGACAGCGACCTTGAAAGTATCAGATATACCAAAAGTAACGGACACTTTGATTGAGCTTTTCAAGATTGATATGGAAACACAGAAAGACAATCCGCAGGGGAACGCTTCTCTAGCAGGTGCGGAATTTACATGGAAGTATTATGCTGGCTTCTATAACAAAGACAATCTCCCTGCCGAAGCTACTCGTACATGGGTTACAAAGACAATCGCCGAAACAGACAGCGACGGGACAACCCATTACATCACAAAATTAGGGGACGCTTACAAGGTATCTGGCGACAGTTTCTATATGCAGGACGGCAAAGCGGTTCTTCCTTTAGGAACACTAACCGTTGAGGAAACAAAAGCTCCAAACGGTTACTTGCTTGATGGTGCATATATGCAGGCTGGCGATAAGTCCGAACAGATTAAGGGCTTATATGTAACACAGATTACCGAGGACGGCGACCTTGCCGTATTATCTGGAAGTAACCAGTTTTCCGTATCAGATAAGATTATCCGTGGCGGTGTGAAAATTCAGAAACGAGATTTAGAAACGGGCGATACGAAGCCACAAGGAAGTGCCACTTTGAAAGATACTGCCTTTGACATCATTTCCTTAAATGATAATTCTGTTTTGGTTGAGGGCAAGCTATACAAGAAAAATGAAGTGGTAAAAACAATCCATACAGACCTTGAGGGTGTCGCTTCTACTTCTTCTGACCTTTTACCTTATGGAAACTTCCGTATCGTTGAAAGTGAAGCTCCCGACGGTTACTTAACTGACGGTGTAAAACCGATTGATTTTACAATCACAGAAAATGGAAAAATCGTGGACTTAACCGACGAATCTCATTCTATCTACAATCAGATTAAGCGTGGGGATATTGAGGGCGTAAAAATCGGTGCAGGCACACACAAGCGTCTTGCTGATGTTCCGTTTCGGATCACAAGCAAGACGACGGGAGAAAGTCATGTTGTAGTAACTGATGATAACGGGCAATTCTCCACTTCTGCTGACTGGGCTTCTCATAAGCACAATACCAACGCAGGCAAGACCAGCGAGGACGGTGTGTGGTTTGGAACTTCTGAACCAGACGACAGCAAGGGTGCATTGCCTTATGATACTTACATCATTGAAGAAATGAAATGCGACAGCAACAAAGGTTTTAAACTTATCCCACCTTTTGAAATCGTGGTATCAAGAAATAACCTTGTGATTGATTTAGGGACTTTGACTGATGAATACGAAAAAGAAATCTCTATCCATACCACAGCGACCAGCAAGGACGGCGAAAAGACAATCCTTGCAGGAAAAGAGGTTACAATCGTTGATACTGTCAAATTAGACGGACTTACCAAAGGCACAAAATATCAGCTCAAAGGCTGGCAGATGTTAAAGGAAGAAAACGCCGAGCTTGTCATTGACGGGAAACGTGTAGAAAACGATTATACCTTTATCGCTGATGATGAAGAAATGAAAGTGGAAATTTCTTATACATTCAATGCGTCTGCTTTAGGTGGCAAGAACCTTGTTACCTTTGAAGAATTGTATGATTTGAGCAATCCAAAAGAACCTGTAAAAGTTGCGGAACACAAAGACATTGAGGACGACGGGCAGACGGTACTTATTACAGAACGTATCATCAAAATTCATACGACTGCTACGGATAAGGACGGCAACAAAGAACTTGAAGCTGGAAAAGAGGTAACAATCATTGATACCGTAACCTTAGAGGGCTTAGAAGTCGGTACACAGTACAAACTTGTAGGCTGGCAGATGTTGAAAGAAGAAAATGCAGAGCTTCTTATCGACGGAAAACGTGTGGAAAGTGATTATACATTTACCGCTGACAGCGAAACTATGAAAGTGGAAGTTGCCTTTACCTTTGACGCTACTTCTCTTGATGGCAAACAGCTTGTAACTTTTGAAGAATTGTACGATTTAAGCAATCCAGACGAGCCGAAGAAAGTTACCGAGCATAAAGACATTGAGGACGAGGGACAGACGATTACCTTTAAGGAAAAACCAGAAGTCCCAGAAGAACCAGAGAAACCCGAAACACCGCCGACACCAGAGAAGCCACACCGACCTAGCGACAGTCCCAAAACGGGCGATAACACAAACCTTTACGGACTGCTTGCACTTCTTTTAACTTCTGGTGCTGGGCTGGCAGGTATCTTCTTCTACAAACGCCGTAAAATGAAGAAATCATAAGGCGGTAACGGTATGAGGAAAGAAAAATCACGCTCTCCGCCGAAGCTGTCAAACGGCAGACTTCCGCTTATTCTGGCTTGTCTGCTACTTACCTGCAAGAACACGGATAGTCAAGGGTGCGTAAGCATTGATTTTACCCTTTACTATCGGTGGGATTGCTGGTACTTCCCAAACCGCCAGAATAAGAAATCACAATCAATTTATCAAAAATAGAAAGAAACGAGGTAAAACAATATGGAAATGAAATATGTCGTGCCAGATATGGCACAGTCTTTTGGAACTCTTGAATTTGCAGGCGAAAGTGAGCCAGTCTTTGAAAGAGATAAAAATAACCGCAGGGTCTTAGCCAGACGAAGCTATAACCTTTATTCTGACGTACAAAAAGGCGAAAATGTTGTGGTGGAAATTCCCGTGCAGGCTGGCGAAAAGAAGTTCAAGTATGAACAGAAAGTAAAACTTGTCAATCCGAAGTTATACGGCAGAGGTTACGCAATCGGGGATATGGGACATACCGATTATGTGTTAGTTGCTGATGATATTGTAGCAGTTGAAGAAAAGTAAAGGAGTGAAGAATTTATGAGATTATCAAACGGGTTTGTTATTGACAAAGAGAAAACATTTGGAGAATTAAAATTTACAGCGGTGCGTGATGTGTTCTTACAGAATGAGGACGGGACACCGAGTACCCAGCTTAAAAAGCGTATCTATGATTTGAAGTGCAGTCTGCATGGTGGAATTATCCCCGTGTCCGTACCGCCAGAAGTACCGTTAAGGGAATTTCCGTACAATGCAGTTGTGGAGCTTGTCAATCCCGTAGCCGATACGGTATCAAGAAAGACTTATACGGGTGCAGATGTGGACTGGTATGTAAAGGCAGAGGATATTGTATTGAAGAATAAAGGCAACCAGAACGCAGGCAGTCCACAGAACCCTACAACGCAGGGACAGCCGAAGAAATAAAAGTGATGTATTTGTCTTAATTTTGATTGACCAATTTTGATTGACACAAACAATGCGGAGTGATATATTTATCTCATAAAGATACAAAAACATCTCATTTGAAAGGAGAGATAAATATGTCAAAGAAACAAATTAAAAAAATTATTTTTATGGGGGTAGGGTGTGCTTTATTGCTTATTGTTGGTACAATCTACTCCCTATTATACAATAATGGACGCTGGGTCAAAAATATGGATATGTCGGAATATGTATTTTCTTACAAGGATATTCCTATGTTAGTAATTGGAGCTTTAATAGCACTATATGCTATCTATATAGTAATTATCTGCTTTAAAAATGTCTTTTCAAAAAACAGCAGGGAAAAACGATATTCAAGAACAATTTCTCCTTACTGGGGATTTTGTGGAATGTTTGGTTTTCTGGGGTTTGGCGGATTTTGGACATACTATAAATTTGGAGAAATATTTCCTTTTGCTTTTTTCATATTTTTTGGTTTTTTCAGTTTTTTCTTTGAAGGTAAACTTTCTCATATCTTAGAAGATGAGCTTTTTCAAGAAAATAAACGTAAGGCACAATTAGAAGCTTACAAGATAGGTTTTAAACTATTATTTGTAGTTATCTGGCTTATGGCAATAGGTATGTTTTCCCGTAATGTTGAGTGGTGTGCAATGTTTATGCTGATTTCTGTTTCACTTATCTATGCTCTTGTTCTTTTTCTTAGCAACTATTTATTATATCGTTATGAAAAAAGGGAATAAATTATGGAAGCAAAGTTTGTATGTAATTTAAAAAAATATCGTGTAGCACAAGAATTAACACAAGAACAACTCGCTGACATTGTAGGTGTTCGTCGTGAAACTATTATGAGATTAGAAAAAGCACAATATAATCCGTCACTTAAATTGGCAATAGATATTTCAAGAGCTGTAAAAGCTCCGATAGAAGATATATTTATTTTTGAATAAAGACAGTTTAAAGCAGTTAGTCTTAGGATTGACTGCTTTTTTCGTACACAGAAAGGAGAGATTGTTTTATGCGTAAGATTTGGAATAAAGGACACCGTATCAGAGCCAGCGACAAGCACCTTGTTTACCACTTTTCCATAGGAACGCTTCTGTTTGTATTCGTGGCGGTTCTCCTGCTACTGAATAGTAAACAGCTCATGCGTACCGATTGGGAGCATTTCAGCTTGTTAGAGAACGGCTTGACGCTTTGCCCTTACAACTTCATAACTATACTGATAGCGACTGGTGTTTGTGCATTGGTCGCTTTTGGGTATTACCGCTTCTGTTACGACAGTTTCAAGAAGCTCCTGCACCGTCAAAAGCTGGCAAGAATGGTACTGGAAAACAAGTGGTATGAAGCCGATACCGTACAAGACAGCGGTTTTTTTACTGACCTGCAAAGCAGATCAAGGGAAAAAATCGTCTGGTTTCCAAAGATTTATTATCAAATGGAAAAAGGCTTGCTTCATATCCGCTGTGAAATCACGCTGGGAAAATATCAAGACCAGCTTTTACGGTTAGAGGATAAGCTGGAAAGTGGCTTGTATTGCGAGCTGACTGACAAGACCCTGCATGACGGCTATATTGAATATACCCTGCTTTATGATATGATAGCGAACCGCATTACCATTGATGAAGTACGGGCAGAAAATGGCTGTCTTAGACTGATGAAAAATCTTGTCTGGGAATATGACGCACTCCCTCACGCTCTGATTGCTGGTGGGACTGGTGGCGGTAAAACCTATTTTCTGCTGACGCTCATTGAAGCCTTACTGCATACAAACGCTGTCCTTTACATTTTAGACCCAAAGAACAGCGACCTTGCGGACTTGGGAACAGTCATGCCAAACGTCTACCATACTAAAGAAGAAATGATAGATTGCGTCAATGCCTTTTATGAGGGCATGGTACGACGAAGCGAGGAAATGAAACGACACCCGAACTATAAGACGGGCGAAAACTACGCCTATCTTGGACTGCCTCCCTGCTTTCTTATCTTTGATGAATATGTGGCATTTTTTGAAATGCTGGGGACGAAAGAAAGCGTGGGCTTACTTAGCCAGTTAAAGAAAATCGTTATGTTAGGACGACAAGCAGGTTATTTCCTTATCGTTGCCTGCCAGCGTCCAGACGCAAAGTATTTCTCGGACGGTATCAGAGATAACTTCAATTTCCGTGTGGGACTTGGGCGTATCAGCGAATTAGGTTACGGTATGCTGTTCGGTTCAGATGTGAAAAAGCAATTTTTCCAGAAGCGTATCAAGGGGCGTGGCTATTGTGATGTGGGAACAAGTGTTATCAGTGAATTTTACACGCCTTTAGTCCCGAAAGGACATGATTTTTTACAGACTATCTGCTCTCTTGCACAAGCAAGGAAGGACGGGACGGCGACGTGCGAAGCGAAAGGCGACGGCACGGACTAGCCGTTGCTGGTGTGGCGTAAGCCACGCCAGCAGGTAAAACCCCTCGGTATCTAACAGAGGGGTACGTTTGCAAATAGACAATAGACAAAAAACATAGGAAACATAAGGCTTCTGGCATGGTTTCCTTGCAAAAATCAGTTGTGAAGTCGTCCTAAAAAACTTCACATTTTACAGATTGGGGGTATGGTTCTGAATGAAGAACAAGGGATAAAAGAATTACGGGAAAAACGGATTGCTTACGGTATCTCACAAGGCAAGCTGGCGGTAGCCTCTGGTATTACAAGGGAATATCTCAACAAGATAGAAAGCGGAAAAATGAAGCCGTCAAAGGAACTTCTGGAAACTCTGCATAAGGAACTGGCAAGGTTCAATCCAGAAGCACCGCTTACCATGCTGTTTGATTATGTGAAAATTCGTTTTCCCACGTTGGATATACAGCATATCATCAAAGACATATTAAAACTGAATATCAACTATATGCTCCATGAAGATTACGGACATTACAGTTATACGGAGCATTACTCTTTAGGGGACATCTTTATCTATACGTCGGCTGACGAAGAAAAAGGTGTCCTTTTAGAGTTAAAGGGGCGTGGTTGCAGGCAGTTTGAAAGTTACCTGCTGGCACAGCAAAGAAGCTGGTATGACTTTCTTATGGACGCACTTATAGACGGTGGCGTGATGAAGCGTATCGACCTTGCTATCAACGACCATACGGGCATTTTGGATATTCCAGAGCTTGCGGAAAAATGCAGGAAACGGGAATATATCGGAAAGTCCAGAAGCTATAAGTTTTACCAGTCGGGCGAGCTTATCAAGCACAGAGAGGACGACAGAGAATATATGGGGCGTACCCTTTATCTTGGGTCGCTGAAATCAGATGTGTATTTCTGTATCTATGAAAAGGACTATGAGCAGTACGTCAAGTTAGGGACACCTCTGGAAGAAGCCGACATTATCAACCGTTTTGAAATACGGCTTCGCAATGAACGAGCCTATTATGCGGTACGAGATTTACTGACCTATTATGACGCAGAACAGACCGCTTTTTCTATCATCAATCAGTATGTGCGGTTTGTTGATGAAGAACCCGACAAGCGAAAAAATGACTGGAAGCTCAATGACCGCTGGGCTTGGTTTATCGGCGATAACAGACAGAGCTTGAAGCTGACGACAAAACCAGAGCCTTACACCTTAGACCGCACATTGCGGTGGGTACAACGGCAGGTAGCACCGACCTTAAAAATGCTGAAAAAGATTGATAAGGGAAACGGTACAGACTACATGGAAACAATCGAACAGCAGGCAAAGCTCACAGAAAAGCATGAAATGATAATCAAACAGCAGACGACCCCTGCAAAAGATTTAGTAGAAAGTTAGGAGTGATAAAAAATGTGGGTATTATTAAAAGACTTCCTGCTGGTATCTATGGGAATGGGTATCGGCGTAGTCTTGATGTGTATTTTGAATGTCGGCAAAGAAGCTGACTATGAAATGGAACAATTAAAAGAAAGCGAGGACAATTAAATGAATTTCGGACAAAATTTATATCAATGGTTTTTATCAAACGCACAGAGCTTAGTGCTTATGGCGATTGTGGTTATCGGTATCTACTTAGGGTTCAAGCGTGAGTTTTCAAAGCTCATTGGCTTCTTGGTAGTTGCCTTGATTGCTGTCGGCTTGGTATTCAATGCCGGCGGTGTGAAAGATGTACTGTTAGAGCTGTTCAACAAGATTATCGGTGCATAAAATTTTATTGTAGTGCTAATATGTGAGTGATATAATATGGATATGAAGAAAACGACAAATATGAATTTGAACTTAGGAGGAAAACTATTGTGTCAAATATAAAACTAAGAAATACATATAAGTCTTATACAGCGATATTTGTAATTGGTATATTAGTAGGGTGTATATGTAGACTGTTAGATTATTTTCCCGCAGATACACTATGGAGTTTTTCATCACCTCAAACATTGTTTGGTTTTTGGATTATTACCAATACTATCATCGTTATGTTAAGCACCTCAAATATTTGTGCAGGAATTAGTTCGTTCTTGTATATGTTTGGAATGACATTAAGTTTTTATGCTTTACAAGCAATATTAGGAATGTTTATACCTATGTTTTCCGGCGGATTCCGCTTTGGGCTATTCATATTGTTTACTGTTTGGTCAATCGCTTGTGCAATAGCAGCATTTATTCTGTACTATTGGAATAGGGAACATATTTTTAGTTCAGTATTATATTCTTTACCAGTAGGAGCATTATTTGCTGAAACAATAGCAGTTTTTATTTATTTTTTGGAACATCAAACATTCCTATTTCAGTTGTTAATGGATATTATAGGAGCTGTTGTGTTTACCATAATATTTTTCAAAAAAGTAAACTATAGAAAAATGTATATTGTCGGAATTGTATTAAGTACTTTGGTATTTTATTATATTTTTCCATGGTAGTTTATATTGATAAATCCCAGTTTGACAATTTCATATCCATACACACAAAGCAGTTAGTCTTAGGATTGACTGCTTTTTTCTTACCTAAATTTTAGATTGGAGTGATGAAATGAGCGATATTTTTAAGGATATGCAGACGAAAGTCGGCTGTGATTATATTTCCGACCTGCCCTCTTACAAGCGTAAGGTGTGGCAGGAAATGAAACGACTGAACCCTGCCGATTATGAAGAAAGACAGTTAGAAGATTTTTCTAAATATGTGTTTGGTATGTCGTACCAGACCTTACAAGATGTGATGAAACAACAGAAAGGACGTGAGGAACAATGCAGGAAACAAGGGTGCTGGTGGAAACGAAAGGAACAACTGGCGAAGAAACAACATCATACTGGTTTGACCTGCCGATAGATGTTGCAGAGTTTGAAGAAAAGTTAGGTGTCGGTGCAGAAAGTGGGGATTACCGCATTATCGAAAAGGTACTGCCCTTTGCTGATGAAGTCCACGAACATACAAGCGTGTACCAGCTCAACGAATTAGATTTTATGTACCGCCAGCTTTCAAGCGATATGCAGGAAGAATATGTATCACTTCTTACCGTGTATGAAAATTTAGAAGCACTTTATATTTGCAGGAACGTGATTACGGTTTATCCCGACTGCAAAAGCATGATAGATGTTGCAAGGCAAAAGCTGATGAACGACCCGACATTTAAGCATTTATCCGAGGACTGTCAAGAATATTACTTTGACTTTGAAGCCTACGCTTCTCACTTGCAGGAACACGGGAAATTTTTAGTAACAGAACACGGTATCTTTGAACTGCCAGAGTAGGAAATGAGGTGGTGCTTATGATTGATGATATGGCGGTTTACATTGCTAATCTTGGCAAATACAATGAGGGCTATTTAGTCGGTGCTTGGTTCACGTTCCCCATTGACGAGGAAGATGTGAAAGAAAAAATCGGCTTGAATGAACAGTATGAGGAATACGCTATCCATGATACCGACAACTTCCCCATTGCGATTGGCGAGTATGTTTCCATTGAAGAACTCAATGAGATGTATGAAATGATAGAGGAACTTCCCGACTATATTGTAGAGTGTCTGGACGAATTTATCAGCCACTACGGGACGCTGGAAGAAGTCGTGGAACACAAGGACGATATTTATTATTATCCCGACTGTGAAACTATGACAGACGTTGCCTATTACTACATAGACGAATTGCAGGCACTTGGGGACATTCCACCCAGCTTACAGAATTACATTGACTATGAAGCCTACGGGCGAGATTTGGATATGGGCGGTTGCTTTATTGAAACAAGCCGAGGTATGTGCGAGATACCATATTAACGCTGGAAGATCAGCGACAAGCATTGTTGTTACTGACAGCGTATTTCTCTTTAAGGGACAGTCTGAAAATGGCTGTCCTTTTCTATTTAGAAACTTACGAAAGGAGCTGAAAGAACTTGAAAAAGATTAAATCTTATACGGGTATCTGGAACGTGGAAAAAGTCTTGTATGCAATCAATGACTTTAACTTACCCTTTCCCGTTACCTTTACACAGATTACATGGTTTGTGATTACGGAATTTCTCATTATTCTGTTTGGGGATATTCCCCCACTTTCCATGATTGAGGGAGCATTTCTCAAATACTTTGGTATTCCCGTTGCTCTCACATGGTTTATGTCGCAGAAAACCTTTGACGGAAAGAAGCCGTACAGCTTTTTGAAATCACAGATAACCTATGCCCTGCGACCGAAAATCACTTATGCAGGAAAAGCCGTAAAACTGCATAAGCAGATACTCAATGAAACAATCACGGCAGTAAGGAGTGTGAACTATGTTCCCGATAAAATATATTGACAATAACCTTGTCTGGAATAAGGACAATGAGGTGTTTGCTTATTATGAGCTGATACCATACAACTATTCTTTCCTATCCGCAGAGCAGAAATTTATCGTGCATGACAGTTTCCGACAGCTTATCGCACAGTCCCGTGAGGGAAAAATTCATGCGTTGCAGATTGCAACGGAAAGCTCAATACGAAGTATGCAGGAGCAGTCAAAGAAGCTGGTTACGGGGAAATTAAAGGAAGTTGCCTGCCAGAAGATAGACGAACAGACCGAAGCGTTAGTATCAATGATTGGGGACAATCAAGTGGACTACCGCTTTTTTCTTGGCTTTAAGCTCATGGTTACGGAAGAACAGCTCAATCTGAAGAACATCAAAAAATCGGCGTGGCTGACATTCAAGGAATTTCTCCATGAAGTGAACCACACGCTGATGAATGACTTTGTTTCCATGCCGAATGATGAAATCAACCGTTATATGAAAATGGAAAAGTTGCTGGAAAATAAAATCTCCCGTCGCTTTAAGGTGCGTCGCTTGGAAATCCATGATTTTGGGTATCTCATGGAACATCTTTACGGCAGGGACGGTATCGCCTATGAAGATTATGAGTACCAGCTACCAAAGAAGAAATTACAGAAAGAAACGCTGATAAAATACTACGACCTTATCCGTCCGACAAGGTGTGTGATTGAGGAAAGCCAGCGGTATTTGCGATTGGAACATGAGGACAGGGAAAGCTATGTGTCCTACTTTACCGTCAATGCGATTGTTGGCGAGCTTGATTTTCCGTCGTCTGAAATCTTCTATTTCCAGCAACAGCAATTCACATTCCCCGTTGATACTTCTATGAATGTAGAAATCGTGGAGAACCGTAAAGCATTAACAACCGTCCGCAACAAGAAAAAGGAATTGAAAGACCTTGACAATCACGCTTATCAAGCAGGAAGTGAAACAAGCTCAAATGTGGTGGACGCATTAGACAGCGTGGATGAGCTGGAAACGGACTTAGACCAGACAAAAGAAAGTATGTATAAGCTCTCTTATGTAGTGCGTGTATCGGCTGATGATTTGGACGAATTAAAACGCCGTTGTGATGAAGTCAAAGATTTTTATGACGACCTCAATGTAAAGCTGGTGCGTCCTGCTGGGGATATGCTGGGGCTTCATTCTGAATTTCTTCCTGCCAGCAAGCGATATATCAATGACTACGTGCAGTATGTAAAATCAGATTTCTTGGCAGGTCTTGGTTTTGGTGCGACCCAGCAGTTAGGGGAAACTACGGGTATCTATATGGGCTATTCCGTTGATACGGGAAGAAATGTGTACCTGCAACCGTCGTTAGCTTCGCAGGGTGTAAAAGGTACAGTAACAAACGCTCTTGCTTCTGCTTTTGTCGGTTCGCTTGGCGGTGGAAAGTCATTCTGCAACAATCTTCTGGTATATTATGCGGTGCTGTTTGGCGGTCAAGCAGTCATTTTAGACCCCAAAGCTGAGAGGGGCAACTGGAAAGAAACGCTCCCAGAAATCGCCCATGAAATCAATATCGTAAACCTTACCAGCGACAAGGACAATGCAGGACTTCTTGACCCGTTCGTGATTATGAAGAATGTAAAAGACGCTGAAAGTCTGGCAATCGACATCTTAACATTCCTTACGGGTATTTCCTCTAGGGACGGCGAAAAATTCCCTGTACTTCGTAAGGCGGTACGCTCCGTTACCCAGAGCGACAGTCGGGGCTTGCTCCATGTGATAGACGAGCTACGCCGTGAAGATACACCCATATCAAGAAATATCGCAGAACATATCGACAGCTTCACGGACTACGACTTTGCACACCTGCTGTTTTCAGACGGTACGGTGGAAAATGCAATCAGTCTGGATAACCAACTCAATATCATTCAAGTAGCGGACTTAGTATTACCAGATAAGGATACAACATTTGAGGAATACACGACCATTGAATTATTGTCGGTGTCTATGCTGATTGTGATTAGTACCTTTGCCCTTGATTTTATCCATTCAGACAGAAGCATTTTTAAGATTGTAGACCTTGACGAAGCGTGGGCGTTCTTAAATGTGGCACAAGGCGAAACTTTATCAAATAAGCTGGTGCGTGCTGGACGAGCTATGCAGGCAGGCGTCTATTTTGTTACACAATCTTCTGGCGACGTGTCAAAGGAAAGTCTGAAAAACAATATCGGCTTGAAGTTTGCCTTTCGTTCTACTGACATCAACGAGATAAAGCAGACCTTAGAATTTTTCGGTATCGACAAGGACGACGAGAACAACCAGAAACGCTTGCGTGATTTGGAGAACGGACAATGCTTATTGCAGGACTTATACGGGCGTGTCGGTGTGGTGCAGATACACCCAGTCTTTGAAGAACTGCTACACGCCTTTGATACCAGACCGCCCGTACAGAGAAATGAGGTGGAGTGATGAAAGAAAGGATAAAAGGTGCGTTCACAAAAAGGAAGATACTTCACTTTCTCAAAATGGCTCTGTTTGTCGTGGCACTCTCCCTTATCCTGCTCTCACTTCTGGGGACGGTGGCTCATGCGACGGGGCTTGTGGACGATACCATAAACGCAGAAAATCTTTACTCAAAATATCCGCTGTCGAATTACCAGCTTGATTTTTATGTGGATAATAGCTGGTCGTGGTTGCCATGGAACTGGCTGGACGGTATCGGAAAATCGGTGCAGTACGGACTTTACTGCATTACCAATTTTGTCTGGACGATAAGCCTTTATTTAAGCAATGCTACGGGCTATGTGGTGCAGGAAGCATACAAACTTGATTTTATTAACGATATGGCAGACAGTATCGGACAAAGCATACAGACCCTTGCAGGCGTTACCGAGAACGGCTTTTCTTCTACGGGCTTCTATGTCGGTTTCCTGCTTCTCATTATCTTAATAGTGGGACTTTATGTTGCCTATACGGGACTTATCAAACGCGAAACCAGCAAGGCACTTCACGCTGTTATTAACTTTGTGGTGGTGTTCGTGTTGTCCGCTTCCTTTATTGCCTACGCTCCCGATTACATCAAGAAGATAAATGAATTTTCATCAGACATCAGTACCGCTTCTTTGGACTTGGGAACAAAAATCATGCTCCCCAACTCTGACAGCGAGGGCAAGGACAGCGTGGACTTGATACGGGACAGCTTGTTTTCCATTCAAGTGGAACAGCCGTGGCTCTTGCTTCAATTTGGTAACAGCAACGCAGAGGAAATCGGGACAGACCGTGTAGAAGCTCTGGTATCAGTAAGTCCAGAGGACGAGGACGGCAAGACCAGAGAGGAAGTCGTGAAAACAGAAATCGAGGACAATGACAACAACAATCTGACGATACCGCAGGTCGTAAACCGTTTAGGTATGGTGTTCTTCCTGCTATTCTTTAACTTAGGTATCACGATATTTGTATTCTTGCTTACGGGTATGATGTTGTTCAGCCAGATACTCTTTATTATCTTTGCAATGTTTTTACCTATCAGCTTTCTACTTTCCATGATACCGAGCTATGAAAGCATGGCAAAGCAGGCAATCGTGAGGGTATTTAATACCATAATGACACGGGCAGGAATAACGCTCATTGTAACGGTGGCGTTCAGCATTTCCAGTATGTTTTATAACATCTCCACAGACTACCCGTTCTTTATGGTGGCGTTCTTGCAGATAGTGTGTTTTGCTGGTATCTATATGAAACTGGGCGACTTAATGAGTATGTTCTCACTTAATGCTGGCGACAGTCAAAACATGGGACGAAGAATTTTCCGCAGACCGTATCTGTTTATGCGACATAGGGCTAGGCGTATGGAACACCGTATTGCAAGGGCGGTAAGTGCTGGCGGTATTTCGGGTGGTGTGGCTGGTGCGGTAGCTGGAAGTGCCGTTGCTGGCAAGAGAGCCGAAAGAAAAAATACGGCTTCTAAAGAAAATCGGGGCAATACCACTTCCAGCATGGGACAGCGTGCAGGCTCAAAGGTGGGTGCTGTCTTAGATACGAAAAATAAAGTGAAAGACAAGGCTAACGCTGTCAAAGAGAATATCAAGGATATGCCGACACAGACCGCTTATGCGGTGTATTCCGCAAAGGAAAAGGCAAAGTCCAGCGTGTCCGACTTCAAGCGTGGCATGGTGCAGGAACAGCAGTCCAGACAGACGGGACGCTTGGAAAAGCAGGAACAGCATAGACAGAATATCGCTGACAAACGTATGGAGCTTCAAAAGGCACAAGAAGCAAGACAAAGAAAGACGGACGGATCAGCGACAACGGGAGCTACCCGTCCCCATGAGCGACCAGCCACAGCTTCAACCATTCCAAAGCCGAGTGCGGAAAAAATGCAGGAAGTGAAACGTCCTGCCACAGCGACCACTTCAAAAGCAAGTGAACCAGTCAAGACAAATGTTGTGAAAGAGCGTCCGTTATCTTCTGGTGCTTCTGATAAGAAAGCGACCCAGCCTGCACAGCCAGTACATAGGCAGAATGTAGAAAAAGTAGTATCGCAGGAAACACGCCAGAATTACAAAGCAGAGCGTACTACAAAGAAACAGACCTTTGAACAATCAAAGCGTACAACGGAACATACCGAAAAGAACCGTAACCTTGTAACGAAGAAAGGACAGAAGAAAAAATGAAACTGAAACATATCGCTCTTATTGGCAGTCTGTTTCCTATCCTCTTTTCCATAGTCCTTTTCTTTGGTGTCCTCATTAGTGCGGACAGCGACGACGAGAACAGCAACTTTTCTTCTGGCATTACGGGTATGAATTTATCCGCAGAAGTCTTGAAACATCAGCCTATGGTGGAAAAATACGCCAGAGAAAACGGTATCTCCGAGTATGTCAACGTGCTACTGGCTATCATTCAAGTAGAAAGTGGCGGTACGGCAGAAGATGTTATGCAGAGTTCAGAAAGTCTTGGTTTACCGCCCAACTCTTTAGATACGGAAAGCTCAATCAAGCAGGGGTGTAAGTATTTTGCGTCCCTGCTTTCTTCCTGTAAAAATCAAGGTATCGACGATTTGAATGTAGCGATACAGTCCTATAACTATGGCGGTGGTTATGTGGGATATGTGGCAGGAAAAGGAAAGAAACACACCTTTAACCTTGCAGAGAGCTTCGCCCGTGAGAAATCGGGTGGAAAGAAAGTAACCTACACCAACCCGATAGCCGTTGCGAAGAACGGGGGTTGGCGGTATCAGTATGGCAATCAATTTTACGTCGAATTAGTCAATCAGTATTTAACTGTTCCGCAGGTATCGGGAGAGCTGGCACAAAAGGTCATGAATGAAGCGTTAAAATATCAAGGCTGGAAATATGTGTATGGCGGTAGCAATCCCAACACTTCTTTTGACTGTTCGGGACTGACGCAATGGTGCTATGGAAAAGCTGGTATCTCCTTACCGAGAACCGCACAAGCACAGTATGACGCAACCCAACATCTTCCACTTTCGCAGGCAAAGGCTGGGGACTTGGTATTTTTCCATTCTACCTATAACGCTGGAAGTTATGTAACACACGTCGGTATTCTTGTTTCGCCGACACAGATGTACCACGCAGGCGACCCGATAGGATATGCAGACCTAAGTAGTAGTTACTGGCAACAGCACTTAATCGGTGCAGGACGAGTAAAACAATAGAAAGTGAGGATTTCATCATGTTTAGAAAGAATAAGAAACAGACAGAAACTATCAAAGAACCCAAAGAAAAAAAGGTGCGTACTTTCAAGGTAGGCACACATAAAAAATCCGTGATTGCATTGTGGGTGGTGCTTATCGCAAGCGTGAGCTTTGGGGCGTATAAGAATTTTACGGCTATCGACCAGCACACGACCCATGAAAAAGAAATCATAGAGCTTCGCTTGCAGGACACCAACGGGATAGAAAATTTTGTGAAGAACTTTGCAAAGCCCTACTACACATGGAGTAACAGCAAAGAAGCGATTGAAGCAAGGACGCAGGCAATCAGCGGTTATCTGACAAAGGAATTGCAGGACTTGAATGTGGATACCATTAGAACCGATATACCGACCAGCTCCACAGTTACAGATGTGATTGTATGGAGTATTGAACAGTCGGGAACGGACACTTTTTCTGCTACCTACGAAGTGGATCAGCAGATAAAAGAGGGAGAACAGACAAGCAATGTGAAAGCAACCTATACCGTAAAAGTCCATGTAGACGCTGACGGGGATATGGTAATCGTTCAGAACCCTACCCTTGCACCAGCAATCGAGAAATCAGATTATGAGCCTAAGACACCAGAAGCAAATGCAAGTGTAGACGCTGATACCGTCAATGACGCTACTGCATTTCTTGAAACATTCTTTAAGCTGTACCCGACAGCCACAGAAAAAGAGCTTGCCTACTATGTATCGGGAAATGTGCTTGAGCCTATCGGCAGGGACTACATTTATGCTGAACTGGTAAACCCTATCTTTACAAAGGACGGGGACAATGTGAAAGTCAAAGTTGCTGTGAAATTCCTTGATAATCAGACAAAGGCTACACAAATATCGCAGTATGAACTTGTGCTACATAAGGATAGCAACTGGAAGATTGTAGGATAATAAAATATGGAAAGTTTGCTTGACATTCTTTACTTGCAGGAGTATCATAAGATTAGAAAAGGAAAGCAAACTTTCCATTTGTTCAAGAAAGGGGTATGTTGTGAAAAATCGTTTAGAAGAATTACGAAAACAAAGAGGTATTAAACAAGAAGATTTAGCGACTGCTCTTGAAGTATCTCGTCAAACAATAGGCTCTTTAGAAAATGGACGCTACAATCCCTCTATTATCTTAGCTTTTAAAATTGCAAGGTACTTTCAAATGAGTATTGAAGAAATATTTATTTATGAGGAGGAAAGCAAATGAAACATAAGATACAAAAAGTTGAATTATTTATCGGTGTAATAATCTTTTTAGGTGGTTTACTAACTTATGGTTTAGGCGTACACCAACTATTGCCCGTACCTCGTCCAGATTTGGTTGTCTATGGTACAACGCTTATTGGAATAATATTGATTTTTATGGGTTGTGATATATTCAGTAAGCCAACAAAAGAAATGCAAATATTAGAAAATGATGAAAGAAATATCGCAATTACTAATGCTTCTCTTGCGAATGCTTATAAAGTAACACTTACATTATTGGTTCTTGTATTATTTGCTCTTGTCTTTATGGGATATATGAGTAAAGTTGTGTTTTTTTCGATAGCAGGAGTTATTGCTATCGGACAAATTACATGGGTTATAACAGCTCGTTATTTAGATAAAAATACGTCTTAATTCTTCAAGTATTTTTAGTTTTTCCTTCTCCATAACTACGCCCCATTCTTTTTTTGTATAGTAATATTGTATCATTAAGAATCACAAATCACAAGTGATTTGTGATAAGTGATTTGTGATTAATATATAAAAGCCCTCTTTAAAGGGCTTTTATGTTTATTTTGAGAAAGATATAAAATCAATATATCCCTTTTCCCCAATTTTTACAACGGCATTGTAGGGCTTTTTCTCTTTGTTTTTGATTCCTTTTACCAGGGTTTCTTTTCCCTCCAGTAATTCTTTTACATTCGTTTTGGTTAGTTTTTTCTTTCTAAAATGTTCAGCTAAAGTAAACTTACATTCAGGATAATTTGAACAACCATAAAACGATTTTTTTAATACAATATTGTTGCCACACTTAGGACATTTTCCTACAAGGGGTCCCGAGCGCTTAGTGGGAATTTGTACCCCTTATCGATACAAATTCCCCGTAGGCGCTAGGGACCTCTTTAGCTTCTTGGAAGCTGTCAGTAGTATATCTAATAATTTATCTCCATTCCCTTTAGTAACGTGTAACTTTCCAAATTTAAAAAAGCGACTCATAGAATTATTTCCTCCCGTTAAATAATAGATAACTATTAAAAATAGACAATACTTGCTCATAAGTAACGGTACTTAAATTGTTTACTTTGGCGTGTTTCATTGCTTGATGAAACTGATTTTTAGTAAACAGTTGACGATATTCTCGATTGACCCATTTTGAAACAAAGTACGTATATAGCTTCCAATATTTATCTGGAACATCTGTGGTATGGCGGGTAAGTTTTATTAAGACACTGTTTACTTTTGGTTTAGGATGAAAGCATTCCGCTGGCAGCTTAAGCAATTGCTGAATCGAGACTTGAGTGTGCAAGAGCAACCCTAGTGTTCGGTGAATATCCAAGGTACGCTTGTAGAATCCTTCTTCAACAATCAGATAGATGTCAGACGCATGGCTTTCAAAAACCACTTTTTTAATAATTTGTGTGCTTAAATGGTAAGGAATACTCCCAACAATTTTATACCTCTGTTTGTTAGGGAATTGAAACTGTAGAATATCTTGGTGAATTAAAGTGACACGAATGTTCAGTTTTAATTTTTCTGACGATAAGTTGAATAGATGACTGTCTAATTCAATAGACGTTACCTGTTTACTTATTTTAGCCAGTTTCGTCGTTAAATGCCCTTTACCTGTTCCAATTTCGTAAACGGTATCGGTTTCTTTTAAATTCAATTGTTTTATTATTTGGTTGAGTACTTTTTCACTCGTTAAAAAGTTTTGAGAATATTTTATATTTTTGTTCATGTAATCACTCCTGAAGTGATTACATCTGTAAATAAATACAGAAGTTAAACGATTTGTTTGTAATTTTAGTTATCTGTTTAAAAAGTCATAAGATTAGTCACTGGTAGGAATTAATCTAACGTATTTATTTATCTGCGTAATCACTGTTTTTAGTCTGTTTCAAAACAGTAGATGTTTTATCTACATTACGCATTTGGAATACCAACATGACGAATCCCTCCTTCTTAATTACAAATTTTTAGCATCTAATTTAACTTCAATTCCTATTATACACAAAATTTTAAGATACTGCAATATCAACACACTCTTAAGTTTGCTTCTAAGTCTTATTTCCATAACTTCTTTTACGTTTCCGCCATTCTTTGCTGTTTCGATTTTTATGATATGGTGCAAGTCAGCACGAACACGAACCGTCTTATCTCCCATTATATCTTTTTTTGCACTGATTGGTGTATCATTTCGTTTTTCTTTTTGTGCGCCTAAATTTCCCACAATCACTCACTTCTTTCTATTTCTTCTTATTCTTATTTTATCATCAACAATCACAAATCACTTGTGATTTGTGATAAGTGATTTGTGATAAGTGATTTGTGATTAATATATAAAAGCCCTCTTTAAAGGGCTTTTATGTTTATTTTGAGAAAGATATAAAATCAATATATCCCTTTTCCCCAATTTTTACAACGGCATTGTAGGGCTTTTTCTCTTTGTTTTTGATTCCTTTTACCAGGGTTTCTTTTCCCTCCAGTAATTCTTTTACATTCGTTTTGGTTAGTTTTTTCTTTCTAAAATGTTCAGCTAAAGTAAACTTACATTCAGGATAATTTGAACAACCATAAAACGATTTTTTTAATACAGAAAATGTAGTCTTTTGAAAGGTGGAATTAACAATGAAGAAAAAATTATCATTTATCATTGAGATTATTATAGGTATAATCTTTATATGTTTTGGATATTTCGTTATTGATACTGATTATTACGCTACACTTTTTTACGCAATGGGGTTCGGTTTAGCTTTTGCTTCTGGTGTTCAATTATTGAAAATTTGTTATTATGAAATGCCAAAAAATAAAGAAAAATTACAAAATATAAATAGAGAAAATCACATCAATAATGTTGATGAAAGAAAAATATTTTTAAGAATGAAAGCTGGTTCTTTAGTATATCAGTTAATGACTTTCGTGTACTTGTTTGTTGCTTTTGTACTTGCGTTACTTCATATTGAAGCATGGATTATAGGCATTATATTTGGTTTATTCCTACTGCAAACATTTTTAGGGATTATTCTATATAAGCATTTTGAAAAACATTTCTAAAACATTCAGTAAATTGTGACGAGGTAATACTATGATAGGACTTAAAAAACGAGATATTAAAAAAGCATTGAAAGCTGGTGCAAAAGCTGGCGGTGTGTCATTAGCTGATGTTCGAGCTGATATTGAAGCGACGATTGATGAAGCTATGAACAGCACCGACCCAGAAGTGCAGGAGAATTTCAGAAAGTATTTTGGAAATAAACGCCCTACTCCAGAAGAATATATTTACAAGATTACAAAAAAGACAAAAGTTTAATAGAAATCAAGTGCTGTAAGGGGGCTTGTGTCATGGAAAGTTTTAAGCATAATCTTATACGGTCATACACTACCTAACAGCATTTTATTAACAACTGAATATCTCACAGCTTTAATAGCTCGTACAGACTATATGTTTTGTGCGGGCTTTTTTTGTACCCGAAAAAATTTTTTCATTTTTTTTCAAAATCATGCAACAAATCACACCTTGCTGTACAGATATGGTGCGGAAAGAGGGATAAACACTTTTCACGTCATAACGGAAAGGGGGTGTGATGATATGAAACCGTCGGACTTCCAAAAGACAATACAATGTCAATTTGACTGCAAGCTCAAACGTGTAGTGAAAGGCATTGTCCGTAATTATCGCAAAGAATTAAAGCGACGAAGAAATAAGGAAATTTCCTATTGTGAACTTCCAGAAATCGTCGTAGAAAAGCTGGCAGTCTGGGACGAATACGAAAGCGATTATACCGCCTTTGATGTATGTGGTATTGAGGTTCGTGTCCTTGATGATGATTTAGCAGAAGCGATTAAGTATCTGTCTGAAAAAGACAGAGAAATCTTGTTGATGTATTTCTTCTTAGGCATGAGCGATACAGAAATCGGCGACAGATTAAAGATTAACCGTTCAACGTCGTTCCGCAGTAGGAAGAACTCACTTGAAGAAATCAAGAAAAAATTAAAGGAGAACATGAATGATGAATAACACACGCCCGTCATTTTACCTTATTTCGTCGGCTGTGGACGGCAACGTAAATGCGATTGAAAAGATACTGGCGTTGTATGACCCGTACATATCAAAATGTTGTTTGCGTCCGTTCTACGACAAATATGGTAATGTCTGCATAGTCGTAGACATGGAATTAAAAGGACGTATCAGAGAAGCACTTATCAAAATGATTTTGGACTTTGATATTCCTTTAGAAACCGAAGAATAACAAGCAGTAACCGCAGAGCATGATTTGTTCAATCCCCTCTTTCCTGCTCTGCCCCTGCTTTTACATGAAAGCAACACGCTTTCGCCACAGCTCTTTGACAACTGAATAAAGCAGACAGATACGTTTGTGAGATAGCGAGCCACGGGGACTGTACGCCACGACCTTTTCAAAAGAAAGCGAGCGACCCACGCAGTGATCCGAGAGCGACTGTTGGAAAAGTCGTTTTGCCACGACCTATCCTCACAGAATAATGATACGTCCGCATGGTGCGGTTCTGCCCACAAGAATGGGAATAGTTGAGATACTAACGGAGCTTTCCAAAGCCGTCTGCCTGCTTGTAAAAAATGACACACAGTAAAGGGGGTGCATAGATTATGAACAATACTGATGTGCCTATCTGGGAAAAATATACGCTGACGATTGAAGAAGCGTCCAAATACTTCCGCATTGGCGAAAAGAAATTGCGTAAATTAGCCGAAGAAAATATTGACGCTGGCTGGGTTATCGTGAACGGTAACCGTATTCAGATTAAGCGAAAACAATTTGAAAAAATCATAGATACATTGGACGAAATCTAATGTCATTGAGCCGTAGATATGGTATAATAAATATAGCGTATCACGGCTCATTCCATGACGGAAAGGAGCTTTACACTATGTCTAATGTAAAACGAAAAGACGGTAAAAATCGCAATTTGCGTAATGGAGAGAGCCAGCGAAAAGACGGAAGATACGTTTATAAATATACCGATATATACGGAAAGCCACAATTTGTCTATTCTTGGAAACTTGTACCGACAGACAAGACACCTGCTGGAAAGCGTGATGATATATCGTTGAGGGAAAAAGAAGCACAGATAAAAAAAGACCTTAACGACGGTATCGACACAGTCGGCGGTAAAATGACAGTCTGCCAGCTCTACGACAAGAAGAACAGCCAAAGAAAGAACATCAAAAGGGCTACTGAAAAAGGACGACAGTATCTTATGAACGCTCTGAAAAACGACCCGTTGGGTATGAGGGCGATTGATACTGTGAAGCAATCGGACGCTAAAGAATGGGCTATCAGAATGAGTGAAAAAGGATATGCCTATAAAACGATTGATAACTATAAGCGTTCCTTGAAAGCGTCATTTTACATGGCGATACAAGACGACTGTATCAGAAAGAACCCGTTTGAATTTAAGCTAAGTGATGTTCTGGAAGATGATACGGAGCAGAAAGTTATCCTTACACCAGAGCAGGAAGAACGCCTGCTTGCCTTTATGGAAAAGGACAAGATTTACAGCAAGTATTATGATGAGGTTGTGCTTCTGCTGGAAACGGGACTTCGTATTTCTGAATTTTGCGGACTGACGACGCATATTGATATGCAGAACAGAATACTCAATATAGACCACCAGCTATTGAAAGATAGCGAAATAGGCTACTATATTGAAACACCAAAGACCAAAAACGGAAAACGGGAACTTCCATTGACAGAACGGGCTTATCAAGCAATCCAAAGAATACTAAAGAGCAGAGGAAAAGCACAACCGCTGATTGTAGGTGGTTACAGCAATTTCCTATTCTTAAACCGTGAGGGCTTGCCTAAAGTTGCAGGAAACTATGAGGGTATGGTGCGAGGATTGATTAAGAAATATAACAAGTATCACACGGATAAGTTACCGAACATCACACCACATTCATTCAGGCATACTTATTGTACGAATATGGCAAATAGAGGAATGAACCCAAACACCCTGCAATATCTCATGGGACACGCTAACATAACCATGACACTTGGCTATTACGCACACGGTACATTTCAATCTGCAAAAGCGGAACTGGAAAGACTGGCTTGTTAATATCGGAGCTTATATTTACTACTCATTTACTACTTTTGGTTGCATTTTCATGCTGGTAAATGCCAGCTTATGCAAGGTATCTTCCAAAAAGAAAATACCGATAAAGCCCTAAAATACGGGATATATCGGCATTTACCAACTTATGAAAAGATAATCAGAAATTTAGTAAGTTTTTATATTAATAAACAATAATCTTTGATATTATTTAAAAATAATTAGAAATTAGACGGGGTTAAATATTTTTGAGACTTAAACAATAACCTTAAACAATAAAAATTACATATCATTGACAATTGCTTGTAAATTTTGTAAAATGTAAGCGATTAATGGGTGGGAGAGTCGCTTGATTTAAATAGTATGATAACAAATAAATCTAATCATGAAAACAAAGTATAGTATTCAGAATGATGTAGATTAAAATACAAAGTAAAATTTGTATTTCAAACATATTATTTTATTTATGATTAGCGTAATATCCCCACAATAGGAGGAAAAAATGGCTAATACAAAATTTACAGGACGCAGTGACAGTTACATATTTGAAGATGCAGGAGGAAAAAGAGATCAACTAGAGCAGGCAATACTAAATGAATTACAGGCAAAACAGTACCCATTAAAGGCTACAATTCAAACACTCAAGGGTGGAAAAGGCCTAATGGGAGCTGTTTTTGCTGCAAAAGAGCAATGTGTTGTTGTTGATGTAGACAGTGAAGCGAAAATTGCGATTTCCAATACCTCTGTAGGAAGTTATCTTTATGTAGAAACATATTTGTTGATTCAGGAAAAAATATTTTCAACTATGGCCTTTGATGCTGCTATTGGTAATGTATTTAAACAACAGAAACGCAATGCTTTCTATACTGCCGCAAAACAAGCTACTGAATCTGCATTTGGTCAATTAGGACTTAAATTAGCAAATAGTGGCTATAAGTCAACACAAATGTCGATTACTGATCAAGATTAGGATAATAGTGATTTTGTTAATAGATGAGATGAGATATGTGATAATTTTTCTCATCTCATCTTCGCTTTATAAGGAGATATACATATGGCTAAAATAAGTTTGATTTGTGAACAATGCGGTGGTAATATAATTCTTGATAATTCAAATGAAATAGGAACATGTGAGCACTGTTTCTCGCAGTTTGTTATAAAACAGGATCAGATTGTTCAAAAAATCACTCAAAATATCACAAAGAATGTTTATGGATATGAAGGAAAAGATGTTAAGGAACTTTTGACAGAGGGTTACACCTTACTTAATCTTGGGGATGATAAAAGGGCGAATGGTAAATTCAAAAGAGCGATAGATATTGAGCCTGATTGCTGGAGTGCATGGCTTGGATATGCCTCTACTGGCGGGGAAAGAACAGGTTACTTATCTATTGTTCCTGCATATAGAAAAGCATATAATGCTGCAAAAGAGGAAAAGCAGGAGATGGATACGTTTATTGATATGACACGGTTTTTACCAGATCATAATTTAAGAGCTGCTTTCATCAGGACATATAACCTTTCTTTAAGAGAAAATCGTCATAATATTTTTGATTTAGTCTGTGGAGTAATTGGCTGTGATGAATCTGAGATTGCCCAATTAGCAGTAGATATTTGTCCTGACGATTGGCGCGCATACTTTGCTATGGCGAAATTCAGGAAAATACGTGCTCGTTGGTGTCAGTTAGAAGGAGGGTTTTTAACAGGAAAACATTTACCAAAACCTGCAGCAGAGGTTTTAAATATATTTTTATATGCTTATCAATTAGCCAAATACGAAGATAGAGAAGCAGAAGAATTAGTGTTTTCATATATTAATGATTTGGAAAGTGATAAGTCGTATAACATATTTGCACGTGAATTAAAAAAGCAAATACGAAGAGAAGGATAATGTATTGAAAAGGAAGTGGAAAATATGGCTGTTTTTGATAGAATTAAGTATACTGGCAATTCAAATGAATCACATTGGTTAATTTATAAATATCCTTCGGATCAACTCGTTTTAGGATCTCAATTAGTTGTTAGTCAAGGTCAGGAAGCACTTCTTTTTAAGGGGGGAGAAGCATTAGATTTGTTTGGCCCGGGTACTTATACACTTACTACAGGAAACCTTCCAATCTTAAATAAATTGGTGAATCTGCCGTTTGGAGGTAAAACCCCATTTTCAGCAGAAATATACTTTGTTAATAAAACTGTAAATCTAGATATGAAATGGGGGACTTCAACGCCAATACCGATAGAGGATCCTAAATATGGATTGATTTTGAATATCGGTGCAAGAGGGCAATATGGAATGTCTATTAAAAATTCGCGCTTATTTGTGTCCAATATAATAGGAGCTATTCCAAATAGCAGTCAAAAAAATCACCTACTTATATTAAGATTTTTCAATGGACTAATAAATGCTAAAATAAAATCTATTACTGCAGATTACATGATAAAAAAACAAGTATCTTTTTTAGAAATATCACAGTATTTAGCTGAATTATCAGATTCTTTTAAAGAAAAACTTGATGATGAGTTTGAACGTTTTGGGATTGATTTAAAAAATTTTTATTGTATTTCGATAGCTCCTAGCCCAGAAGAATATGAAAAATTGAGAGAGTATAAAGAAGAACTTGCACTGGGTTCAAAATTCTACCAACAACGTAGATCATTAGATATCATTGAGAAGCTTGCAGAAAATCACTCTATAGATATTAATTCTGGAAAAAATGAAAAGAATTTTAATTGTTTTAGAGATATCACACATGCAGCCTCTGTACAGTCTCTCATTTGCTCTCATTGTGGTGCTCAAAATAATACCTCAATGAAATTTTGTGGTGAATGTGGAAGAGAACTTATAAAGCAAAGGTTATGTCCATACTGTGGTGCTGCAGTATCAGAAAACATAAAATTCTGTGGAGAATGTGGAAGTTCTCTTATCACTGTAGAATGTTCTACTTGCGGATTTATTAATAAAGGGGGAAGTAAATTTTGCGGAAGTTGTGGACAGAAAATAAAGGTATGACATCAATTAGATTTATGTCGCTATTTTATTATAATATAGGGATACCTATACTACTTAGGAGGTATCGAAACATTGCAAAATAAATCTAGGATATATAAGAGAATATCAGAAAAGATAGTTTTTTTTGTTCCAATTATTATTATATTAGTTGGTATAATTACCATTTTTATTGTATTTCCTGAATTATATGGTGATGAAATATGGTTTAACATGATCTTTCCAGATGTACAAAAGTTAATGAAAGGTATATTTACTTTCAACAATGAAATCATAAATACTTCAGAAATATTTATTATTCGGATTTTCTGTTATATATGGCTTGGTTGTTTTATTCTATCTCTGTTTTTCGTTGGAAGGAAATTCCATCGGAAAATTGAACTTAATTATAGTAAAGAAATCCTTACGAAAAAAGAATGTTATTTATTAATTCAGGAAACTAATGATATTTTAAAACAAATAAAAAAAATAAGGAATAGTAAAGAGCTTGATGCAATAATATACGAAATGAAATGCCTTTCTGAGAAAATTTATAGTGAAAGTGAATTTAGTTATGAAAATGATGCTGTTTTTTCATGCGAACATTTAATTGTGCAAAACTTAAACGAACTATCTGATTTGGTATTAGATTTAGAACCTAATGTTTGTAGTGAAACAATTAGTACATTAAATATTCTTATTTTGAAAATTAATTCGTTGTTAGACTATAGAACTGAACTGAAAAAGAAATAAAAAATATTATTATAGAAATGCGTGCATATAATTATATTTTATAGATAAAATTTTGTAAAAAATAATATAAATGATTTTATGGGAGTTGTTTTTGAAAAAATGTGCCAGTAGTATATGCAGGACCGTCGTACACGAAAAGAAGCACCTTTCTTATATCAGAATATAGGAAGGTGGTGGGGATGTAATCCTTTAAAAAAGAGAAGAAGAGATAGATTTATTATTTATTTTCAAAAAATGGATTTTATGAAGATGTTATGAAATATACAGCAGCGCATGATGAAGTCAGACTTGTTGCCCTTGATGATTTTTATAAGGATTGAAAGGAACAAGCGCATGTCGTTCAATGAAAGCAAAGCAGAACAGCGAATTCCGTTTTGTCTGAATAAGTCTATTCTTGATTCATCACATCGCTGGAGTTTTCATAATAGCTTGGCGTAAATTTGTATTTGTTTTTTAGATTATTGCAATGTATAGGTTAAGAAGGGCTGAGCTTTTGTAGGTAAAGTGCTTTAATGATGCATTATGAAAATATATGATAGCATTTTGTTTTATAAAAGTATTGACTCCTCCAGCGTCGGATCAAAGCTATCGTGCAGCATCCTGGTTGTATGGTGGTATAAAACGAACTCCTTCGGCAGCTGTCGCGGAGACATCCCGGTAATATCCTTAAACACGCGGTTGAAATGACGAATCGTATCAAATCCGCAGCGCATGGATATTTCGGTTACACTCAGCATATCCTCCTTCAATAGCTCGATGGCCTTCTCAATTCGTATGATGTTCAGATACCGTGAAAACGTCATACCGGACATTCTGTGAAAATATCTTGAAAAATAGGATTCTGACAGCCCCATTCTATTCGCGGCCTGCGAAAATGTGATATCCGCATACTGCTTCTGTATTTCATACAGAAGCTTTTTGTATTCCAGCAGATTTTCATTCTGGTTTGTATCCCCCTCCTGAATCAATTCCTCTCCCCGATAGATTTCCAGCAACAACCGCTCCATATGATGGTGTATGGCTTCCACATAAAAGGGCCTTTTCTCCTCCTGCTCCTGCTGTATGCAAGCAAAGGTTGTCTGGAAGGAATATGCCTGCTTTAAAACAGCATTTTGCACACCGAGGGTTCGCATGCGTTCCGGTAGAAAGCTGCTGTCAAACATGATGATGCTGACGATGGAATCACCGTTACTGGTGATGTAATGAATCTGGGAGCTATTGATATATATCAGGTTTCCTTGCTGTAACAGATATTCCTTATCATTGTGCGAAACGGTTACATGCCCCTTTTCAATATAAATGATTTCATGCTCCAGATGCCAATGCGCCAGATTATGCAGATTACGATATCTGCCCACCCATACACGGCCGTAGTCCTTATAGCTTCTCTGTTCAAAATTCGCGAGCATCCTATCACCTCTTTCCTATATTGTACTTGTCAGGACAATAAATGTCCATGATGAAACAAGGGATTTCTTTTTTTTAGCATTCTGAAACACTATACTAATGGTGTAAGGGCTAACAGTGATAGCTTGGAGGTTGTATATGGAAATTAGAAAAACAGAAAACGTCTTGTCCGGGGGCTGTCAATTCCTTGGAATCGAATTCGGTTCTACACGTATCAAGGCTGTTTTGATTGATGATCATCATAAGGTGATCGCACAGGGCAATCATGACTGGGAAAATCAAATGGAAAACGGTATCTGGACCTATTCTCTGGATGCGGTCATTAACGGTTTGCAGTCTTGCTATCAGAAGCTGAAGAAAGATTACCATTCACAGTATGGAGAATGTCTGCATCATCTTGACGGCATGGGAATCAGCGCTATGATGCATGGCTATCTTGTATTTGACGCAAAGGGAGCCCTGCTTACTCCGTTTCGTACCTGGCGCAATACGATGACATTGCAGGCGAGCCGAGAGCTGAGCGACTTATTTCATTTTCATATTCCGCAGCGCTGGAGCATTGCCCATCTGTATCAGGCAATTTTAAATAAGGAAGCACATGTTAGCGATATCGCACTACAGACAACGCTTGCCGGCTATGTGCATTATCTGCTAACAGGGAACAATGTGCTGGGGATCGGTGAGGCAAGCGGCATGTTTCCTATCGATACAGAAGCAAAGGACTATGATGCACACATGCTGGAGCTGTTTGATAAGGCTATAGAGAATCCGGCATGTCCATGGAAGCTGCGTGAAATCCTTCCAAAGGTTCTTTTGGCTGGTGAGGATGCCGGAATGTTGAGCGAGGAGGGGGCGAAGCTCCTTGATCCTACCGGCGATCTGAAACCCGGTGTACCGCTTTGTCCACCAGAAGGCGATGCCCAAACAGGTATGGTTGCCACCAACAGCATCCAGCCGAGAAGTGGAAACGTATCCGCAGGAACCAGCGTATTTGCCATGGTGGTACTGGAAGAGCCATTGAAAAAAATGTATGAGGAAATTGATGTGGTCACTACACCGGAAGGAAATCCGGTTGCTATGGTACACTGCAACAACGGAACCTCCGAACTGAATGCCTGGATAGGAATCTTTCAGGAGGTATTGCAGCTGGCAGGAAAAGCTGTCAATAAAAATGATTTATATCAGCTACTATTCCATAAGGCGCTGGAAGCAGATGCGGCAGCAGGAGGATTATTAGCCTGCAATTACTTGTCCGGAGAACACATTACAGGCTTTGCAAAGGGGTTCCCTCTGTTTGTACGCAGCGCGGACAGTACCTTTGATTTGGCTAACTTCATGCTGACACAGCTGTACGCCTCTTTAGCAACCCTGAAAATCGGTATGGATATTCTGACTCAGCAGGAGCATGTTCAGCTTGATCATATGTATGGGCACGGCGGTTTGTTTAAGACGCCGGAGGTTGGACAGAAAATAATGGCAGCCGCAATGCATGCCCCGGTCAGTGTGATGACAACGGCAGGAGAAGGCGGTGCATGGGGAAGCGCGGTACTGGCGGCCTACCGGTTAAACAGAAACAGATACAACAGCTTGCTTGATTATCTGGAACGAAATGTATTTTCACAAACACAGAATTGTACAATACGGGCAAGTGAGGAATTACAGGAAGGCTTTGATAGCTATATAGCGAGCTATAAGAAGGAGCTTTTTGTAGAACGTGCTGCTATCCGTTATCTGGGAAGCGGCAGTTCTGCAGGGCAGCAGGAGGAATAACTATGGGAAATATCTGTTATATCTGTGATAAAGCAGACACAGGAAGGGAATCTGATGTATTTCTTACCGAGGATATCTTAAAGAATATGTACAAAAGACGATCAGAAAAGCTCTATGAGGATACCATAGATTTCCTGTTGGATTCGTATCGCTTTGTCGTATGGAAAACAAATCGCAGGGATCTGTTGAAAAAAGAACGGCGGTTGGGGAATTTCTTTAACGGAAGAATTAGGATTGAAAGCTATGAATAAGGAGGAGACGAAAATGAAAAGCTTGCAGACATATACATTCTGGTTCGTGGTAGGAAGTCAGGACCTTTATGGAGAGGATGTTTTAAAAACAGTAGATGCACATACAAAGGAGATGGTCAACGAATGGAACAAGGATGCCACCATTCCCTGTGAAATCGTATGGAAGAGTGTTGTGCGCAATCAGGAGGAAATCTATCAGACGTTGACCGCTGCCAATGAAGATGATAGCTGCGCCGGTGTTATAACATGGATGCACACATTTTCACCGAGCAAAATGTGGATTCGCGGCTTTCAGGCGCTTCGCAAACCGCTGCTGCATTTGAATACCCAGTTTAACCGGGATATCCCGTGGAAGGATATCGACATGGATTTTATGAATTTGAACCAGTCGGCGCATGGAGATCGGGAGCATGGCTATATCATTGCCCGTATGCGTTTGCAGCAGAAGGTGATCAGTGGACACTGGCAGGATGAAACAATGCGGAATCGTATGAGTAAGTGGATGCGTGCCGCGGTTGGGGCGTATGAGAGCAGTAACGTTAAGGTCATGCGTATTTCTGACAATATGCGAGATGTGGCAGTGACGGACGGAGATAAAGTGGAAGCGGCTATTGCATTCGGATGGTGTGTGGATCATTACGGCGTAGGAGATATCATCCGGTATGTGGAGGCTGTCAGTGAAGCGGAAATTGATGCACAGATGAAGGAGTACGAAAGTCTGTATGATATGGATACGGATAAGATAGAGGCTGTGCGGTATCAGGCACGCGAGGAAATCGCTATCGAAAAATTCATGCAGGAGCATGGAGGCTACAATGCTTTCCATACCAATTTTCAGGATTTGCAGCAGCTGCGTCAGCTACCGGGTCTTGCGGCACAGAATTTGATGCGCAAGGGGTATGGCTTTGCAGGTGAGGGGGATTGGAAGACAGCGGCATTATGTCGCATTATGAAAATGATGACGGCGGATAAATCGGGCGGCACTGCTTTCATGGAGGATTACACATATCACTTTGATCTGGACAATGGTATGAACATGGGGGCACATATGCTGGAGGTGTGTCCAAGTGTTGCAGCGGAACGGCCAAAAATCAAGGTTGTTCCACTGGGAATCGGAGATCGCGAGGACCCTGCACGCCTGACCTTCAAGGCAAAGGAAGGACCGGCTGTTTTGGCAACAATTATCGATATGGGTGATCGCTTCCGTATGATTGTCAATGATGTTATCTGTCAGAAACAGGAGCACGATATGCCGAAGCTGCCTGTGGCAGGGGTATTGTGGAAACCGCTGCCGAATCTGGAAACGAGTGCGGAGGCATGGATGTATGCCGGAGGAGCGCACCACTCCGTCATCAGCTATGATCTGGATGCAGAGGTGTTACAGGATTTTGCGGAAATCATGAATATGGAGTTTATCCATATCGGTGCAGACACAACGATTCCCGCGCTACGAAAAGAGCTGACATGGAATGACCTGATTTGGAAGCTGAAGAAATAGGAGACAGAATATGCTGGAAGAACTGAAAAAGAGGGTACTGGAGGCAAATCTGCTGCTTCCCAAGCATGGACTGATTACCTTTACGTGGGGAAATGTATCGGGAATCGACCGTGAGCAGGGCATGATTGCGATCAAGCCAAGTGGTGTGGAGTATGATGACATGAGTGCTGAGGATATCGTTTTATGTGATTTGGAAGGAAATGTGGTGGAGGGAAAGCTAAAGCCGAGCAGTGATCTGATGACGCATCTTGCGTTTTATAAGAACTTCCCAGATATCGGAGGAGCCGTGCATACGCATTCCCGCTGGGCTACGGCATTTGCACAGGCAGGCAAAGCGATCCCTGCGCTGGGAACGACACAGGCGGATTATTTCTATGGAGATATCCCCTGTACAAGACAAATGAGTGAGGCGGAAATTCATGGGGAATATGAGCTGGAAACCGGACATGTAATCGTGGAGACCTTCAAGCAGAAAAATATTGATCCCAACAGTATGCCGGGGGTGCTGGTACACAGTCATGGACCATTCAGCTGGGGAAAGGATCCGTTTGAGGCAGTGCACAATGCCGTTGTGATGGAGGAGTGCGCCGCTATGGCATTTGTGAGTGTGATGCTGCAAAATGGAAGTGCACAGCCGATGCAGCAGGTATTGCTGGATAAGCACTTCAAGCGCAAGCATGG
>QULU01000026.1:33064-71794 GCA_003481775.1 Clostridiaceae bacterium OM02-2AC
CAACAGTATGCCGGGGGTGCTGGTACACAGTCATGGACCATTCAGCTGGGGAAAGGATCCGTTTGAGGCAGTGCACAATGCCGTTGTGATGGAGGAGTGCGCCGCTATGGCGTTTGTGAGTGTGATGCTGCAAAATGGAAGTGCTCAGCCGATGCAGCAGGTATTGCTGGATAAGCACTTCAAGCGCAAGCATGGTCCCGATGCCTATTACGGGCAGTCGAAAGGGTGATTCCCTATGATTACCAGCAGAATTTTTGATCCAAAATATCCGGAAATCAAAGAATATTCTCTTGTATCTGAGAAATTGATTGTAAATATTATCAATATGGGCGCAACCATTACCTCTGTTATCTGTCGCAGTGACCAAACAGATGTTGTCTTGGGCTATGATACCATCGATGAATACCTGCGCTTCGATAATTATTTCGGTGCGACAATCGGACGCTGTGCAAACCGTATACGAAATGGCAGATTTGACCTTAACGGGAAAACCTATAAGCTGGACATCAATGATGCCTGCAATGCCCTGCATGGAGGAAAGGAAGGCTTTCATGCACGGCTGTTTGCGGCAGAAATACAGGGAGATACGCTCATTATGCAATATTTCAGCAGAGATATGGAGGAAGGCTATCCGGGCAATGTAAGCTTCCGTGTATCGTTCACGCTATGCGAAGATACACTCAGCGTACAATATCAGGCAGTTTCAGACAAGGACACCATTGTAAATTTCACCAATCATTCCTATTTTGCCCTGCAGGGTCAGGGAAAGGGAACGGTGGATCATCAGCTGCTGCGCATGCAGGCATCTCGGTATGCAGAAAATGATGAAAACCGCCTGGTGAGCGGTGTTATTAAGGAAACCGCAGGAACACCGTTTGACTTTACAAAGGAAAAAGCAATCGGTACAGACATAGGAAAGAAAGAGAATGAACAAATTCGTTATGCGAATGGCTATGATCATTACTTTCTCTTCAACGAACAACAGGAACACCGTGTGGAGGCATACGATCCGCGGAGTGGACACAGGCTGCGCATCACCTCAGACCTACCGGGCTTTCACTTCTATGTTCCGGATTATAAGGAAGCACATGCAGGAAAAGGGAATGCACAGTATAAAGGACATTGTGCATTCTGCATTGAGACATCCTTTATGCCGGATGCAATCAATTTACACGATCCATGTGAAACACTGTTGAAGGCACAAGAGGTTTTTACATCAGTAACAACCTATTCATTTCAATAATTAGGGATAATTGTATAGAATATATAAAATGCTGTAAGCTCTGGACGAAATACGGGTTTACAGTATTTTTTAATTTTAATTGTTTAGTTAATTTATGAAATAATTTCTGAGATAGTTTTAAAAACATAACATTTACATAATATAGTTATCACATTTTAATTATAACATGAAAAAATAGGGTTTTTAAGTCTGATTACATACTATATTTCAGATATAATGATTATATAAAAGTGGGTGGGTAAGTATGAAAAACACATATGTGAAAAAGGGAGTATTGGATTTGAAGTCATTATGACCATTCTTCAATCGTTTAAAGAAGATGGTCAATAAACATGAGTGCTATGCTGCTTTTTTAATACAGAAAAAGTATAAAATCATATACTAGGAGGAAAGGACGAAGCATATGAAAAGGAAACACAAATTTTATGTTATTGCTGTTATAATGACAATTGTATACAGCATTTCAACGGGGAGTATATTCGCAGCAACACCAAGACTAGGCGGTAGATATTCATCAGGTGTGGGGAATATCACGATATTTATTAACTACAATTCAGGTGCAGGATATTGGGAATCTTTTATAAAAAATGCGGCAAATAACTGGATGTATACAGGAAAGGGCGATAATCCCATATATATCAGCTTTGTAAGCAGCAATTATGGATCTTCAATGGATATATATTCAAAAAGGGATAGTTACTGGACAAGCCAAGGTTCATTTGGAGTTTTAGCCGAAACATTATTCTATAACAGCAGTTCAAAAAAGATGCAGCCCAATGCAGGAAACTGGCTCTATACAGAAATATACATTAATGATGATAATTATAAAAAGTCCAGCTTCAGCAATGATCAGGCATTAGGTACACTTATACATGAAATGGGACATGCATTCGGTCTTGCGCATTATAATTCAAATCCAAACAGCATTATGTGCCAAACAAAAAAAGGACGGAAAGTGCAGCGCGTGCAAAAAACAGATAATGACACGATAAACGCTATTTACTGAGAAAGGAAAACGACGATATGATAAAGAAAATGAATAGACTGTTGGTACTCTTTATTCTCCTTGCGGTTATCTGTTCAGGCTGTTCTTCACAGCATACAGAAAACAAGCAAATAAGTAAACCTGTTGAAGAGGTAAATGAACCATATGATGCTTATGCTAAAATTAAGTCAAAAGAAGTTATGAGTATACCAAATTCAGCAGAAATCGACGGGGATCCATCAGATAGTAATGAAATATATTCTAGAGTTACGGATATAGCAATAGTAAATATAGAATCTATTGATGGCGGAGATAATATAAATCAAAATACGAGTGAGTATATATACCCATTCACATATGGAAAAATGAAAATATTAGCTGTTTACAAAGGTGACCTTCAGGTAAATGCAACGATAGGTTATACGCGTATGGGAGGTATCATTCCATTTGATAAATACTATGCAAGTCTGTATCCTGAACAACAAAGTAAAATAGACAGAAATATGAAAGATGATAAACCGGAGTATGTTGAAATGATGTTTGAGGACGATATACAGATAGAGGCAGGTAAAACTTATCTAGTGTATTTAACATCATATCCACAATACAAGATTGATGATTTACCAGTATATAATATTGGCGGATGGGAAGGCGGATTACGTGAAATACAAGGGAATCCAAAAGCAAAAACAGGAGTCAAAGCATATAACAATTACACTGGTCAGTGGGATACACTGAATGAAATACTTCCCAAATCATGAAAACTAAGCTGATTCATAGTTTAGAATCGCTTGAATAAAGACTGCATGCTAAACAGCAAGCAGTTTTTTTGTTTCTGCAGCTATTATGAATCAGAGTACATTCCGCCCTTCTAGGTAATAAATTACTCATAAAACCCTTTCTGTTAAAGCTGGCATAACACTTAAAACAAGTAAAATTTATCCACCAATTTAAACATTCCTCCACCATGGCGTGTCTCTCTTATCGCACGAAGAATATAAAACAAGCGCAATAAAACACTATAAATGCATTATTTAACATTTATAAAACGCTTTCTTCTCTATTTTAAATAATTTACTGAAAGCTATACTTCCTTTATTTTTTTGTATTTATTCCCCTCGCAAGTAACAAAAGTACACCTATTGTAAAGAATATGAGTCGACTGGCATGTAAGCGCTTTGCTATAGTAGAAGTGTCAAGAACAAGTCGCATGACAACCCGGGAAAAGCTTCTTGAAAGTATACATGATTGTGAGGAAAAAGAATATGAATACTGAACGTAATGAAAACAAACAGATTGATCCTCAGCTGGAGGCGGTTTACAAGGACAGGAAATTCTTCGGACATCCACGCGGGCTGGGGGCACTCGCTGCGGGGAACTTCTTCAACTCATTCGCATGGGGCGGCGTCTATGCCATACTGATTTACTATCTCTACAGTCCATACACCAAAGGGCTGGGCTTTACTCAGGGGGAAGCTGCCAGCATGATTGCCGCAATGGGCGCATGCAACTCGCTGTTCGTTATTGTCGGAAGCTGGCTGAGTGACCGGGTACTGGGGCCTAGAAAAGCACTGGTTGTCGGAAATGTGGTCAAAGCGATATCCTTCGGACTACTCGCTGTACCGGCTTTCTCTTTAACACAGGGAAGAATCTTCGCTGTATTGTCTTTGATTTTGATGTCCCTGCCGATTATGGGGGCTGCCAATCCATCCATGACAGGGCTGCTCTATCGCAGTGATGACGATGGACGCCGTGACGCTGCCTTCACCATCCACAACGTTGCCAATGCAATTACCGGTATGATCTCACCGATCCTGATCGGCTTCATCGGTATGAGCGACTATCATCTGGGATTCTTCATCAGTGCCATGGCTGCACTTGCCTATGGTCTGGTCATTCTCTTTACAGGAAAACGCTTCTTTGGAACGATAGGGGAAAAGCCAGCCAATCCGGTATCCAGAGAAGAGCTGAAAAAAGCGGGGCTGCTGTTTGCCGGCGTTGTAATACTTCTGCTTGCAGGAATTGGTATCACAGTAAGTATGGGAGTCATGAATTTTGACGGTATCCTGAATATCATCACTACCTTCTCCTTCGTTATTCCAATCGTATTCCTGTACAAAATGTACACAAATAAAAACATCACAAAGGAAGAGCACACGAAAATGAAGCCGTTTTTGAAAATCTGGTGTGTACAATGTGTAGTTGCACTGTCTGCTGTTCTTCTGAATACGGCACTCGCGGTCTTCATTGAAGCGAAAATCGATCGTAACTTCATGGGGATTGAATTTGCCCCGGCAACCTTCACCTCAATCTATAATCTGCTAGGTCTGGTCATGGGTGCCTTCTTTGTCTGGGTCTGGGGCTCTACAAAATTCGGAAAGCTGAAGGTCACAAAGAAATTCTCCATCGGTGTACTGGTTAATGCCGCAGCCTATGCCGTACTTGCTGTTCCGGTACTGACCGGTGGAAAGGGAAGCATCTTCTCTCCGCTGTGGGTCGTGGGGTATTACTTTATTCTTACCATTGGAGATAACTTCATCAATCCGATTGGTGTATCCATGACTGCAAAGCTCGCTCCTGCATCCTATGAAACACAAATGCAGTCCGCATGGCAGCAGTCCAATTCCATCGCTAACGGTATCAGTATTATCGCCTTTAAATTCTTTGTGACAGCAGACCAGCAGATGATGATTTTCCCTATCATGACTGTGCTGTTAGTGGGGACCTGTCTGGTGCTGTTGAAAATGTCAAAGAAAATCGACGCCATTGTATAAGGAGGATGCTATGAATATGGAAATTCCTGAAATACGAAAAGCCAGAATGATCGATACCAGACGTCTGGAGGTCTTCTGGAGCCAGGCTGTTGTTAATTCCCAGTACAGCGAAAATATCGGTGTATATCATAAGGGGAGGCGCATTGCCACCTATGAGCGCAGTGATGATGAGGAATGGGACAGGGGAACCGTCTACGAGGAAGGAAAACGGAAGACCACCTATTTCATGAACGAGGAGATTGACTGTACGCATATGGAGGAATACAGCATTCAGGTACTGAAGAATATCCGCAGTACTGACGTACCGGGTATTCCCGCAGATCCACAGCGCTCCTATACCATCACCTATGAGCCATATTATACAAAATTCACCACCTGCGCCTGCGGTGTTGTGATAAAATCCAACAGCCGTGTCAGTGAGGAAGCACATGCCATGGCAAAGACCATTGTGGATTTTATGCTGCTGAAGCTGCCGGAAGCCAGCGCAATCCTAAAAGGCGCCGGCGCTGAGCTTGCCATCTATGCTAAGGATGAGGATGCGTATGAAATCCCCGAACACCGTGCCGGCTGCTTGTTCCTACACCGCCCTGTGGAAGGCTTCGGCGGTACGATGGAAATACCGACAACCTCCATTTCAGAGGTAAATGTATTGCATATTCTGGAAGGAGAACACATTACACGCTATACGCATGAATGCATTCTGGTGCATGAATTTGCACATGCTGTGCATTTGATTGGCATCAATTATATGAAGGATACCTCACTGGCAGACGAATGCAGAGCCATCTATGCGGCTGCCAAAGAGGAAGGACTGTGGCCGCATACCTATGCCATCAGCAATTATGAGGAATACTTTGCGACACTGTCTACCGTCTGGTTCAATGTCATGGAGGAAGGGAAGGATGGAACCTGGGATGGTACCCGTGGTCCTGTCAATACCCGTGCAGAGCTGAAGGAATACGATCAAAGAGCCTATGCATTTTTTGAAAAAATATATTCCTCGCAATATCTGCCTGCCCCATGGGATACGTATGAGGATGCATACGATATCCACGGAAACAGACGCTGATAGAATCAAGGAAAGGAAACAGAATATGAGTAAACAAGATATAGAAATCATAGAACAGGATATTGCCGCCCTGTATCTGGGAAACCTGAAAACCGTGGAGTTTGATCTGGAGCTTCCAGCGAAAGGGGCAAACGGCTCCGCAATCTCATGGAAATCCAGTGATGTGCGCTATCTTGAGGATACTGGAAGGGTACACCAGCTTGCCTATGGAAAAGGAAAGCGTGAGGTTGTTCTGACAGCAATCTTCTCCTATGGAAGCGAAGAGCTTGTGCGGGAGTATCCGGTAACCGTACTGGAAAAGAAAAATGATATTCAGGTGGAATCCATTTACAGCATTGATGTGGAGGCACTGCCAAATACAGAGGTGAAGCTGCCAGCGGTTGCCATCGTGGTTACAAAGGAACACAAAACGATTTCTCATGCAGTCACCTGGGATGATGGGGATGTACAGTGTTTTCAAACACTCGGTGATCAGGATATTCACGGCGTGCTGCAGGATACAGCCATAGAGGTACATGCCGTTGTCCATGTTCTGGAGTCATTGAAAAAGGATACAACCGTTCTTGAGAAAAAAGCAGAAAAATTTGCCAGAAGCGAGGTTTCCCTGTTGGAGGGCTCTTCCTTTAAGGAAGCTCAGGATCGTATGCTGGAGGTACTTCTTCATGTGAATGATGATCAGATGCTGTACAATTTCCGTGCCACCTGCGGTCTGGATACGCTGGGAGCACCGCAGATGATCGGCTGGGATACACCGGACAGCAAGCTGCGCGGGCATACAAGCGGACATTATCTTTCTGCCCTTGCCTATTGCTATGCCGCAACAAAGAATGAGGAAATCCGTCGCAAGGCCGATTATATGCTGCAGTCTCTAAAGGAATGTCAGGATGCGTTCGCTGATGTGGAAGGCTGTCATGAAGGCTTTCTGAGTGCCTATACAGAGGAGCAGTTTGACCTGCTTGAGAAATTTACACCCTATCCGGAAATCTGGGCACCGTATTATACGCTGCATAAAATACTGGCCGGTTTGATTGACTGCTATGAACAAATTCATCTGGATACAGCCCTGCATATGGCAGAGAAGCTGGGAGATTGGGTATACAACAGATTGAGCCGTCTGGATAATAAGACCCTGAAAAAGATGTGGAGTATCTATATCGCCGGAGAGTTTGGCGGTATGAATGAAAGCCTTGCACAGCTTTATCTGCTGCGTGGGAAAAAGGAGCATCTGGAAGCGGCAAAGCTCTTTGATAACGATAAGCTGTTTTATCCGATGAAACGAAATATTGATGCGATTGGCGGTATGCATGCGAATCAGCATATTCCCCAGATCATCGGTGCCATGAAGCTATTTGAAGCGACAAAGGATAAGACCTATTATCGCATTGCAAAATATTTCTGGGAAATCGTCACAGGAGCTCATTGCTACACGATTGGAGGCTGTGGAGAAACCGAGATGTTCCATCAGCCGAATGTGATCGGTGCCTTGCTGAGTGACAATACAGCTGAAAGCTGTGCATCCTATAATATGCTGAAGCTGACCAATGAGCTGTTTCAGTATGAACCGCATGCTGCCTATATGGACTACTATGAGCGGACGATGCAGAATCATATCCTCTCCAGCGGAGAACAGCGGCCTACCGGAGGCAGTACGTATTTCATGCCGCTGCGACCGGGAGGAAGAAAGCATTTTGATGATGAAAACAGCTGCTGTCACGGTACCGGGCTGGAAAATCATTTCCGTTACGGGGATGCCATCTATCATCATTCCTCCAGCTGTGTATATGTAAACCTCTTTGTATCCTCTACACTAACGAAAGAGAATATGACCATCACACAGAAGGCTTGCGAGGATCAGCCTGGAAATATCTCTCTGTCAGTTACCGGCGGGAATGGCAAAGAGCTGGCAATTCGTATACCGTCGTGGGCACGCAGTACATCTGTGTGCATGAATGGTAAGACTGTCGGGCAAACAGCCGCAGCCGATGGTTATCTGCATCTGTTTTTGCAGGAGGACACGGTACAGATCGATGCTGTGTTTGGCTGTGATTATTATCTGGAGGCAACACCGGATAGAAAAGAGCTGGTATCCTTGCACTATGGGCCATATGTGCTTGCGGCAGTAAATGAAACAGAAGCATATCTGAAGCTGCAGCTGAAGCCGGAGAAGCTCGCAGAACAGATTCATCAGATACCGGGAACTACACGTTTCCATGATGCGGCGGATCAGCTTGACTTTGTTCCTCTAAGTCAGATTGATTTGGAAGCATATCATGTATACTTCACTTTAGCTTAAGCTGAAAGCAGGCCCTGTTATTGCTTTGATTACGGGGTCTGCTTTGCCTTACCAGCGTGTTTGCGAAGGAGGAACAGTTGGCTGAAGGGTAAATTCTAGACTGTTTATATAGATGTAGAAATATAGAAAACCATATATAGGAGGAGTGATGATTTTGGATCGGATTACAGAAGCAAGAGAACAAATGAGAAAGCATGGTGTGGATGCCTTGCTGATCAGCAGTCAGTCCAATGTATATTATGTATCCGGGTTTTATGCAGAGGAAGGAGTTGCACAGGTTTTACTTACGCAGACGCACGCTATCCTTATGAGTGATGGCCGCTTTATGAGCGATGCGGCAGAACAGACAGAGGGCTTTGCTATACAGCGCTGGAAGTGCGATATGTTTACCGATCTGGGAAAGCTGATTGACAGCCTTGCCTTGCATCGGGTGTGGATTGACGGGGATGCAGTTTCCTATGCACAGGCTCAGACACTGAAAAAGAATACAAGCGCAGAAATTATCGAGGCTTTCAAGCTGCTTGAAGGTCTGCGTGCAGTGAAGGATGAAGAGGAATTATCCAAAATACGGGCTGCCTGTCGGATTGCGGACGAAGCATTTCAGGAAATCCTGAAGTTCCTGCGTCCGCAGATAAGTGAGCAGGAGGTTTGTAATGAACTGGAATATCAGCTGCGTAAACGAGGGGCGACGACCTGTTCGTTTGAAATGATTGTGGCAAGTGGCGCACGTGGGGCATTGCCGCATGGGGTCGCAACGAATAAGGTGATACAAGCAGGGGACATGGTGACAATGGACTTTGGTGCTTTGTATGAGCATTACCGCAGTGATATTACACGAACGGTGGCTGTTGGCGAGCCGGATGAGCGGCTAAAGGAAATCTACAGCATAGTTAAGGAAGCACAGCAGGTAGGACGTCAAAACCTGAAAGCAGGTGTGCGCAGCTGCGATCTGGAACAGAAAATCAGAGGGTTTATCGAGCAGAGCGGCTATTCCCTCATCCATGGTCCCGGACACAGCTTTGGTCTGGATATTCATGAAGCACCCTTTATCTCACGAACAAATAAGGAAGCGTTTCAAGAGGGAACTGTTATCACACTGGAGCCCGGAATCTATGTACCCGGTCTGGGCGGGATACGGATCGAGGATGACTTCCTGATTACAAGGGATGGCTGTGAAGCATTAACACATGCGGATAGAGAGCTTATTGTGCTTCCGTTTTAAGGAAACCGATGAAGCATAGCTAGGGAAGGCTGACGGCATCTGAGCAACAGCGGCTTACGCCTGTATTCGTTACAGTGCTGAAGGAGGTTTGGATAGCTGTCACCATGAGTTATGAACATAACAGGACCAGATGTCATGCAACCATCAGCATGTACAGCTGATGCAGATAGGAAGCGTTACAGCGAATCGTAAAAAGCAGACAGCGATTCAATGCGCGTTTATGAAGAAAATAGAAACTACAAAAAATCCACCGGAAAGCTGTTGAAAGGCTTTCTGGATTATGGGATAGGATTGATAAGGCTTTATAATTTAAGAATTTACTATAAAAAGCAGGAATCTTTGTGCAATCTTTATAGGATGCAGCGATGTCATGAGGGTTCCTCTTTTTGTCTATTCTCATGAAATAGTAACAAAAGTCCACCTAATGTAAGAAAATGATATCGACGTACGATTTTGCTTCTGTTATAGTGTACATAGCATGATTCACTATTTCATAAGGAGAGCAAGATTATGAAGAATCCAAACCTGGCTGCCATTTATGATGATCGCAGCTTTGCGGGACATCCGGGGGGACTGGGGATTCTGGCAGCAGGGAACTTTTTCAATTCGTTTGCATGGGGCGGTGTTTACGCTATTCTCATCTATTATCTGTATACGCCGTATACGCGGGGCTTGGGATTTACACAGGGACAGGCCGCCAGTATGATTGCCGCCATGGGAGCCTGTAATTCTCTTTTCATGATAGCGGGAAGCTGGCTGGCAGATCATGTGCTTGGGCCCTTACGTGCTCTGATGATCGGGAACATTGTTAAGGGAACCGGGTTTCTTTTGCTTGCATTTCCGCATTTTTCTCTGGAGCAGGGACGTTTCTTTGCATTTCTTGCCTTTGTCCTGATGTCGCTTCCCATTATGGGCGCCAGCAATGCATCCCTGACTGGTCAGCTCTATCGCAGTGATGATAATGGAAGAAGAGATGCAGCCTTCACCATGCATGCCATGGCGAATAATATGGGAGGCTTTCTTGCGCCGATTTTGATCGGTACGATCGGATTACAAAATTATCATGCCGGCTTCCTGATCAGTGCTCTTGCTGCCTATGCATACGGTCTTGCCATCGCGTTGGGAAGGAAGCGGTTTTTTCCCGGTATTTATCAGGCGTCTGCACGCAGGCAGCCGGTGATTCAAAACCGCAGACGGCTGCTGTATGCACTTGGTATATGCACGCTTGTTCTCCTGTTTGCAGCGGTGGGCATCGTGCATCACTGGATAAGCTTTGAAGCTCTGCTGCATGGGATCACCGCGGTGTCCTTTGTGGTCCCCATCGTCTTTCTGCTTCGCATTCGCAATCACGCTGCACTTTCCTTGCAGGAGCGGCAGCGGATGCGTCCCTTCTGCAAGCTGTTCGTAGTACAAGTGGTAATTGCTCTTTCTGCTGTTTTTATCAATACCGGATTAGCCGTGTTCATTGAAACCAGTATTGATCGCAGACTGTTTGGTATCACCGTGGCTCCGGCAGCCTTTACATCAATTTCCTCACTGATCGGGATATTGATGGGACCGTTGTTTGTCTGGCTGTGGACAAAAAAGCTGCGTACCGGCGTTCCTACCTCCAGAAAATTTATTCTCGGCATGCTTTTCATGAGTGCCGCCTATGCGATAGTATCCATACCGATTCTGCTTGGACAAAATGGTCTGTACAGTCCGCTCTGGCTGCTGGTGTATTTTGTTTTTCTCAACGCAGCCCAGAATTTATGTGAGCCCACCGGTATTTCCATGACCGCAAGGCTTGCTCCGAAAAACTACGAGGCGCAGCTGCAATCTGCCTGGTCGCAATCCAATACAATCGCCAATGGTATCAGCATTCTCGTTTTTCAGCTGGTTAATGATGCCCGCGGGCAGCTTCTCTTATTTCCACTGATGAGTCTGCTGCTGCTTTCTGGCGTACTGCTGTTTCATCGTTGGATAACAGGTATTGATGCGTATATGTAAATGATAAGGGAGGCTATGCGTATGTTTTATGTGAAAACAAATGTCGATCAGCCGGTGCATTTTGAAAGCGTCGGTATCTTTCTTTCCGATGACCGCTGGCGTCACGACCGCCGTATCATCGACAGCTATGAGATTATCGCCGTATACAGCGGGGTACTGTCCATTAAGGTCAACAGCACCTGTTATGAGGTACATCCCAATGAACTGCTGATTATACCGCCCTTTGCCTGCCATGAAGGGGTGCGCTACAGTGATAAGGGATTAAAATTTTTCTGGTGTCATTTCTCTGGCATCACCTTTGAAAAAATGAACAGAGATACCGTAGAAAAGCTAAGCAGTACCGATGCCTTCAAGGAAATGCTGCTCTTGCCGGAGTATACCTCGAAAATCAGTATGAATCGCGTGAATATACTGTTTAACCAGCTGCTTGATATTTATCAGGAAACAAAGTATGGAAGATATCTGAACTATTTCATGACAAGCATTCTTATGGAAATATCCTATCAGACACATCTTTCCTATTTTCCTAATGGAAAGACAAATGCCAACAGTACACAGCCGATACGGGACTGGGTGCGCATCCATGCATTTGAAAGCATCAGCGTGGAGTCCATCGCAGAACAATTCCGCTACAATAAGAGCTATCTGTCCCGTATGTTTAAGGAAAATGAAGGCATCAGCATCAAAGAGCTGATAACGAAATACCGCATTGAATATGCAAAATCACTACTTGTGAATTCCGATAAGGATATCCCTTCCATCGCCTATGAGGTCGGCTATGAGGATCCGAAATATTTCATGCGGGTCTTTAAAAAGGCGGAACAGGTAACACCGACCATTTATCGTAAAACATTTGCGCAAAAGCATTTCAATAAAAAATAGGAAGAGAACCGGCAGAGACGTTATGAATGACGGAATTTGGAGAACATTATGAAAACAGATCGTGAACGTATTGAGGAAGATATCGAGGCAGTAAATTTGGGGAATCTGAATACTGTCGAATTTGATTTAACGCTGCCTGCATATGGTGCTAACGGCAGCCGCATTACCTGGACATCGAGTGATACCCGGTTTTTGAAGCGTAACGGAAAAGTGATTCAGCCAAAAAACGGTACAGGGAAACGAATGGTCACATTGACTGGGAAATTCCAGTATCATGATGTCGTGGATGAAAAAGAATACAGTGTCACCATTCTGGAGCAGAGTCAGAAAATAGAGGCTTCCTATATTTATCCGATCCATGTCCGGGCACAGCTCAATAAAAGAACCGCCCTGCCATCCTGTGCAATTATGATCACCACGCAGGGGGAAACGCTGTCGCATACGGTGAACTGGATGGGAAATGAGGAGGTATGCTATCCTGCATGCGGAACCTATTCGCTCAAGGGTGTCCTTTTGGATAATACTGCAGAGGTGACGGCAGTGATTGAGGTTGTGGAGGAGGTTTCAAAGAAGCTTTCCGCACAAAGAAAACAGGTGACACCAATTCAGGGTGATGTCAGACTTCTGGATTCGGATTTTCGGGATGCACAGAATCGCCGACTGGCCTATTTGCTGGTGCAGGACGATGATCAGATGCTGTACAATTTCCGTACTGCCTGCGGATTGGACACCAAAGGTGCCCCTGCAATGAGTGGCTGGGATCATCCCGACAGCAAGCTGCGCGGTCACACCACGGGACATTATCTGTCTGCTCTGGCTGTCTGCTATCAAAGTGTGCCGCATCCGCTGATTCTGCACAAGGCACGCTATATGGTACAGGAGCTCGGCTTATGTCAGCAGGCATTTGAAAAGCTGGAGGGCTTTCAGGAGGGCTATCTTGGCGGCTTTGATGAAACTGCATATGACAGGCTGGAACGGTTTTCCCGCTATCCGGAAATATGGGCGCCCTATTATACAATGCATAAATATTTCGCAGGACTGCTGGACTGTTATGAGCTGCTGCATATCGAGGAGGCTTTGCTTATTGCGCGGAAGCTGGGAGACTGGGTCTATCGGCGGCTATCCCGCCTGAGCAAGCCGCAGCTGAAAACGATGTGGGGCATTTATATTGCCGGAGAATATGGCGGTATGAACGAGGTGCTGGCAAGGCTGTACCTGCACACCCGTGACCCTCATCATGTAAAGGCTGCCCAAATGTTTGATAATGACCGTCTGTTTGTACCAATGCAAAGCAATGTGGATGCTTTGTGCGGACTGCATGTAAATCAGCACATTCCACAGGTGCTGGGTGCGCTGAAAATATTTGAAGGGAATCATGTACAGGCATATTTTGATATCGCCAAAAACTTCTGGCATATGGTCATAAAGGATCACAGCTATGCAAACGGCGGTATTGGAGAGGGGGAAATTTTTCACGCTCCCGGAAGCATTGCGGCCATGATTGATGACAACACAGCAGAAACCTGTGCCTCCTATAATATGCTGAAGCTGAGTGCCGAACTGTTTGCATATGACCCGGACGTTGCCTATATGGATTATTATGAGCGTTGTATGATCAATCATATACTGGCAAGTGAATATCAGGCGATGGAGGGAGCAAGCACGTATTTCCTTCCCATGGAGCCCGGCTCCTGCAAGAGCGCATTGGATGAAAACAGCTGCTGTCATGGTACCGGAATGGAAAATCATTTCCGTTATCCAAGAGCGATTTATTTTCATTCGGACGAAATTCTGTATATCAATCTGTTCGTGGCATCAACGATGCACTGGGGGAATTTACAAGTCACCATGGATCTGGATATGTGCGAGCCTCAGAATATTCACCTACTTATACAAGGGGAGGCTGCTTGTGAAATTCGTATCCGCATACCCTATTGGACAGATGAAGTATCCCTGCTGTGTGATGGGACATCGCTCGCATATACAGAGAAGCAGGGGTATATATGTATTCACAAACAGCAGGAAGCAATGCGGATGCAGCTGCGATTCTCCATCTACAGCCGTCTGGAATTCACACCGGATGATCCTTTGGTTGCGGCAGTGTTTTACGGACCTTATCTGCTGGCAGCACTGCAGGAGGGACAGGATTATCTATCGACAACGCTGTCCTGTGATACAGTGCGCCAGCGCCTGCAGCCGATACCGGGGACGCTGCTGTTCTTTGATGAGGTGGATCAGCTGATGTATCGTCCTTTGTATCAGCTGCAAAAAGAACAGTATCATACCTATATACATGTAAAGCAGTAGGAATACTGCTTTTTAACAGCTGTTTCAAATGTGTACAGTATAAAAAACACCATCCGGCGTTTAGCGGATGGATATTGCGTTTCTATATGATATTTTAAAAGAAGTGTTGAAATTTCCTTCAGAATTCTATATGATTGTAATAAAAATTCAGGAGGTGTTTTATGTCGAAAAAATACCAGACAATGAAAAAAGCAATCAGAATGGAGATCAAGGAGCATAGGAAATCGTTTCTTGTATACCTCACACTGCGCGCACTTGTAATTCTTGTTATGATCCTTCAGATATTCAACAGGAACTTTGAAAATGTATTTTTATGCCTGTTGACGCTGATTTTGCTGATTGTACCGAGCTTTTTACAGGTAGAGCTGAAAATCGAGCTGCCGACAGCATTGGAAATCATCATTCTGCTGTTTATCTTTTCCGCAGAGATTTTAGGTGAAATCCAATCCTTTTATATTCTGATTCCCATGTGGGATACCATCCTTCATACGCTGAACGGCTTTCTTGCGGCAGCAATCGGCTTTTCGCTTGTGGATCTGTTGAATAATGATGATCGCTTGCAATTCCGTCTTTCTCCTGTGTTTATGGCACTGGTTGCGTTCTGCTTTTCCATGACGATCGGTGTTATATGGGAATTCTTTGAATTTGGCATGGATACCTTTCTGGGGACGGATATGCAGAAGGATACGATTGTACAGAGTATAACAACGGTTATGCTGGATCCTACCAACAGCAATATCCCGATTACGATCGATGGCATCCATTCTGTTGTGGTAAATGGAAAAGAGCTTGGTTTCAACGGGTATCTTGATATCGGACTGATCGATACCATGGAGGATCTGCTTGTCAATTTCATAGGAGCCTCAACATTTTCTATCCTTGGCTATTTTTATGTGAAAAAGCGTGGAAAGGGAGCTTTTACCAGACAATTCCTTCCTAGAAGGAAAACAAGAGATGCGGATTTTAAACGACTGGCCAGAAAGGAACTGGAGCAGGAGGAGCATGAAAAGCAGAAGGAAGCGGGAAAAGAGGCATCTTGAAATAAGATAAAAAAAGGATTGCGAACCCGCAATCCTTTTGGAATAATGAAGTATTAAATACGAATCATTTTACATAGTAGAAGTGCTATCCTCTAAAGCCTCGATAACACAGAACTTCTTATAAAAAGCGATGCCATAACCGATGATATCCTCATATCCCTCCGCCAGCTTACCTTCTATATATTGTTTATCCTTTATCTGCATACATGCCTGCTTTGCCGTGTTTTTTAATTCCGCAAGAGAATTCGCTGTTTTTAGTTCTAATATCATCCCCCGATCACTTAAAGAACGAGGCGCAACCGCTATATCAAATCTTCCCAAACCGGATTCCTGATTCGACATGATGCGATAATTGCATAACAAGCCTATTAGAATGCCATGATAGAATTTCTCATCATAGTCAAAATAGCTGATTGAAGTAAAAAGAAGGTCATTTAATATTTTGCTTGCTGATTTTACATCTTTCTTTAATAAGGCAGCTGCGAATTTCTTGGCATATGCCTCCGTTTGTTCCTGAAACCATTCTTCAAATATGAGGGTATAAATTCTGCTGATTTCTTTGTTAGGAATCATAAGCTGGTATATACTCTTTTCTTCGTCTATACATTTTATGACTTTCAAATACCCTGTAAATAGAAGAAAACTGTAAATGTTCTGTATTTTATCCATTTCACGGTAGGTAAGCTCATGTTTTATGGCTTTTTCAACCATCTTACCGGATGTCAATCGATCAAAATCCTCCCTCATATGTGAATTTGCTCTTTGAATATACTGATATATAATATCATTTCCACTCGTATTTGCCCAGAAAGATTCCGGTGTATCGTTTCCCTGCTTAATTTTTTGAACATATTTAAGTACGCTCCATGGATTGTATATCTCATTGTTTCCGAATAGATACCCATCATACCATTCTTTTATGGTTTGCTCATAAGATTTCAAATCGTAATTTTCAAGGAGTGTTATCGTTTCTTTTGGTGTAAATCCAAAGGACGTACTGGATTGATCTTCAGAAATGGAATATACATTAAAATTATTTAAGCCAGTAAAAATCGACTCTTTCGCAATTCTCAGGCATCCTGTCAGAATTCCCTTTTCCAATGCATCATTTGTTTTTAGGGCAGCACTGAACATACCGTTTAAAAAGTCTACCATTTCATCATAATACCCTTTTAAATATGCGCTTTGTAAAGGGACATCATATTCGTCAATCAAAAGGATAACATCTTTATGATAATGTTGCTTCAAGCAACCACAAAGAAACTTTAATGCATTCTGCAGATCAACATCACTTCGTGTACGCCGATAGTATGTGAAAAGCTGTTCTTTATCGAAAATATTTAATTCCTCACTTTCGAGTAATTCCTGATTCTTTCTGACAATGTCCTGGATTAGGATAGCGAACATTGCCTTTTGATTTTCAAATGTGTGTTTTTTCATATCTTTCAGAGTAATAAAAATAACCGGATATTGATTTTGGTATTGTAATGCGTCTGTATGATTGGCGATATCCATATTGTTAAAAAGATAAGCATTCTCCTTCTGCTTCATTGAGAAAAAATAATATAGCATGCTCATATTCAGTGTTTTACCCGCTACTAGCGCGCCTCTTGTCGGATACTAAAGGTTTCGACACTATATCGGTGAAAACGGCGTGGTCTGGTATATAATGCGACCTTTTCATTGATGATGTCTGTAATGAATGATGTTTTGTCTACATAATAACAGTCTTTGTCAATCAGTTCTTTGAAATCTTCTATTCCAATCGGCAAACGTTTCATATGATCAGCTCCTTAACTTTATCTTTATTATACCACGATACCAAAACCGTATCGTAAGGAAATCATGTTTTGCGTACATGGTCATACAAAAGGCATAATGCTATAAGGCATAGAAGATATAGAAGGCCTTTATTTCCCTTTCTTTCGTATGTTTTCATGTGAAAAGTACAGAAATAAGTGCTATACTATAGAAGTTGAAAAGAGGTGTCTATATGGAAATGCATAGAAATACACGCTGCTGGTGCGGCAGTGGAAAGAAATATAAGCAGTGCCATGAAAAATTTGATGAAAAGCTTGCACAACTGGCTAGAGAAGGACATATTGTTCCGGATCGGTCTCTGATTAAAAACAAGGAAGATATAATTGGTATAAAGAAAAGCGGGAATATCAATACCGGTGTACTGGATCATGTCGCAAAGCATATTCGTCCCGGTATGAGTACCGGAGAGATTGACCGTCTGGTATATGATTATACTGTATCCCATGGTGCTATTCCTGCGCCGTTGAATTACGAGGGCTTTCCCAAAAGCTGCTGTACATCCGTGAATGATGAGGTATGCCATGGAATTCCGGATGACAGTATCATCCTGCAGGAAGGCGATATTGTAAATGTCGATGTTTCTACGATTTTTCACGGCTACTATTCCGATGCTTCCCGTATGTTTATGATCGGTGAGGTAAGTGAAGAGGCAAAAAATCTGGTCGAGGTCACAAAGGAATGTCTGAAAATCGGCATGGATGCCGTCAAGCCGTGGGGCCATGTGGGTGATATCGGTGCTGCCATCCACAAATATGCGACAAGCAAGGGATACAGCGTTGTTGTGGATTTTGCAGGACATGGTGTTGGCAAGGAATTCCATGAAGACCCTGTAATCGGTCATGTCGGTCGTGCGGGCAGCGGTATGGTACTGGCTCCCGGCATGGTATTTACAATCGAGCCGATGATCAATATCGGAGATTACCATTTATATATCGATGCAGATAACGGATGGACATCCTATACAGAGGATGGCTCCTTGAGTGCACAGTGGGAGCATACCCTGCTGGTTACGGAACACGGCATTGAAATTCTAACGTATTGATGCAATAGAATATAGAGATGCCTGAATTCGTGTGAGCAACAAAATGTTTCTATAATATAAGCAGATAGTATATGTAGTATTTAAGACTTCATATGGTATCTGTTTTTTTACATCAGCTTCTTTGCACATGAACTGCCTGTGAAAAAGCATTTTTCATGTGTCTTCATTTGAATTTGCTGAGTCCTACGATTTTTGTCGCAAAAATGTCTTAAACATGCAGGTTTAAAGTGTTTTCATAGTGCCTGTATTGTGTTAAAGTAGTAATAAGATAGATCAGGGAGGTATGCATATGAAGAAAATCAGTGGCAATAAGTTATTGGTAAAGGCGCTTCAGGAAGAGGGTGTGGATACGATATTCGCCTATCCGGGAGCCTGTACGATCGATATCAGTGATGAATTATATAAGCAGAACAGTATAAAAATCATTCTTCCACGACAGGAAATCGCTCTCGTTCATGAAGCAGATGCCTATGCTCGTTCCACAGGGAAGGTGGGGGTATGTCTCGTTACCAGCGGACCGGGCGCAACGAATCTGGTTACCGGCCTTGCCACCGCTTATTATGACAGTGTTCCGCTTGTTTGCTTTACCGGACAGGTGGCACGGAATTTGATTGGAAATGATGCATTTCAGGAGGTTGATATCGTGGGTATTACCCGCAGTATCACCAAATACGGAGTTACGGTGCGCAACCGAGAGGATTTGGGGCGTATTATTAAGGAAGCCTTTTACATTGCGGCGAGTGGAAGACCCGGGCCGGTACTGATTGACCTCCCTAAGGATGTTATGGGAGAGCTGGGGGATGCGGATTATCCGGATAAGGTTGCTATACGCGGCTATAAGCCCAGCACCGGCGTACATATCGGACAGCTGAAGCGTGCAATCAAAATGCTGGGAAAGGTAAAACGCCCATTATTCCTAGCCGGGGGCGGAGTGAATATCGCGCACGCCAATGAGGATTTTACAAAGCTGGTAGAGAAAACCAATATCCCTGTTATAACAACGATTATGGGCAAGGGCGCGATTCCGAGCAATCATCCGCTGTATGTGGGAAATATCGGAATGCACGGTGCCTATGCCTGCAATATGGCTGTAAATGAATGCGATGTGCTGTTTTCCATCGGTACGAGATTTAATGACCGGATTACAGGGAAGCTGCATTCCTTTGCTCCGAATGCTAAAATTGTGCATATTGATATTGATACCGCCGCAATCTCTAAAAATATACAGGTAGATATCCCTATCGTTGCGGACGCCAAGGAAGCAATTGATAAAATGCTGGAGTATGTCAGTGAATATAATACAAAGAAATGGCTGGATCAGATAGAGGAATGGAAGCTGGAGCATCCACTCATGATGAAAAAGAAGCCGTATCTGACACCACAGGATATTCTTGAAACCATTAACCGGGTATTTGAGGAGCTGATCGTTGTTACCGATGTCGGGCAGCATCAGATGTTTACAGCACAATTTATCGAGCTGACAAACAAGAAGAAGCTGTTGATGTCCGGCGGCTTGGGAACGATGGGCTATGGTCTTCCCGGAGCCATCGGTGCAAAAATAGGAAATCCGGATACTCCTGTACTTTCCATTTCGGGAGATGGCGGAATGCAGATGAATATTCAGGAAATCGCAACAGCTGTTCTGGAAGAGCTGCCTATCATATCCTGCATTTTCAATAATAACAATCTGGGTATGGTACGGCAGTGGCAGAAGCTGTTTTATGGAAAGCGCTATGCCATGACCTGTCTTCGTGCAGGTGCCGCATGCCGTAATAAATGCGGAGAGGTTTCCTGCCCTACGTATACACCGGATTTTGTAAAGCTGGCGGAAAGCTATGGTGCTAAGGGAATTCGTGTAACAGAAAAGGAACAGATCGAGCCGGCTTTGAAGGAAGCGATGAGCAGCGAAAAAACGCCGGTTATCATCGAATTTATCATCAATCCGGAGGATCTTGTATATCCGATGATTCAGCCAAACGGAACCTTAAAGGACATGCTCATGGATTGTTAAACGGATGCTGAAACAGGAAGGAGAGAGTGGATATATGAACGGAAACGGTATGAAAAAACGTTGGATATCGCTGTATGTGGAAAACCAGGTAGGTGTTTTGTCTAAGATTTCCGGATTATTTTCCGGGAAATCATATAATCTTGACAGCCTTACCGTAGGAACAACAGAGGATTCCACGATATCGAGAATGACGATAGCGACAGTCAGTGATGATGAAACCTTTGAACAGATAAAAAAACAGCTGAACCGACTGGTGGAGGTTATCAAAGTGATAGATTTCACGGATATCTTTGTGAGGATGAAGGAAATCTTATATGTTAAGGTACAGAATTGCTCATTGCAGGAAAAAACAGAACTATTTCAGATTGCGCAGACATTCAAGGCAAAGGTGATCGATTATGGCAGAGACAGCCTTCTGCTTGAATTTGTACAGACAGCGACGAAGAATGATGCAGTTGTCAAGCTGATGAAAGAGGAATTCAAGGACATCGAGGTAGTTAGAGGCGGAAGTGTGGGAATTGAGTCAATCAGCATGATGGAGCGATGAAAAACACAGTGGGCTCAATAGTGTATATAACATGTAAATAAGGGATCAGAGCATCTGGTCCTTTTATTTGGCTGTTTGAAAAGACAATAAACGGCATAAGAATCTATACTTGCACATATGGGATATGTGGTATAATGAACAGGAAATGCGGAGGTATACACAATGGTAAAGCATATGTCATTTAGCTCACTGGAAGAAATCGATGCAAGTCTCTATGATTTTAAAATTCTGTTCGCGTATCATTCAAATAAAATAGAAAATGAAAGAATCGATTTTCATGACACAAGAGATATTTTTGAAAAGGGCTCTGTGAACGGTTATACCGGTGATTTGAGAACATTATATGAAATAGAAAATCAGGTGCATTGTTATAATTACTTAAAACCGCTTATCGTAGAAAAAAAAGCTCTGGATATAAGCTTTGTCAAGTGCATACATTATAAGCTTATGAAAGGTACGTATGATGATATTCGTTACCATGATAAACAAGAACGGCCGGGAGAATTCAAAAAACATGATTATGTATCCGGTAAGAATGAAATTGGCAGTTATCCTCATGAAGTTGAATCAGATGTGAAAGAGTTGTTGTCGGAGCTTAATACATATCAGGGTACAGATTACTTTACGGCTGGAGTATATCTTCATGCAATGTTTGAACATATACATCCCTTTGCGGACGGAAACGGCAGAGCAGGCAGGACATTGATGAATTATTATTTCATGATACATGATATTGCCCCTGTTATCATATACAATGAGGACAAGCCGGCGTATTATTTTGCACTGGAGGCCTTTGATCGCAAAGATAGTGATCTGACTCCTTTAAAAAGCTTTATACAGGAAGAGCAGGCAAAAACATGGTGCAAGAAAAAGGGTACAGAAAAAAAACGGCTGAGGGAATTTCTGGAGTAAATTGTATTTAAATAAGGAAGCATGCACCCCGTATGAGAACATGGGGATTGCATTGCTTCCTTTTCTTGTATCATATGCGAATAAGCAGCAGAGTCTCTGCCATATAAGCTGAGAATTACATCAATATGCGAATTGGCGGTAATAGCGTCTTGTTGTCAGATCATGACCGGTCACACGCTCATAATGAACTGCCAGCCGTTCATCGAGTATAGTAGTTACAATGGATGTGGCAATAATATCTGTAAATGCATCATCAATATCCGGGCATTGGTAATCGGCTACATCAATCACTTCAGCATGATTTGAAAATTAAAATCTTTCTACACAAAGACAGTTAGTATTTTACATTGGAAAAATAAAAAAGAGAATACAAGTACTGATGATAACATCAATAGCCTTGAACTCTCTTGTTTCGATGATTCATATATTCGCAAATGCTTGTTACTGACTTTGTGACATGTACCTTGGCTTTGGAATATTGGGAAGTATGCTGGTAACCTCCTGTATGTGTTTAGACCGACCCTGCGAGCCTTTATCAAATGAAAATTGTAAAAATGTTGGATGGTGGAGAACTTACTTTCCTCGATACACCTTACAGACTTTTGAGGATTATTATTTGTTATATATAGATATTTTGTTCTTCTGATCTTTACACGAAGAAATCCTTCATGCATCAGCAATAGAAAACGATATCTTTTTCCACGATCCGCTGCTTTTTTGTGGAATGCTCTATTGACCCCTTCGTATTCACAATGATGCAGGTCGTATCAAAGCCCTCCTGCTTTAGAGCACTTCTATCAAACGTAATCAACGTCTGTCCCTTTTTCACAACATCCCCCTGCGTTACCTGACACAGCAGGCGGCTGTCCGTGATTCCGGATGTATTCAAGCCGACATGAATCAGAAGCTCACTGCCGTTTTTCATCTGGATACCGACGGCATGCTTCATCGCAACCATGATGCTGCCATCACATGGCGCATTTATACAATTCTGATCAGGCTGAATGGCGATTCCATCCCCGCACATTTTTCTGGAGAACACCTCATCATTTACACTTTGCAGCGGAATCAATGTACCGCTGACAGGTGCCTGAACAGGAATACTTCTCTTCGTACCCAGTCCCATTTTAGCAAACACAACAGGCAGGATGAATCCGACGGCAAATGTGGCAGCCGCACATAAAATGAGCGTTACAAGAGAGGAAACACCATCTCCCATAAAGGAAGGTATACTGAAAATATTCGGCCAGACGAATGCAAAGCATTTTACTCCGAACAGAATCCCGAAGAAGCCTCCGATTCCATTCGCTATCATGGCACTCAGCATGGAATATCTGTTTTTCACCATAACGGAATACAATGCAGGTTCACTGATTCCTATGAACGCAGTGAATCCGGTCTGGACAGCAACAGCCTTCAGTTGTTTGTCCTTTGTCGATACCGCAGTCCCAAGTGCAGCTCCCGCTTCGGCCATATTGTGGAAAAATTCAAGCGGCAGAATAATGGAATAGCCGGCACCGGTCAGCTCCACCAGTTCAATAGGGGATAAAGACTGATGAAGACCTGTCAGTGTCATAACGGGCAGTAAAAATCCAATGATGAGTCCGGAAAAAGGCCCGAATACACCGATCATCCACGAAAAGAAATCGCCAAGCAGAACCGACCCCCAGTTGCCAAGCGGAGCCAGAATTAACAGGGTCAGCGGTACGGTAATCAGCAGAGACAGAAGCGGCACCAGCAGAAGCTTAACAGAATCAAAACGAATGATATTATCCCAGAAGCGGTATACATAGCTTAGCAGCAGCACACCGAACAATGCCGGAAAGATGGAGGATGCATAGGAATACATCGGAACACTCCAACCGAAGATATCCAGTGCTCCTCCCTCATTGACAAGACTTACAAAGCTGGGATACAGCAGGGCACCGGCAACACAGATGGCCAGACCCTGGTCTACCTTGAAGCGCTTTGCACTTGACATGGCGATAAGAATCGGAAGAAAATAGAAGGCAGCATCCGACATGAATTCAAGAACTGTGTAAATTCCCTCTTCACCGCTCAGAAGCCCTGTTGTCGTTAGCAGCAGACAGATGCATTTCAGCATACCGGAAGCACAGAAGGCAGGAATGACTGGAGCGATGATGCTTGTTAAAACATCCAGCAGGCGCATAGGCGAAAACTTCTCTTTGCTGCTCTTTTCTATTTCACCGGAATTGCTTCCCGCCATAAGTCTTGCTGTTTCTTCATAATAATCATTGACCGCGGTACCCATGATAATCTGATACTGCCCGCCCTGTATTGTTGTCCCGAGGATTTCACGGATATTTTCAAGCCTGTCAAGATCAGCTCTCTGCTCATCTCCCAGATTGAATCGCAGCCGTGTAACACAGTGCGTATAATTGGTAATATTTTCTTTTCCCCCTAATGCTTCTATGATTGCCCCAGCAATCTCTTTTTTATTCATAGGGCTCCTTTCTATATATTCTTGCCATTAGAGGCTATGCATACTTTGTACCAGTGAAAAGAATCCTTTTTATAGCGTTTATTGGAACCGTTGCCCTCATTGTCCCGATCGACATAAATAACACCGTAGCGCTTATCCATTGTCAGAGGTCCGCAGGCCACCAGATCAATGATCCCCCACATGGTATACCCAATCAGATCCACTCCGTCCGCAATGGCATCTCGCATAGCTTCCACATGGTTCTTCAGATATTCGATGCGGTAGGCATCATGAACAGTGCCGTCCTCCAGCTGATCGAAGGCACCGAGTCCGTTTTCTGCGACAAACAATGGCAGCTGATATCGGTCATATAACTTATTCAGTGTAATGCGAAGCCCCATATTATCCACAGACCATCCGAAATCGCTTTTTTTCAGATAAGGATTGGCATAGACAGAGCCTGCCATATTTCCGGTTGTGACCTCAAAATCTTCATCAACCGAGGCGATTTGAGAGGCATAGTAGGAGAAAGACAGAAAATCAACCGTATTGTCTCGCAGCAGTTCCTCATCCCCATCCTCTATTTGTATATGAACATTCAGCTTTTCAAATAGCGGTTTCATATAGGCGGGATAGCAGCCTCTGGCCATCACATCGAAATAGAAATAATTGGAATATCTCTGATCTGTCAGCGTCTGCATGACATCCCTTGGATCGCAGGTCCCAGGATATATGGTAAAGGCTGCGACCATAGCCCCGACATTCTTTTTGCCGATGATTTTTTTGGATAAGGCCACTGCCCTTGCATTGGCAAGGAACTGATGATGCAGACTCTGGAAAACAGTCTGGTCCAGATGCTCCTGTTGATCTGCAATGATACTGATACCATCCCAGTGAGCAAACCGCGCTGCATTGATTTCGTTGATAGGAAGCCAGTAATCAACGATATCCTTATAGCGAGTGAACAACACCTCAGCATAACGTGCAAACAGGTCTACCAGCTTTCTGTTTTTCCATCCGCCATATTTTACAACAAGATTAACGGGTATATCGTAATGCATGATGGTCGCAAATATCTTGATGCCATTGTCCTTTAGAGCCTGAAACAGGGAATCGTAATATCGAAGCCCTTCTTCATTCGGTTCTGCATCGTCTCCATTTGGAAAAATTCGTGACCAGCAGATGGAGGTACGGAAAATTTTCAATCCTAGCTCCTTGAAGAGTTTAACGTCGTTTGGGTATTCATGATAGAAATCAATACCTCTTCGCAGTGGATAATGCGCAGTATCCGCGGTCTGTATCGCTTTTTGAAAATCTTCCTTTCGGATATCGGAAACATAGGCGTTCTTCTTATATATGGTATCAAAATCCCAGGCAGCGTCAAAATAGCGACAGTCCTGTGTACTGAGTCCTTTTCCCCCTTCATTAAACGCACCGTCTGCCTGTGAGCAGGCGATGGCGCCGCCCCATAAAAAATCTTCTGGAAATCCTTTCATAATATTCTCCTTTACGTTTACTGAGATGATCATCTGTCTTTATTATAGGCGAATACCAAGCCTAAAAAAATGACATTTATTCACTCATTGACCGTCATATTTACAGGTAGTGAATACTGTCATTTCTTATTTTCTGCGCATGGAGGAAGGAGAACAGCGAAAGATGCTTTCAAATTTTTTATAGAAGAATGTCTGGTTATTGAACCCGCAATGCTCCATAATTTTATAAATGGGAAGGGAAGAGTTCAGAATCATCCGCTTCGCCGTTTCCATCTGCTGCTCGGTCTTGATTTCCGTGAAGGTTTTTCCTGTTTTCTTGCGAATAAGATTACTTACGTAATTATAATTATAGCCGAGTTCATCCGCTATTTTCTGCAGACTGCAGGAGGCGTAGTGCTTACTGATATAGGTAAGAACACGATAAACGACCTCATCATTTTCCTCCTTGAAATTTGAAACAGCCTGGTCAATCGTCGCATTTGCCAGATGTAGGAACAGCAGCTTCAGATACTGCTTCATCATATCATCATAATTCATCGGCCGCTCTGTAAAATAGATGTAGAAAATACTCAGCAATGTATCCGAAAGCAGACTGTTCCCCATGTTTTTAAATATCAAAAATTCATCCTGCTGCCTGCTTTTATCAAAGTAGCTTTGCAGAAACTGTGACATGATCGGTTTGCTGTTCATGGCGTCAAACATTTCCATCGCAGAAAACTTATCACTAAAGGCTATGTTGATTACGATATCCTTTCTTCCCTTGGTTTCTGCACTGTGAATAACGCCCGGCTGTAACAGGCAGATGTCTCCCTCCTGCATGCACAGCTTCTGGTCATTGATTGTGAAAATGCATTCTCCGCTGTAGATATAGTTCAGCTCCATATATTTGTGAAAATGCGGATACAGCTTGGTGTAACGGGATTCCTTTATAATCATGATATCTTCAATCAGCATCTCATCCGTAAAATCAAAGAAGAATACCTTTTCATCATTTCGGAGGATATATTCAAGGCCCTGATAACGATCACTGAAGGTATTCGGATGCTCCCTATGCCATATCTCCTGTTTTGTATCGGCATACAGGAAATCATCCAGCTTTTTCATATTCATAAACAAGTCTCCCTTTCATCATAGGAAAAGAGTCTATTCTTCTTCTGAATAAACTCATTCGCTATGATCGTTTTTGTATTTTGTGACATCGATACACGATAACAGCACATATTTCCGGTGATTATACCATTCCACATAGGCTGCACTTGTCTTGATTACAGCCTGCATCCTGCTGTTATAAATATCTGCCGCAGCAGAGCTGTTATTGGCGGATAGCTGTCGGATTGGACAGTCCTCACATGGTGTTTCCTTATTTCGAAAAGCCTTAAAGCAGATCATGCCTGTTTCAATACCCGGGAAAACCTGTGAAAGATTCTGATTAAAATAGACCAGTTCAAAGGAATGCGGATCAATCACATATACGGCATTGCCGAGGTTGTCCAGCAGGGAGAGCAGTGTGTCTGTATATTTTTTCTGAAGCTTTCGCTGCCGCTGGTCCCGAAGGAAGGTGACGATCACTTCAAATACGGTACGGATATCATTGCGCTGTTCCCGATTAAAGCTGTGATTCCGCTGTAAATCCGCCAGTCCAATCAAAATATCGCGATGGGAGGAAATAGGAACAATCATATGTGCAACGGCATGTATGTTCAGCTTTACCAATATCTCTTTTGGAAGCGTATCGTAGCACTCCTGTTCCCGGTTTTCCATAAAAAGGATTTGATCATGCTCTGTATGCAGGGATTCCATAAAGTGAAGGACAGATGCCTGTTCTTCCGGAAGTAATGCTTCATACAGATTTTTATTCTCTTCACTCCAAAACAGGACAGGGGACAGCGTATTGCTTTCACTGTCAAAATCCATGACATAGAAATACTGCATATTGTAATGCCGCGCGACCAGCTCCAGAATGGAACGTATTGTCATAGAATCCAGCTGATCTCTACGATAGAGGATGCGGAACACGTATTCTCCGATATTTCCTTCAAAGGGTTTATTCAGCTGGGTATCATGCTCACTATCAATATCAAGCGTTTCCACAATCTGTTGGTAGCGTTTCATTTTCTCCTCGTATATGGACCATTTGTTTCTGCCATTCTTTTTACAGTGATACATAGCAGTGTCCGCTTTATCATAAAGCTCAGTGAAAACAGCGCCATGCTGCGGATAGCGGGATATTCCCATGGATATACTTGTACGTACCATATGATTTCCTGCGGTATAGGTATTCATCAGGGTCTGCCGCAGCTGGTCCGCAATCTGTTCTATATCATCAAATTTCTCCAGCTGTGAAAAAAGAACGACAAATTCATCTCCTCCCAGGCGCCCCACCAGCGTATCCTGCGGACAGCATTCTCTTATTTTCTTTGCTGTTTCAGATAAAACGGCGTCCCCATACAGGTGTCCAAACGTATCATTGACCTCTTTAAAATTGTCGATATCCAATGTCATCAGCGCAAAGACCTGTTCCGGCTTTTGCTTCAAGAGTTCATCAGTATGCATCATGAAACCTTTTCGATTGTAGGTATTGGTTAACGCGTCGATTTGAACCTCTTCCTGCAGCCTTTCTTCCTTTTCCTTCTGATCCTGTATATCCTTAAGAAAAATACGTGCAAACAGATCGCTGTTCCCCTCCTTTTTTAGAAGATGAACACTGGCACTGATCCAGCGATAGCTGCCGCTTGCCTTTTTTTTGTATTCCACAACATATTCAAGCTTTCCTCTGGTGTATTCAAGCGTCAGGGCAGTGCAGTTTAATGCATTAAAAACAGCTGTCCTGAAATCCGGATGCACCCTTTGCAGGGTGGTTTTCAAAATTTCCTCATACATATCCTCAGACAGGGGCTTTCTCAGCTTTCCCTTTGCGTTTTTATCAAGGATGGTGATGCTGTTCCTTGTGACATTGACCTCAAAAACACTGAGAAATCCTGTGGAGATGGCTTCCTGAAGGCCCAACTCGTTCTGATAGCTGTTTTCCAGCTGCTTCTGTTCACTGATATCCTTTGAAATTCCAATGGCTTTGATTGCTCTTCCCGCATCATCGAAAATAGTGGTACAGCAGATTTCCACCCAGCGTTCTTCCCCGTTTCTGTTACGCATATGCAACTGTCCGGATACTTTTTTTAAGCCTTCCTTCAGCCGTGCATACATGGTCTGTATTTCTTTGATGGAGTCCTCAAATACGATACCCTGTTCAATCAGGGATTCCGGTACGCCTTCAATGATGCCCTCATTTGGAAAAATTTCAGAAAACTGTCCACGCATAGTATCTATACGCTGTATTGTATGCTCCTTAATATCATATTCCCACAATGCGGTCCGGGCCTGCTGCAAAGCAATCTCATAGCGCTCCTGACTGATTTTCAGCTGACGCTGTACCTCAACAAGCTCCCGAACATCCGTAGATACATTGATATAGCCGATGTTATTGCCTTGCTCATCCCTGAGATAGGAAATATCAACGCGGTTGATGATATCCCCGGGACCGCTCTGGATTACACCTTTTTCATTCCGCAGGAAGCGTTGGATACAGCAGTCATCCGTATGGCAATAGGGTGTATGAAAATTGCTGCAGGGCTGATTCAGCAGCTTCTCATAAGGAGGAGGAACAATCGCTCTTGCCGCAACATTGATATAGCGTACGATTTTATTCATATCTGTAACAATGACCGGATTTGGAAGTGAATCCAGAATATTACGGTAATTATCAAGACGATCCCAGAATTGCTTCTGATCAGGCATCGGCGTCACCTCATTTCATTATTCTTGTGATACGATAGATATGGAGCCATCTATCTTCATTATAGCGGATAAGCAGGGGCAGTTCAAACAGTTCTCTGTTTTCTTTACGTATTTTGATTATTGGAAATGTTATCCTTTGTAAAGTGGCTTGCAGATGATATGCAAAAGGTTTTCTTAACAATTCAAAAAAAGAGTTTCGTTTTAAAAAAGCAGTGCTATAATTAAACCATGCCGTTAAGGAAGGAGAGTACCATGGATCAAAAAGAACATAAGGAAGAACAGTTCCAGGCAGTCATTGATGGAACGGAAAACATAAAGCCAAAAAAGAAAAAGGAAGAAAAGAAGGGCTTGAAATATGAGCTGCTGGATTTGTTGAAAACCTTTGTCATCTGCTTTGTATGCATCTTTCTGTTAACAAATTTTGTTATCAAGCCGGTGCGTGTCGATGGCAGAAGCATGGACCCTACGCTGGAGGACGGAGAAATCGGTCTCATGAATGTGTTCAGTGCAAGGTTTCAGGATATCAAACGCTTTGATGTTGTAGTGGTATACAATGAAGAGAAAAATGAAAACTGGGTAAAGCGTGTCATAGGGCTGCCGGGTGATACGATTTATGCAAAGGATGATGTTGTATATGTGAATGGCATGCCGATCGAAGAGCCTTATCTGGACAATGATTATGCAAATCAGATTCGCAGTCATGGAAATAATTTTACTGAGGATTTTTCAAAGCGGACACTGAAGGATGATGAATATTTCCTGATGGGGGATAATCGTATAGTATCCTATGACTCCCGTCGCGTCGGACCATTCAAGCGCGAAGACATACGGGGGAAGGATGTTTATGTCCTGTTTCCGTTTCATAAGATCAAAATGGTACGCAATGGAGGTGCAGGATGAAAACCTCTATATTTCGTGCAGAGCTGCCATTTCATGCGGAATCTGTCTGGGCGGTCATGACAGATACGACGCAGTATGCGTGGAGAAGTGATATAAAAGCCATAGAAACCGACAGTGATACGGTTTTTCGTGAAATCTATTCGAACGGAAACGAGACAGTTTTTACGATAACGGAAAAAGAGCCGTTTACACGTTATGCTTTCCATATGGAAAACAAACGCTTCAGCGGTGAATGGTCAGGAACTTTAGAGGAGCTTGCACAAGGAGGCTGCCGTTTGATTCTGGAGGAGCGCATTGAAATACACAATCCGCTTATGCGTCTAGTGGCAGGCATGGCATGGAATCTCAACAAGCTGCAACAGACCTATGTGCATGATATAAAGGAAGAACTTGTCAGGCGTAAGAATTGTAAGGAGGCATCTGCTTCGTTATAATAGTATCAGTACAGTATGAGGAGGAGCTTACATATGGAATATCAGATTATGGTTGACGGAATTGAAATTCAGTCAAATGAACAGGTGAATGAGAAGGAAGCCCGTGCTTATATCAGCTACATCCGCAAGAACAATCCGAAAAAGGAAATTTCATCCGTTGAATTGAGCTTTGACGGTGAGGAGGTAGGCTTGGGCTATCACCTGCAGCCGGAGGGCTTTGAAAAAATCAGACGCATTACCGGTTACCTTGTAGGAACTGTAGATCGCTTTAATAATGGAAAACGTGCGGAGGAGCATGATCGCGTAAAGCACGCATAGGCAGCAAAGCGCTGCTTTTTTTCTGGAAGATACCTTACAAATAGTAGAAATATTGCGTAACAAAAAAGCATTTTCTCAAAATATGTAAAATTAAGTTAATTTTAAGATTTAAAATGACAGTTTATGTGATTAGGTGGTATAATTATGCCGTAAGATTGCATATATTCATCTAGCCAATGAAATAAGGATATGTGACTTACGTAGCGAAATTTCTCTCTCCTCCTTTGAGAAGCAGAAATTCGATTCGGAGTGTTCGTAGGAGAACTATGAGCACTCTTTCATTAAAATAAGGAAAAACGACAAAACGGTGTGCATAGATTATATACAATGACGTTGGAGGTTTGAATATGGATGATAAAAGAAGAAATACCGGAAATGATGAAGATATTGATTTATCCGGTATGATCAATGAATACAGCCAGGACAATGAATTGAGAAAGAAGATTGAGGAGCTGAAAAAGCAGAAGGAAGAAGAAAAAAGGATGTTTGCTTCTAAGCAGCAGGCCTCGGCAACAGGCAGCAGTATCTTTGACAGTATCAGTGAAACAGGTACCTTTAAACGGCCGGAAGCGGCAAAGCAGGGAGGTATTCCGGATATTCGGGTGGATGACACGCAGCTTGATAAGACAAGAGTAGGCTTTGATGATGATCCTGCCTATGATAAAACCCTGGTTATCATGAATAACAAGACGAAAGCATCTTCTGCAGATCAGACGCAGATTTTCGGTGAAGACCGCACCGCTGTTTTCCATACTATGGATGCGCAGGAATACGATGACAGTGAGGAAGAGGAAGCGGATACGGAGGAAGACGTCTATGAAGAGGACGACGATGATAATCTGCTTGCCCGTATAAAAGAGAAAAAGCAGCGCAAAGAGGAAGCAAAACGCAAGCTGCAGTACGATGATGATGAAGAGGAAGAGGAAGAGGATGATCCTGAGAAAAGCGCAAAGATGAATAAGATTATCACCTATGTTATTATTGGTATCGTGGGTATCTGTATTATTGCCGGTGCTTTTTTCGGAGTGAAATATGTATTATCGAATTTCCTTGGTGGAAGTAGTGACAAGGATAAGGTAACGGATAAAGTCGATACGGGCAAAAAGGATAAGAATGAGGGAAGCACGCAAAGCAATACGAAGCCGACGGATGATGAGGATGATGCCAAAAAGAATGAAATCAAAACCAATCAGGCAGAGGCGGCTCAGCTGCAGAAACAGCTTGATCAATATGAATCACAGCTGGAGGAAGTGGAAAAAGAGCTTGCGGCTGCGAAAAAAGATAAAGAAGCTGCCCAGAGTGATTTAGATTCGTATAAAACTCTGTATGAGCAGTCTATTCAGCTGACCTCACAGGCGCAGGAGGTAAAGGCTGCCCTGGATAAGGTAAACGAAAAACAGACAGCTGTGGATAGCGAAGCAGATCCGGATAAGAAAGCAGCATTGCAGAATGAGCTTTCGGTTTTAAATGAACAGTATCAGGCACTCCTTTCAAAATACGGTGCCACAAGCTATAATGAGCTGTATACCAAGAGCCAGCAGGCAAACAATGAATACAATACCAAGGCACAGGCGGCAGAACAGAAAAAGAGCACTGCTGAAAGCAGTATCAGCTCACTGGAAAGCAGAAAGACGGATCTTGAAACTAAAATAGCCGATACGACTACGAAGCTAAATGCATATAACTAACCGGTGGAACAAGCCGGTTTTTTTGTTACTGTTCATCAACCCCCCCTGCTATATCGTTAGGGAATCCGAATTATGGCAAATAACATCCAAGACCTCTAATATTTTGTGCTGGCTCTTTCAGAATTTGTCTGGGATATTGTAACGATTTCTCTACCAGTTTTGTAAGGTAGTCATTATTAAATTGTCATTTTTTTGCCGCAATGCTATAATAGGTTTACTTTGTTTAGGAATGGAGGGAAACAGATGGAGAGAATTTCCGCTTTTCTGCACCGTAAACTCGATAACTTCACACTGGATGAATATATTATTATGTTCGTTGTGTGTTCCATATTCCTGCCCTTTGAATTTCCGCTGCTGGCGATAGCAGGTGTACTTCTTTACTTGTGTGCGACAAGAAGGATGAAGGGAATCATTCAGGCAGTTCCAAAATCAGGATTTATGATTGTATTCTGCATTCTGACTTCTGCTGTTGCATTTATCAGCGGAAATCTGCTGGGAGGTGTCTGCGGTATTGGCATTCTGCTGCTGATGCTGTTTATATTCTATTTCCGTACCGTCATTAACAAGCGCTTATTTGAATTGCTGATGGATGCCTGCTGCATCATATCCCTTTTCTGCTTCGGCTGGGCGATGATGGAATATTGCAGAATCATTGATCGATTAAACTACAGCTTCCTTCAGCTGAAGGTGGAAAACAGTCCGAAGGATCGTATCAATTCCACATTTTTTAACGCAAATTATTATGCGATGATGATTGAATTCATCGTATTGATCTGTGTTTATAAGATGATGCAGGTGAAAACCCTGCGCCGCATCGTATTTTACATAGTAACCATCGTATGCAATCTGTTTGCCTTATATTTGAGCGGCTCCAGAACCGCATGGATTCCTTTCGTTGTGACCATTCCGTTTATGTTTCTAATCAATAAACGCTTTGCTTATTTTACCGCGTCCATGGCGGGGATTGGCGGTGCCGGTCTGCTGGTACTGCTGGAACCAAAGCTGATGCAGCGAGCTACGATTTTTCAGGATTTTGCCAAGCGCAGTAATATCTGGGAAACCGCAATCAAGGGCATACAGGCACATCCACTGCTTGGCGAGGGACCGCTGACCTACTTCCATATATATAAGCAGTATCATGGACATCCTACACAGCATGCGCACAGTGTTTATCTGGACCCGATATTGAGCCACGGTATCATCGGAGTCATTCTGGCGGGGATCTACCTCGCAGGAAATCTGAAGGAAGTGTATCTGCTGCTGAAACGCAGAATCGATCTGCGTCTGTTTTCTCTGATTGCAGCCTTTATCCTAACCGTTTTGATTCATGGTATTCTGGATTACACTGTATATTGGGTACAGACTGGTATGCTGTTTTTGATTGTTTTATCCGCATCCAGCATGTATTTTCATAAAGAACAACCATATGTATTGCAGGAGGAAAATTAAATCCTCCTTTTTTTGTACAGAACGGCTGAAGCCGTCTTTTGTGTGCTATGGATTCTATCGTTCAAACAGCGGATTCATATAGTGAATGAAGCAAATAATAAAAGCAAGCATAAGTGCTGGCTATATCGTAAAAGCAGCTCTCTGCATAATCAAGGAATCGATGTCTGTTCTTTTTAAATTCACACAGTATTCAATACCCTATCACCATAGCAGCAATCCGGAGAGAATCAGCCTTCACAGCAAGGATAGCTACAGCAAGCCTACAGCCATTCGTATAGCGGAACCAAAAGACACTATTGCGGCAGAGGGCGACACTAGCTCTGCGCTTTCTTAACACTATGCCGTTTTTTTCCACATCTATCCATCCCCTTTTCGTTTACAACCTCCTGGAATTGCGTTATTTTTATACTAGAGAAGTAGGTGTTGAATATGAAGCTAATTATACGTGCAGATGATTTTGGATTCAGTGAAGCAGTAAACTATGGTGTTATGAAAGCATTTCGGGGCGGACTGGTAAAAAATATCGGACTGATGAGCAATATGCCCTATGCGCAGCATGCATATGATTTGATCAAAGGCAAGGATGTGGCACTGGGATTGCATGTCAATCTGATTCTCGGTACTCCCTGTGCAGAAGCAGCACAGCTTTCCTCTCTGCTCGATGAACAGGGGCAGCTGTTGTCCTCCCGTTTGCGCAGGCAGGAAATGAAACAGGGAATTGACGGCTTTGTATATGAGGATGTCTTTTGCGAAACAAAAGCGCAAATCGAGCGGTTTATTTCTATTTGTGGGAAACTGCCGGACTATATTGATGCACATGCAGTTTGTACACCGGTCTCAAAAAGGGCAATCAGTGATGTGGCAGACCTCTATGCTATCCATGTGCGGGGACATTGCAGGGATGCACGCTGGGAGGAGATTCAAAAGGATTTTACTAATGAGGACTTTTACCGGCAGAAGCTGCCCTTTGTAGATTTTTTCCAGTCTTATCTGGAGTATAGTAACCGCATCAGTCTTATCGTATTTCATCCGGGCTTTCTTGATTATGATGTGGTAAGCAAATCATCACTTACTGTCAATCGCTGTCTGGATGCCGCCTTGTTATGCGATGAGGAAGTGAAAGAATTTTTAGGCAGTCATAGCCTGTTGTCATTTAAGGAGCTGTAGTTAGAATGGAAGATAGATTGCGCAAGCTTGTAAAAGAGAATACGATAAATGAAAAATATAAGCTGAACAACGCCTCGCAGCTGGGGGCACAGCTTGGACTGAGCAGAAACTGGATATCCCAGTATCTGAATGAATACTACAATGACGGCACCTTCATCAAGGTGAATACCCGTCCGGTTGTATTTATTGATCGGGAGGCATTGGAGGAGAAATTTTCCATACATGTTGACAAGGCATTACTGACATCCTTTGATGAGCTTAGGAGTATGATTCAGGGGCAGGATACATCTGATTTCCAGAAGCTGATCGGACAAAAGGGCTCTCTGCGTGATGTGGTTGATAAATGCAAGGCGAGCATATCCTATCCACCACACGGACTTCCAACTCTGCTGTATGGAGAGACAGGAACAGGAAAAAGCAGTATAGCGGCTCTGATGTATGAATATGGAGTCAATCATAAAATCCTCAGGGAGGAAGCTGCCTTCCTTCATGTGAACTGCAGCGAATACGCAAACAATCCCGAGCTGATAACCGCAAATCTGTTTGGCTATAAGAAGGGAGCTTTTACAGGCGCTGAAAGTGATAATATCGGCTTGATTAAGGCTGCGGAGGGCGGTGTTCTGTTTTTGGATGAGGTTCACTGTCTGCGTCCGGAATGTCAGGAAAAGCTTTTCCTATTCATGGATCACGGCAATTACCGTATGCTGGGGGATAATGAGCATCAGTACCACAGTAATGTACTGCTGGTGTTTGCGACAACTGAGGATCCGGAAACGGTACTGTTAAAAACCCTGCTGCGAAGGATTCCGGTTCGTATAGAAATACCATCTCTGGAGGAACGCGGCATAAAGGAAAAATCTGCAATCCTTGTTGCGGCACTGGATATCGAAGCAAAGAAAATGCGCAGAAATATCACCATCAGCAATACTGCCTTCAACGCACTTTTGAATGCCAGATACACAGGAAATGTCGGTGAGCTGTTTAATGTTGTTCAGGCGACCTGCATGAATTCCCTGTTTCACAACAAAAAAGAGGGAATGCTGGAAATTCACACACTGAACCTGCCCGGAAAAATCATTTCCAATTACCACATCGACCGCAACAGTATACTGTTTGACCGCCATCAGATGCTTTCACTGGATCAGCTGAAGGAGCATGCAACTGAAAGCTTGCCGCAGACCACACTGTTCGCGACATTGCTGGGCACCTCAGGGACTTACAGAACAATAGGATTTTGATGCCGAAATTCATTGAAAAATGCACCGGGGATGTGGAGCATTATTTCAATACGATTTTATTTGATGATCAGAATATCAAAGATCCTACCAATACATATATCATGAAGTCATTAAAGGCCATTGTGGAAATGATTTCGGAAAAATACGGGTATTCCTTTCAAACGAATGAAATTTATTCCATGTCCCTCATGATACGGGACTGTATGCAATCTTATATGGAAATGGAGGAGTACTTCGATACCTTTCATGAGGAATGTGATACCTTTACCGGAATCATAGAAAAGAAATTTATGCGTGAATTTGCCATCGTTACTGAAATCAGTGAGGTGCTGAAGCTGCATCTGGATATCGAGCTGCGCCCCTTTATCGCGGCAATTTTCACGTTGATCATGCATATGTATCATCGCAGCCGTGACATCAACAAACGCATCGGTATCATCCTCGCACATGGCTATGCGACTGCCTCCTCCATGGCGAATGCAGTCAATCAGATGCTGGATCAATATGTGTGCGATGCCATTGACATGCCGCTGGATACGACAACGGATTCCATTGTGAAAAAGCTGAATGACTTTCTTAGAAAGCGTGGAGAATATCGCGATCTCGTATTGCTGGTCGATATGGGAAGTCTGGAGGAAATTCACAAGGGGGTTTTGGATATTTCCCGGGCAAATGTCGCAATCGCCAGTGATGTCAGCACGAGGATGGCATTGCAGATCGGGGATGCACTTCGTAAGGATGTTCCTTTGAAAAAAATATTTGAGGCATGCAAAGCTGCGTGTACCATGCATGTTCAGATCATGGAAAGCAGGATACGGGAAAAAGCAATCCTATGCTCCTGCGCTACTGGCATCGGTACTGCGGAGAAGCTGAAGAATATTCTGGAGGACTCCCTTCCGAAAAATCTCCCTGTCCGTGTGCTGACCTATGATTATTCTACTTTACTGGAAAACCGCATGGAGGATGATTTCTTTGACCGCTATGAGGTTGTCTGCATTGTCGGTACATTGAATCCCAATATCGATAACATAAAGTTTATACCGGTAGAGGAGCTGATTATGAACAATTCGTTTGATGTTTTGACGATTCATTTTAAAGACCTTCTCAATGAGGAAGCAATGGAGCAGTTTCGTAGAAATATTCTGAAGAATTTCTCCCTGTCCAATATCATTGGAAACCTGACCATCCTGAATCCGGATAAGCTGCTGCAGCATGTCGCTGACGCCATTGACCGGCTACAGAAGGAAATGAACAGGATGTTTAGCTATAATATGTGTTTTGGTCTTTATGTACATGTCTGCTGTCTGATTGAGCGTCTGGTAACCCGCGAGGGGGAAGAGGATTATGTAAAGCGCTATGAAGAATGCAGCAGAGAGCTGCAGGAATTTATCCTCTGTATAAAAATGGCATTTGAGAAGGTTGAAAAGTATTACAGTGTATCCATTCCCATTGAGGAAATTGAGTATATCAGCATCTATATCCGAAGCATGCATTAAAAGCTGACGGTCATCACCCCGATAATTCCATCCGATCACAGCATCATTCTAGGGTGATTACTGATAACTGGTAGTGTTAAGTTTTGAAGAATAGTGTCCTTGGCTACAGAAAAAAGCCGGTAATTACAGGCCAATGGCATCAACCTAAGGAAATGTGGTTGATGCCATTTTT
>QULU01000027.1 GCA_003481775.1 Clostridiaceae bacterium OM02-2AC
AGGTAGCTACACTTACAGTCGATAGCGGCAGAACCGCACAGGAGGAAAGATATGCATTATTATGAAGTACAGTCACAATTAGTGGTTTTGAATAATGAGGATGCCTATGTAGCATCCGAAAAAGCCCTAAATGAATTTGACCTTTTGGTCATCGATAGTAAGGAACACGGATTCATTACTGTTTCTATCTCTCGGAAACTCACGAATTTTGAGGCGATTTCCATGCCATTCGAAATCAGTACCTATCTCATGAAGATGGATATCGAGGGATATCTGAAAAAGAAGAAAGCGGAAATTAGTGCAGATGTCATCCTTAAAAAGGTGGAACTAAAAGTCAAGGAGATACAGTATATGGAGAAACTGAAAAAATATCAGAGAGACCCGAAAGTAAAAGCATTACTGGATGAATATGATGCTTTACAGAAAGATACACCTATTCAAGCAGAAGCGGAAGAAAATACATATGATGGATTGTCATTGGATGACCTAGTCTAAATAAAGAAATCGGGAGAGACACCTCTCTCGATTTTTCTATCTCATTTTGATATCCGGCATTTGAATCAGTATATTAACTATGGCTGCGCCTCTACATGGCAAGTTGCCATGTAGCTATGGAATACCGCTTACGGTTCCTCAGTCAAGGACCGGGTCGTATTTTCCTTCGGAAAATCTCCACCCTGCCTTACGGCTCCTTGACTGCTCCACCTCCAGCGGTGTGAAGAAAGTGTAAGGTACATATCCTTACGATCGTAAGCGGTGACCCTGCAAGGAAAAGCAATAAAAGAAGATAATAGATAAAAATACATTTACGGGAGGCAAGCATGAATGAGAGTATCGTATTGAAAGGAATACATAACAAAAAAATAAAAAACATATTCATATTAGGACAGCCAAGGACTGGTAAGAGTACAATTGCTAAAAAATTATTGTCATATGGTGCTTTTAGTATCTTAGCAATGGATGAAGTAAGACATGCGTTTTATGCATGTGGGATACAGGATATATATGCAAAGGATAATAAGACCGAGGTGAAGGATACATATTCCACAGCTTTTTTAGAGTTTATAAAAAGCTATATCAAATCTTTTCGTCATAACAATCCGGATATCACCCTGATCATTGAAGGAATGGAAATGACCGTACAGGAAGTGGCTAAGGAATTTCCAGGGGATATCATCGTAGTTTTGGGAATAGATACATCTGATACACAGGTATTTTTTGATTTGATAAGAATGCAGGAACGCACGAACGGACATGCATGGACCAAACATATCACGGACGATGAACTGCATGAATGTATCGAATGTAGTATGCGATATTCTAAAGAAAACGAGAAAGCTGCAAGAAAACTGGGGATCGCATATTTTTCCTGCAATGGTCATCGGACAGAAGATTATGAAAGATCGATCATCGACTATATATTACGATCCATGTCTTCCGATGATATAAGGTCTTACCGTGAACATATGAATTTGATGGATCTATATCTTTTCTTAGATCTTACTGATCGTTTTGAAAACTATAACTATATTAAAAATATTTTGAAAATCGATTATTATCAGATCATCAAGGTAGGTCATCGTGATCTATTAGAGCTTCATGAGCTTCACCTTAGAGTCCCTATCTTATATCATGTCGATGACCTTAGCATATTTGAAAAACAAATATCCAAGCTTAGAGATTTGAGAAATACATCGAAAGATATCGTTATCGATATCTGTGGGAATATCGAAAACTTAGGAGGGATCACGAAATGAAACTGTTTATGATAAGTGGAAGGATAAAGGATATCAGGACAAGGATATCGGCAACCCAGCGAAGCTTTCTCAATATGCATATCTCTTCCAGTGACGGTGCGTCCTATGAAATATCGATATCCTATGAGCACGTATTCGATAACCGCCCTCTGGAGGTTGGCGATAGCGTGATGGCAAAAGGACAGATCATCTCCCATGAGAGTGAGGATGCATCCGGTGAGGTACATCTGTCCTATGAATTCATAGCAGATCACATCACGAGGTATTAGCCTATACTACCTGGCAACTTGCCAGGTAGTTTTCTCATGTACCAGATAGTCGAGAGAAAGGATATAGATAATATGAAATTATTCATTCTGATACAGATACTGTATATCATCTATTTATTATTGCGTATCAAACGGTACAAGAAGGAAATCACATTATATAAAAACCTGCGGCTCATGTATATTGAAATGATACAATGGTTGAATACCAAGCATCTGGAAGATAAAAAATAAGTATGATGACTCATCACGACTAAGGGAGAATGACGAAAAAACTCGATGCCATGAGATAGCTCCAGATCCTGCAATATCAGCGCTTCCCTTTTGGCTGCGCCTCTACATGGCAACTTGCCATGTAGCTATGGAATACCGCATCCGGCTCCTCAGTCAAGGAGCGGGTCGTATTTTCCTAACGGAAAATCTCCACCCTGCCTTGCGGCTCCCTGACTGCTCCACCTCCAGCGGTATGAAGAAAGTGTAAGGTATCCATCCTTACGATCGTAAGCGGTGACCCCGCAAGGAGAAGAATATGAAAAATATAGTGAACACGATCATCGGAAGCAACAACATTATAATCAGAAACAGCACGGTATCCCACATCAAAAATGTCGAGACCCTTTCACAAGGTTGGAACTGGGTCGAATCTACAGAGGGCTCAGGCTTTTTACTATCGCCTGAAGGAGATGGCGTCGTCGATTATGTCCTGATCATAGGGACAAGTGATATCCGTTACCGTTTCCGTGATACGGAGTCATGGATGCTGTTCGTAGGAACGGAAAAAGAATTCAAGGATTTCATCTTGAAGAAAGTGAGAGATAGGATATGATCTCCATAAATGAAGATAGAAAAAAGTTGATGGACGATATACTGACACTACAGCAGAAAGAACTTGAAGCCTGTGATGATCTCCGAGCACTCTATATATCAATGCTCAACCATCACAATCATCACAATGACCATAGTTGTACGGAAAAAGGTGTCGATATCCGTGTAGGAGATATCTGTTATATCGATTTCGGAAATGCATTCATCGAAGAGATAGGCTTCCAGCATTTCGGACTCATTTTGAGCCTATGTAAAAATAAAGCGTATGTCGTGCCGATGAGTGGTAATGAACGGGCTTATGCGCAAGCCTATAGTAAGGATAACCTAAACGGCAAAAAACATCTGATGCGCCTGGAAAAGGTCGGTAGGATGAAGAAATGTTCTGTCTTATTCATAAACGATTCCAAATGGATAAATACCGCGAGGGTCATAGACGTAAAAGGACATCTGAAAAGAGACAGCCAGGTCTTTCGAGAAATCATGAGCAGGGTCAAAGACATGATATCCTAGAGGAGCTCTCCTCTAGGATATTTCATATACTGGCGAGCAGTTGATCAAGTAAAAAGATGCCGGATAGCTCTGCCGGCTCAGGTGCCGGCCAACTACATGGCAAATTGCCATGTAGCTATGGAATACCGCTTACGGCTCCTCAATCAAGGATCGGGTCGTATTTTCCTTTCGGAAAATCTCCACCCTGCCTCTGGGCTCCTTTGACTGCTCCACCTCCAGCGGTGTGAAGAAAGTGTAAGGCAGCTACCTTATATGAAGTGAGCGGTAACCCCGCATGGAGGAATAATAAAATGACAAATAAAGAATTAAGCACAAAGATAAGAAAGACATTAAAGGAATCTGGATACACATCGAAAGATATAAAAGTATCTGTCCGCTCCAGCCTATACGACACGGTCGCAAAGATCACAATCCATAACCCGCACATCAATAAAAACGAGATTGAGAAATTGCTACTGACTGCATATGAAGAAATAGACAGAGATATAGTTACCGGTGAGATTCTACAAGGTGGGAACACAATGTTATTTATTGATTATGAATACGGAATCTTTGAAGAGGTAGCATTGGAATGGATGGCGACTGCGAAAGGACTCATGCAAAGCAAAGCAGAGGTGACAAGAATTTTTGATGGTCTGTATTTGCTCGATCCAGACCACTGCGGAGCGCTGGAGATCAGGCAACAAGACGAGAATACCACCTGCACATATAAAGTGCACAGTATTTCTCATCTGTGTGAATTCCTATACAAATTCGCAGAATTCAAAACGATCACAATATGATAGAGCGAGAAAGAAAACAGAAAAGATATGTTTGAAACGAAGTCATCGGAAAGATGGCTTTTTTACTTTCTTCATTATTCCATAGCTGCCGATGGCAGTGCCAGCGGCAGCAGAGCCGTGATCTATGCCGGCGGGAGAAAGAGAAAGACACGTTTCTATGACCTGGCAAGCTGCCAAGTCATAGATTCAAGAAGTGATATACAGGAATCGAAATGATGATAAGGAGGGTAAAAAGATGAGGAAGAACAATATGTATCAAGACTTCGATCATGGTAAAAAACACTTGAAGGAGTATCAGAGATGGCTGGCTCCCTCCCGGGAGCCGCCACTTCACTAAAAACGCTGTTTTTAGTGAAGCAGGATAAGGGAAAATGTATTACATTTTCCAAAGGAACAAACGGTCAACGACCGTTTTTAGGAAAAATATTAAGTGTATATTACACCTGTATTACATTAAATAAGATCATTATGAAAAGCTTTTTTTGACATGTAATACTATCGTAATACATTTTTTGACTCTTAATACATTTGTATTACATTTTGTAATACGAAGTGCCAATATGTAATACTTTTGTATTACATATTAGTTAAAGCCTGATTTTATAGGCTTTTTATGGTTCTTGCAATTTTTTTGTATTATAAATGTATTCTTGTTTTCCATAGCTAAAATACATTTGTAATACGTCCCATTATCACAAAAAGAACATGGCAAGTTGCCATGTAGATATTTAGGAGATACAAAAATGAATAAGAAAGTTACAACAATCCGATTAAATGAATATACACTAACGAGACTTTCACAACTCGTACGGTTTGAAATAGAAGATGCAGAGAAACACAATTATCAGCCTCGTAGTAGAAATCAAATCATTGAAGATGCTATCGACAATTATTATGCTATAAAGCTCGATAAGGACACCGGTTCCGATTATCTTACCAGAATGAATCTGATGATCCAGGATGCTCTAAAACAACAAAACAACCAAAGAGATATGACCCTCAACAATATCCTCCGCTATGCCATGATGTCTTATGAAGCCGCTGTCACCATGCTCAAAAATTTCAGGCTTTCCGATGAGGAACGACCGAAGGATTTTGAAGATGCCAAGAATCTCGTTCAAAATCTGGACAGTATCTTCGAAGATAGTATCTATGAAAAAGTCGCTAAAGAACTTGGAGAGGAGGTCGATTGATCAATGCTCATCATGGATGTTTTTGATAGTCTGAGTGATCACCTGGAAAAGGGATATTCCTGTTATCGAAAGATGCGAGGCTCCGATCCCAATGGCTTCAATTATGATATGCTCGAGAATTCCCTGAATGTCACTAGACTATCTTATATGAACTGTTTAGAAGATAATTTTGATCACTCCTTGTTGGAACGTATCGAACGACTGTGTCAGAAAAAGGGACAACAGGTGTTCAGTGCTGACTTTTTGAATGACCTCATGGAAACCTATATGGAGGAACGATTTGCGAAGCCACGATATTTTTTCGACATGGATGGCGTCCTGTTCAAATTCGATAATACCCTGACTTCTCTTGAACCACTATACGAGGAAGGATACTTTAAGAATCTTCCCACCCATCGCCTAGTTGTCCACTGCCTGCAGGAGATGCTGATGGAGGATCCTGAACAGGTCTATATCCTTTCGCATTATATCGACTCTCCTTTTGCAGAACAGGAAAAACGGGAGATCCTGCAGGATATCTTCCCTTCTCTGGATATGCACAACGTGATCCTGGTTCCTTATGGAGAAAGTAAGACCGACTATGTACCGATAAGGGTCAAAGAGAATGATTTTCTTATAGATGACTATACCTACAATCTTGAATGTTGGAGAGATGCAGGCGGATATGCGATCAAATTCGTGAATACCATAAATGACAGACACGAGTCCTGGAAAGGCAGCAAAGTCGAATACGATGATCCTGAACTCATCAGATCCCTGAACCATATATTTGAACATGCTGTTACAAGTAAAGACTTGACAACGACTCTTGAGCCTTATATGCAACAGAAACTGGAGGTGTTACGGTCGCATGCAGATATCAGTCTTTGATCACATGGCAACTTGCCAGGTAGGAGATATCCGACATGGGTAAGGCTCACGTCATCAGCAAATTCCGCTTCCTGGAATATGGAAAAGCTCCACCGAAAGGCTCTCGATTCAAAGGTACGATCTCTACGGAATCTCTATTAGACTGGAGCGAATATACCGGCAGAGAAAAAGCAGCTGACAGAAAGAAAGAACGTAGTATGCATGAAGGTGGACTCTTAGGATATACAAGTCAGGATGATACGACACGCACCTTTTCCAGTGACGGCTGGCTGACGAAAGACAAGATGCCGGGATTCAAGAAGAAGATAGCTAAGGCATTCTGCAAAGATGGCGATATCTGTTGGGACACTGTCGTCTCTCTAAAAAACTATCAGGACTCCTTCCAAAGCAATATGTATGATGTCAATGATTATGCCGCCATCGTTTCCAAATTGTTGCCCGGATATTTCAAAAGTATCGGTCTTGATTCGGACAACATGATCTGGTGGATGAATTATCACAATAATAAGAAGAATCCACATATGCATATCGTGTTCATGGAGGAGGTCCATACCAGAACGAGAGGTAAGCTGGCACAGAAATACCTGGACAAATATAAAAGTATATGGCTGAAGGAATTAGGGCTCCGACAGGAATTTGCCAAGAGATATAAAAAGGATCCGAAAGATGTCTTCAAGGAAAAAGATGTGTTGAGGAAGACTCTGATCTCCAGAATCGACATGAGATTCCATGACCAGCTGCTCCATAGCTTCTACACGACGCTTCCGAAGAAAGGAAGACTCTCCTATAATTCCAAGAACATGAAGCCATACAGGAGACAGCTCAACCTGATCATCCGCTCCTTGCTGCAGGATGAAGAGATACAACCGGTGTATGAACAGTGGCTCGATAAGGTCGAGATGTTGGATGATCTTCAGAACACACTTGCGAATGAGAAGATCTCCCACTTCAAGAAAACAGAACTGGATAAGCTCTACACCAGGCTTGGGAATATGATCCTGGAACATGCGAAATATAAAGAGACAGAATGCAAACAAGAATATGATCTATGGTTCTCAAAACAGAATATCCGTTATCAGGATGAGCAGGTATATCGTATAAAGCTGCATGATAGAGCAGCCTGTATAGACCTGCCATCTGATTCAGCCCTGTTCCTGGATGAACGGGGCTTTTATCATGTCGAGATCGAACAAGATAAAAGCTACACGCTCCATCGGTATGCTAAAAACCTCGATGCCTGGAAAGACATCTCTGAAACAGATACATTGCAGATCGATAGAGACACACTCCTCCGCTATATGAATACGAAGGATATATCATTATCCGAAGGTGCGCCGAAGATCTCTGCAGGACAAGATAGCCGTATAGCGCTTATAGATGCGATTGATGAGCCTGATGTGCAATTCCTTGCGGATAGTTCAAAAAAGATACCGAATGATTCCCAACGATCCACACACGCTCGCTCAGAAGATCCCCCTGTCCGTATGGGGATGCGGAAGAGAACGAAAGTGATCCATAACCAAAAACTGAGCGCAGTCCTGAAAAAAGGCTCCAAGCGGATCCTGCATCAGGACGCACAGGAAAAAGAAAGGGATCTGGAGAGATTCATAAGAGAATATGAAGAACAACAGATCCGGAGTGAAGAAAGGGGAAAAGAATATATATGATACGAAAGCTCATGATCTCACTGCTTGGGATATTGCTTGCAAGGATACTCATAGACCTTGCGGCCATCAATCTGATCAACACACTCGTATTTGACAGACTGGAACTATCCTTCGATCTCAGCCTGCTGGATCAGATACCACGAGCCAGATTGGTCGTCAATATACTGACGGTACTCATCGCAGTCTTCATCTTCCTGGGTATGTTTTCAAAAAGCACCAAGAAGAAGCTGGATGATGATAAGAAGAATTTTACACATCTCTCCTCTATCCATGAAGCGAAGCGCAGTCTGACTAGAGTACAGTTCCACGAAGCAGACAAAGGCAAGTCGGCCAGAGAAGATATACGATGGGTTTTGAACGAAACATCCTTTCTGACGAAAGCCGACCGTATCCTGAACTATCCGAAGCTGCCTTATAATGCCATCCTGACATTCTTCCGAGTCGATGACTGGCATAAGCTCAATACCGTAAGACGCTGGCATATAGATGGTAAGTCTGTCACACAGCGTGCCGGTCTCCCCATCTATATGCCGAGATTCCGGAAAAAAACGATATTCGTGGATGCAAACGATAATCATTCGATTCTGATCGGTACGACGAATTCCGGTAAGACGTTCTCCATCATCCTGCACATGATAGAGCTTGTCTGTATGGCAGGTGAATGTGCAGTCATCAATGACCCTAAAGGAGAACTCTACGAATACACAGCAAAGCAATTCGAAGAAGCCGGGTATGAGGTCGTCAAGCTGAATTTCGTCAATGCGAAAGCGTCAGATGCCTGGGCTCCGCTGGAACTGGCATGGGATACATGGAAGAAGGCCTATATGGATCATCAGGAGGCTTTGAAGGAATGGAAAGCAGAAGAGACCACCTTCACACCTGCTGAAAAAGCAGAATGGCTGTCCAGGATACCGGAACCGGACTATTCCCAGGCGATCGAATTCCTCAAAGACCTTGCGAACAACCTTACCTATGATCCGAATGTCAAGGATCCATTCTGGAACGATTCCGCAAGAGACTGCATCATCGGGATGGCAGCTTTCCTGATGGAAGAAGCGATCAAGAATGGTGATATGACGGAAGGTGTCGTGAACTTCAAGGCGATCAAGCTGGGGTTGAATTATGCAGATGTGAAGCTGACGAAGGAACAACAGAAAGCACTACAGGTACGCTCCGACAACATCCTGGGCGCAGTGTTGGAAACATCAAGAAGGATGGATGATACCAGTTATATGTATCTGATGGATTATTGTAACGCACCGGAACAGACACGGCAAAGCATCAAAAAGGTCCTTGCGACGAAGATCGATATCCTGACGATGAACGAACAGATCATGAGGATGACCTCCTATTCGGATTTCGATATGAAGGCTCTCGGTCAGAAGAAGATGGTGATCTATCTGATCGTGCATGATGAGAAGAAGACCTATTATCCGCTGGTATCCATCTTTTTGAAACAGCTCTATGAAGTGATCATCAAGGAAGCCAGAGGGAATAAAGGAAGACTCCCCATCCCTGTGAATGTCATATTGGATGAGTTCGGTAACTGTCCTCCATTGAAGGATATCCAGAGCATGTTGACTGCATCCCGTTCCCGTGGTGTACGTTTCTCACTGGTCGTACAGGATCTTTCTCAGCTAGGAGAAGTCTATGGGGACAAGGTAGCGACGACGATCCAGAACAACTGTTCCAATACCGTGTATATCTTAGGATCACAGATGGATACGTTAAAAAGATTTAGTGAGATGTGCGGGTCCAGACAGATATGGCTGCCATCGAAAAGCTGGTATGAGACACGTCCTGTCATAAGCATCGATCGTCTACAAAAGTTGAATCTTGGTGAAGTCGTCATACACAGGCAGAGAAAATCTCCTTTCATTGCAAGGATGATCCCTTATGACAGATGCAAGTTCTATAGAGGTAAGAATATGGATCCAAACGAAGAGAGACTACCAAAGCCGGCTGTCAGATGGATCGATATGAAGTCTCTGTTATCGAATTATGGAGATGTATTCTGACAACATGGCAATCTGCCATGTGTGTAATGACTATGAACACAATATTACCTGGCAAGTTGCCAGGTAATGGAAAGGAAGAAGAAAATGGATGAAGAACAGATAAAGAGATTCGTACAAACGAATAGTGAGATATCTTTGACGGACTTTTTCAAAAGTCTGGAAAGACAGCAGCGAGAAGTCGGATACAGTATGCAAAAGGCCAGTCTGATCTTTACGCAGCGTCAGATCATCGAGCTGGAAGGTAAGAGATCGTGCAAGATATTTACCTCTTATTTTGAAAACTGCGAATTCATGAATCTGGAACTGATGGATACAGCCGGATATGATCAAAGGATATTGGAGGGTAATATCTTCAAAGGCTGCACCTTCACAAACTGGAAGAATATCGCATCGATGAATACATGTACGTTCATCGATTGTAATTTCAATGCCTGTGATTTCAAGCATACATCATTCATCCGCTGTACGTTTGAAAATACCAATGCCGGAGACTGCGATTTCCGGATGGCGAATTTTTCTCTCTCTGACCATGAGAAGCTGCATGTAGAATATGAAAATTGTAAGGTGGAGGATTCTCTGCTGCAGGTACAGATATCTGAAGATGAAAAAAAGCAGATCGGCGATCCTGTCAAAGCAGATATCTCTCTCAATATGCTGGAATGCTCATTGAAGCTTCTCTATGATTCTATGCGCCTCAACAACGATGCACAGATGACCTTGGACCCAATCGCTCATGATCTGAATACCTATATACAGATGACACGAAAGGCGATGGAGTCAGAAGGAATACGGGAACGTGAGGAAACAGAGATACTGACAGATCTCGAAGTGCATGAAGCATGGGCGAATCAGATCTGTCGCAAGACAGAGGAGATGCCTGCCATCGATTGGACGAAGAGCAATTACAGCAGGATGAACCTGAAGAACCGTAATCTGTCCGGTATCGACTTTACCGGTTCCCTCATGAAGAATTGTGACTTTACAGCCTGTAACCTCACCGGAGTCGATTTCAGCGGTTGTAACCTTACCGGTGCTATATTTTTAAATGCTATCCTTGCGCAGAATACATTCGATGGCGCAAAGCTGGAGGATATCAAGATCGACCAGAAGAATCTACAGTTATTCGAGAACGCAGGGATCGCTGTGAATACGGATCAGACCGGTCCCGCAAATATCTCTGTCAATCGCAGCGTCTTATCGAGGAAAGGAAATACGGCTGTCTGATGGAAGATAAATACCAACGCTATCAGAACATTGCCTTCACCAGCCAACAATGGTACATCATAAAAAAGGCTATCGACGATGATATCGAAGTAAAGGATATCGCGGACCCAAGATTCAGTGTCGAACAGCTGACGCTCCTCATAGACGCAAGAAGATCCGGCATCGACTTATCCGGATTGACAGATCCGGATATCAAGGCAGAACAGCTCATACAGATATTGGAAAAGATAGCAAATGAGATGGGACTCTATGATGAGCATTATGAAAAGGTCAGAAGGAAATGGCTTCGGAACATCACCTGGATGTTCATCATCGGTTCCGTCATTACGATCATTGCTTCCCTGCTCTATATTACGAAGGATGAGTGGCTGAAATACTTTGAAGAGTTGTGCCTGTCCTTCACTCGTGAGACCGTACAGCTTGAGGCAGGAGAATCATTCGAGCCTGCCTCCTACATCCGTTCTTATGATCCCGAAGCAGTGATCACCTTTCCGAATCGTGAAGAGATCGATACGAAAAAGCCCGGCACCTATTGGGCCGTCTACCATATCAGTAACGGTAAGAAGGAAAAGGATATGAAGCTGCTCGTGGAAGTGAAGGACACCAAAGCACCGGTGATCAGCTTGAATAGATCCAGTGTCACCGTGTCTGATCGTTCCGATTTGAAAGCGAAGGACTATATAGATTCTGTCATGGATATCGTCGATGGTGATCTTCTCTCAAAAACGACTACTAAGATAACAAAGGATAAGATCATTTATGAAGTAGCGGACAAGCATGGGAACAAGGCTCGGAAGACATTGGACATCCATATAGAAAAGCCCAAAAGTGATAAAGCAGAGAATGTTCCAAAGACGGAGATACCACAAAAGGACACTATGACGCAACAAAAACAGGAATCCACACCGATCGAAAAGGATGTACCTGTTACGGCACAGAGCAGATCATTCCCTTTCGTTGAGGGCAGATCCTTCGATCAGACATATCAGGAATGCATGGCAGCCGGTAATGCAGCAGTAAGCGCAGGCCAGGCAAATACGGCATCCTGTACCGTCTATGATGACGAGAATGGAATCCATAAAGGATACGCTTTAAATTTTAATTGATGATACCTGGCAAGTTGCCAGGTATTTTTTGGAGGTAAATGCAAATGAAAGAAATCATCAATATCAGTATTCCGAAATCACGGTTCAAACAGAAAATCAAACAGGCGAATGGCACGAAATACAGTCACCGCGTCGTCCTGCCAAAGGAGGCTGGAGCTTATAGATATCATGTCCTATTGATCAGTGAGGATTTCGTACAGGAGGATGTAGACAATAAGGAAAATAACGTCCTGCACTTTTATGCAGATCGTGAGATCCAGCTGTCGCAGCATCATCGAACGCCGAACGGAGAGGATGTCTATGAAAAGATCAGAGTCATGCCGAAGGAATTGTACAAAAGCTTCTATGGAGAATACAAAGACAACAGCAGAAAGAGGTTCTCTGATGAAGAGATCGAATTTCTGAAGAAGAACATATCCGTGATGGATTTCCTGCAGGATCGTGCAGGCTTCAGCTTCAAAAGAGAAGGACATTATTATCGCTGTGATCAGCATAGCTCTCTCGTCATCGATACGAGGAACAACGCGATGTTCTGGCACACCGAGCATATCAATGGATCCGCATTGGAATATTTGAGAAAGGCGGAGGGCAAGACATTCCCAGAGGCGATGAATATCCTGATCGAATATCATAACGGACTTGCCCCTGACAAGAAGCAGTATATCGCACCGAAATATGAGCAGATAGAATTCAAGCTTCCGGATTCTCAAAAGAATATCTCAAAGATCTATGAGTACCTATGTGACAAGCGAAAAATCGACCGGGACCTTATAAAGAGGTTCGTAGATGATGGCAAGATCTATCTGGATGCGAAAGGAAACTGCATCTTCGCATGTGAGAACTACAAAGGAAAGGTAGATTCCGCCTTCATACGTTCGACCTATTCAGGCTTTCGGGGAGATGTCGGTGGTGGAAACAAATTTACCGGATTCTTCATCGAAATGGATCCAAAGGCTACGAAACTTGTCCTGACAGAAGCCTATATCGATGGATTGTCTTATATCACGGCTAAGAAAAAAGTTGGTGAGAAGATAGACTTCAATGTACTCGCATGTGACAGCTGTAACGTTATGAATGAAACCTTCCGTGTAAACTATCTTACCCGCCCTGTCCTGAATCAGAATATCGATACTGTCATTCTGGCATCTGACAATGACAAAGCAGGAAAAGCTGCAGCAGAAGACTTCAAACAGTTCGTCCGACCATTCCATAGGATTCAGAATGTCATCGATGACCTGCCCTCCCTTGGCTCTGACTGGAACAAGGATCTACAGAAGATGTATGAAGCACCGGAAATGGCTCTTGAAAAACCGATGATGATAAAATAATAAAAGAGAAGGCAGAATATCGATACTCCTCAATCGTAGGGAAACAGTCAATATGTTGTCTTCTTTTTCTTCATCTTATTATAATGAAAAACACCTAATATCTGCATAAAGTCTGGATAGAGCAGTTATTTATAAGGTACTCAGAAAGATAAAACGATTGGATATGTTATTAATGCAAAGGACCAGTTAATTGAAAAATTAAATGGCTTAGTGAAGATTGAAAAAAATGATAAACCAGGAGATAATAGTCAGGAAAAGCCTGATAATCCAGAGCAGCCTGGAAAAATCCCAGGTTATAATGATGGAAATAACAGTAGTAATAAACCAAGTGATGTAGTGAAACCAGGCAATGCTAATAAACCAAATAACCTAGAAAAAACAAATAATAAAGAGGATGTCAATACTGGTGATAATACGAATACAGCTATTCTATCAGGAATGTTGTTAATTGGGGGAGCTACTACATGTATAATTAAAAAGAAGAAATCTACAAATCATTAACAGTATTAATAAAGCAGAAAAGGAAAAGTAATTTATAATTACAGATAAGCAACTAGTGGGAAGGAGTGATTTTTCCCACTTTTCTTTATTGTAGGAATTTACATATTCTATGAGCTATAATTATATACGATTAAATATGTATATGTAGTTATTGGGGAGTAAAGAAACTATAGAAAGCAGGTTTGGAATATCATATGCCTTTTTTCGTACCTTACTCTCAATATACAGCAATAAATGACTTATATGATGCATATGGTAAAGCTTTAGAAGTATATTGCCGCTTATGTTATGACAAACATCCCTATGCTACTATTCAACCATTTATATTTCTCACGCTTTAGATGTTATATCCTCTATTACATCTTCAAGACAATTATTAGTTCCAAAAGTATCTATGAATACTGATACTGGCTGTGATTTGCCTATGGCATAAGATACACCAATTTCACATTTTGACGATAAATGATTTGCAACTATAGGTTTACTATATATCTACAGTAGTAGGCAGCACTTCTATCTACTTTTGTTGGATCTTTAGATGATAAACAAAACCACCACCCACTCTACTGTAACCTCCATATGTATCGCATACTATTTTTCTCCCCGTTGTCCCAGAATCACCTAAACTACCACCTACCACTAGGATTTACTAAGAATATAATGTCCTTATTCATAATAGATGAAGGAATCGTCTTTTTGATAACATCATTTATTATAAGATTTTCTATTTCTTTTTGGGATGCGGACACAATATGCTGAGTTGAAATAATAATATTTGTAATATCTTTAAATTTCCCGTTCTCATACGAAACTGTCGCTTGAGTTTTAGCGTCGTGTTGCAAAATATTATTTTTACAGCTAGCATCATGTAATTTCTTAGCTAAAGCATTCGCATAATAAATAGCAGCAAGCATTAAAACATCAGTATCATAACATGCGTAACCAAACATTATGCCTTAATCACCAGCACTTATAATATCATGGTTTGTTACAGCATTAGAATTTCTTTAGATTGATATCCAACTTTGACAATAACATTATAATTTTCATTATATCCGACTTTATTTAAAACATTTAATTAGAAACTTAGAACTCATGAATTAGTAGATATGCTGCCTGATAGAAAAAAATATTCTCTTTTGAATTATTTTGACAGAATTCCTGTTCAAGAGAGGAACAATGTGAGATATATCATTATGGACATGTATGGTGTTTATCGTGATGTTGTCCATACAAAATTCAAAAATGCATCTATCGCTGTTGATCCATTTCATGCAATGAAAAATATCAATGCCGCCTTAGACAAGGTAAGAATTCGCATCATGAAAGGAAGAAAGTCAGATTCTGTTGATTACTATTTACTTAAAAACTTCCATTGGCTGTTACTCGCCGGCGAAATAAGAGAAAATAAGCGTAAATATAATAAGCGATTGCGCAGATATATCAATTATCCCCAGTTGCTTGAACTAATCTTAGATATTTCAGGTGAACTTAAGGAGGCGTATTTGTTCAAAGATTCCTATGCAGTTTTTAACATGACCAGTGATTACAAGAATGCAGATGAAAAGTTTTCAGATTTTATGAATAAGAAAAAGGACTGTAAAAATACCTGAAATGGTTGAAATTCTCCATATGTTGAATACCTGGCATGACGAAATCTTCATTCTTTTATAGTGGTTGATAGCAGACGTCTATCCAATGGCATAATGAAATCAAGAAACTCTATTGTTAAATTGATTAAGAAAACAGGTAACGGATATGTCAATTTTGCCAGATTCAGAAATCGCTGTATGTACTGTATGAACAAGGATGCTATTCCCAATATGGCTGGTTGCGATATACCATTAAAAATGAAGGGGCATAAGCGAGGTAAATACAAAAAATAGTCTTTGTCATAAGATGTTATTTGACACTATAAAAGGCAGTGCATGTTCATACTCTGACATTTTCACTGCCTTTTTGAAACCCTATAATACTTTAGAGCCTACCTCAATCATCATAAAACCCTACGTTTATTTAAGCGTTTTTTTCCAAAATCCTACGTTAATTTAGAGACCCCATAAATATTTTTCTTCTCATAACACAGATTATCAGAAGCTTCTGATAATCGATGCACGAGGAGATTCAGAAGTGCTCCTCTAATTGAAGTTTCTGGGAAATCTCTATGGTCAATTCGATGCAGCTTTTGGAAAACAGAATGAGTCTGATTACGAAGTAATCATAGACTTCATTCATCTGCTGAAACAAAGAGCCGGAAAATTCTTTCCGATCCTTAAATTGATTTTGCGTAGTTCCTTCAAAAGCCGCCACTTTAATCGTATGCACACACTGATCCGACAGCAAAATTCCCAGGTTTGTATAAACTCCGTCATGTGTCATGATTCCCAATGTTTTCATCTGAGTTTCCCCAAATAAGACATTTCTTTCGGAAAATTCCTTCTTGGCTGCCTCAAAGGTTAAATTCTGTTCCAGAGATCGCATATCCTCGAAATGATTCCCATCCGTTTCTTTAATCATACGCCGTATAGCTGCACTGGTAGCCGGTACAGACGAATATCCCTGACGTACAAAAACACCTTCTGGTCGTAATCCTTTTTTCGCAATATAATATAGCCGCGCCGTTCCCTGCTGAATATCAATGGCAACAATTTGTTTTCCGTACTCAACCAATGTTGTATAATGCAAAAACATTGTTAAATCAGGTTTAATTGCATCCTGAATCATATTACTGACCTGTAAAACGGCTCCATCTGGATCCTCAACTCCAATTATGCTTCCATCATCCTGAGCACCAATATACAGTTTTCCACCTTCACAATTTGCAAATGCAACAATTTCCTTCTTTACATCATCCACTACAATAGACTTTAGTTCTATGGTTTCGCTTTCCTTATAAATCATTTCATCGCCTCCTGCATGTATTCTAACCATTCTCGTCAACAGATGGTTAGAATAGTGGTTAGTAAAGGTTAGAAATAGAAAATTTGAAAGATAAGAGGAAAACAAGGCTTTATTCAATTTATTTAATCACTTTTATCATTTATATAGACTGATGCAAGAAATAATCTAACCATATTTTCTATTCAATCGTCAGAATAGGAATCCGTATGTCTAGGAATATATAAAATATTCACAGCATTTTAAGCACTCGTTAGTTTAGTCCACTCATGCATCAGATACATAGGGGGCTTATCCTTATTGAATACCAGAAGGTGGGTACATATTACGTACGGAAAGGGCAGCAGACTAGGTTGGCATATCTCTTTTTCCTGTCTTATTCCTAAATCCTGCAAAGCAGTTTTTGGAACAGAAACAAGCCTATAGTTCTATCACGGCATCATATAAATCATTGAAATAATGGTCATGGCTCACTACAAATATTAAGTGATTTTGTTTATATAATTTCAGATAACTTATAAACTCCTTACAGCTTTCAGCATCCAAAGACGCAGTTGGCTCATCAAATAGAATGATATGCTTTTGTTTCAGTAATTCCAAAAGGATAGAGAGTTTCTTCATTTGACCTGTAGAAAATACTGATATATTTTTATCCCAATCAGCTTCCTCAAAATGCTTTGCTGATTTATAAAAAGGCTGTAGTTTCTTTTCATTAATACACTGTTCAAATTCACTGAAATCATGGATATCCTGTAGCTGCAGCTGTACATTTTCCCGCAGTGTAAGACTCCACAAGCACGGTTCTTGCGGCACATAGGAAATGAATTCATTCCTTAAACTTTCAAGACGGATATCACTTAGCATTATACCGTTAATCTTTATCATAGATGGGTGTATTTGATATAAGGTAGAAATTATATTCATCAGTGTGGATTTTCCACTTCCATTTTTTCCTTTTACTAAAACGATGCCAGTATTCTGTATATTTCTTTGAGGATACTGTAATTTCTCGGCATCATCATATTGAAAAGTGGATTTCTCAATGGAAACATCCTGAATTTCCCGAATACATAATGTTCCTTCCTCTTCATTTTTATATTTTTGCACATCATTCAAAAAATCCACAGAGCCTTTAAAGCTAATATATTCCCTTGAAAAATCAAGAAAGTATCTCACTGTCCCCATGATAAGAGAATAATAGGATAAAACGATTGTAAATTCACCGATATTCATAGAACCCTCAGCAATCAATTTTACACCATAAAGAAAGAAAAGTATTTGAACAATTGCGGTTAGATATCCATCTATCGAATAAAACAAATACATATAATTAAATATTCGTTTAGATGTCTTTAAAAATGTCTGGAAGACACCATGATATATGGAGGCGGATTCTTTTTGCTTTACATTTAATTTTACCATGGGAATCATTTGGACCTGTTCGTAAAATGTTGACTTTAGTTTTGCATCAGCCTCTTTCCCAAGCATCTGGGCGTTATACACTTTATCCTTCATTCTGAATAACAATATTAAATATACAGGAACACTGAGTAAAGAAATAACTGCATAGAACGGATTTATCAAAAATAGTATCAATTCTGCAAATATAAACATAAGCAGATTTGTTATGATCCCTGCCATATGTTCAAAAACAAATGAGCTTACAATAGATGTTTCTGTATGTATTCTTTGTGATAAATATACCTTGTCCTGATTCGCAAAGTTCAGATAATTAGTTTTATACAAGCTGACCAGAATACTCTGCTCCATCGTTTCCTGCAAGCCATACGTTAATATCATTTTGTTATAATCTTTGATGTAGTAAAAAATCTGTGTAAATACAGAAAGGATGAATATTAAAATAATAAATTTATATGCATCTTTCTGATGAATTTCACCTGTTAAAGCGTTAATTAATGAAGATGTAAAAACCGGTATGATCATTGTGATAAGCATATAAATAACCGATACAAATATGAAAATGCTTATAGAATTATGTTTTTTTATAAATGATGTTATGATTTTTTTCATTGTATTTTCTCCTGTTTTTTTCCAACAAATAGCTCATATAACAAGAATTCTTCAGCCTGCAATTTCATATATGAATTAAATTCATCATCTAAAAATCCGCCAGATGCAACAGTCCCTAACCCTAAAGCTTCAGTGATAAGATATAGATTTTGGGAAATATGTCCAGCTTCTAAATTCATAAATCTATATGCTCTATTTCCATATTTATACCCCATTAAATCCATAGAACCTACGATGTGGACAGAAAAAATACAATTTTCTGCTAAAGAATATGATTGTGTTATTAGAGGATAATCGCTATAGTTGAATTTAGCCCGAATTTTTAAAAGACCATGAACATGTGGAATATACAAATATACACCATTTTCTATTTGCTCAACATTATGAATAATCAAATAAATTCTGCTAGAGTTTATACCTCCAGCACTCGGATATACATATTCATACACAGTGCCTTCTTCTCTTTTACTTATATTTGATATTCCAAAACTGTAATAGACTATATTAGAAAATTCATGTATATCCATTTTATATAATACGAAATTCCGACATGATCTTCTTTTTTTTATAAGTTCTCTGACATTATCACATTGATAATTTATAAAATCTGGTTCTGGTAATTTAAAATCATATTGGTCCCTAACTTTATTATTGTAAAAAGCATCAGAAAATTTCTTTTCAAACCAGGCTTTTTGTATATTGTTATTTAGCAAAAGAGCATTAACTCTATTTAATGATGTATTCTTATGGAAGAATTCATGTAAATACATATTGTTTACCTTTTTATAATAGTTTTGATTTATATCCATAAAACCTCTTGGTATATCTATATATAGTTGTTGAAAATATACCTTTCCCTTTCTATCAATCTTATTACCATGATTGATGATGATTAAAATTCCCTTATGAAACCTGCTCGTTCGACCTTATCCTATTACTTAATAAGGTTGATATTTCTATAATGAGCCAAGTTTCATAGATTAAATATTGCAAACACACATTGAGCATTTTTATGAATAGATATTAGATGATCCCTTGTTATTATGGAAATGATTTATTTTTGAGAATAGTAACTATAATAGAGAACGTAGTTTACGATAATCATTTATAAATAATTCAATCTATATCGGGTAAAACTATATAATTCAATATCAAAAATATATATGGACTCTGTACAAAATGGCGTATCTATTCCAGCTTCTAATAATAATCCTTTTCTTATTTCTTCTGAAACTATTCCTAAAGTGATTAATATTAGAGATATGGGAATTTCTGTAGCCTGTGATAATTCATATTTATCGATTAATATATTCAAATCATTTGTAGCTCCATTTAAATCAGGCAATTTATCACCATATAAGAAAGGCCCTATAATTGAACATCTTTCATTTAATGTAACTAACAAACCTTTGCAATTTTGATTTTCACAAAAGTCTGTCAAATGAGTATGATACTCATCTTGTATAGTTTTACATAATGATAAAACGAAATCAGGGCTATATGATTTTAAATCAGGTATTTCTCCATCTTTTAGAATTTTAACATTAATAGATTTTAATAATTTATTATTGAATTCATTTATGAAGCATTCATTATGCTCTATAATTAAAGTGAGTTTCAAACTGCCAGCTAAAAATAAATCATTTAAAAAATCTATTATATTTGAGGAGAGTATTTTACTTAAAATCACTATATTATACTCTTTATAACCACTAAGCCTAATAGATTCACTCATATAAACATCCTTTTTTAATCTTTTATCACACACCTCAACTAAAACTTTCCTACTTACTAGTATATCGATAAGTTCATTAAATTCATTTATGTTTTTATTTTTATCTATTATAAAATCAAAAAGGCTCTCTCTTGTATTAAAATTATATAGCTTATTTACAATAGGGATGATATATCTTTCAATTTTTTCACCGTGCAATCTAACTTGAGTACTTGTAAGCTTTACGTAAAGACTTCTTTCAACTTTTTTTATTCTTGTATTATACATAAATTTAATGTAATTCATTGACTTCTCCATTTCTCTACATTTTAACAACAGATTAAACGCGGTACGTTATGATAAATACTTCTTTACAGAATTTCCATTTATGGAAAAGGAATAAAATTGCATTTTCTATTCAAACTAGTTTTCATCTTTTCCTCGATATAACAATAAACATCTTCATGGAATAGATTAGGATTAATACCAGAAAACCAATTTTCATCTATAATATGCATAATTTTCTGATTTATATTACATCTCTTTTGATCAATGAAGATTAGCTTAGGATTAATTGAACACTCTTCATGCAACTTCCTTATAGTAAAATCATCATCAAAATCTCTTATAATTATCTCTGACTCCTTTAAACTAGAGCCTCCTTTAAGATAAGTATATGCTCTTTCAATTTTTTTTGCTGGTAGCATTAAATAATAATCCATATAATCCATATTATTATTGCTTTGTATAGGCTTTATAGAATCGTTCACAAACCCTATTCTAAATTGATTAATCTCCTTAACGCATTTATCTAAAGCTAATTTAAAATTTTTGCCTGCACCTAAACCTACATAGAATTTATTATCAATTTTTCCTAATGCAATAATCACATGAAAACTACTTATCAATGATATCTCATAAAAATCGATATCGTTATAAAACCCATCTAGCAAGACATATTCACTGATTAGATTTTTGTTAATAAATTTCCCTTTGGTTTTACTTAAATAGTTAAAAACGAAGCTTTGTCTTTCAATAAATTCTGCAAATGCATTATCAAAACAACTTTTTGAATTCAGATGACTAGCCATTCCACTAGAATCATTAAATAAATTTTTTTTCTTTATCAAAGTATCAGGAAGTATAACAATTTTCTTATGATATAAATCATAAGCTCTAATATCTTGTTTTAAGTAAATCGGATATTCAATCAAAAAGTTTTCTCTTTCAAAATACTCACCGAACATTGCAAGTAGAGCATCCTTTTTATTTTTAGAAGCATTAGAACCATTGAATTTATGATTCACTTTTGAATAAAGAATACTGTTACTCGGTGTATCTAAAAAAGAACTAATCGATATATCCAAACGCAGTGTCTGCAATAAACCTCTATTCATAATTTTATGTATGATGATTTAAAATACTGAAATCATCGTACTTCTCCTTTCTGATAAATCAATTTTTTTGCATTATTATACACAAAGACATATAAATTAATATATTTGCTAGTTATTATACTACTGGGCAATCAGGGATATCATCATTAAAAATAAAACTTATCTGCTTTAATATCTCTTTATTACTCAAACACGCCATGTTTGCATATGTTGGCAAACAACTTATTAATTCTTCCGAAAAACATCTAATTGTTATATTTTTTTGAAAATACTTTGTATTCAATACTGCTATATAAAGAGTTTTTACCCAATCCACAAGACTAATTTCGTTATGTTTTTCAATATTTGCAATATTTAGCGATGGTAAAATTTCAAAAGATCTAATATAATCAACATAGCTTTTATTATCTGTTCTATTAAAAGGCGAATAATTACATCCAGTATATATAGACAATAGTAATTTTGATTCCTCTAATGCTTTTTTCACAGCATCCATTATAATAAGAGACGAAGCTATGCCTGTAGCCTTCACTTTCTTATTATGTAAAATAAATACAATTATAGTATAGGCATTACTTATATAATTTGTCATATATATTTTCACTTCACCTATTATACCGAGTTTTTTTATATAACTAATAATTGAAATATCTAAATTTATTTTATAACCATACTTTTTATACCAGAATACTAATAAATCATTCTTTTCAATTAATTCTAATAAAGCCTTATTATATATTTTTTTTGATTCAGTTCCTGAAGCAGTTCCAGTGCTATCCATATAACCAAAATGTTCATTAGTGCCATAGCCTATGCTATTAGAAGGAAACACTTTAACGTTTTTACTAATCACATCATAACATGATAGTTCTGTTTTACTTTTGAAAGTTAAAAAGGCAAGACGGCTTCTTTCATAAAATTCATTAAGACTTTTACAGTAAGCAATTTGTAAGTTAACATCTATCGCTGATGCATCATATGGTGCTATAAGTCCATTTACTTTGATTACTTGTAAAGAACTATTTACAATATTATATGAATCTAGAAAACTATTAGATAAGTTTTTAATTCTGTTATATTTATTTGCAAAAATCATAAAATAGTAATCACTCCTGATGTAATATATAATTGATTTATTAAATTTAGTCCCATTAATTTTGTTATTATATTAGGATTAAATACGATTTCATTAGCATTACAATTTTCTTTCCTGCATAAATCATTTATATATTCAGTAGCACTGCCAATTTTTTTCAAGGCATTTATAAAGCCATAGCTTTTTTCTAAAAAAACAGCATTTTTTATATCTATATAATAATTTATTGTAAAAGTTGCATTTAAATCACCCAGATTTTCGATTAATTTGTTATCCACCCCTTTAATCCAATATAAATCACCTGATAATCCTAGAAAATAAACTCCTTTTTTTATATATTCATCATTTAAAAAAACAATGCAAATATTTATGTAACCTTTATACTTTACAAGCAGAAAGAGTAATGCTGATAGAAATTTTCTTGCATCTTGGCTTATTTTATATATATTGTAAACATCACCATAGACCTCAGGAACTTCGAAATTTATATATTCTTTTTTTACCTCTGATTCTTGGAATGTTTGTAGAAATTCAGATTTATTAGGTATTATAGATTGATAAAATTTTCTTACCTCTTCCTCATAATTATCCTGCTTCTGATCATAATGTAGATATGAATCATCATAAAAATATCTACTCATAGCAATCACACAATTCCCAATGTAAAGCACAATCATAATTCATATTTCTATTATTTAAATCAATATATGAAATTTTATTTATATCATAATTATTAAAACAATTTAAGTCATTTAATAAATGATTCACAATTCCTAATGCGGAATAATTAGTAAATATTATATTAACTTCAAACTTCGGATCGTTTCTATATATTATATCTAAAATCGTTTGAAAGTTCATTATTTTATAGGCTTTTGATTCAGACCTTAACATTGCTTCAATCTGCGAGAAAAAGCATAGTGGACATGGATTTCCCCATTCTCTCTTATAATAATTTGAAAAGTAAAAGCAATTATTGTAAGAAAAAGCAAATTTACATAGCAAATCTTTATTTTTAAAAAAATTGACTAGTTCCTTAAAATAATAGAGATTAAAGGGATTTAAAATCACAATATATAAAGTATCATTATAAAAATCTAAATATTCAAAATCATTATCGAGCTTATCTATTTTGTAATCAAACTTATTACCTTTGCAATTAAATGTTAAACTCTCATAAAATAATGAATCGTTTGTTAGAAAATGAATTTTAGAAAACTCTAGATGTATATTTTTTTCTTCTTCTATAATTTTATTATTGAAAAGATACTCTAAAGCCTCCTTTTGATTATCTTGAAAATATTTATTCAAAATTTCTTCATCAACTATACTAATGCATTTTGAATCAATTTCTTCTAAAAAAGATTTCATTGATTTATTATTGATGACACAAATTGAATATGCATTTTGTAATACTAAATCATTACTTGATGCTGTAATGATAAAAGGCAATACATGATATTTCATTATAATACCTCACTTTCTTATCAATTTAATGGTAACTTAGCGTTATTAGAATCAAATGAGTGTACTAAGATTTGATTACCTGATTAAATTGGATTTTTGTGATTGATATTTATAATTCAATATCCTCTTCTGTCAATGTCGCAGCTCCACTACCTGATGAACTACTACTGCTGCTACATGGTGATGAACAACATAAGCTTATGCAAAGACCACGTGCCTCAGCATTTTTATTTTCTATGTTCATTTCTGAATTCGTACTACTTACTCCAAAACTTGAAGCATTACCTCCAGATGTATCTTTTACAATCTTTTTTTCTGCATTTCCTGGCATTTTATATCCTCTCTTCCTCTAATTAACCACCCATTAAACAATTAACACTAAGTTGTAAATATTTTACAACAGTCATTAAATATAGTCAATGTTTTTAATAAAAGGAAATACGGCTGTCTGATGGAAGAATGGTACATCATAAAAAAGGCTATCGACGATGATATCGAAGTAAAGGATATCGCGTGCCCAAGATTCAGTGTCGAGCAGCTCACATTGCTCATCGATGCAAGAAGATCCGGCATCGACTTATCCGGATTGACAGATCCGGATATCAAGGCAGAACAGCTCAAACAGATATTGGAAAAGATAGCAAATGAGATGGGACTCTATGATGAGCATTATGAAAAGGTCAGAAGGAAATGGTTTCGGAACATCACCTGGATGCTCATCATCGGTTCCGTCATTACGATCATTGCTTCCATGCTCTATATCACGAAAGATGAGTGGCTGAAATACTTTGAAGAACTATACCTACGCTTTGATCGTGAGACAGTGCAGCTTGAGGCAGGAGAACCATTCGAGCCTGCCTCCTATATCAGTTCCTATGATCCCGAAGCAGTGATCACCTTTCCAAACCGTGATGAGATCGATACAAAAAAGCCCGGCACCTATTGGGCCGTCTACCACATCAGCAATGGTAAGAAAGAAAAGGATATGAAACTGCTTGTGGAAGTGAAGGACACAAAAGCACCGGTTATCAGATTGAATAGATCCAGCGTCACCGTGTCTGACCGTTCCGAGTTAAAAGCGAAGGACTATATAGATTCTGTCATGGATATCGTCGATGGTGATCTTCTCTCAAAAACGACTACTAAGATAACAAAGGATAAGATCATTTATGAAGTAGCGGACAAGCATGGGAACAAGGCTCGGAAGACATTGGACATCCATATAGAAAAGCCCAAAAGTGATAAAGCAGAGAATGTTCCAAAGACGGAGATACCACAAAAGGACACTATGACGCAACAGAAACAGGAAGCCGCACCTGTAGAAAAAGATGTGCCTGTTATCGCACAGAGCAGATCGTCCCCTTTCGTTGAGGGCAGATCCTTCGATCAGCATAGCTCTCTCGTCATCGATACGAGGAACAACGCTATGTTCTGGAACACCGAGCATATCAATGTATCCGCATTGGAATATTTGAGAAAGGCAGAAGGCAAGACGTTCCCAGAGGCGATGAATATCCTCATCGAATATCATAACGGACTTGCACCTGACAAGAAGCAGTATATCGCACCGAAATATGAGCAGATAGAATTCAAGCTTCCGGATTCTCAAAAGAATATCTCAAAGATCTATTTAGATGGAAAAGGCAATTGTGTCTTTGCATGTGAGAACTATAAAGGAAAGATAGATTCAGCCTTTGCACGTTCGACCTATTCAAACTTCCGTGGAGATATCGGTGGAGGATTCTTCATCGAAATGGATCCAAAGGCTACGAAACTTGTCCTGACAGAAGCCTATATCGATGGATTGTCTTATATCACGGCTAAGAGACAGGCCGGTGAGAAGATAGACTTCAATGTGCTCGCATGTGATAGCTGTAACGTTATGAATGAAACCTTCCGTGTAAATTATCTTACCCGCTCTGTCCTGAATCAGAATATCGATACTGTCATTCTGGCATCTGATAATGATAAAGCAGGAAAAGCTGCAGCAGAAGACTTCAAACAGTTCGTCCAACCATTCCATAGGATTCAGAATGTCATCGATGATCTGCCCTCCCTTGGCTCTGACTGGTACAAGGATCTACAGAAGATGTATGAACAACCAGATATGATAAATGAAAAAGCTATGATTTTAAATAGCAAGTAAAAACATGTAGTGATCTATAAGGAATAGTATAATATGGTTTCTGATTCAACATAAGACTTCCTTTAAATGATAGATTCTGTTATATTAACTATGTAAGTTGAAGAACGTAATCGTTGTTCTAAAGTTGATCTCAACAGATCATATGGCACATTCGATAGAATATCTGGCGCGAAAATAGAATATTTGATATGAAGGCACTTCAAATGAGCATATAACCCGTATAGTACATGATTCACGAACATATCTGATGGAATACTCAGCGTACTTGGTGCAACGTTCGTTCGAGACAGGCATGGCTCTACAACAGCGCAAAATGACCATACTATAGGAGTTGGGTTATATCAAGTAGTTTATACCTTACTCGATATAGATGGTACATATACCGCTAGCTCGGAAGTTTATTTAAGCCCCGATGCTGAAGTTACAGTAATGATTCATTTTAATCATTAACCTATGTATGGAGTTATTCACTACCCTAGAGATTATTAGAATGTGTATTCGATTTGTTCCTTTGATGCTGGCTATTATCGCCATATATAAACTCAAGCAGATCGAGTCAAAGATGGATACCATCAGCAATCAATTGCTTTAGATAACCAAAGTACAAAAGAAAAAAGATATGGATACTTAAATAGATAGTTCGAAAATATATATAAGATTTTAGATATCCATAGGCTATTCAATGGCTTTACAAAAAGTGGAATCGGATAATAAAATCCATACTCTAGCTGTAAAAAGGCATTGATTTTTATCCTATAAATATGTAATATAATAGTGGATTGAAAAATTCAAGATTATTTAGAACCGCTGGTTAATTCAATTAAAGCATCCTCCTTCATTTATGTGGGTGCTTTTTTTGTTCTTATCTTAAACAAAAATGAGGTGCGATATATGGAATATAATTTTTCCCTTCATATGTCAAAGGAAAGAGCTTTGACATATGAGATAAAAATCATCCTTAGAAAGTGTGTGATATTCTCTCACACAAAGGAGGAAAAATCTATGAAAGTATTTGGCTATGCCAGAAGAAGTTCTTCAGAAAAAAGCAAATCGAACTACAGCATTGAATCACAGAAACGTGTATGTAGTGATCTTGCCGCAAGAGACAACAGGACCATTGAAAAATGGTATGTGGATGAAGGGTATTCCGGAACGATCTTAAAGCGTCCACACATGCAGGAGATGCTAAGAGATATTGCTGTAGCTAATCAAGAAACGGTCATATATGTCTGGTTAGCATCCAGATTATCCAGGGATGCGAATCACTGCAATTCTCTTCGTTATGTTTTCAGCAAATATAATGTCACAGTAATCTCCGATAATAGAGATTGGGCTAGTTTAGAAGACATCGAATCACATCCGGATAAAACGATCGGTCCACGGATCATCACACTTTCTGATGAAACAGAGGTACATCGTGATCGTAAAAGAACACGTATAGGTCTAACGACATCAGCTTATAAAGGTAATTATACGAAAGGTGGGAAGACACCGCCTACCGGTTATCTGTTCAAGGTCAATACGGGAGAAAATGCAAAAGGAAGAAAAGTAGAGATCGACGCTGCCTATGTTGAAACAATGCTATATATTCTTACGCAAGTCCATGATCATAAAAGGTCGTTAGAGTCGTTGGCAATCGAATTAGATTCAAAACAAGCTTGTGGAGTACACTGGTCCTATACAAAAATCTACAGAGCGGTCACTGACCCTATCATTTACGGAAGGCTCTTGACTTCGTATGTTGATATCAAAGACCATTCTCCGGCATATTGTTCACAGAAATATTACGAAGAGATACAGAAAATATTACATGGGAGAAGGAAAGAATATCATTACAAATACCTATTTAAAAATCTTATCAAATGTGAAGCCTGTGATTGCTGGTGTAGCGAGATCCCTACGATTCATTATCCACGGAATAGAAATAAAAAAGGCAGAAGAGTCTACAAATATTATTTTTGTCCTTGTTGCAAACAGAGAATCAACGAACAAGTCCTTTTAAATAAGATGATTCATAACATCAACGAGATATTAGATGAGACAACAAATTTTGAAGTTGTGGAAGATATTTCCAGAAAAATAGGTAAGTTAGAAAAGCGACTAGTATTTCTTAATATTGAATATGAAGAAGGCTTCCTTAGCGATGATTCTTATATTGAAGAACGGAAGATTCTGCTATCTAGGAAAAAGAATCTGGATAAAAATATGAAAAGATTAAGGAATAAAGCAATAAAAAAATTCAATGAGTATACATACAGTGAACAGAAACAGATTATCAAAAGATCATTTCTTTGTATTGGTGTAGATTTAAAAACAAAGTGCATCATCAAAATAGACAAATTAGACAAGTAGTAGCAAACAAATCTGAAACAAATATTCTTTGCTTCAGATTCACTTTTTTTAACAAAGGGGTATACAAATCTATATATAGGGTATTAAATATTCTTAACCATCGGTGTTGAGGCTAAGAAGATAATATTTTGGGGAATGTGAAGAATTATGTGTAAGTAATAATCGACAGAATTAGATATGTAGATGACGAATCATGTCAAAACATCATGTATTATCAGTATACCTAATTCATCAAGGGTTATACTGATTTTTTATATGCTTTTATCTTTACTCTTTATGCTTCCACTGCTAACATAATGGCAAGCTGATTCTGAATAAGATCCCGGTTTCTACATCTCTGCGTCCATTTGTTGCTAAGGTTCTGGATTGCCAAATAAAGCATCTTTCTCAAACTATCATCATTTGGAAAAACTGTCTTAGTTTTCGTAACCTTTCTGAATTGTCTATTCAGTCCTTCGATCGCATTTGTCGTATAAATGATCTTACGTATTTCAACAGGATAATCAAAGTATGTACTTAGAATATCCCAATTTTCTTCCCAACTGCGTACTGCAGTTGGATATCGCTTGCCCCATTTATCCTTAAAAATTGCTAACTGATTCAATGCCTGTTCCTCGGTGTTTGCTTGATATACAGTCTTAAGGTCCTTCATGAATTCTTTAACTTCTACGATTTCTCCAACTCTTGCAGGCTTATCCTGTTTATAATGAGACTGGAGTTCTGCCACTGTTACATTATGCTTTTTACAGAATTCATTTAAGGACATCCCTGGATCGCGCTTCATAAACTGTTTTATGAGAACCTCCCAGTTCTGTTCATTTTCCATCTTTACACCACCTTTTCACATGCATATTATTGCACATATTTTCCCTTCAGGTAGTGTGTGCTTTTTAGACCGCTTACAAACCAATCCTCGATACCATGACCGCATGGGGACATGACTATCAACAAAAGAATCAGACAAAAATAAAAAGCGCGCAGGCGCTTTTTAATCTTTTACTCCAACAAACTCCTTTGGTTTCACTTTACGCAGACGGCTTACCAGAACCGGGGTAATAATCAGCGCCGCAGCCAGCGTGATCAGGTTATAGCCGGCATTGTAATTAATTGAGAACAGAAATGCAGGCAAACTGCCGGCAGCTCCTACGCCCGGCCAGAAGTAAACACCGGAAATCACCTGTGAAATATATTTCAGCAGCATGCCTCCGACGACTCCGACATATACATTGGAAATCTTGATTTTCCCAAGATGAATGGCCGGAAACAGCGAAGCAAGGCCAACCGCTACAAATGGTGCAATATAATCGAATATAACCTGAAGCGGTCCAACCATATAATTATTCATGCCAAACATCATGCCCAGCAGCCAGGCCAGAAAGCTGATGCTGGCACCCCATTTACATCCCATATGATAGGATGCCATAAAGAGAGGAATTACCATTAATTCCAAAGAACCGCCATTTGGCATCTGAATGATCGGCATCACCGTATTCAGATAATTGAGCGCAATGGCTAGTGCCAGATAAAATGCCGCAAAAACAATTTTTCTAGTTCGTTGATTAACCATAAAAAAACACCTCCATGAGGCGTAAGCAAGCAACCGTAAAACGATTCGACTCCCTACGCTAGTACTAACTAGATCAGGTCATGAGGGACCGGCTGTTCATCAGCGCATCTCAGCCCATTCATGGGCGCCCCTGTCTTGACAGTCCTTATTATATCGGAATTCCGGATGAATTACTATCCTTTTCTGAATCTTTCAGCTAAAGATATCACTTATGCTTCTTCCGAACATGAAAAAGCCTGGTTTATCCGGATAAGCATCAACGAGTGTCAAAGTATGCTGAGGTGCTGGTTTCATTAAAAAGTAGATTTAAGTGATGATTTGAGTAAATATGGTCTGGAAGCCCCCCTCCCGCTTACCCTTAATTATTCCTGTTCATTTGCTTTCTTCAGGTAATAGAAATCTCTTTGTTTCTTCTATTTCACCTTCTGCAAATATTCTTTGCTTCAGATTCGCTTTTTTTGACAAAAGGGGTATACAAATCTATATATAGGGTATAAAATAATCTTAACCATCGGTGTTGAGGCTGAGGAGATAATATTTTGTTTTATCATCCGTTCTCCCTCCATATGTTAAATAAGTCGATAGTTATCGGCTTTTTTTTGTGTTTTTCCGAAATTATGACCAACAAATTGACCAACAGTTTAACGTAAGTTTGCGCGAATTCTTCCCTTTTTCAAACCGCTTATGCTATTCAATTCGCTATCTTATGAAATGGCAGTCCTATAGACACATGGAAAACGCATATGATTCATAATGCGTTTCCATTATATAATGTTGTAACTTATAGAGACTCACAAAAAGGTATTTCACAAAAAGCCTGTAAATTTGTTAGAAAACCGGAGAGGGATACATGGATAGCACGAAATCCAGCATGTATTCCATACATTTTGCAGGTATGGGAAAAAGGTATGTCATCCATACTATGCATGAGGTGATATACAATGGATAACAATGCAATCGTAGAAGAATTAAACCAGCTGCTGAAGGGCACGCACATGGGAATCGGTATATTTGAAGATTTGGAGGCGAAGCTGCAGAGTGAACGACTCAAAAAGGAATTTCATGGACTACTGGATAAGCTGAAAATGCACGCACATTCTCTAAGCGCTTTAATTCAGACATGCGGTGGTGATCCGGTTGAAAGCGCCGGATTGAAAGGCATGGTGACCGACGCTGTCGAAATGCTGAAAAACCTGATGATTAGTAATGATAAGCAGGTTCTGGAGGAAGCAGTCAAAAATATGAAAATGGCGCAGAAGGCTTTGCATGCATTTGATGAGAAGCATCTTGTCTTAAACGATCAGATGAAGAAAACAATGCGGATCATGCAGGAGGATTATGAATCCATGTACCATATGCTGCATAAATATCTGATTGAATTTCAATAATCCTACTGGAGAGTTTGAACGTTTCCGTGTATAATCGTATCTATAGAAAGAAGGGTTAAGCATGAACGTTCAGGAAAGATTTTTACACTATGTATCCTTTGATACGAAATCTGATGAGCATTCCCAGACAACACCAAGCTCTTTGAAGCAGCTGAAGCTGGCAGAGGCGCTTGTGGATGAAATGAAGGCTATCGGCATCGAGGATGCATATGTAGATGAATTCGGTATCGTATATGGTACGATACCGGCAACAACCAAAAAGGATGTAAAATCCATCGGATTTATCGCGCATATGGATACATCACCGGATATGAGCGGCAGGGATGTAAAGCCGAGAATTGTCAAATCCTATGATGGATCCGATATCGTGCTGAATGAAGAGCTGGGTATCAAAATGGGAGTCCATGATTTTGCGTGCCTGCAGGAGAAAATCGGTGAGGATTTGATCGTGACAGATGGAACGACTCTGTTGGGTGCTGATGATAAGGCTGGAATTGCTGAAATTATGACGATGGCAGAAGCTGTGCTACAGGAAAAGCGTGAACATGGAAAAATTTGTCTGGCATTTACGCCAGATGAAGAGGTTGGCCGGGGAACGGATCATTTCCGTGTTCCGGAATTTGGAGCTGATTTTGCATATACGGTTGACGGTGGAGAGGTAGACTGCGTGGATTATGAAAACTTCAATGCCGCAAGTGCAGAAATTCAAATCCAGGGACTGAGCATCCATCCGGGTAGTGCAAAGGATAAAATGATCAATGCTCTGCTGGTAGCGATGGAATTTCACTCCATGCTGCCAGTACAGAAAAATCCTGCTTATACGGAAGGCTATGAAGGCTTTAATCATCTGACAGAGCTCCACGGAGAATGTGAGCATGCCTATATGTCCTACATTATTCGCAATCACAGTGAAGAACTGTTTGAACAGCAGAAGGCAGAGTTTCAAAGAATCGCGGATTATCTGAATCAGAAATATCCGGAAAACACCATTCAGCTGCAGATTCATGACAGCTATGCAAATATGCGTACCATTATTGAAAAGGATATGCAAATCATTGAGCTGGTGAAGACGTCTATGAAGCAGATCGGACTGGAGCCGAAGTCCACAGCAATTCGTGGAGGTACGGATGGTGCCCGCCTGACCTATGACGGTCTTCCTTGTCCTAACCTTGGAACCGGTGGGTATAACTACCATGGAAAGTATGAGTTTGCTTCCATTCAGGAGATGCAGAAAAGTGTTGAGCTGCTGCTTAAAATTGTGGAAAATAACGTGCAGGAAGCATAGGAAGAATATAGTTGTACCGATGATTGTTTTAAAATAAGTGCAAGAAAACAGAAGATTGAAGTCTACTGCATGTGCAGGAAATCATTCTTCTGTTTTTCCTGTTTGTAAAGTGAGGAAGGCTTCCCCCCCCGCTGCTCGTGTATGCGGACGGATAACCAATACGCCTGTCCTTTTTTCACATTATAACGTTTTATGGTATTGGTGTTTCATCATATAGTATATGGACAAGCAATTTCTATAAGGCTTCCCCTACACTGTCCATGTATGCGAACGGATATGCAATGCAGGTGCTTTCTTCGCATAATACGTTTTTATGACATTGGTATTTTATTATATTTTATATGGACAAGAAGTTTCCTTTTATCAGATAGTCTCTTTTATTCAACAATTTTTTCAACAATCATTTCTTTTCAACAGTCAATTTCTTTTCATCAATTATCACTTTTCAAAAACCAGTTTATTCTCAACAAGAAGTTCCTTTTTAACAATCATTTTCTTTTTTTTATCCTTTTTATATAGTAAAGCAGTTCCTTTAAAGGCGGCATTGCTTCAACAATGGGAGCGTTTTTTGCATGCTACATAAGCATCCATTCAGCAATGCGTATTTCCGCAAGCATGACAAACGCCGTTGCAAACGTACACCTTGTTTTATGCGGCTTTTTGTATAAGACAGTATCCTTTCTTTGTAGGCATAGAAAAAGTGTCCTCAGAAAAGACACTGTTCAGATCATATGTTTTTGAAAAAAACCAATGCAAAAGAGCAATTGACAAGGCAGCTTGTTATTCCTTGACGATGATTCCCAGCAGCTGTACCAGACGAAGTGCCTGCTGCTCGTTGACGATGACTCCGCGGATATGATCCATTGTCAGACTGATACCTTCAATGTCGCTGGAGGAAAGATCCATGCCCTTTAAATTCGTATTGTGAAACTCGCTCTCCCGCAAATCACAGCTGTCGTAAACTGTTTTCTGATACTCGCACTGAATGAAGCTCGCATTTGAAAAATTGCTGTTCTCAAAAATAACCTGCCGAAATCTGGAGCCTGACAAATTGGCATAGGCAGCCTTCAGATTAGTGAAAAGGGTATTGTGTATGACACAATCGCTGAAATCGATTCCCATACAGCGACAGTTGCGGAAAACACAGCGGTGAATAGCTCCCTTGTTGAAATGCAGGTTTGACAGCTCGCAATTTTCAAACACGGTATCAATCATATCGATTGCATCAAACTCACAATCCTCAAAAAACACATTACGAAAGACGCAGCCATCCAAATGCAAGGCAGTATACTCCTCATTGCTGATGGTGATACCGTCAAATTCCATTCCTTCCACATAATTGTCCTCATCAATGCAGGCATACAAGCTTTGTGCCTTCGCATATGATGGGCGCAGGCGGGGCTGTACGATTTTCATTATATCCACATCCTTTGGGTTCTATTGTACCGTATTCTCTTCGGTATGAAAAGAAAATCTCCGTAAAAATTTCAGCAACTGTTTTCCACTCATCGCTTTTCCATAGCGGTATTCGTATAAATTCCAAGGAAGCATCACCTTTTGCAGGCTGGAAAACCGCAGCAGACTGCTTGTACATTTTTTTTGTTTAATATGTCTCCTGTAGATCACTACCTGATCAGCGATAGCGATCCCCGGGCGTATGTACAGCAGACTCAGAAATAGAAGTCTTGTATTTCCAGGGAATCCTCTATATAATGAAGACGTTGAAAAAACGATTGCGTATTTATGAAGGATATTGATAGAACGCAGTAGATAAAGGAAGGTACATATTATGGAACATATCATACAGCCAATGGCGGCTTCTTTGCATATCCAGCCGGAACAGATCAAAAATACACTGCAGCTGCTGGAGGAAGGAAACACCGTTCCATTCATTGCCCGTTACCGTAAGGAAGTGACCAAGGGACTGGATGAAGAACAGATTCGTGTTATTCAGGAACAATATGAGTACCAGGTGAATCTGGAAAAGCGCAAGGAGGATGTCAAGCGTCTGATCGAGCAGCAGGGCAAGCTGACAGAAGAAATTATTGCATCAGTCAACGCCTGTGAAAAGCTTTCACAGGTTGAGGATATTTATCGTCCGTACCAGCAGAAGCGGAAAACGCGGGCAAGTGATGCGACGGCGCGTGGCTTGAAGCCGTTTGCGGAGTGGATGCTGAAGCTGCTGCGGGATGCGGATGTGAGTAAAGAAGCGAAGCGATATTTGAATGATAAGGTGCCCGATGTGGAGGCTGCCATACAGGGAGCTCAGGATATCCTTGCGGAAATGGCGAGTGATGATCCGGCTGTACGTCAGAAAATTCGCAGCAGTATGGAGCGCTATGGCAAGTTAACGACGAAGGAAAAGAAAAAGCATACCGATGAGAAAAAGGTATATAAAATGTATTATGACTATAGCGAGCGTGTAACCACACTGGCCAGTCATCGTATCATGGCAATCGACCGTGGGGAAAAGGAAAAGGTGCTTGCTGTAACCATTGAATTTGATAAGGATTACATCATTGACTGGACAACCCGCCGATTTACGAAAAAACGCCAGAGTCCGTGTGCGGCATATATCGAGGAAGCTGTGCGTGACGGGCTGAAGCGGCTTGCCTTCCCGGCGGTGGAGCGTGAAATTCGATCCCAGCTGAGTGAAAAAGCACACGAGCAGTCCATCGAAGTGTTCTCCCTGAATCTGGAACGTCTGTTGATGCAGCCACCGATGAAAAACAAAATGGTGCTTGGCTTTGATCCGGCCTTTCGTACCGGCTGTAAGCTGGCTGTCGTAGATAAAAATGGAAATATGCTGGAGGTCAGTGTGATTTATCCAACGCCGCCCAATGCGAAAATCAAGGAAGCAAAGCAGAAAATGCTGCAGCTGTTACAGACCTATCCTATCGATGTCATCGCCATTGGAAACGGTACGGCCAGCAGAGAGAGTGAAGCCTTTGTCGCTGCGCTGATCCGGGAATATCATTTGCAGGCTGCCTATACCATTGTTTCTGAGGCAGGGGCATCCGTGTATTCCGCAAGCAAGCTGGCACGGGAGGAATTCCCTGATCTGCATGTGGAGCAGCGCTCTGCCATTTCCATTGCACGCAGGATCATTGACCCGCTATCCGAACTGATCAAAATCGATCCCCAGTCAATCGGTGTGGGACAGTATCAGCACGACCTTCCCACAGCCCGCTTAAAGGAACGTCTTGATTTTGTCGTTTCCAAGGCGGTGAACCGTGTCGGTGTCAATGTGAATACAGCGTCTCAGGAGCTGTTGAAAAATATATCCGGCCTCAGTCAGGCTACGGCGAAATCCATTGTGGATTATCGCAGGGAGCACGGCGAGCTGAAAAACAGAAAGGAATTGAAGAAAATTCCGAAGATCGGTGCTAAATCCTATGAGCAGGCAGCAGGCTTTTTGCGTATTGAGGATGGGGATGAGCTGCTGGATCGCACCAGTATTCACCCGGAGAGCTATGCCACCGCCAGAATGGTGTTACAGCAGCTGAAGCTCAGTGAACAGGATATGGGTAGTGAGCAGGCGCAGGAAGTGATTCAGCAGGCGGATGTGGATACATTGATTCGCACTTGTGACAGTGACCGTTATACGATTCAGGATATTCTGGAAGCGATTGCGACTCCGTTAAGAGATTATCGTGAGCGCTATGATGCACCGCTGCTGCGAAGTGATGTGCTGGAGCTTGAGGATTTGCACATCGGGGATCAGCTGGAGGGAGTTGTCCGTAATGTGGTGGATTTTGGAGCTTTTGTGGATATCGGACTGCATGAGGACGGTCTTGTCCATATCTCCAAAATGAGCAGGCACCGTATTGCGCATCCAAGCGATAAGGTATCGGTAGGAGATATCGTGAAGGTCTGGGTATACAATATCGATGAGGAAAAGCAGAAGGTTCAGCTGTCACTGCTGCCGATGCAATAGAAAGAAATTTGCGGTTCTGTTGAACCGATGGATAAGAGTATTCATGAAAGCAGCCGTTAAGAACATTTGTTCAAAAAAACGGCTGCTCTTTTACAATTTCACATAATATTGTATGTGCAATGCAGGGGTTTTATAGTATAATAAACGTGTTCAAAACAAGGAGGACTATAGAATGTACCAATTAGAAGATCTAAAGGGAAAAGCGAATAACATTCGCAAGAACATCGTTAAGACGGTTACAGAAGCAAAATCCGGTCATCCGGGTGGGAGTCTGTCTTCTGTAGAAATCGCAACGGCAATTTACTTTACACAGATGGATATCACCTCAGACAACGTGGCATCAACGAATAGGGATCGTTTTGTCCTGTCAAAGGGTCATGCTTCACCGCTGCTGTATTCCGTACTGGCAGAGAAAGGGCTGATCGAGGAGGAAGAGCTGTCAACGTTCCGTAAAATCAACTCCCGCCTGCAGGGACACCCAAGCATGCGCAAGCTGCCTGGTGTCGATATGTCTACCGGATCACTGGGACAGGGAATCTCCTGTGCAGTCGGTATGGCACTGGCGAACAAATACAACAAGGAAGACCACCGTATTTATACGATTTTAGGCGATGGGGAATGTCAGGAAGGCCAGGTATGGGAAGCTGCGATGGCGGCATCACACTACAAGCTGGATAACCTTTTGGCATTCGTTGACCACAACGGTTTGCAGATTGACGGTAATGTAACCGATGTTATGAATCCAACACCGATTGATGAAAAATTCAAGGCATTCGGATGGAATGTTATCGTTCTGGAAAACGGAAACGATCTGGAAAGCGTAATTGCTGCCTGCGAAGAAGCGAAAACGGTCAAGGGAAAACCAACGGTTGTCGTAGCTCACACAGTTAAGGGTAAGGGCGTATCCTTCATGGAAAACAAAGCTGGCTGGCATGGAACTGCACCGAGTGCAGAACAGTGTGCGGAAGCAATTGCAGAACTTGAAGGAGGATGTAAATAATGGCAAAGATGGCTACTCGTGAAGCGTATGGAAAAGCGCTTGCTGAACTGGCAAAGGAAAATAAAAAAATTCTGGTACTGGATGCTGATTTATCCGGTTCCACAAAAACAGGAGAAGTAAAGAAGGTTGCTCCTGAACAGCATTTCAACTTCGGTATTGCAGAGGGAAATATGATGGCTGCTGCTGCTGGTATGGCAACAAGCGGAAACATCGTATTTGCAAGCACCTTTGCAATGTTTGCAGCCGGACGTGCGTTTGAGCAGGTTCGTAACTCCATCTGTTATCCGCACCTGAATGTAAAGGTATGTGCAACACATGCCGGGCTTACCGTAGGTGAGGATGGCGCAAGCCACCAGAGTGTTGAGGATGTTGCTTTGATGAGAAGCATTCCGGGTATGGTTGTTATTTCACCGGCTGACGGTGTGGAAACAAAGGCGGCTATCCGTGCGGTGGCTGCATATGACGGTCCTTGCTACGTACGTCTTGGTAGAATGGCGGTAGAGGATGTTTATACAGAGGATACCCTGAATTTCCAGATTGGAAAAGGTAATGTTATCCGCAAAGGAAACAAGGTTGCGTTGATTGCAACTGGAATCATGGTGGAGGCTGCCATGAAGGCTGCGGATACCTTGAAGGAAAAAGGTATGGATGTAACGGTTGTTGACATGCACACCATCAAACCGATTGATGAAGAGCTGATCGTTGAGCTGACAAAGGATCACGATTTGTTTGTAACCTGTGAAGAGCACAGTGTCATTGGTGGACTGGGTAGTGCTGTTGCCGAGGTTCTCAGCCAGAAAGCTCCTAAGAAGCTTGCTATGGTCGGAATCAAGGATACATTCGGTGAAAGTGGAACACCTGCTGCTCTGCTTGAGAAATACGGCCTGACTGCAAACGATATCGTTAAGGCAGTCGAAGACAATAAGTAAAGCATAAGAATAGAGAAGCTGTAGGATTTGGTTATCGGATAAAATCTTGCAGCTTTTTTTCTGTACCAGCGCCGTTTTACAGGTGAGTAAAAAAAAGGGCATGATAGAAACGTGCTTATGCAGGTCATGATCAAAAGCCTGCAAACAAGCGAAGATACATCAAGGGGGGAATGAAGCACAAGCATATGCTTGAGAATATGCTCGCTGTGAGAATATAGCGTTTAAAATATGGATAGAAAAGGAAGTATACACTGTGCGAGATTGCTGTTTATGATTTTTTAAGGGTATAGCAAAGTGGATAAAAAAAGCAGAACCGCCAGTGCGCTTCTGCCTTGCTTTAGGGTAGTTGTATAAAAAAAGATTTCATTTCTATTGAAGAATACAATAGAAATGAAATCTCCTCTGGTATTTACCCAAAATCAGTAAGAACCTTTCGTGCATCCTGTCACTTTTCTACTTGTTTTTTTCATCTGCTATTGCTGTGTAAATGGCCTTTGCATCCATGACATTGCCATATTCTGTAGCACTGCCGCCTTCCTCAACAAGCGTTTTTTCTATTTTCTTTGCCTTGGCGCTGATTACCATATACTGTTGGCCATCCTTCATTCTGGCCACACTGATCAGACAATAGCCTGCCTCCGGTGTAAAGCCGCTTTTACCACCGATGATTTCACCGCCGGAAAATTTCAAATCATCATCGTAAAACAGCAGCGTGCTTTCAAGCTTCAATCCGTTTGGATGCTGCTTCGTGGCAGGAATCGTATAACGCAGAGTCGTCATCACCTTGCGGAAGGCGGGGTTTTTCCATGCGTGATCCATCATTTTTTTTATGTCCTGCAATGTCGTGTAATGCTGTTTATCATGCAGTCCGGTCGTATTTGTGAAATGCGTATGCAGCATACCCATACCGGCGGCTTTTTTGTTCATATCCTTCACAAAATTTGGAATACTGCCGTTTAAATGATTAGCTAAAGCGTTTGCGCCATCTGCACCGGAGGGAAGAATCAGTGCGTATAAAAGATCCTCCAGTGTTACCTGTTCTCCTGCCTCCAGTCCTGCGACACTTGCATTTGCCTCCGCTAGACCTTCGATATCCTTTTCGGAAATTGTGATTTTTTTATGCAGATTCTCAATGTTATCCAGAGCAACGATTGCTGTGAGCACCTTGGTCAGGGATGCCGGAAACAGCTTGTCATCGCTGTTTTTTTCATAGAGTATCTGCTGATCCTGTAAATCGATCACCATGGCATAGTGGCTGTTCAGGGAAATGCCCTCCAGCCGTTTCTTTATGTTCTGCTGATTTGCATCAAGTCCTTGTCCTGTGACAGGGGTTGATGCTTCCTCCTGCTTCATGAAATCGGGATAATAGTCCTTGATTTGTATGTACATAGTGACGTCCAGAAACAGCAGAAGCAGGGCTGCTGCTGCCACAAGCCACCATCTTTTTCTTATATTTCGCATTTCTGTCAACTCCTCCATTATCATATCACAGATAGTAAAATAGTCCATGACAAATATAGGAAAACGGCCTCTTAATTTTTTCTTACATTACAAACTTGTCGCGACGGATGCTGCTGGATTTGTTATAATAGAAACATGGAGGGATTTTTCATGCAGACAAAAATACTGGTTTTAGATGATGAAAAGGAAATTGCAGACCTCGTTGCTCTGTATTTGAACAATGAAGGCTATGAAGTACATAAATTTTACGACAGCAAGGATGCGCTGGAATATATGAAAAGCAACCGTGTTGACCTGGCACTGTTGGATGTGATGATGCCGGAAATCAGCGGATTTGAAATATGCAGGATCATACGGGAGAAATATATGTTTCCGGTGATCATGCTGACTGCGAAGGTGGAGGATGTGGATAAAATACAGGGGCTTTCTCTGGGGGCGGATGACTATATTACAAAGCCGTTCAATCCGCTGGAGCTGGTAGCCCGTGTCAAGGCACAGCTGCGCCGCTATAAAAAATATAACCCGTCACAGGAAAATGTGAATGTGATTGACTTTAAAGGGCTGATTATCGACAATGATTCCCATCGATGCACCCTGTATGACGAAGTGCTTAATCTGACACCGATTGAATTTTCAATCCTGTGGTATTTATGCAAGAATCGTGGACGCGTGATCACCAGTGAAGAGCTGTTTGAGGCTGTATGGAAGGAAAAATATTTCGATAGCAACAATACGGTGATGGTGCATATCCGCCGTCTGCGTGAAAAAATGCATGAGCCGCCAAGAAATCCGAAATTCATTAAAACGGTGTGGGGCGTAGGATACCAGATTGAAGAATAGCACCTATCGCAGATTGCGGAAGCATCTTGCATATCTGTATTTGTTTATGACTGCGCTGATTATGGGAATCATCGGCATTATCATTTTTCTGCTGGATCATTATGCACAGGTTTTCAGCAGTCAGGGAACCCTCAGTGATTCCGATTTTCTGCTGTTTTATCTGAAGCATGAGCTGGAATTCAATCTGTTTCTGCTGGCGGCAGGGACAGCACTTCTTCTGTATCTGTTTGTGCTGCTCTTTTTTCAAAATCTGGACGTACTGCTTGATACCGTCCAGGGGAAGCCGGTGGAACGACTGCCCTTCAGCTATCGCTATCTGCCGGAAATAGAACTGGCCAGAGGAAGAATTCAGGATATGCTGGAGAAAAAGCAGCGTACCCGGCAGCTTTCAATTCAGGAAAAGGAGCATAAAAACGAGCTGCTGATGTATCTGGCGCATGACCTGAAAACACCACTGACCTCAATGATCGGTTATATTAACCATATTCTCGACCATAGGGTGGATCAGGAGCAGCTGGATACCTCGATTCGCATCACCTATGAAAAGGCGCAGCGTCTGGATGATCTGATTGATGAATTTTCGGAAATTCTGCGCTATGACGATAAGGTATCCCAGCTGGAAATCACCAGAATCGATTTGAACAGTATGCTGCAGCAGCAGCTGGCAGGCTTTTATCCGCTTATGGAGGAAAAGGGAATCCGTCTGCAGCTGCATCTGGCGGATCATATGGAAATCAGCGGAGACTTTGATAAGCTGCAGCGTGTATTTGATAATCTTATGCGCAATGCCATCAACTACAGTATTCCGCAGACAGAAATACGGATTGCCGGTATGCTGTATGAGGATGGGGTGCGATTGACCTATAGCAATGAAGGTGAGTCTATGGATGCCGCTTCCGTTCAGCATCTGTTTGATAAATTCTATCGGGCAGGCAGTGCTCGAACATCAACCAGCGGAGGTGCAGGATTGGGACTGGCTATCGCCCGAGAAATCATTGAGCTGCATCAGGGAAAAATTACAGCGGATATGGAGGGGACGACCATCACCTTTACCCTGCAGCTTCCGTATGAACAGAAGGTGATGTTATGAAACGGGCGTATTTAAAAGCACTGCGCCGCCGGCTGATTATTAAATATGCATGCATCATCATCGGAATCACGTTGGGAACGATTACACTGATCTATCTGTTCGATGATGTACTCAACGGTGTGGTAATCGACTTTATCCGGCTGTTTATGGAAACCGGAGATCCATTTGCGATGTTTCGCAAAATTTATATCATTGTTCTGCCGCTGCTCATTGTAGCTGCCATTATCCTTATGATTTATTTTCTATGTCGCGATCTTGTCAATTATATGCGCATATTGATGCGTGGGATGGAGGATGTCATGCGAAAGGATCGCTCCCGCTTTGATTTTCCAAAGGAAATGAAGGAGGCAGAGCAGCTAATCATGGCACTGTCGGATGATTATCAGAACTATCTGAAGGCAGCTGCGCAGGATGAAGAGAAGAAGAAGGATTTGATCTATCTGCTAGCACAGGATATCAAAATGCCGCTGTCCAATATTCTGATGTATCTGGAATTTCTGCATAAGGAAACGCGTATTTCCCCGGAAATTCAAAAGGATTTTGTCGTACAGGTACTGCATAAATCACTGGATTTGGAGGATATGATCAATGAGTTCTTTGATATCACCCGATTTAATCTGCAATATGCGAAATGGAATCCCGAGCATATGTATTTGGATCGCATGATGGAACAGGTGGTTGATGAATACTATATGCTGATGGAAGAAAAGCAGATGGAGGTTTCCATGGAAAGCGGCAGCGGACTGGACCTGTATGCGGACAATGAAAAAATAGCACGCGTCATGCGGGATCTTCTGCGTAATCTGGTAGAACTGGGGACGGTGGGGGCCACCATTCATATCCGGATGCAGGATTTCGATATGCGCTATGAGGTGCTCATGGAGGTGGAATCCAGACATCTCTCAGCATATCAGATTGCCCATATCTTTCACAATTATTATCGGCTGGAGGATGTGCATGGCGAGGGCAAGCTGCATGTATTGGGACTGGGCATCGCCAGACAGATTATGGATATGCAGAAGGGAACCCTGCGGGCCAGCTCCATTGACAGGCTGCTGAGCTTTACTGTCCAGATTCCCAAGGCTTTTGTACCGGGACGTAAGGAATCCGTGATATAATACGATAGAAAGAAAAAGCAGGTGAAAAAATGAATGTAGAAATAGGAGAAGTATTTCCTTCCGCAATCGAAGAGGAAGGAACAGTAATGGATGTTGTCGATGGTGAATTTGTATTTATCATCAAGGATGAGAAATGGATGGAGGAGGAGTGTCAGGCGATGAAGCACAATCCGCTGACACTGGATTTCGTTTATAAATATGATATCGCAGTCTTTCTGCTTACACTGGAGGATGCTATTGATACCAGTGACTTCATATTCAATGTACATGATAATGAATATCCGGAAAGTCTGTATCGCAGCTTTGAAAACGGTGAGGGCTACGGTATGACGCTGTATCTGATCGATGGAAGGAATATGGTATGTGCAAAGCGCCGTGTGCGCCTGTCGCAGAGTATGTCCAATACGATTTCCAAATATCTTGCGAAGCAGAAGCAGGCTATGTTTATGGAGGAGGAGTTTACGTGCAATCTGCAGGGGCTGCAGGCTGCCTGGGAACCGTTTGAAATGCAGAAAATGGCATTGGAAAGCGAAACCTTTAAATAAGGAATGTAAGAAAATGAAACTGTCATGTAATTTTTATCATTTTGTGTTGTGATTTTTTCACAATTACAGTATAATGGAAAATAAGCTTGAGAAGGAGGAATTGTATGAGAGCAGTTGTGAGTGTGATTGGAAAGGATATGGTGGGAATCCTCGCCAAAGTCAGTGCAGAATGTGAAAATGCAAATATGAATGTGATTGAGGTGTCCCAGACACTGCTTCAGGATATGTTCGCAATGATCATGCTGATTGATATAACAAAGGGAAATACAACGCTGGCCGATTTTGCGGCTCATATGGAGAATGTGGGAAAACAGAGTGGATTGACCATTCATGTCATGCATGAGGACATTTTCAACTCCATGCATAAGATATAGGATGGTGAAGGTATGATAAACGTACATGATATACTGGAAACCATTAAAATGATCGATGAGGAATATCTCGATGTCCGCACGATTACGATGGGAATTTCTCTGCTGGACTGCTGCGATAGCGATATTGATAAGTCCTGTGAGAAAATTTATAAGAAGATTACACGTCTGGCAAAGGATCTTGTAAAGACGGGAGAGGATATTGAACGGGAATATGGTATCCCTATCATCAACAAGCGAATTTCCGTAACACCGATTGCTATGCTTGTCGCAGTCAGCGGCGGTGATCCGGTAAAATATGCTCATACGCTGGAGCGCTGTGCACAGACGGTAGGTGTCAATTTCATCGGCGGTTATTCTGCACTTGTACAAAAGGGCTGTGCAGCCGGTGATCGGGAGCTGATGGAATCCATTCCAAGAGCTTTAGCGGAAACAGAGCACGTGTGTGCTTCTGTCAACGTCGGTTCTACCAAGGCCGGAATCAATATGAATGCGGTGGAGCTGATGGGACGCATGGTGAAGGAAGCTGCCGAGCTGACCAAGGATGATAATTGTATCGGTGCCGCAAAGCTGGTTGTCTTTTGCAACGCGCCGGAGGATAATCCGTTTATGGCTGGTGCGTTCCACGGTGTTGGAGAAGCTGACTGTGTTATCAATGTCGGTGTCAGTGGGCCGGGGGTTGTTCGTGCCGCATTGGCAAAGGCGGATAAATCCCTGCCGATGAATGAGCTGGCGGATATCATAAAGAAAACAGCATTTAAGGTAACCCGTATGGGACAGCTGGTAGGAACCTTGGCGAGCGAGCGATTGGGCGTACCCTTTGGGATCGTTGATCTGTCGCTGGCACCTACCCCTGCCATCGGGGATTCCGTTGCCTATATTTTAGAGGAAATGGGTCTGGAAAGCTGTGGCGCCTATGGAACGACAGCCTGTCTGGCAATGCTGAATGATGCTGTGAAAAAGGGCGGTGTCATGGCTAGCAGTACGGTCGGCGGTCTTTCCGGAGCCTTTATTCCGGTGAGTGAGGATGCCGGGATGATTGCGGCGACCAGAGCAGGAACCCTGTGTCTGGAAAAGCTGGAGGCTATGACAGCGGTATGCTCGGTTGGTCTGGACATGGTTGTTATTCCGGGGGAAACAACACCGGAGGTTATTTCCGGAATCATTGCGGATGAGGCAGCCATCGGTATGGTCAACTCCAAAACAACTGCAGTTCGTGCCATCCCTGCGATTGGCAAGAAGGTTGGAGAAGAGCTGGAATTCGGCGGCTTGCTGGGAAGTGGTCCTGTCATGAATATCAATCAGACAGACTGTTCTGTCATGATCCACAGAAAGGGCAGAATTCCTGCACCGATTCAGGCCTTGAAAAACTAACCAGTAGGTTGAATTTTCGTATCATAAGGTAGTCGGCTGAATGCACAGATAGTAACAGCAATCATAAAGAAACTCCTGGACATAGGGCGAGGTTGCGCTCTATGTCCTTTTTTGCTGTGGTTATCAACTGCTGATTACGCTTACCTTCTACACCCTGTGTGCTGCTGTAGTTCTATCATCGCAGTCTTACTGTATGACAAGCTATGTACGACGCACCTTATTGAAGCGCATGTCTGCTTCTTTCATGATTGAATATTGCTATATGTATCTTCTTCATCATCTCCCCATATCATTGGAAAGGGATGAAAGCAGTGTTGGACATAGTGAAATACCCCATGCATATGCTTGTGCTGCACATTCCATCTCATACAATCCTTATAGAAGGCAGCTCATGGCAGCATTTAGTAGCCTGCATACGTATTGAAAGTGAGATACAACCGGACAACTGGAGAAGATTCTCCTCTTGTCTGTCATTGCCTGCTGTGCTATGATTTAAAAAAAGAGATGGGAGATCATATGAAAAAGGATATCGTTGAGCTACGGCATCAGCTTCAGAAAATTGAATCGGATAAACAGTATCTGAAGGAATGCAGAAAGCGTCTTCATGAGGTAGAGACTGCATTACAGCAGGCTGAAAAACAGCTGCGAAAAGAAAACCGGGATGTGGAAAAGCTGCATACCGCATCCGTTGCTTCCATCCTTGCATTTTTTGCAAAGGATAAGGAGGAGCGTCTGGTAAAGGAAGAACAGGAGGCGATGCAGGCTGCGTTCCATGTGCGGCAGCTTCAGGAAAATGCAAAGGCACTGCAACAGGATATTGATGACTGTGAGCTGAATATCGTCCGGGAGGAGCTGGTTCGTAAGCGGCTTGCGGAATGTGAGCTAGAGGAAGCAGTACAGCATTCTCTCGATGGAGAAGCGCTGCGTGAACAGAAGCAGCTTATGGATGCACATACACAGCGGCTAAAGGAAATTCAGGAGGCTGTAGAGGCCGGTTATCTGGTGCTGGATCAGCTGAAAAGTGCGCTTCGCAGTCTGGATGGTGCCTCATCCTGGGGCTTTATGGATATCGTAGGAGGCGGCATCCTGTCCACTGCCATGAAGCATTCCTCACTGGATAAGGCTCAGAAAAAAATCGCACTTCTGAAAATCAATCTATATAAATTTCAAAAGGAGGTTCAGGATGTTCAAGGGTTTCAGGTAAAAGCTGTAACGCTTTGTGATGGCACGATTGTTATGGATTACCTGTTTGATAATATATTTACAGACATGTTCGTACAGTCCAAAATACGGGAATCGGAAAAATCTCTACAGCAGGTAAAATGTAAAATTGAACAAATCATGGATTCCTTACTGCAGGAGCGTATGCATACGCAGCAACAGCTGGAAAAGGAACAGGCAGACTACGAGCGCATGTGCAGAAAGACTATAGATTAAAAGCGGTATTTGCTAGCACCGCTCATCCTTCAGCTTAGTGCAATGCAAGAGAAAGAACCACAGTGTTCGCTTTTTAACTGTGGTTTTTGTATGCTGCAGATTTCAAATGCATGCGATCTGTTTCTGTAAAGTCATAACGAATACCGATGCGTAAACATGCTGACGAATGTGCATTTCGCCAGCAAAAAAATCATAAAACTGCAATCTTGTGCAGGGAAAGCGGTCTATGGCAAATCACCGGTTATGGTAGCTCGTCGGGGATCTCTTAGAATTTGCTTGGAAATAGGAATCTGTTTTGCGGTATTTTCTTGATTTCTTATCCAAATCATTATATATTTTACAATATTTGTGATAAAATAGAAAAAGTATTGGAAAAGGAGAGATAACATGCTGGAATTGCGCAATGTATCCTTTGAGGTAGATGGAAAAAAGATTGTAAACAACATCAGTCTGACGATTGAAGACAATAGATTTACTGTAATCACTGGTCCTAACGGCGGAGGAAAATCGACGCTGGCAAAGCTGATTATGGGGATTGAAAAACCAACGGAGGGAACGATTCTGTTCGATGGGGAGGACATTACTGCAATGTCCATAGATGAACGGGCAAAACGACAGATTGGCTATGCATTTCAGCAGCCCCCAAGATTTAAAGGGATGAGTGTGCACAAGCTGCTGTCTCTGGCACATGGCAAGGCTTTGGATGAGGAAATCTGCTGCAGCTATCTGAGGGATGTCGGGCTGTGCTCTAAGGATTATCTGAACAGAGATGTGGATACCTCCCTGTCCGGTGGTGAGGTAAAGCGGATTGAAATCGCAAGTATTCTCGCCCGTGATCTAAAGCTGTCCATATTTGATGAACCTGAGGCAGGAATCGATTTGTGGAGCTTTGCCAAGCTTGTGGAAACCTTTCAGCAGCTGCAAAGGGAATCCAGACAGTCCATTATTCTGATTTCTCATCAGGAGCGTATCATGCAGCTGGCGGATGAAATTATCATTATCGAAAACGGAGCAATCAAAACAAAAGGCGACAGGGATGAAATTCTTCCGACACTGATGCGTGAATTTGATTCCTGTGAATTTAAAAAGTAGGTGAAGCAGATGGAACAGATGGAAAAAAATCTGCTGAAGACAGTTGCGGATATCAGCGGCTTTATGCCGGGCAGTGCCTTCAGCTTAAGAAAAAACGGAGCCGGTGTGGAACGTCATTCCACTGAGCATGTAAAAATTCTGGCTAAAACAGATAAGCCGGGGATTGATATCATCGTGGATGCCAATACGGTTGGGGAAAGTATACATATTCCGGTTATTCTGACAGACAGCGGCGTGCAGGACATGGTATATAACGATTTTTATATCGGAGAAGGTGCGGATGTGGAAATTATAGCCGGCTGCGGTATTCACAATGATGGCTGTGATACCTCACAGCATGATGGAATCCATACCTTTCATATTGGAAAGCATGCCAGCATTACCTATACAGAAAAGCATTACGGTGAAGGCAGTGGCAGCGGTGGCAGGATTTTGAACCCGACAACGGTTATCCATATGGAGGAAGGCTCCTTTGCCAAAATGGATATGAGTCAGATCAAGGGTGTGGATTCCACCTTTCGTAAAACAGAGGCAAATCTGGGCACATCTGCCAAGCTGGTAATCAATGAAAAGCTGATGACCCATGGAGAGCAGAAGGCACACTCGGATGTGACGGTAAATCTGAATGGAGAGGACAGTGTCGTTCAAATCGTATCCCGCTCAGTGGGAAAGGATCATTCCGTGCAGGTATTCCATCCGATTGCAGTGGGAAACAATCGTTCCCGTGCACATATTCAATGTGATTCCATCATTATGGGAAAAGCGAAAATCAGTTCAATACCGGAAATTGCTGCGAACCACGTGGATGCGGAAATCATTCATGAAGCGGCAATCGGAAAAATCAACAATGACCAGCTGATTAAGCTGCAGACCTTTGGATTAAACAGCGAGGAAGCAGAAACGGTCATTGTGGACGGATTCTTAAAGTAATTTGAAAACAGTTTTATACGCAGGAGGTCTGTTCTCCCCGGTGACAGGGAGGACAGATCTCCTTTTTGAAATACAGGAAGAAATTTAAAATATTTTCTTGACCTTCGTCCTGAGCGAAGGTGTACCATATGCATGAGGTGATAGGAATGTACAAAATAAAAGAGCTGGCAGAGCTGTATGGAATCCATACGAATGCTCTTCGATTTTATGAGAAAAAGGGACTGCTGCCGTCACGGCGGTTAGAAAACGGCTATCGGATCTACGGAGAAGAGGAGCGGGCTTTATTGCAGAGAATTTTGCTGTATCGGGCGATGAATTTTTCGATTGCGGATATCAAAGAGCTGTTAAGCAGGGAGCAGGGCAATGCACAGGAGCTGTATTTTCAGCAGCTGCAGCTGTTAAACCGTCATCTGCATGAGCTGTCTGCCATACGGGAGCATATCCTGCACGAGCTGAACGATATGCTGAGCAACACCTATGAGGAACAGCAGGATCAGGAAGAAATGCAGAAGCTGCTGCAGGAATTACATAAAAATCGGGAATGGAAGGATCGCTGGGATTTTGATTCCTTTGCAAGGGTGTATGATGAGGTTGTGCATACCCCTGCAGCACAGGGACTGCCGTTTTACGAAGCATATGATTGCGTGCTGGATGAAACTGCAATGCATGCGCAAAAGCATGGCGGAAGGCTGCTGGATATCGGATGCGGTACCGGCAATCTGAGTGCGCGCTTAGCTTATGCAGGGCTATCGGTTGTCGGGGTGGATCAGTCTCTGGAAATGCTGGTTCAGGCAAAGAAAAAGCTGCCAAAGGTGCTTTTTCATCAGGGAACCTTTCTGTCGCTCCCCTTTGAACAAGCCTCGTTTGATACCATAACAGCCTCCTATGCTTTTCATCACTGTGATGCACAGGAACGACCCCTTGCCGTTCGTGAAATGAAGCGCGTTCTGCGCAGGCAGGGACGTATTGTGCTTGCCGATCTCATGTTTGAGCATGCACTGGAACGCAGGGAGTATGAGCAGCACTGTACAATGCAGCAAAAAGCTGAGCTGGAGGATGAATTCTTTACAACGGTTGAGGAGCTGACTCAGATTTTTTCTCAGGAGGGCTTTATTTGCTCGAAATATAAGGTTTCTGACATCATATGGATTTTTGTGGCAGATTTACCGGAATAAGACAGAGAACAGATAAAAAATAAGTGCTTTGTGTGATATCTACGATTCGTCGATAGGTGATTTTGTGAAATCATGATATGATACATGTATAGAAACGAGGTGCATGTATGCAGCAAAGGGAGATTGGCATGCAGATTTCTGCAGCAAGAAAGAATTTAAAGTATACACAGCGGGAGCTTGCAGATAAGCTTGGGGTGAGTGACAAGACAATCAGTAAGTGGGAGCGTGGCGCAGGCTATCCGGACATTTCCTTGCTGCTGCCGCTGTGCAAGGAGCTTGGCATAGAGGTTTCTCAGCTGCTTGGTGATGAGGAAACGGATACACAGAAACCGGGAAATGAAAAAAATCTGAAGAATCTTGCAGATTATGCTGTTTTGAAGGTGAAGGAAAACAGAGCGCGTATTCAGCGATGGATATGGATGGTACTCAGTGCACTTGCTGTGCTGTCCATCGGAATTTGTCTGCTGTGTAATTATATGCTGGAGGAGACTATCAGCTGGGCATGGATTGCCGCTGTTTCCATCGTATATGGCTGGATGATTCTTACAGCATTGCTTATGACACATCGCTATTTGATTGAAAAAACTATGCTAGTGGCAATGGTGATGCTGTTTCCTTATCTGTATTGTCTGTCGCTGCAGCTTCCAATTTCAAATTTTCTTCCCCTGACCTGGACGATAGCTGCCGCTGCGGATGTATTTGCAGTTCTGATCTATCTGGTATTGCTGCATTGCCGTATTTCCTTCTGGTTCAAGCTGACAATCATTGTCATATTATCCGGAATCTTTAATTACTTTGTGCAGTGGCTGACAGAAGGGGGCTTTATCCAGATGCTGCTGCAGCTGTCTGGAAATCTTATAGCCGCTGTGATGTTAGCAATCGTGGGAATCTATGCAAGGAGGCATGCAAAATGAACCCTGTTGAAAAAATGAATCAAATACAAAGACGTGTAGACGCAGTAAATCACCGGGTTATGAAAAAACGGGAACAGCTTATGAAGCCGACCAAGAAGCAGATGGAGATGTCCATCCTTGTATCAGCAGGCTGCAGCATTGTCTTTCTGATTATGGCTGGAATTGTATTCTTTGTATATCGTCTGCATTTGCAGGCAGCATCATTGGCTGCCGTAGCGGGTTTGCTGTTGCTGAATGCCGCATTTATGAAAAATAAAAAAAGCAAGTCTTGAGAACGACATAATTTTCATTATAATAAAACTCATGGAGAGGATATTATGAAGAAAATTATGTTTTTTTGTCTGCTGGCACTCATGGCAGCAATGCCTGTACAGGCAAATACGAGAGAAGAGGTTGCATTTAGCAAATGTACGGATGGAGATACCGCGCATTTCAAAATCAACGGCAAGGATACGACAGTACGATTTCTGGCAATCAATGCGCCTGAATTTACCAAAACAAAGGAGCCTTATGGGAAAGAGGCAAGTGCATATGTGTGTGATGCCTTGCAATCGGCGGAAACAATCGAACTGGAATACGATGACGGCAGTGATAAGCTGGATAAATACGGGCGAACGCTGGCATGGGTGTATGCGGATGGTGTCCTTTTGCAAAAGGAGCTGGTAAAGCAGGGACTGGCAGAGGTGAAATATATTTATGGTGACTACGCATATACAAAGGAATTGCAGGAGCTGGAAAAGGAAGCCAAAAAAGAGAAGCTGCATATGTGGAGCGATGGAACAGCTGCTGAAGAGCAACAAAATGAAACAATACAGTATGTATTGGGAGCTGCAGGCGGTGTTATCCTACTTATTTTTGGACTGTTCTTTGCGAAGGGCAAGCGTAATAAACAGCGCTATATCCGCAAGGGAGTCCGTCAGCTGCGTAAAAAATGAATGAGAATACACACACTGTTGTGAGAAATTCGGATACTGCTGTAAAAGCTTCAACTGCATACAAGTGAAAACGGCAAAAGAAGCATCCTTTACAGCTAGTTTCAAAGATTTGTTGGCAGTGGAATGTCTTGTAGATTTGCTTTTATTGCAACGACAGCTTTTCCATATGCGAAGGTGGTAGCATTGCTGGAAACAGATGTTTCCTTGCGGTATGAAAAGCCAGGTACCTGTTTTTTTTGCCTTAGCTATGAAAGCGGCGGTGAGAGGGTGAGCGCATTGCAGGATAGGCACTGCGTTCGCATGACAAAAAACAGAAATATGTCTGTTTCTATTGACCTGTACGTCGCGTACAGGTATATGGTTTAGCTGGAGGTGATCTCATGAAACTACAGGAAGTGGCACAGCAGGTGCAAATGACCAAGCGGGCCATCAAGTATTATGAGGAAAAGGGACTGCTGCAGGTGGAAAAGGATGAAAACGGTTATCGCCGATATACCGAAGAGCATATAGCTGTTCTGCAGCAGATTCAGGTTTATCGAAAGCTGGGGATGGAGCTGTCTGCCATTCAACGCATTTTTCATGATCCGCAGGTGGAACAAGAGGAGCTGCAGCGGCTTGAGGGACAGATGCAGAGACAACTGGAGCAGCAATCTGCACAGCTGGAGGCAGTGCGCCAAATGCTGGCAGGCGCAAAGGATTACCAAGTGCTGCAGGAGCAGCTTGATTATCAAACGATTGCGGCAGCTATTCAGGAAATGATACCGGGCATTTATGGCAAGCTCTTTCTGCATCATTTTCTGCCATATCTGCAGATTCCCATCACGACGCAGGAGCAGCGGGATGCCTATCAGGCAATTCTCACATTCTGGGATACAACCGACCTGAAGATGCCGCTGTCTATGAAAATCGTTACATTTCTGATGGGGTTTTTGCAAAATCAGCAGGCCGCAGCAATACAGGCAAGGCTGGATGCACAGCTGAAAAGGCTACTGGAACCGAATGCAAAGCAGTACGCGCAAATGAAAAAGGCGGTTCTCCATCAGTATCGGGTTCAGAAATATTGTCTGCTTCGCTATCTGCCTTCCTCTATCAGTAAACGGCACTGGATGATGGAACTGCAAAGAAGCGGTTACAATGATGTATTCCTGCCGAATATGGAGAAGCTGAGTCCAACCTATCGGGAATATCGAAATGCCCTATATGCAATCAATGACAGGATTTGTACAGAGCTGAATCTAGGCTATGATGAATATTTCCATCTTGTGAAGAAATCATAAACCTTTTTCTGTCCGTGCTGGAATGCGGCGCCATTCCCATCACAAACAGAAAGTGAAAAGCAGGTGATACGCTATTAGTTCTTTCTCCTGTCAGGATGTTTATGAAAAAGAGAGTTCGATTTCTATTGATGAACGCGATCATTTTGAATGCTCTATTTCAGGTTATACCCACAAGCGAGTAAGAGCCACGTTATTGCTGTGCTACCTTTTTCAAAACACACTGCGTGCTTCAGCATGTATGTTCATGTACTAGCGTTCTGCATAAAAAAACAAGGCATATGATTTCACGTGCCTTGCTTTTTTATGTAGATGTTTCATAGCAGTGCCAAATCAGGACTACATCGCCTTGATTTCTTCAGCAATCTGCTTTCCAAGCTCCATCAGTGCGTCCAAATCCTCTTCACTCGGTGTGTAATTCTGTGAAACGACCGTATCATTCAGCAGGGTGATGCCGGCTTTTTCCAGACGGGCATTGATTTCCTTTGTGACAAGATTTGCCCAGCCGTAGGATCCAAAGCCCAGACCCTTTTTATTCTTCACCTTGCAGGTAACCAGCTTTTCAAGGAATGCCGCGATACTTCCTGCCATGGCATTGTTGTAATTTCCGCTTCCAACCAAAATCGCCTTGGCATCCAGCAGCTCCTTTTGAATGATCGCTGGGGAAGTCATTGAGCATTTGAAGATTTTTACACAGATTCCGTTTCTTCCCATGCCCTCTGCAAGTGCCTCTGCCATCATCTGCGTATGCTTCCAGACACTTTCATACACGATAACTGCTTTATCAACCGCCTTGAAGGTCGCAAAATCCTCATATGCCTGAAACAGCTCCGGCAGGTAGCTTCTCCAGATAATACCGTGTGCCGGGGCAATCATATCAATGTCTAGCTTCATCTCTTGAATCTGCTTCAGCTTATTAGCAACCTGCATACCATATGGCATGACGATGTTTGCATAGTAATCCTTTGCACGATCAATACACTTGGCAGCTCCGTGTGCATCATCAAAGATATCATAGCTTGCAATGTGCTGTCCGAATGCATCATTGGAGAATGCAATTTTCTGTTCTGCGACATAGGTCAGCATGTTATCCGGCCAGTGAATCATCGGCATTTCCACAAATGTCAGTGTGTAACGTCCTGTGGATAAGGTATCTCCGGTTTTCACCCTTTGAAAATCATAGCTTTTGAAATACTGCTTCAGCATGATACCCACACCGGCATTGCTTGCATACGGCTTGGCATCCGGATAATCCTTCATAAATTTCAGGAAGCCTCCGGAATGATCCGGCTCTGCATGCTGCACGATGACATTATCAATGGTACGCTCACCGATTACCGAACGAATTCGCTCCATCATCGTATCATAAAATTCTTCTTCAACTGTATCGATCAGCGTCACCTGCTCATCCACAATCAGATAGGAGTTGTAGGTTGTCCCTTCTGCGATCGGAAACAGATCACCGTGAAAATGGCGGCAGTTGAAATCATGAACGCCGACCCAGTACATATTTTCTTTAATTTGTATTGCTTGTTTCATTTCCTTCACCTCTGGCTTCTATTTTAATATGATATAAGGAGGATGTCCACTTATTTGATTTTTTATTCACAAATAAAATACATACCGTTATTTGCAGTTTTTAGCAGAAACGGTACACGAATTGAAAATTAAGTTGCAAACCCGTTTAAATTCAAAGATTCGGGTAGTATAATATAGATATCAATAAAGGAGGAGCTATTTCATGATTATTCAAAGTAAGAGAGTATGGGTACTCGGTCACTTCATCGAAGCCCAGCTGGAGCTGGAGGATGGAAAAATCAAAAATATTCTGGCGTATGGCGCAAAACCGGCTGATAAGGACTATGGTGAAAGACGAATTGTACCGGGATTCATTGACGTTCATACACATGGTGCTTATGGCTTTGACACCAATGATGCGGAAGAAGAAGGTCTGCGCAACTGGATGAAGCACATCCCTGAGGAAGGTATTACCGGCATCTGTCCTACCACAATTACACAGACAGAGGAGGTACTTACCAAGGCAGTGAAAAATGTCGCAAAGGTTGTTGCGGATGGCTATGAGGGTGCGGAAATCCTCGGTATTCATTTTGAGGGACCATATCTGGACATGGTTTACAAGGGAGCACAGCCGGAGCAGTGTATCGTAAAACCGGATGTTGAACAGTTCAAGCGATATCAGAAGGCTGCCAACGGACTCATCAAAATTATAACAATGGCTACGGAGCGCGATGAGAATTTTGAATTGACAAGATATTGTGCAGCAAACGATGTCCGTGTGAGCATCGGACACTCTGCGGCAACGATTGAAGAAGCAGGAATGGCGATTGCCAACGGAGCTACTTCCATGACGCATATCTTTAACGGAATGACTCCCTTCCATCACCGCAAGCCGGGTCTGGTAGGGGCTGCTATGCGCTTCCGTGATACCTTTGGCGAGGTCATCTGTGATGGAAATCACTCTACACCGGATGCATTGAATGATCTGTTCATGGCAAAGGGAAGAGATTATACCATTATGATTACGGATGCGTTAATGGTAAAAGGTCTGCCGGTAGGGACAAAGGTTCTCTTCGGCGGAAATGAAATTGAGCTGTATCCGGATGGAAGTGCACATCTGACTGGCGCAAAGAGTCTTGCAGGCTCTACTCTGAAGGTCAATGAGGGCTTGAAGGTGCTTGTTGAAAAAGCGATGATTCCTTGGGATTACGCAATCAACTCCTGTACACTGAATCCGGCGAGATATCTGAATGTGGATGATCGCAAAGGAAAGCTTGTGGCTGGCTATGATGCAGATATCGTTGTACTGAATGACGATTACTCTGTAGAAATGACATATGTAAGAGGAAAAGAAGCATTCTAATCAGCGTACGAAATCGTAAGGGAATCCACAGGATTCCCTTTCTTCAGCAATTTCACGGCAATGCTCACATAATTTGGGTTGAGCTTTGCTGAATTACACATAATTTACCATGATCTATACATAATATATTGATAGACATTTTGTATACTATAGTCAAGCAAGAGGTATCTTGCTTGTATGAACTATTTCCCCCAAAATTATTTCATACTTTCTCCCTTTCAAAATAATAATTATCATATACAGAGAAGATGCTTCCCCCAAGGCATCTTTTTTGTTGGCATGCGTCAACCTTTCTAAGACAATCTGCAAAGAATTGCCCACAGCCATACCTCATGATCTTATTCTTTTGTACAGGCAGTTTTCTTGAATTAGATTATGTCATCTGTACCTGTTCAGCTTTTTCATATCAGGAGACGACAGCGGTGGGGAAATCAAGAGTGCAGCTGCAGCAATTTCCAGCATAAAAGGGTGCATACAGTCGCTTGATCCGCTGCCAAGATATCGCATATAAGTTACCATGCTTATACATCATATAGCGATTGTTTAGCGCATCCTATATGCTAGCAGAAGGTATCCTGCCTGTATGGAATATGCTCCCCCAAAATTATTTCATGCGTTCTCCCTTTTAATACAATAACCATATACAGAAAAAGGTGCTTTCCCCTAAGGCACCCTTTCTGTTGGTGTATAGAAAGAAGTGACTGAGATTTTTACACCCTTTTTCTAAAGTCTGTATCCTTGTGCGTTCACACAATTTGGGTACCGACACTTGAAAGAACACACATTTTTACAAGTTCTCTACATATTTAAAATATAACTTTTTAGTATACTGTAGTCATGCAGGAGGAATCCTGCAGATATGAATTTTTCCCCTCAGAAAATTTTTCATACTTTTCCTTTCTATTAAATAAATAATAAGCAACAGCAAAAGGAGCACTTCCCCCAAGGTGCTCCTTTTGTTTTCTTTGTCTGTCGTGCTATAATGATAAGCGTTATGAAATGAGGGATTCCATATGAAAAATATAAAAGCTTTATTTTTTGATGTAGACAATACGCTTTACACCCATCGCATTCACGATTTTCCTGCAACTACCCGCCTGGCGTTGAATCTCCTAAAGGAAAACGGATACCGTATCGGTGTCGCTACAAGTCGCTGCCGCTATGAGGTCCGCAATCTTCCGTCCTTTTTCCGTGAATTTTCCTTTGATGCCGCAATCTATGATGGCGGAGCACTGGTCATGGGAAGGAAGGAGGTTGTCACCAGCTTTCCTCTGCAGCAGGAGCAGGTGGAACGGCTCATCCGCTATTGTGAGCAAAGACATATACCGGTACGGTATTCCACCTTTGACAATGACTGTCTGACAACACCGTGTCCCCACAATATTCGTGATGAGTTTTTCAAGCTGTATCTGAATATGCCCATCGTCAAGCCCTATGCACAGGAATCGGTCTTTAATATGCTTGCCTATCCGCAAAACGAAACACAGCGGAAAGAGATTCTCGCCCTTATGAAGGATGCCTTTATTGTGACACATTCCTCCAACACATTGGAAATCACTGCGGAAAACGTAGATAAAAGCAGGGGTGTAGAAGCGATGGCTGCACATTGGGATATACCGGTAGAACAGATTGCGTGCTTTGGTGACGGTGCCAATGATGTGGGCATGCTGCGTGCTGCGGGCATTGGCGTCGCTATGGGAAATGCCAATCCAAAAGCAAAGGAGGCAGCAGATCATATTTGTGCTTCCATAGACGAGGACGGCGTGTATCTCTTCTGTAAACAGATGGGGTGGATATAGCAGGAACTCCTGCAGTTTCTGCGGCATCTGCATTTTTGTTGTGCTATAATAGACATGAACATTGTACGAGAGGAGAGGCTGTATGAAATTAACAAATAATCGTTATGAGGTAACCTTTACTGCAAAGGGTGGAGAAATTGAAAGCTTTACCGATTTAAAAACCGGTATGCAGTATATGTGGCAGGGACATCCGGATTACTGGACAGGAAAAAATCCCGGGTTGTTTCCGTTGGTAGGAAACACTCTGGATGGTACCTATGAAATTGATGGTAAAACGTACGCTATGAAAAATCATGGACTGGTTCGTTATGCGACGCTGGATTGTGTGCGCGATGATGGAAATGAGGTCATCCTGGCATTTGATAGCAGTGCGGAAACAAGGGCACAGTATCCCTTTGATTTTCATTATGAGGTAGGCTATGCACTGCAAAACGATACGCTTACGGTAACCTATCGCATTACAAACACCGGAGAGAGCGAAATGCCGTTTACCTTTGGCTTGCACCCGGGCTTCAACTGTCCGTTGTGCGAGGGGGAGGCGTTTGAGGATTATACGATGCGCTTTACGAATCCTGAGCAGCTGAAGCAGCTGGTGTTTGATCCGGAAAAGAAGAAGCCCTATGTTCTGGAGGATGTAAGCCTGCAGACGATACCATGCAGCTATGAGAATATCGAGAAATATGCAACGCTGATCTATCAGGGGATGAAAAGCTCCTATCTGACATTATCCGGGCCAAAACATCACGGTGTGCGCATATCCATTAGCGGATATCCATATCTGGCGATCTGGACAGCGAAAAAAGGTGCACCGTTTATCTGTCTGGAGCCGTGGTACGGTCATGCGGATTTTTCAAAAGTAGAGGAAGACTTCTACCATCGTGAGGGTACGATGACGCTTTCTGCAGGGAAGACATTCACAACTGCTTATACAATTCAGGTATTTTAAGAAACAGGGATATGCAAATAGAGCATGTGTCATAGAAACGGGGAACCGGATATGATAAAAGCTATGCATATCCCTTTTTATTTCTGAAATTCTTGTTTGCGGCAAGATGAAAAAAGCTGGATTTCTTGGTTTCATTTCCGATACCTATATCTGAAAAGCCCAGCTTGTGAAGCATAAGAAGAGAATGCAGTAAAGCATGCGTTTTAAAAAATGGAATTCATCTAAAAGGGCCTTCTTTCTTTTATAAACAGCGATGTCCTTTTGGATGTTGATAGCCCTGGCTGATGGTGCACGTTCATCTACATGCTTCGTCTAGGGATACCATGATATGAAAACAAAAGAAATACTCATTTTATATGTATCCACATACACAAAAAAGAAGTATAATGAAGGCAATCGATAAAGATAAAAGGAGGAAGCAAGCATATGAAAAGCATTTGCATTGCGGATACGCAGGCACCGGCTATCGTTCAGGGCTGTATGCGTATTGATGCTATGAAACCAAAGGATTTGGAGACCCTGATTCGTCGTGATCTGGAGCTGGGAATCAATTTCTTTGATCATGCGGATATTTATGGAAGGGGTGTCTGCGAGGAGCTGTTTGGAAAGGTGCTGAAGACGCAGCCTTCCTTGAGGAAGGATATGCTCATTCAGTCAAAATGCGGTATTCATCGCAGTGAAACGACGCATTATGATTTTTCAAGGGACTACATAATTCGTTGTGTGGATGCTTCTATTGAACGTCTGCAATGCGGATATCTTGATTATCTGCTGCTGCATCGCCCGGATGCCCTGATGGAGCCATTGGAGGTAGCGGAGGCTTTTGATGCCTTATATACATCCGGCAAAGTAAAGCATTTTGGCGTCAGCAATCACAATCCCTATCAGATTGAGCTGCTGAAAAAATATAGTAAGCAGCCGATTGAAATCAATCAGATGCAGCTGAGTGTGATGCATACGCCGATGATTGACGCCGGGGTGAATGTCAATACCTTCGATTCGCGCGGCATAAACCGCGATAACGGTACACTGGATTACTGCAGACTGCAGGATATAACGATACAATGCTGGTCACCGTTTCAGTACGGCATGTTTGAAGGGGTATTCCTTGATAATCCGAAATTCCCTGAGGTGAATACACGCATACAGACACTTGCCGATAAATATCAGGTCAGCAACAGTGCGATTGCGGCGGCATGGCTGCTTCGCCATCCGGCACACATGCAGGTAATTCTGGGTTCCGTCAATTTGACGCGTATAGAAGGAATCGTGAAAGCATGTGACATTACGCTTACCAGAGAGGAATGGTATTCCATCTATGTTGCAGCGGGAAATCAGCTGCCATAAGCATTTGATCTACGACTGCAGCCGTCGAAAGCGAAAGCTGCCATAGAGAAAAAGCGGAGGCTCTCGTATGGGATAGCATGCGCACTGCAGAAAGCCTGTGACGCACAGGTAGCTGGAAATGCAGGATATGTATGTTCTGACATTGAAAACATGCTTTCAAAATGGTATGATAATACTGTGTAATATCAGGAGGAGAAAAGAAAATGAAAGTTATTGTAGTGAAAGATTACGATGCAGTAAGCAAAGAAGCATTTGATGTTATGAAGGAAGTTGTCACAAGCAAAAAGGATGCTGTTTTAGGTCTTGCGACAGGCTCCAGTCCAATCGGATTGTACAAGAACATGATTCAGGATCACAAGGACAATGGAACAAGCTATGCACAGTGCCAGTCTTTCAATCTGGATGAATACGTAGGAATCGACAGAAATCACCCGGAATCCTACTGGACATTCATGCATGAAAATCTGTTCAAGGGAATTGATTTGCCGGAGGACAAGATTCATGTACCTTATGGAAGCACAAAGGAAGATTGTGAAGGATATGAAAAGGCTATGGAAAATGTCAGTGTGGATGTGCAGGTTCTGGGAATCGGCGGTAACGGACACATCGGTTTCAATGAGCCGGGTACACCGTTTACAGAGGAAACACACATTGTTGAGCTGACAGAGAAAACACGTTCTGATAACGCGCGTTTCTTTGACAATGACATCAATCAGGTGCCGACACATGCAATCACAATGGGAATTGCGACAATCATGAAGGCAAAGAAAATCCTGCTTGTAGCATCCGGTGCTAACAAGGCAGATGCTGTTGCGGCTATGGTCAACGGACCGGTTGATCCGGCATGCCCTGCCAGCGTTCTGCAGAATCATGCGGATGTTGTCGTTGTTGTTGATGAGGCAGCAGCTGCAAAATTGGCTAAATAAAATACTATGAGAGAGACGGATATTCCAAGAGAGTGTCCGTTTTCTTTTTGCTTAAAAATGCAAACCGATACAAAACGGCTTACATTCTTGCAAAATAATACGTGCGTTCAGGGAAAAAGGGGGCGTCAAAATTTCTTTGCTATTCTGCATCGGCTGACTTCTAAGAAAGCCTGTTAAGCTATAGGAATATTCTGGTCACAGTCTGAATATCCCTAATGATATTGCATTGTAAAGAAGCTCTTTTGCTGGAACGATCGCAGCCCTGCTTATAGCTGACTGGCTCCTTTACAGGTATTACAGGTTTACTTTTTTTCTATATTCGCTATAATAGGGTTGATAAAGAAAGTAGAGGTAGGATATGGCGATAAAACTGATAGCACTGGATCTGGATGGAACGCTGCTGACCACGCAGAAAACGATTGATGAGGAAACGAAAAAACGTCTGATCAAGGCACAGGAGATGGGAATTTCCATAACAATAGCTACTGGACGAGATAAGGGTGGTATCGATTTTGTATATGAACCGCTGGAGCTTGAGCACAGAGGCAATAATTTTGTGGCAGGAGTAAACGGACAGATTATTTATGATTTTCATAAAAAGGAATATTATGTGGATAAGGTGCTGGATGGCAAGGATGCAAAAAAAGTGATGGCACTGGGGATGAAATATAATTTTGAGGTCATCAGCTGCTGCGGCTATGATTTCTATGATTTGATATCCAAGCGTCTGAAGGCGATGAAAAAGGTGCGCAGTGTTGTGTTTGGACGCCCGATGGATTATGGATTTAATCAGGGAAAGCGAAATTTCATACCGCTGGAGGATGCAGAATATGAGATTACGCAGGATGTAAATAAGTTTGTACTGATACAGACGGCCTCCTTTTTCAAGAAGCATTTACCGCATCTGCGTAAGGAATTAGAGGATTATGAATTGCTGGAGGTCGGTCCTGCATGGATTGAGGTTATGCCGAAGGGCGTATCCAAGGCGAGTGCGTTGTTGCGAATCGGTGAAAAGCTGGGAATCTCTACGGAGGAAATGATGGCGTTTGGAGATGCGGAAAACGATATGGAAATGATCAAAACCGTGAAGTACGGCATCGCGATGGGAAATGCCATGGAATCCCTGAAAAAGGCAGCATGGGATGTCACCGATACCAATGATCAGATGGGAATTGCAAAGGCACTGGATAAATATGTATTTACAGCAGGGGAGTAAGCTCTCCTTTTTTATAAAAAAAGCTGTCATGGAGTATGACAGCTTTAGGCGTCACAGATGATATCTGCTGTTTCGGCATGAATCAGCTTGAGCAGGTCATCCGGTTGCATTTTGATCTGTACACCGATTTTTCCGCCGCTGAACATCATGGCAGGAAGCCGGGTACAGCTCTCGTGCACAAAGGTACGGAATTGCTTCTTCATGCCAATAGGGGAACAGCCTCCGCGTACATAGCCTGTTAGTTTGTTGATATCCTTTACATGAATCATTTCCACGGATTTCACACCGGCAGCTTTCGCACATTTCTTCAGGTGCAGCTCATACGCAACCGGAATTACGAAAACGATATATTCCTTCGTGTTCGCAACCGTTACCAGTGTTTTGAAAACCTGTTCCGGATCCTCCTGCAGCTGCTTCGCTACCGCCAGACCGGCGACAGGCTCTGTTCCATGTGCATAGCTGAACACTTCATATGGCAGCCTGTTGCTGTCAAGAATGCGCATGGCATTCGTTTTCTGTATTTTCATTGCAGTACCTCCACGTTGTGCATTCAGTATAGCATTCTTTTTTTTCTTCTTCCAGTATGATTTTACTTCTGAAGGTATTCATTGTATAATCCTATTCATAAGGGGCGTGATAGAAATGATACAGATGATTGTAATGGATATGGATGGAACACTGCTGACAAGCGAAAATAAGATTTCACCGAAAACAAAGGAGCTGCTGCTGCGTGTGCAGCAACAGGGGGTACGTCTTGTTCTGGCTAGCGGAAGAAGCTATTGCAAGCTGCTGGAATATGCCAAGGAGCTTTGTATGGATGCATACGGAGGTTATCTGCTGGAGGTCAACGGTTTGATTCTGTATGATCTTGCAAGTGGAAAGCGCCACATTCGCAAGCAGATGGGACGCATTGAAATGGAAGAGCTTTTTACATATTTCCGACAATGGGATGTTGAATTTATGGCGCAGTTTGATGACGGATTGTATGATTATAATCCGGAAAGTATCATCAAGGAAAAAGCGGAATATCGCAGGATACACAATCTGGGAGAGGATTATCCATGGACGGGAGGTGCCTTTGCGCTTTTGGCAGATAATCGAAAGGGCTATCCGAATATTCATTATATAGATACATGGGAAGAAATAGACCGCCGTATCAATAAGGTGAGTATCGCCTATCATGCGGATGTGATGGCTGAAGTAAGCGCCCAGGCGAAAAGGGATTTAAAGGATCGCTACTGGCTGGGGCTGACAACGCCGAAATGGCTGGAGCTGATGCCGCTTGGTATTACAAAGGGAAGCGGTTTGCAGGCACTGGTGGACATGCTGGGGATTTCCATGCGCGATGTGATGGCTTTTGGTGATGGAGAGAATGATATCGAAATGCTGCAGGCCGCAGGTATCGGTATTGCGATGGGAAATGCTATGGCTGAGGTCAAGGCGGCAGCGGATGAGGAGACCGACAGTAATAATGATGAGGGAATCTTCAAGGCATTGCAGAAATATTTCGCAGTATGAGCATTTTCATGCATGTTTCCTGTAGAATGTGATATACTGTGGATAGTCGGAGGTACGAGATTATGAAAGTTATAAATAAAGCAGAATTTGAACAAATTACAAAACAGGGTGTTGTCCTGGTGGATTTCTTTGCGACCTGGTGCGGACCATGCAAAATGCTGGCACCTGTGCTGGAGGATTTGGCAGAGGATATGAAGGGGAGAATGGAAATTGTCAAGGTTGATGTAGATCAGGAAGGCGATCTGGCGATGAAATATGGTATCATGTCTGTCCCTACCATGATTGTATTTAAGGACGGAGAGGCAGTAAAACAGATTTCCGGCTATCAGCCAAAGACACAGCTTGCAAGTATGCTGAACCAGTTCTTATAAGCGAAGCGTAACGCAGGCTGCTGCTTATTGCGGTAATAAGAGGTTTTTCATTTCGTGATGTACACAAGGAGATGAAAAACCTTTTTTTATTTGCATACGTTATGCATTTTCGCAGCTGTTTCATAAACAGGCTTAGTGGAATCCATTGACTTTTATATTGCGGAGTGGTACATTTGTAGGAAAAAAGGGAGGCTATTTTATGGGGACAGTGATCAATGCGGCTGCTGTGATTGTTGGAGGAGCTATCGGCATGCTGGTTAAGGGCGGACTTCCGCTTCGTGTTCGTGATTTGCTCATGCGCTCACTTGGCTTATGCACATTGTTTATCGGAATCAGCGGAGCGCTAAGTGCCATGATGCATGTGGAGGGCGCACAGCTACAAACCAATGGCACACTGTTGCTGATCTGCTCACTGGGAGTCGGTGCGGTTGTCGGAGAGCTTTTGCGCTTAGAGGATCGCATGGAGGGATTGGCGCATCGTCTGCAGAATATGGTGAAAAGCAGGGATGATAAATTTGTGGAAGGCTTTGTGAGTAATGCACTTGTTATTTGTGTCGGAGCGATGGCTGTGGTAGGTGCATTGCAGGATGGTTTGACACACGATGCCTCCATGCTGATAACAAAGGCGATTCTCGATGGTATCATATCCATGGTTTTCGCCTCTGCCCTTGGAATCGGCGTATTGTTTGCAGCAGTTCCGCTCTTTTTCTATCAGGGCGCTATCACACTTCTGGCCGGCTTTCTTTCTCCGCTGTTTCGTGAAGCGCTGATCAATAATCTTTCACTGGTTGGCAATGTATTGATTTTCGGTGTTGGTATCAATCTGTTTTTCGGAAAGCAGATCAAAATCGGAAATCTGCTGCCGGCATTGCTTATACCGATTGCCTGGGAAACATTGCAATATCTTTTATCCTGTATGGGATAATGTTTAGGCAGCAAGGGCTCTTTGACCGGATTTTGTTTCTGCAACAGCGAAGATGCATCCCTTTGTCCTGTACATGTGCAAACGTATTGCATAGCGTCATACGACACATACACCATGGAGCTTGCAGGAGAGGGAATGGTGATGAGAATTCAGCAATAAATGAAGACAAAAGAAAAAGAACGCTGAGGGGGTGCGTTCTTTTCCTTTTAGAATTATAAAATTAAATGAAAGGGAGAAAGTATGAATTTCATTTGAGGGGGAAATTATCATACTTGGCAAGAGTTCCTCTTGTTGATTACAGTATACGAAATTGTTATCTGAAAAATATGTCGCAACTATGTGAAATTATGTTGTTGCTTTCCTGTATTGCCACAGGGGCTTTCACCACGCTTTTGATCTTCATTTCCATAGGAGGGAAGCTATACCTCTGACGATATCAAAAATCAGCCTCTCGCATGGCTTGAAACAATAGAAACGCACTGCTTGGGGGAACAGTGCGTTTCTATTATTATCAGTTTTAAATGAAAGAGAGAAAGTATGAATTTGCTTTTGGGGAATTATCATACTAGCAAGCTTTTCTTACTTGCTGCCTATAGTATACGAAATACTTGTCAACAAATAATGTAGATACTGTGGAAAACTATGTTATATTTTCCCCTTATCGTTTTACATTATGGGAAGCATACAGCGAGGCTGTGGTATAATAGAAAAGGTAAGACTTGCTGTAAAGACTTCTACGTATCCATTTACAAGCTTTACGGAGTCTTTCTATGCTTGTGAGGAATCGCATGCTTTCTCCGGCTGTACACAGCTGTAAATGAAAGGGGATATTATGAAATTACCTTATGCAGTAGCTCCATGCAAAGTCTGGTGGACGAATCGCTTGCATGGAGCAATGAGTACGGACTCGTCCGCTGACTTTGCCTATCATACAATCATTGTAGAAAAGGAGCAAAGTCAAAATGAACAATCTGAAACAAACGATAAAAGAGCTGCATGTTTTTCTTGTACTCTGGAGTACGCAGGCATGCTCACAGCTGGGAAGCTCTATGACGAGCTTTGCACTTGTCATATGGAGTCTGCAGCAATCCGGCAGTGCTATGGTCAGTGCGATGCTTTCCATCTGTTCTTACACTCCCTATGTGCTGTTCGGCTTATTTGCCGGATCCCTGTGTGATCGCTGGGATAAAAGGAAGACAATGCTGATCTGTGATAGCCTGGCAGCTGCCACGACCCTTGGAATTGGTTTCCTTATGCTGCAGGGAACGCTGGAGATTTGGCATTTGTATATACTGAATGCTGTCAATGGGTTTATGAATACGTTGCAGCAGCCCTCCAGTGAAGTGGCGATTACACTGGTGACACCGAAGAAGCACTATGCCAGAGCAGGCGCTCTGCGAATGTTTTCCAATTCGCTGAATACGCTGCTGGTTCCCATCTTTGCAACGTCTTTATATGCACTATTCGGTATGCAGACAATCCTGCTGCTTGATCTCATCAGCTTCGGCGTTGCCTTTATCGCACTGGCCTTTTTCATAAAGCTGCCTGCTGCCAAGGCACAGTCTATGAAAAAGGAGCCCTTACTGAGCGGGGTGAAAAGCGGACTTCGCTGGCTGCGAGCGAATCGCGGTGTTCTGGATCTGATCCTGTATCTGGCTGCGATAAATCTGGTAGCCTCCGCCTATGATGCCGCACTCCCCTATATGCTGCTGATGCGTGAGGGTGGCAGTGAAGCTGTATTGGGTCTGGTGAATACCTGTATGGGACTGGCAAATCTGAGCGGGAGTCTTCTTCTGATGCTACGCCCGACAAAGCATCACCGTGTGCGGACGATTCATAATGCTCTGCTAATCAGTATGGGAACCGAAAGCTTTTTACTGGCACTGGGAAGAGGACCATCGTTATGGTGTCTGGGAGCGATTCTGGGCTGGCTGTTTATTCCGGTAATGAATACGAATATGGATGTGCTGCTGCGGGAGCATATTCCCCTTGCTATGCAGGGAAGAGTATATGCCGCAAGAAACTCTCTTCAGTTTTTCACAATTCCGGCAGGATATTGTCTGGGAGGAGTGCTTGTGGATTATATCCTTGAGCCCTTTATGGCAAGCCGGGAAGCATCTCCTCTGCTTGTGCATGCTGTCGGGCAGGGAGCGGGGAGCGGCGCAGCGCTTCTGTTTCTGCTGCTGGGATTCACAGGTGTCGCAATCTGCCTGCTGTTTCGACGAGATACAAACATCTGGGCTTTGGAAGCAATACACAAGAAATCATCATAAGTAAAACAAAAGAAGCTCATGCTTGGGTTCATGAGCTTCTTTTGTATCTTATTATCTTTATATTGAAAGGGAGAAAGTATGAAGTTATTCTTGGGGGGAATTTTATCATACCAGCAAGATTACCTCTTGCTTGCTTATAGTATACGAAAAACTTGCAGTTTAAATATGGCGCGATCATGGAAAAATATGTGGAATTTATAATTACTCCGCACAAATTGTGTGATAGCTGCTACAATTTTGTGGATCAAGGAATAAAGCGCAGGATAAACGCAGAAAATGAAAGCCGACAATCGGGTATTTCCGGGATGCAGAACGGGAAAAACAGCGACATGAGGCTGTATTACCTGTTGCATTGACTTGGAAGGAGATTTGGTGTTTTGTACTCTGATAACAAAAAAGACGTTTGGGGGAACGTCTTTTTTGTATCATTATTATTTTATTTTGAAAGGGAGAAAGTATGAAGTTATTTTTGGGGGAAATATGTCATACTAAGCAAGATTACCACTTGCTTACCTATAGTATACAAAAAACTTTCCGTTTAAATATGGAGGGATAATGGAAAAATGTGTGGAATCCTGATTTTTTATACACAAATTGTGTGATAGCAATCGCGGAATGTCAAAAACAATGAAATTCATGATATAATACGATGCATAGGAAGGTGATGGATTTGCAGATTACAGGACTTGAGGAACAGGCTGTAGCGCAGGCTGCTGCTGTGAAATTTCCAGATAAATATATAGAGATGGGCGAAAGTGATCTGTATCTGCCTGATATTGAAAAGGGCAGCTTGACGATTGCGGGTATTGATCATCCTGTATATGCCAGCACGCATTATGCATATGAAGATAAGCTGGTAAATGGAAATAAGACTCGCTACAAGATACCACTGACAACGGTGCTTGTAAAAAAGGATAAATATGAAGTGATCTATGACAGCTACGGGAAATATTATGTGGCTTATAAAAAGGATGAGGAAATTCAATTTGTTCCATATGAGGACTTCTATGAGCTTTTGAAGCCGCTCATTCATGTGGATGAAGAAAAAAACGAGCAGGCGACATAGTTCGACAAATTGCGGAATTTAACTGCTGTATAGTATGGTTGGCAGATGAGAAAACTGCTGATACGTAAATGATCCCCGAAAACTATCCCTAATTTACGTATAACATCATTCTATCCCCTATAATTTTAGAAAAGGCTCTGCAGGTATGCGGAGTCTTTTCTATATCGGGATACAGGGAACCTGCGTTCCATTCGATATCAAACATACGTACAGGTGCTTCCTTGCATAAGCAAGGGTTTCGCAGGTAGACCTTTTGCGAAGATCTTCTCCTCGGGGATATAAAAAAACCGCCGATTTCATTTCGACGGTTCTTTCTCTGTGTAATTAAATTACAGTTACGTTTGCAGCGTGGTCTCCGCGATCGTTTGTATTGATCTCGAAGTTTACCTTTGCTCCCTCTTCCAATGTACGGAATCCGGAAGTCTGGATTTCAGAATAGTGTACAAACAGATCCTGTCCAGCGTCTGTTGTAATAAATCCGTATCCTTTGTCTGCGTTAAACCATTTTACTTTACCTGTACTCATATTAGTACCTCCTTATGATGTAGATAAGAAGCACTCTCATGGCATAAAAAAACACATACGTGAATTGTACAATGAGATAATTACAATTCCTGATATGTGAATATTGAAATCATAGTTATTTGCTTGTTATTACTCATTCAGTATAACACAGCAAATGAGAAAAGCAAGAACTTTCGTAATTATTTG
>QULU01000028.1 GCA_003481775.1 Clostridiaceae bacterium OM02-2AC
GCATCATTTCCGCAATTCCTGCGTACGTGGTCTGCATCTCGAGATTATAGAAACGACCTGCCTCATCCTTCACATGAACATCGAGAATAATTCTCTTCTTGCCGATAACGCCTGGATCGAGATTTGGATTCAACACCCTGCTTTCCTTGACCCTGATTCCGGTAACACGTTGTATGATGGTGTTACGTGCATACACGGATTCCGTATCCTCACGGGAAAGTGTGTACTTAAAAAATAAATCATTACAGTAATTCAATACATTATTTGCTTTCGTTTTTACCATGACGAAAACCTCCTTCTGTAAGTTCATCACTTACATACTTCTATACGTAAAAAATGTATGAAATTCCTAAAAAATCCACAATTTTTAAATATTTCTACTTTTTTTCAGATGCTCGTACAGCATTCATCCTTTCCTTCACAGTCTGTATACCGTTCCCTCATTTATATATGGCATTTGTGAAGCCTGAATTTGTCGGGGAAATGGTTCGTATTGTAATTTGCAGGTAAGCAGATAAAGCGATATCCATGCAGGGGACCGCTATAAAAGGCTGTAAAAGGAAACAGGAGGCGATATGCATCGCGATTATGTTTTGATTTGCATGGAAATCTGGTTATGAAAAGCAGTGGAGGTTTTTCAGCCCAAGGTACACAAGCAGGCGGAATTCTGCTATAATTTCAGAAACAAAGGAAACAGGTGATGGTATGGAAATCAAAGGATTGGTAACGAAACAGCGTGCATATTTTCGCACGCAGGCAACAAAGGATTTGGAAATACGCCGAAATGCATTAAAAAAGCTGCGTTCCGCAATTCGCGACATGGAAGAAGAAATTCATGCGGCTCTGCGCGCAGACCTCAATAAATCGGATATGGAAGCGTATATGAGCGAAACCGGACTGGTGCTGAGTGAGCTGACCAATCAGCTTCGCCACATGGAGCAGTGGGCAAAGCCAAAGCGTGTACACACACCACTTGCACAGTTTTCAGCAAAAAGCTGGACGCAGTGTGAGCCATATGGGGTGGTTCTTGTTATGGCACCATGGAATTATCCGTTTCAGCTTTCACTGGAGCCGGCGATTGGTGCGATAGCGGCAGGGAATACGGTCATCATCAAGCCGAGCGCCTATGCTAGCGCAACCTCGGCTATCATCGCAAAGCTGATCCGCCGCTGCTTTTCCAGCGAGTATGTGGCTGTGGTTGAAGGGGGGCGCCGTGAAAATACAGAGCTTCTGGAGCAGCGCTTTGATTATATCTTTTTTACCGGTGGAGTAGAGGTTGGACGTTTGGTCATGGCAAAGGCCAGCCGCTATCTGACTCCGGTCACGCTGGAGCTTGGCGGCAAAAGTCCCTGCATTGTAGATAAGAGTGCTAATTTGAAGCTGGCTGCCCGCCGTATTGCGTTTGGAAAGTTCCTGAATGCGGGACAGACCTGTGTTGCTCCGGATTATGTGTACGTGGAGGCATCGGTGAAACATGAATTCCTTGCCTATCTGCAGGATAGTCTGCACACTTTTTTTCAGGGAAGTGCTCTGGATTGTGCAGCCTATCCGAAAATCATAAATCAAAAGCATTTTGACCGCCTTTGTGCGCTGATGAAAGAGGGGACGATTTGTATGGGTGGTGCTGTACGAGCGGATACCTGCCAAATCGAACCTACGGTATTTGAGGATATCACATGGGATAATGCCATCATGCAGGAGGAAATCTTCGGCCCGCTGCTTCCGGTTCTGACCTTTACAGATCTGGATGCGGTGGTACAGACACTGCTGGATCAGGAAAAACCGCTGGCATTATATCTGTTCAGCGAGCAGAAGAGGAATCAGCACAAGGTATTGTCTACTCTGAGCTATGGGGGAGGCTGTGTCAACGATACCATCATTCATCTGGCAACGAGTGCGATGGGCTTTGGCGGTGTCGGTCAAAGCGGGATGGGAAGCTATCACGGCTATGACAGCTTTCAAACCTTTTCCCATCGCAAGAGCATCGTAAAAAAAGCGAACTGGATCGATCTGCCCTTCCGCTACCATCCTTATACCAACTGCAAGCAGCGCCTGGTGCGCCTATTTCTGAGGTAGGTGCCGGAATGCGTCAGAAGAAACTAACGATCATCCTGCTGTGCATTCTGCTTCTGCTGTATGCGGGAAATGCGCTTGTGCAGGCCTTTGACCGCGAGGACAGCATACCGATCATCGGCTATCATCATATCGTACCGGATAGGGATAAGCAGGCCTTCTTTCCGAACAATATGTGGGTCGTCTCCCTTTCTGAATTTGAACAGCAGATGAAGCTGTTAAAGGAGGAGGGCTACCACAGTGTGACACTGGAGGATGTGTATGCATGGAAGATGGGGAAGAAAGAGCTGGATGAGAAAAGCATTGCCATCACCTTTGATGACGGATTTTATTCCACGACGAAATTTGCACTGCCGGTATTGAAGCGCTACGGCTTTACCGGTTCGGTATTTGTGATAGGATCGGCAATCGATGAACATCACGGGCCCTATAATCCGGAAATACGCCAGCATGCTTCCCATGCGGATATGCAGGATGAACGTGTATTGCAGTATTATTCACATTCCTACAATCTCCATCATAAGAATGCGGATGGCTTTCGCATCGATCAGCTGAATGATGAGCAGCTGATCAGGGACACAGAGCAGGCCGCAAAGCAGGGCTCTATCACCTTTTACGCATATCCGTATGGGAAATATAATAAAAGGATACAGAATATTCTGAAGGATAAGGGGACGCTTCTTGCCTTTGGATACAATGAGAATCGCAAGGCTAAACGCAGTGATGATTCCTATGCATTGCCGCGTTTTAATGTAAACGCCTATACCAGACTTGATGTATTTCGTGCCATGCTGGAAAGCAGGTAAGAAAAAAACACAGATTTTTCCTCCACCATTGTGATACGCCTATGTTGGGCATCGGACATTTGCATATAGTGGATTGAGATGGATGAAATCTCATATAAAGGAGGAAATCTTACATGTATAACTCAAGATGCAATTGTTCTTCCAACAGCGGTCGCGGGTCTTCCTGTGCACGCAATGGAGAAAGAATTCTGGTAAACCAGTCAGGCTGCAATACGGAAAGCCGTTCCCGCTGCTCCTGTGTCAACACCTACCGTCCGGGATGCGGTGGTAATCATGGCAGCTGCGGCTGCAATCACCATGACAGCGACTGTGGCTGTGGCAACAACGGTAATTCTCATGGCTGTGGCTGTGGTAATCACCGCCCATGTCCGCCAAGACCGTGTCCACCTAGACCATGTCCGCCGAAACCGTGTCCGCCAAGACCGTGTCCACCTAGACCGTGTCCGCCGAAACCATGTCCGCCAAGACCATGTCCGCCGCGTCCAAGCTGTGAGGATCGCTGCCGTGAGCAGTATCGCCGCTGCATGAGAAACTGCCGACTGCGTGATGATGATCTGCGTGAGGATTATGCGGAAGCATTCGACTATGATGAAACAGATAGAAAATACGAAGAATTTGAAGAATACGACGATTAACAGCTGATTCCTTTTTCAGGCGATTCATATAACAAACAGACTCCTGCATGTGCTGCAGGGGTCCTTCTTTTTCTTTGTAAACAAAAAAGCATCTGGCAGGATGATCACAGAAAGGCTGACTGCTTATGCAATAAATATCGCAAATTCTTCTCATGCGGGCAACATTTATGTTCCTGACAGCAGTAAACAGCAAAAATAATCACAGCACAATGGTTGCACTGCGATATTCTTTTGTATATAATAAGGGGCAATATAATAGAATAATACGAAGGAGGTTTCCTATGAACAATGTAAAGCATGTCGTCTGGGATTGGAATGGTACACTGCTGGATGATATTGATGTCAGTATGGATGCTTTAAACACTATTCTGAAAAAGGCACAGCTGCCTCTGGTTCTGGATAAAGGCGAGTATCGGAAATATTTTCGGTTTCCGGTTATTGAATATTACAAAAAGGTCGGTTTTGATTTTGAAAAAACACCGTTTCCCATGCTTGCGAAGGAGTATATGCGATATTATCAGCCGCATAGTATGGATTGCTCCCTGCATGATGGTGTAACAGAGATGCTGGCGCAGCTGAAGCAGAAGGGCATGCATCAGTATCTGCTGAGTGCCAGTGATTTGCATTTCCTGCATGAACAGCTGGATAACTATGATATCGAGCAGTATTTTGAACAGGTACGTGGTCTGGATAATATCCACGCGGCATCCAAGGCAGAGCTGGCGAAGCGCTTTGTACAGGAAAGCGGTCTGAATCCGCAGGAAGTGGTCTTTATCGGAGACAGTGTACATGACAGTGAGGTTGCTCATGGTGCTGGCTGTCATTGTATTTTGATTGCCAACGGACATGAGGATAAGAGCAAGCTGGAGAAAACAGGCTGTGTCGTTGTCGACAACATTCGCCAATGTGAATCTCTCATGGCTTAATCAGGAAGAGAAACTGGAGGTCTCCAGTTCTTTTTTTATTGCAATGCGCTGCAGCTCACTGATTTGTAGCTTGCCGTGAATACAATCCACAAGACCTTCCTGTGACAAGGCGAGAATAATGCGGTTACAGGTACGAACACTACAGCCGATGGAGGCCGCAATCCGTTCTCTGGTCGCATGAAGTCTTCCTCCCTGTTCTTTAAGAGAGCGCAGCAAAAACAGAAGTAGGCGGGTACGATTATCCATAAACAGATACTGCCGCTGCAGCTGTGTCTGTACAGACAGTTCTTTCATCAGCATCTGTGTGCGCAGAAACAGGGCATTTGCATCTGTTTTCATCCATTGCAGATAGGAGGCGGCACTCAGCCTTGCACAGAGCGAGGCTTCCATCGTTTTCAGTGTCACATAGTGTCCCTCCATACCGGTAAACAGCTCATAATCACCAACGATATCCACCGGCTGCAGCTCGGTAAAGCTGTAAGGGATATCCACAACACGCTCTTCGATTGCCTGCAGACGACCATCCAGCAGCACAAATACCGGGCTGCTGGTCTGGTAAGTGGAAATCAGATTCTGATTTTTGCGCAGACGGATCAGCTGCAGCTGCTGCATCACCTCATCGGGACAGCTTGCGAACAGCTGCTTCAGCAGACTATGGTGGGTTTCCTTTGTTTCCTTTAACAGATCGTTAAGCGTTGTCATTAAATTCACCTTCTTTTCAAAAAAGAGGACAGATGTCCTTTTTTTATCCTCTGTTCCTATAGTATGATAATACTGTAAAAAAAGCAAGCACGATGTATGAAACGTCTGCTTTGCGTAAAACCTAACTAAAGGAGGAATCATTTATGTCAACACCACATAACGCTGCCGCTAACGGCGACATCGCCAAGACTGTTTTAATGCCGGGAGATCCCCTGCGTGCCAAATTCATTGCAGAGACCTATCTGGAACATCCGGTGCAGTTCAATACCGTCCGCAATATGTTCGGCTATACCGGAACCTACAAGGGAAAGAAAATATCGGTTATGGGCAGCGGGATGGGAATGCCGAGCATCGGTATTTATTCCTATGAGCTGTATAAATTTTATGAGGTAGAAAATATTATCCGTATCGGAAGTGCAGGTGCCTATACCGATACACTCAAGCTGTTTGATCTCGTACTGGCAGACAGTGCATGGAGTGAGTCCACCTTTGCAAAGGCACAGGCGGATGTCGATGGTGATATACAGAAGCCAAGTGCTGAGCTGAATGCTACCATCGAGGCAGCGGCTGCAAGCGTGAACAAGTCGCTGACTAAGGCAAGAATCCATTCCAGTGATGTATTCTATCATGAAGACAATGTGGACGGGCACAATGAATTTTTTGAAAAGCACGGCTGTGTTTGTGTCGAAATGGAAAGCTTTGCTTTGTTTCACAATGCCAGAATCCTGAATAAACGTGCTGCCTGCATTCTGACCATCAGCGATTCTCTGGTAACACATGCAGAGACAACCGCAGAACAGCGTCAGACATCCTTTCATGATATGATGCTGGTTGCACTGGAAACCGCTGCAGCACTATAACATATCTTGAGATAGCATCCCGCAGGGATCTGAAAACAAGGAGGTTTACATGAAACCATATAAGAGAATTTTTACAATCGTCATTGATTCACTCGGTGTCGGTGCAATGCCGAATGCGGCTGAATATGATGATGAGGGCTGTGATACACTGGGACATATCGATGCGCATATGCCGACATTTCACATTCCGAATCTGGCACGGCTGGGTCTGGCGAACCTTCATCCGCTCCAGCATGTTGCGCCGGTATCCGAGCCGATGGGCTACTACACGAAGCTGCTGGAAGCCAGTGTTGGCAAGGATACGATGACCGGTCATTGGGAAATGATGGGACTGCACATCACGACGCCGTTTAAAACCTTCACGGAAACCGGCTTTCCACAAAATTTGATTGAAGAGCTGGAAAAACGCACAGGGCGTCATATCATCGGAAACAAATCAGCCAGCGGAACCGAGATTTTGGATGAGCTGGCAGAGCAGGAAATTAAAAACGGGGATTTGATTGTTTACACCTCTGCGGATTCCGTTCTGCAGATTTGCGGAAATGAGGAAACAATGGGTGTGGAAACGCTGTATCATTACTGTGAAATCGCAAGAGAGCTGACCATGCGTCCGGAATGGATGGTGGGAAGAGTCATCGCCCGTCCATACACCGGAAGTAAAAAGGGCGAATTCAAGCGTACCAGCAATCGTCATGACTATGCATTGAAGCCGTATGGAAAAACAGCTCTGGACGCATTGAAGGATGCTGGAATGGATGTCATCAGCATTGGAAAAATCAAGGATATTTTCGATGGAGAGGGCATTACACAGGCGCATAAATCCAAGAGCAGTGTGCATGGTATGGAACAGACAATCGAGGTCATGGAGCAGGATTTCCACGGGTTATGCTTTGTGAATCTTGTTGACTTTGATGCACTTTGGGGTCATCGCAGAAATCCGGTTGGGTATGGAGAAGAACTGGAGCGCTTCGATGAGCTGCTGGGTGTCGTTCTCGATCAGCTGCAAAAGGATGATCTGCTGATCATCACTGCGGATCACGGAAATGATCCAACCTATAAGGGAACGGATCATACAAAGGAAATGGTTCCGTTTCTGGCTTACAGCCCGCGTATGGAAGGACACGGACTGCTGCCGGTGAGTGATACGTTTGCGATGATCGGGGCTACAATTGCGGATAATTTTAAGGTAGCCATGCCGGAGAACACGATAGGAGCAAGCTGTCTGAAACAATTGAAATAAGGTACTGATGAAACTGCTGAAAGGTATCTGCAGAGAAGGATCGAAGGAATGAAGCCAAGGATTCTGCTGCTGATACCTTTTTTATGTATGGTAGGAAATAAGCAGACAATCAAATGGCAGGGATTTAGCTGCTGCAAACACGGATACCATGATTTTCTTAGGACTGCTGCTGGTTTCTAAAAGGGTAAAGATTTTCATATCCCGTTGTGATATAATGCTTTTTAGAAACATAAGAATCTGAGATGGAGAAGGAGGGAAGCAGGATGGATGAAATTACCATCAAACCGCATCATTTTATAGACATCCTAAAGCTGTATGGCGCCGGTATTGAAAGATTCATACCGGATGTAGCCATGGGGCATGATTTTTATAAAGTCGCAAATGAGCTTATCGATCATCCGACAATCAATGTAAAATTAACCGTCTATGGTGATGATATCTGTAGGCCGTGTAAAAAATATAACGGCAGGTGTGTTGATGAGCTGACATCAATTTGCGGATATACAGGTAAGGACGCTTATAATAGAACCTTGGATGAAAAAATTATCAGACTGTATAATTTAACACGTGAAAAATATACAGCAGTGCAGCTTTGTTCGATAATTCTTGAAAAGAAAGAGTACATATATACTGTCTGGGATAAGGAAGAACCTGCATTAACACAAAAACGATATGCGTTATTTGTTAAGGGGGCAAATAAATTTTTAAAAGAAAAATAGAAATTGCAATCGTAGTGCACGATAAAAAAACAATGCCTGTCGCAATACCATAAATGAGGATAAGGAGAGCATTGTCTGAAGAAATATATAGGAATGATAAATACAGGGGAACCTGCAGGAATCGAATGGATGTCAGTACATGAGAATGTATAAGGGAAAAGCTACCGCATGAGGATTGCAAAGATACGATAAAAGCAGGACTTCATGCTGGCTTTTATCTTGATTATCGTCCAACATCAAGCGAAAAAAGGGATAAAGCGATATCTGAAGTATATGCGACTACCGTTTGTGTTGCATGGTATCATCATGATGATGCTATATGCTGTTGGAACAGGCGCCATGTTAGCTTTTTTCTTTTTTATAGCAACGATATTGTGTGTATTTAGCCTGCTTACGGTTTCAACAGGGAATTTTTGAGAGGTAACAGGCTTAGTGCAGCTGCGAATCAGGATGGCATCTATACCTACAGGACTGTTTTTAAACCAGGAAAAGATAATAAAGGAAGAAGCTCATTGAGCATTGGCGCAGGGGTACCGGTTATTTTCTGAAATGGGAATTTGTATATCAGGCTGATCATGCACTCCAAACTGCAGAAGATGCTTATAGTTATGATACAGCTTGAAAATAAGAAGGCATGTACGTAGATATTTGAAGCAATGGGATTCTGAAAGGGTTGATGCAGGCTGAGATACATCAGCAGTTTTGCTGCCAGAATTGTTTTACAGCCTCATGCAGACGGTTAGGATCGTTAATGACTTCAAACGGGCGCATGTGCGGAGGTAACAGCCGCTGGTAAAACGGGGTGGTAAAACGCTCATCGATCAGCAATACAATACCGACGTCACTGTGTGAGCGAATGACGCGTCCTGCCGCCTGCAGTACCTTGTTCATGCCGGGAACCTGATAGGCATAGGCATATCCCATTTCGTTCACCTCTTCAAAATGGTCACGCAGTAAATCCTGCTGGGGATTGACCTGTGGCAGTCCAACACCGATGATGATGGTGCCAATCAGCTTTTCGCCCTTCAAATCAATGCCCTCCGAAAACATACCGCCCAGTACACAGAAAAGCACATGAAGCTCGTCTGTTGTATCAAAATGTGAGAGGAATTCCTGCTTTTCCTCTTCTCCCATGCCGCTTTCCTGAACCGTCACATGAATATCGGGAAACTGTTCGCAGAAGGTCTCTGCCACCTGCTTCATATAGGCGTAGCTGGGAAGAAAGACGATGTAATTTCCTGCTCTGGCACAAACTGTCGCATGAATCATCGCGGCAATCGGCACCAAACTAGCACTGCGGTTTCGATATCTGGTGGAGATGGCGTCACATAATATGATCCTGCGTTTCTCTGCGGAAAACGGAGAGGGAAGAAACAGCTTTCTGTTTTCCCTGGTTCCACCCAGCAAATCAAGATAGTAATCGATGGGAGAAAGCGTAGCTGAAAAGAAGACGGTGCTGCGCCCCAGCGCACAGCTTTCCTTCAATGGATGTGCCGGGTTCAGGCAAAGCTGCTTTACGATGACATCCGTGCCCTGCCGTTCAACGCAGGTGATAAAATCCTCATCATAAAACTCAGAGATCCGATTGTAGTTGATACAGGAGAAATACAGGTCACGCAGCTCCTCATCATGGGTATCCTCATGCTCACTCTGCAGATAGATGTCCATCTGTTCAATGACCTCTGCCAGCCGCTGTCTGATGGAGAGAATCGGCTCCTTCTGATGCATGAAATCCCTGCCTTCCTCCTCACATTCCTTTTTCAATCGCAGAAACTCACGATTGACAGCGCGCAATGCAGCATGCAGTGGTTTTCGCTGCTTCGGAATATTGCGGGCAGCCATGAGAAATGCCGCCTTGTTCAGCTCTGTGCTGTACATGCTTCTGGCGCGGTCCACCAGATTGTGGGCTTCATCTACCAAAAAGACATACTCTCCCTTTTCCATAAAAAACCGTTTCAGATATACCCGTGGATCAAATACATAATTATAATCACAGACGATCACATCACTGTACAGGCTTGCATCAAGGCTCAGCTCAAAGGGGCAGATGCAATGCTCCTGTGCTTTTTTCTCAATGGCAGCACGCTCCATGAACTGTGTTTCTTGCAGCAGCTCATACAGGGCATCCTGACAGCGGTCATAATAGCCCTTTGCATAGGGGCATACCTCAGGATCACAGTTACGCACATCCTGAAAGCAGATTTTGTCCTTCGCGGTAATTGCTACACTTTTGAAGGCGACCTCCTGCTGGTAAAGCAACCGCAGGGTATCGTAAGCAACCGAGGCGGTTACATTCTTCGCACACAGATAAAATACCTTTTCCGCTTTTCCCTCACCGATTGCTTTCAAAGACGGAAACAGTGTGGAAATCGTCTTTCCGATTCCGGTAGGCGCCGAGGCGAACAGCTTTTCCCGGTCCAGAATGGTTTTGTATACGGCGATTGCAAAATCACGCTGTCCACTGCGGTATTCCGCAAATGGAAACTGCAGCTTCTTCAGGGTTGTGGAAGCACTGATTTTTAAATCTATGCTGAGAGCCGCCCATTTCACATAGCGCCGCAGGGTATCCATATAGAATTCCTCCAGCTCCTCCCGGGTCTTCTCCTCCTCGAATTTTTTTATCTCCTCGGTATCGATCTGATAATAGGTCATCTGAATACGGATAAAGGGGGCATCGTGCTCCTGCAGATACATATGCCCATAGCAGTAGGCCTGTGCCTGATGTACCTGAATGGGATTCGTCAGCTCAGACAAGGGGATGGCAGTGGTTTTGATCTCCTCAATGATCACAGCGTCCGCTTCCTTTCGCACACCATCTGCACGTCCTTCAATTTCAAACAGGATATCCTCCAGCTGCGTAGTCAGCTTCAGGAATACTTCACTTTCATAATCTCCCTGTGCCCTGCCCTGCAGCATGCGATGAATCCGGCTGCCCAGATTCGCACGCTCGATGGATGGTGCTGTGCTCACCAGATCGCCGCCGATCCATACCGATTCTACCAGAGCGCGTACGGACATTTTGCATCGATACACACGCATCCCTCCTCCTGTTTCACTTCTGTACTGTAATTTTAGTCGTTTTTCTATGATTATGCAATGCAAGTACGGTATAATATACAGGGAAAAGATAACAATTCACCGTAAAATGCCGTCACTGTATGCAGTGCTGCATCGCATCTGCTTTCAGCTACCTGCAGTATCTGCCGATATGTAGGCGTGAATGGTTACAGGAAAAAGTGAGGAATGTGTATGAAAGAATTCATAATCAATGAAAATGATGCGGATCAGCGCGTGGATAAATTCATTCAGAAAACGATGAAAACCATGCCGAAGAGCCTGATGTATAAATATATAAGGAATAAGAAAATCAAGGTGAACAGGAAGCGCTGTGAAATTTCCCAGCGTCTGCAGGCAGGAGACAGCATGCAGTGCTACATTCCTGAAGAATTTTATGAAACAGCTACCGCCCGCAGCTTTCTACAGGTGCCGTATGCACTGGATGTGGTTTATGAGGATGCATCCATTTTGCTGCTCAATAAGCCGAAGGGCTTACGTGCGCACAGCGATACCAGTGAGGTGCAGGATAATCTGGCAGACCGTGTATTGCATTATCTGTATCGCAAGAATGAATATGATCCAGCCGTTGAACAGAGCTTTACGCCTGCCTTGTGTCATCGCATTGACCGCAATACACAGGGACTGGTGATTGCGGCGAAAACAGCGGCGGCGCTTCGCTGTATGAATGAGAAGATCGCCCTTCGTCAGGTGGAAAAGAAATATCTGTGCATCGTGCAGGGGGTACTGCAGAAAAAGCAGGATCGCATCGTGCTGTATCATCGCAAAAATGAACAGAATACAGCAGAGGTCATCGACCATGAGCAGGAAGGCTATACCCGTATGGAAACAAGCTATCGCACACTGCAGGAGGCCGCGGGCTGTTCGCTGGTCGAGGTGGAGCTGCACAGTGGAAAAAGTCATCAGATTCGCGCCCTTATGAGCTGGCTGGGACATCCGCTGTTGGGGGATGTGAAGTACGGGGCGAATAAGACAAAGGAGAAGACATATCAGGCGCTATGTGCATATCATGTGGCATTTCGGTTTCAGGGCGATGCCTGCTGTTTGCAGTATCTGAACAACCGGACATTTGAGCTTCATGACACGGATGTGGAACAGCAGTTTGCCAGAGTGGGGAAGGGATGTCTGAAAAAATGCAGATAATTACTACAATCCTCTGAATGCAGGTGGTGAAGGGATCACTGACAGGAAATAAATGCCAGCTAAAAATTACATGAAATCGTTTGCTTTTATAAAAAAGAGGTGTATAATCAGTTAAGTTGAAAATAAAAGGAGAGAGTTTATGGAATCTTATCGTTACCTGCTGGACGTGGCGCTGATTCTGCTCAGTACGAAGGTGTTCGGACTGCTGACAAGAAGAATTGAAATGCCGCAGGTCGTTGGGGCACTGGTTGCAGGACTGCTGCTGGGGCCGGCATGCTTTAATATTGTACAGGAATCGGAATTCCTGGATCATATCGCGGAAATCGGCGTTATCGTACTGATGTTTTCCGCAGGTCTGGAAACGGATATATCAGAGCTGAAGAAAAGCGGAAGAAACAGCTTTGTCATTGCTGTCATCGGTGTACTGGTTCCGCTGCTTGCCGGCTATGTGCTGGCATCCTTCTTCAATACGGAGCCGGAGGCATTCCTGCAGAATATGTTCATCGGTGTCATATTGACAGCGACCTCCGTCAGCATCTCGGTAGAAACGCTGAAGGAAATGGGAAAGCTGTCCACACCGAGTGGAAATGCCATCCTTGGTGCAGCATTGATTGATGATATTTTGGGAATTGTCGCCTTGACCATTATTACCGGTATGGCGGATACGAGTGTACAGCTTACAGAGGTTATGCTGAAAATCGTTGCCTTCTTCGTACTGGCTGTTATTGTTGGTATTTTTGCACGTAAGGGAATCGAAAAGCTATTTGACCGTTATCAGAAGGTACATCGCCGTTTTTCTATTCTAAGCTTTGCCTTCTGTCTGCTGTTTGCCTATGTTGCGGAAGCCTACTTCGGAGTTGCGGATATCACCGGTGCATTTATTGCCGGGCTGATTATCAGCGGTACGAGTCGCTGCAACTATGTGCAGATGCGTATTGAAACACTGTCCTATCTATTGATTTCACCGGTGTTCTTTGCCAGCATCGGATTGAAGGTTGTGCTGCCGGAAATGAGTACCAGCATTATGATATTCTCTGTACTGCTTCTGGTTCTGGCAATTCTGACAAAGATCGTCGGCTGCGGTCTGGGAGCGAAGCTTTGCCGGTATGAGAACATACAGAGTCTTCGCATCGGAATCGGCATGGTATCCCGTGGGGAGGTAGCTCTGATCGTTGCCAGCAAGGGCATGAAGGTTGGCTTGATGAATGAGGCATTTTTCGGCCCGATTATCATTATGGTCGTACTGACGACCGTGGTAACACCGATATTGCTGAAAATTGTCTTTAAGGATCGTGAAAATGACCCGGATGTTTATGCATCCTCAGAGCTGATTGAAGATTATGAGAAGATCGAGCAGAACGAAAAGCTGGCACAGAAGGTGCTGGAGCAGAGCTGATAGCTTTCGCAAGCTGTGCAAAGAGCAGGAAGCCGGACAATCATCGAATACCTTACATGCGATACTGCTTTCCTATATAAATATAGAAGAGGATACCCACGGTTATAAATATAGGAGAGAAGATCCACGCAAATTCAAATTAGCAGCCTTATCTATATAGATATAAAGTAATATCCACGAAAACTTCAACGTGGCAGGCTTTATCCATTCGGATGAGGCCTGCTTTTTTTTACAGCTGTATGAGTTTGATACAGCAGGGTGATTGCAGGAAGCCATATAGGAAATCTTATGTATCCTCTGTAAGATATCCCTGTACAGACAGCGTGCTTTCTTCATGGAAATAATCAGCCGTGAGGCAACGGAATGCTTTTTTGCAAGGGGATGCTTTCCTGCATTGCGAATGAAATGTCTGCTATGTGGGCAGGATAAAAGCAGGAATCTCTTGAGCCGTTCTGCCTGTGTGCGCCTCTTTCATGGTCCGCAAACAGCTTTGCCATATACGCTGTGGGGTATTCTTTTTACAATCGCTGAAAAATTAAGATAATTTATGTTTTGTTTATATTTTACATAATTGAAATTTTCAACTGTGGATTATGGAACAGCATGTATGACAGCAGCTTTTAAACAGCATTTTAAAACAGAAACAACATGCAACAGCTGTGTACAGAAAAAGGGGTTTCAGTATCGCTTTGTTTACAAATTTTTCATAAGGTAAAAAATACACGAAAAAAGGGTGGAAAACCGCAATTTTTACAGGGGTTTTGCGGAACCGATTTCATAATAAAAAGGAGTGAATTCTTTGCTTGCACACCAAAATAAAAAGGTGTATACTTCTAGAAGTTTGGTGAACGGCCAAACAAATCGGTGATATAATAAGGATAAAGGAGGTGTCGTTTTTTGGAAGAAATCATTCGTAAAATCGTAGATGCCGACAAGCAGGCAAGAGCGCGTGTTGAGCAGAAACAGCAGGAACGCCACAATATCCAGAATCTGATACAGGACCAGAGTATGGAAATCAGAGAAAAGTATCGAAAGGAAACAGAAGACTGTATAGCAAAGAAGCGCGAACAGATGGACGCGGATTTACAAAACGCTATGCAGCAGGAAGAAACCGTCTATGAGGAATCGCTCAATGCTCTCCAGCAAAAATATGAGGAGCATAAGGAGGAGTGGGTTTCACAGATTGTAAAACGAACGCTGGCGATGTAGCCGTGTGTTCGCCTGTACACGTTGGGAGGTGATGTGTATATGAGTATGGCAGAGGGTGTTATTGTGGCGAAGGCCAGAAGCATGCATGGGGAAGCGCTGAGTGAAGAAATGTATCAGGAACTGCTGCATAAGAAAAGCGTGGCGGAAATCGCCGGTTACCTGAAGCATGAGACCTCCTACGCTCCTGCCCTGAAGGATGTGCGTGAGAACAATATTCACCGAGGTCAGCTGGAAAGTATCCTGCGACAGGAGATTTTCAAGAAAACCATGAAATTGTACCGCTATGCGGATGCGGCCATGAAGCCGTATTACCGGCTGCATATGCAGCAGATTGAAATCGATTTGATTCTTTCTCGAATCCGGGTACTGATTTCCCAGGAGTACGAAGCGGCCATTGCGGAATTTCCTATCTTTTTAAAGCCGTACACCAGCTTTGATCTGCTGCGGCTGGGAAATGTTCATAGCTATGATGAGCTGCTGGATGTATTGAAACATACGATGTATTATGCAATTCTGCTTCCTTACCGTGTGAAAAAGGGTGAGGAAAATGATATTGACTATACAAAGATTGAAACACAGCTGCAGGTGCAGCATTACACCCATACCTTTCAGGTGATTGACAAAACGCTGAAGGGAAAAAGCAGAAAAGCAGTCAAGCAGTATTTTGCGACACAAATCGAGCTGAGCAACATTGAAAAGATTTACCGCTACAAAAAATACTTCAATGCCCGTGAGGATGTCATACGGGAATCCCTGGTACCGGTGCATGAGCATCTGTCCGCCGCATTTGTGGAAGAGCTGATTGCGCAGCCGAATGCGCGTGCATTTATCAAGCTGTTACAAAGCAGCACGTATCGTCTGGGAATTGAGGATATGGAGAAGGATTATGTATATATCGAACACTATACCGATTCCTTTCTGTATGCATTGGCAAAGAAGAATATCTATTATTCTCTTGATGCCCCCCTGGTATATTCCAGCTATCTGTATACCGCAGAGCGTGAGCTGGAAAATATCATCAATATTATTGAAGGTGTGCGTTATCATGTATCCATTGAGGATATGGAGCGCATGCTGATCTACTAGAAAGGAGAATGTTCATGGCAATTTCAAAAATGAAACTGGTCAACATCCTTGCGGATAATGAATATCTCAACGATGTACTTTTGAAATTCGTGGAACTGGATTACTTTCATCCGGAACCGGCCAGTAAGTTTGTGGACAGTGTACACGGACTTACCACGCTGAGTGATGAAAACCCGATTACCGATGTACTGACGCATTTCAATGAGGTGCTGCAGGACATGGATATGACGCTTCCGGTGAAGGACGTAAAAAATGGTGCGTATGATCTGGAAGGCATCCGCAAGTATATTGATTCTATCCACGAGCGCTTTGAAAACGGGGCTGCAATACGCCGCGAGCTGGAGACTGTTATCCAGGAAAACCGCGATGCGCTGACGCAGGTCCGCAATATAGAAAGCATTGATTTGAATCTGGATGATCTGTTTGAATGCAAGTATATCAAGATTCGTTTCGGAAGACTGCCGATCGACAGTGTCGAGAAGCTGCAGTATTACCGCAACCGCCCGTTTGTATTCAAGTCATTCAGTACGGATGATACGTATAGCTGGTGTGTATATTTCACGACCGCGAAATACGAGGGAGATGTGGACAATATTTTCTCCTCTCTGTACTTTGAACGTATTCGTATTCCGGAATTCGTCCATGGAAATCCGATTCAGGCCAAAGAGAATCTGCAGGAGGAAATCGACAACGATCTCAAGCAGCTGCAGCATGTCAATGAAGTTATTGAAGCTCTGAAGGCAGAATGCATTGACAATTTCGCTGACATCAAGGCGGAACTGGAGTTTATAAACCATACCTTTGAAGCCAGAAAATATGTACTGGGTCTAGGAGAAAGATTCTCCATTACAGGTTTTGTGGTTGAAGAAGATGTGCCAAAATTGAAGGAATCATTCTCAAATTTGAAGGAGGTGGAAATCGAAGTCAGGCCTGCCCATAGCGACAAGCGACTTTCGCCTCCGACCAAATTAAAGAATGGGTGGTTTGCCAGGCCCTTCTCGATGTTTGTAGAAATGTATGGCACCCCCGAGTATGAGGGAATCGATCCAACGCCCTTTGTAGCGTTCACGTATTCTCTTCTGTTCGGTATCATGTTTGGAGATCTGGGACAGGGTCTTGTACTGATCCTGGTTGGATATCTGTTTTATAAATGGAAAGGAATGCGGCTTGGGGAAATCGGTATGCGTATCGGTATCTTCTCCAGTATCTTCGGCGTTGTATACGGTTCTGTATTCGGCAACGAGGAGCTGCTGAATCCGTTGTATAAAACTGTGTTTGGTCTATCTGAGAAGCCGGTTGAGGTTATGACCAGCAACTTCATTCCCGTACTGCTTGTCATGGCAGTGGGTCTGGGAGCTGTTTTGATCGTCATCAGCATCGGCATCAATCTGTATCTGCAGATTAAAAACAAAAACTATGGCGAGCTGTTCTTTTCCCAGAACGGAATCGCCGGACTTGTCTTCTATATTTCTTTGGTTGGAGGAGGCGCTTATCAGCTGATGAGCCAAACCAGCGTCATCACCAATCCGCTCTTTGCCATTGTCTTTCTGCTTGTACCGCTGGTACTGATTTTCCTGAAAGAGGCACTGGAAAGAAAAATGGAGAAAAAGGAGATGTTTCCGGATGGCTTTGGAGGCTTCTTTGTGGAAAGCTTCTTCGAGCTGTTTGAAATCTGTCTGTCCTTTATTACCAATACCATCTCCTATCTGCGTGTCGGCGGCTTCGTCCTGTCACATGCCGGTATGATGATGGCAGTTATGCTGATTATGGACATGGCCGGAGGTGCCGGATGGATCGTGATGATTCTCGGTAATATCTTCGTCATGTGTCTGGAGGGTATGATTGTCGGAATCCAGGTGCTTCGTCTGGAATTCTATGAAATGTTCTCCCGTTATTTCACGGGGAACGGAATTATGTTTAAATCACTGAATGATTAAAAGGAGGAACTATCATGTTAAACATGTTTGAACTTTTATTGCCGCTTATTCTGATCGCGCTGATTTCTTTACCACTGGTGAATGTATTCCGTGGAAAGAAGAGTGTATCTGTAGCAAAACGCCGTATGATTACGCACGTCTGCTTCTTCTTTGCTATCGTATTGGGAACAGTATTCTTCAGTGCAACGAAGGCTTATGCTGCAGGTGCTGATGATGTCACAATGAAAATGGCCGGCTCCATCGGTCAGGGTCTTGGCTTTATCGCCGCTGCACTTGCGACCGGACTTTCCGCACTGGGTGCAGGTATTGCCGTTGCTGCCGCTGCACCTGCCGCAATCGGAGCATTCTCTGAAAATGAGAAGAACTTCGGTAAATCCATGATCTTTGTTGCCCTGGGTGAAGGTGTTGCTATCTACGGTCTTTTGATCTCTATCTTCATTATCTTCATGAAGCTGTAATACGGGTGGTGATCATTCGTGAAATTCTACCTGCTCAGTGATAACATCGATACCCAGATGGGGATGCGTCTGGCAGGGATCGAAGGGGTGGTCGTCCATGAGCGTCATGAGGTTCTGGAGGAGCTGGAGCGTGTGATGCATATGGAGGATATAGCAATCGTTTTGATGACGACAAAGCTGATTGAAACCTGCCCCGAGGTTATTTCTGAATTAAAACTGAAACAAAAGAAACCACTGATTGTTGAGATACCCGACCGTCATGGCTCCGCAAAGATCGGAGAGACCATTGACCGTTATGTATCCGAGGCAATCGGTGTGAAACTATGAGGTGTTTGCTATGCTAGATGACAAAATTAAATTGGAGCAGTACTTTGAGGAAGAGATAAAACGAGTTAGCGACATCGAGATTGCCGGTATTGAACAGGAAATAGATGAAATCCGAAAAAAATCCATGGAGGGCCTGGAGCTGGAAGCACAACGTGAGGCTGGACTTACCAGAGACCAGGAACTGAAGGAAATGGCCAGCGAGCATGCCATTCGTCTAAGCAAGGCACATGAGGAAACGAATCGCAGACTTATGAAAAAACGCCGTGAGCTTACCGATGCGGTATTCAAGGCCGCAAAACAGCAGCTGAAAGAATTTGCCATCTGTAAGGATTATGTAGAGCTTTTAAAGAAAAAAGCTACCGACCTCACACAGCTGGGCTATGCGCATGTTGTGTTTTATGTCGCAGACAGAGATCAGGCTGTTTTGAAGGATATTTGTGAGGCGTATGGTAAGCCCTGTGAGGGGAAATGCGATGCAGATATTCTGCTTGGAGGATTTCGCATGGAATGTGAGGAAAAAGGAATCGTTGTAGATGAAACCTTTGACACCGGCATCGATGAACAGAAAGACTGGTTCTATACGAACTCCGGATTGTTTATAAAATAAATTGCATACGAAACCGTATGATTGAGGTGATAATGTGAGTGAAAATGTTATATATTCCATCAACGGTCCAGTCGTAAAGGTCCAAAATGCAGTCGACTTCTCCATGCTGGAGAAAGTATATGTCGGTCATAAACGTCTGATGGGAGAGGTGATTTCCATCAGCAAAGAGGCAACGACGATTCAGGTGTATGAATCCACAACAGGATTAAAGCCGGGAGAACCAGTCGAGCCTACGGGCAGTCCGATTTCTGTAACACTGGGGCCCGGTATCCTGCGTAATATCTTTGACGGTATCGAACGTCCGTTAAAGGAAATTGCAAAGGAATCCGGTGCCTTCATTGCGACCGGAAGCGATGTGGCACCGCTGGATGAAGAGGTCTTATGGGATGTAACCGTAAAGGTTTCTGTAGGGGATGAGGTTGTTCCCGGACAGATTTTTGCGACGCTTCCGGAAACAGATCTGATCGAGCATCGCTGCATGATTCCGCCAACCCTGTATGGAACGGTTGTGGAAGCGGCAGAGAACGGGAAATACGGCATCAATCAATGCATCCTGAAGGTAAAGGATGAAAAGGATAAGCTTCACGAGCTGACACTGGTACAGAAATGGCCGATCAAAACGGCACGTCCTGTAGCGGAGCGTCTGCCGATCAGTGTGCCTTTGATTACCGGACAGCGTATTTTTGATACCCTGTTCCCGATTGCCAAGGGTGGTACGGCAGCAATTCCGGGCGGCTTTGGTACCGGAAAGACCATGACGCAGCATCAGCTGGCGAAGTGGTGTGATGCCGATATCATCGTCTATGTTGGCTGTGGTGAGCGTGGAAATGAGATGACGCAGGTTCTGGAGGAATTTTCCGAGCTGATTGACCCGAAATCCAATCGTCCGCTGACGGATCGTACTGTGCTGATTGCCAACACGTCCAACATGCCGGTTGCGGCACGTGAAGCGAGTATTTATACCGGTTTGACACTGGCAGAGTATTATCGTGACATGGGATATCATGTTGCCATCATGGCGGACTCCACATCACGCTGGGCGGAGGCGCTTCGTGAAATCAGTGGACGTCTGGAGGAAATGCCGGCCGAGGAAGGCTTCCCGGCATATCTGCCTAGCCGGATTTCACAGTTCTATGAGCGTGCCGGCTATATGAAGACACTGAATGATCAGGTGGGTTCGGTATCCATCATCGGTGCCGTATCCCCGCAAGGCTCTGATTTCTCCGAGCCTGTCACCCAGAACACCAAGCGATTTGTGCGCTGCTTCTGGGCGCTGGACAAGCAGCTTGCCTATGCGCGTCACTATTTTGCCATTAACTGGACGGAAAGCTATTCCGAATATGTGACGGACTTAACGAAATGGTACAATAAAAATGTGGATATGCGCTTTCTGCGCAGCCGTCAGGAAATCATGAGTCTGTTGGCAGAGGAAGCGAAGCTGATGGAAATCGTGAAGCTGATCGGCAGCGACGTACTGCCGGAGGATCAGAAGCTGGTTATTGAAATCTGCAAGGTCATCCGGGTAGGATATCTGCAGCAGAATGCGTTCCATAAGGATGATACGTATGTACCGCTGCAAAAGCAGCTGAAAATGATGGATGTAATTCTATATTTATATAAGAAATGCAAAGATCTGGTAGCACAGGGAAAACCGATGAGTCAGGCTGTGGCCTCCGGTATTTTCGACAAGGTTACCAAAATGAAATACGATGTGCCGAATGACCACATCGAGCTGCTGGATGATTACTTCCGACAGATTGATGCGGCTGTCTCACAGGTTGCGTAAGGAGGAAAGTACATGAGTCTTCAATATGTAGGATTGAGTGAAATTAACGGACCTCTTGTCTTCCTGGATAACGTGGAAAACGCCAGCTATGAAGAGATGGTGGAAATCAAATGCGGAGATGGAACGACACGTCTGGGAAGAGTGGTTCAGCTGGAGGGCAAGAAAGCTGCCATTCAGGTGTTTGAGGGAACCAATGGAATCTCCCTGAAAAACACAAAAACAAAATTTACAGGGAAGCCGATGGAGCTGGCGTTATCACGCGAGATGCTGGGGCGTACCTTTAACGGAAGCGGACAGCCAATCGACGGGCTGGGAGAAATCTATGCCGAGAAAAGTGCGGATATCAATGGACAGCCATTGAATCCGGTTTCCCGTGTGTATCCGCGTAACTATATCAATACCGGTATCTCCAGTATCGATGCCTTAACGACACTGATTCGTGGACAGAAGCTGCCGATTTTCTCCGGTTCCGGTATGCCGCACAATGAGCTGGCAGTTCAGCTTGTTAAGCAGGCGAAGATATCGGAGGGGGACGGCAAGAATTTCTGTATCGTCTTTGCGGCCATGGGGGTCAAAAATGACGTTGCGGATTATTTCAAGCGTTCCTTTGAGGAAGCTGGTGTTATGGAAAAGGTTGTTATGTTCATCAATCTATCCAATGACCCAATCATTGAGCGTACGCTGACACCGCGCTGTGCCTTAACCGCTGCGGAGTATCTGGCGTATGAGCAGGATATGCATGTACTGGTTATTCTGACTGATATCACCTCCTATTGTGAGGCGCTGCGTGAGTTCTCCAGCAGTAAGGGAGAAATACCGGGACGTAAAGGGTATCCAGGATATTTGTATTCTGATTTGGCTTCGCTGTATGAAAGAGCAGGTATTGTGAAGGGTGCCGGAGGGTCTGTAACACAGATTCCGATTCTGACCATGCCCAATGATGATATCACACACCCGATTCCTGACCTTACCGGTTATATTACCGAGGGGCAGATCGTACTGGATCGTAATCTGAATCAGATGGGAGTATATCCGCCGGTTGGTGTTCTGCCTTCCTTGTCACGTCTGATGAAGGATGGCATCGGTGAAGGCTTTACAAGAAAGGATCACTCAGATGTATCCAATCAGCTGTTTGCAGCCTATGCGAAGGTGCAGGATGCCAGAAGTCTGGCTTCTGTTATCGGTGAGGATGAGCTGAGTGATGTCGACAAGCAGTATATGTCCTTTGGTACCTTATTTGAGGAGCATTTCCTGAATCAGGGATTTGATGATAACCGTAGTATTGAAGAAACGCTGGATCTGGGCTGGGATTTGCTCAGTGTCCTGCCGCGTGCGGAGCTTGACCGTGTGGATAATGAGGTTCTTGAAGTGTACTACGATCATGAACGTGCGGTGAAACGCTTTGGTCTGAAGAGTGGACCTATCATCAAGGAACTGGCATCTCAGGGTAACTGATTATGGCCAATAAACAGGTGTTTCCAACCAAAGGAAATCTGATTGCGACAAAGAAATCAAATGATCTGGCTCATATGGGCTATGAATTGATGGATCGGAAACGGAATATCCTGACGCGTGAAATGATGTCGCTGCTGGATGATGTTAAGCTGCTGCGTGATAAGATCACCATTACGTATCAGAAGGCTTATTATGCCTTGCAGCAGGCGAATATGTCCCTGGGAGTCATCAGTGATCTGGTGGAGGCGGTGCCGGTGGATACCGGAATTCATATCAGCTATCGAAGTGTCATGGGTGTGGAGATTCCAAAGATTCAATATGATAAGCAGGAGTATAAGCTGACATACGGCTTGGATCATGCGAATTCCAAGCTGGATTATGCTTACCGCTGTTTTTATAAGGTTAAGGAAATGACAGTGATTCTGGCTGAGGTGGAGAACAGTGTCTATCGGCTTGCGAATGCAATCCGCAAGGCGCAGAAGCGTGCCAATGCCCTGAAGAACATCGTAATTCCGGATTTTGAACACAATATCAAATTCATAACGGATGCACTTGAGGAAAAGGAGCGGGAGGAGTTTTCCCGTCAGAAGGTCATCAAGGCAACCAAGGATCGAAGAAAAGCTGAAGAGTCCGCAACATAGCGGCTCTTTTTTTCAATGCTGTGCTATACTAGAGATAGAGATGTATAGAGATATAAGGAAACATGTGGTCATGTAAAGGAGAGGAATATATGGCAAAGGCTACGGATCGGACAATACAGGAATATGTACAGGGATGTGATGAGGAGTATCGTGCAAGGATACAGGACATACTTGCAATATGCAGAGAGCTGGTACCGGATGCAGAGGAAAAAATCAGCTGGGGATTGCCAACATTTCTGTATCATGGGTATCTGGTGCAGGTGGGACAGTGTAAGGGCTATATTGGCTTCTATCCGGGAAATGATGCTATTCGGGCATTTCAGGAGGAGCTTGCTTCCTATAAATGTACAAAGACGGCAATTCATCTGCCCCTGCATGAAAAAATGCCGCTTGCTCTGATTCGCAGAATACTGATTTTTTGTAAAGAATATAATGAGACACATGCATAATTCTGCAAAAGAGGAGTGAAAACAATCGAAGAAAAGGGCACAAGGCCTTTATTTATAAGGCTATTTTGCATCTGCCTGAAAAAAGATAAAAAAAACGAAAAAAATTCAAAAAAAGTCTTGCATAAATGGTCTTTCTGTTGTATTATATATGAGCACTGATGAGAACAGCGTAAAGATAGAAAACGAAAAACGATGCGCCCATAGCTCAACTGGATAGAGCGTTTGACTACGGATCAAAAGGTTGTGGGTTCGATTCCTGCTGGGCGCGCCATTTATTTCGGGATGTAGCACAGCTTGGTAGTGCACTTGATTTGGGATCAAGGGGTCGCAGGTTCAAATCCTGTCATCCCGACCATTGTAAAATTGTAAAGACGGCTGGGTAGCTTAGTTGGCTAGAGCATCCGGTTCATACCCGGAAGGTCGCGAGTTCGAGTCTCGCCCCCGCCACCAATTTTGCTAATTGGACCCTTAGCTCAGTTGGTCAGAGCATCCGGCTCATAACCGGTGGGTCGTAGGTTCGAGTCCTACAGGGTCCACCATTATGTTACCGAACATCTGGAGGAATACCCAAGTGGTTGAAGGGTCCGGTCTTGAAAACCGGTAGGTCGGGAAACTGGCGCCTGGGTTCGAATCCCAGTTCCTCCGCCATTTAAATCTTCAACAAAAAAAGAATTGCTCATTAAACATCGCGGGGTAGAGCAGCCTGGTAGCTCGTCGGGCTCATAACCCGGAGGTCGTTGGTTCAAATCCTTCCCCCGCAACCAAATGGTCCCGTAGCTCAGTCGGTAGAGCAATGGACTGAAAATCCATGTGTCGTTGGTTCGATTCCGACCGGGACCACCATTTGACGAAATGTAACCACTCAGAAATGAGTGGTTTTTTCTTGTTTGATAGGAAAGTTCTTTCACAAGAAAAACTAAAGAAAAAAGCCAAAAAGTTATTTAAGAAGAACATTTTGGCTTAGAAGACATTATAAAAAATGATGATCAAAAGGGTAAATCTTCAGGATCAAATCCTGATTCCCATTGTTCAACTTTCTTTTCTTTATTATGCCAAATCATTACACCATGGCATTTTGGACATTCAAGCAGTATTTCGTATTTTTTTGTTTTGCGATTATAGGTTGCCAGTTCGTCTGCGATTTCTTCTTCCGCCCATTCTTCATATCCACACCTTTTGCATTTCATTTTAATATATTCCGTTTCCATCAACATTGTTTTTCTCCTAGGGAACATAACATTCCAAAAATTCCATGTAATGTCCACACTTACATAATAAGGGATCATGATGAAAAGTATGTATAAGAAAATCTCGCCAATTTTTTTTGAAAAGAGAAGCACGAAAAAGTCGCTGCGTCATAACTTTAACAAGTGCTCTGGCTTTTTTCTTTACCGAAGCATATACGCCATAATAGCGAATCATTTTAAATTGATCATCAGGAACATGAAGAATGAGCTTCTTCATAAAATCGATGACAGATTCGCAGATATCTACTCTTACACCATCCTCATGACGCTCATACCAATAGGATACTGTCTTATTGACGGGATCATAATCCGTTATGCGAGATTGAGCCATTACAGGTCTACCTACATATCTTACAACATAATCAACGGTATCATCAACATTTTTATACTTTGTGGGAGGAGCATAAACATAAAAACCATTATCATACTTTTTATAAAGGATATTGGTAATCTTTTTTAGCATCAATTTATATTTATCCCCAATATTATCTCTTAAGGCATATAAAAGAGTAGTCATCCAACGTTTGCGCAGAGCAGTATAAGAAATAAATTTCAAGCGATGAAAAACATTGGCTTCGTCAACATAGCCATCTGCAAGAAGAATGTGGACATGTGGATTCCATTTTAGATCACGACCGAATGTATGGAGGGTGATGATGAAGGCAGGCTTAAAATGGTCATCTTTCTTACCAAAGGAATCAAAAATATGATTGAGAGTATCCGCAGCGGCAGAAAACAAAAGATTCAGCAGCTTTCTGTCGTATTGAAAAAACTGGCGAAGCTTTTCAGCAATCGTGAGAACAACATGCCGATGCGGACAATCTAGAACAATTGATTTAATGGTGTCTGCACGTTGAGCAGCATATTTGACACCACAAGAATTACAAAACTTAGACTTACAAGAATGAGGAACGATCTTAAAGTCATGGCAATGCGGACATTCGAAAAGAGAAAAACCAGCCTCAGGCGTTCTGCATTTGACCATACGTTCTACATTGGAGAAGACACAAGAACGAAGAGGTTTTTGAATGATTTCAGGGTCTTCAAGTAACTCTTGAAAATGATTTGTAAAGATGTTTTGGATAATATTTTTATCAAGATCAACAAAGTCATCAGCACAAAGCAACCCGAGCTTTTTCATCATCATTTCAGAAGCCAAAAAAAACACCACCAATCATATGATTCTATTATACAATATTGGCAGTGTTTTCGCATTCGTCAGTTAACATGTCCGCTAGGACATTTTTTTATCGCTTGCTGGCGATTTGATTTGCCGGATTGTACATCTTTATACAGGAAGAAAAGTCACAGGTATCCTTCTGCAATTCCTGCTTCAAAACGGGAAGAATACTGCATGATGAAGGGCAGAAGGAAAAGCCTATATAAAGCGATGTGCCTGCTCCTTTCTATTTTTTTCAGGTAATCCAAACACACAAGCGTCTGTATAGCCTAAACTGTTTTCTTATATTTGCAGGGATACAGCATATAAATACCTATAGGAGTTGAATCTTTTCCTGATATAAAATATATACATACATTGCGCAAGGTGCTGGCTTCTATGCCATTCTTTGTCCAATAAAATACCATACGGTTTTATAGTTTATTGATATTTTTTAGAATTGCTTGACAATGCTTTCTCCTTCATGTACTATTGTATTAGATGGTTAATACAGTAATACATGAACCATTTACGAGGGAGGAATTTTATGTTTTGGAAATTATGCAAGCATGAGCTGAAATGCTCATACCGAAGCTTTCTTGTTTTGTATGCCATTGTCATGGTGGCGGCACTGCTGATAAATCCGAGGAGTACGGGAATGATTACCAACATCGCAGCCGTCATCTATACGATTATGAGTGTGGTTATGTTTATCATGTGTGTTGTTGTCGTTATTAAAAATTACAGTAATTCCATGTTTTCCAGGAATTCGTATCTGACACATACGCTACCGGTCACAAGCACACAGCTGCTGCTGACAAAAATTATAAGTGCGGTATTCTGGATTCTTGTTTCCGTATTTGTCCTGTTTCTGTCCATGCTGATTATCGGACTGCGTGTCACAGGCTTTGATTTTGCTGCGATTGCAGAGGCACTGCAGGAATTCTTCAGTACCGTGATTGCGGTAGATTCCCTGCTGTATCTGTTCTATATGATTGTCGCTACGGCAGAATCTGTTGCTTTGATTTATCTGGTTATGAACCTAACGCATACAACCTATGTACCGCGGTATCGTACAGCTGTTGGCATTCTGCTGTTTATTCTGATTTCATGGATTATCAGCTTTGTGTTTGATCAGGTATTACTTGCTCCGTTCCATCTTGCCTCCGATGATTTTACCGGCACGATTATGCGGCTGTTCATGGGATTGCAGGTGGAATACCAGTTCATGGCAGGTGTGGGCATTATGATTGTAAAATCTTTACTGCTTCTCAGCCTGTTCTTCTTTGGAAGCAAATATATCCTGGATCATAAACTGGAAATTGAATGATGAACGACCTGAAAGAGAGGGCACTGATTATTCTGATCATTCTGCTGTTCTCATTCTGGTATGTATTTACCGGATATCTGCTGCTGGATTATTTCAGAATCGGATGGCCAATCTATATCGTAGGGGCAGTGCTGCTGGGAATCATTATCATAGCGGTACTGCAAACAGTGAAGCGAATGAAAAACGGAGAGTATTAGGAAGGAAGTGAACCTGCATGAATTTTGATTCTAATATGCCGATTTATCTGCAGATTATGGATGAAATAAAGCGATGGATCGTTACAGACGTCTATCAGCCTTCTCAGAAAATTCCGTCTGTTCGTGAACTGGCTGTGGAATTTGGCGTCAATCCAAATACGGTACAGCGCGCGCTGAGTGAACTGGAGCGCAGTCATCTTGTGGCGAGTGAACGCACGACTGGCAGATTTATCTGCAATGATACAGAAATGATTCAAAAATTAAAGGAAGATGTCATCTGTAAGAAAACAGATATGTTTATTGAGGAAATCCGTCAGTACGGATGTGATGATGAAGCCATCATCGCTACAGTGGAAGAGAGGTTGCACAATGGAAAAGCTGATTGAAATATGCGGGCTTAGCAAAGCCTATGGGAAAAAGCAGGCCCTGCATAATGTGGATATGGTTTTTGAGGGAGGGCAGATCATCGGTCTGCTTGGTCCTAACGGAAGTGGAAAGACAACGCTTTTAAAGATTATGACCGGGCTGTTGAAGGATTATGACGGTGTCGTGAAAATCGATGGAAAGAGCATCGGGGCAGAGACAAAGGCGATGGTCTCCTTTCTGCCAGATGAGCCTTATTTCTCAGACTGGATGAAGGTGAAGGACGCACTGGCAATTTTTGTTGATATGTATGCGGATTTTGATCTGGATAAGTGTCTGACTATCATGCGCCGTTTTCAAATTGATGAAGGAATGCGCATCAAGACGATGTCGAAGGGGACAAAGGAAAAGTTTCAGCTGGCACTGGTGATGAGCCGCAAGGCAAAAATCATCGTACTGGATGAGCCAATTGGCGGAGTGGATCCGGCCGCAAGAGAAGTGATTCTGGATACGATTCTGGAAAATTATTCTCCGGATCAGACGATTCTTATCGCAACGCATCTGATTGCGGATATCGAACGTATCTTCAGTACGGTTGTCTTTATCAAAAACGGTCAGATCGTATTGAACAGAGAGGTTGAGGATGTTCGTCAGGAAACAGGAAAATCCATAGATGAGCTGTTCCGAGAAGAATTCCGTTATTAAATAGCTGTTGTTTTTCATACGATATTGAAAAGGATTTCCATTCACACATGCATGGCAGTGTGATGGAAGTCTTTTTTTTGCAGCATGTATGTACACGATGCTTGTGCATAGTCAAAAGCTTTCTATGCCTGACATATAATCGCCGTACATGCGGATGCCTTTACTGGATTGCATACAGGCTGTACGTGTGTATGACTTGCTCAATCACTATACACAAGGCGAGGGAATCTGCACCCAACATATAGGATGCTCTGCATTGCGGTATATGGCAGGATGAGAACGATGGACAGTAAATCTGGTTATCAGTTCTGCCTTTCTTTTCATATGCATCTGCGTCCAATGCAGCTGCTGCTACAAAAAGAGGGAAAATACACTTCATTTTCTCTGTTCAAGGGCTTTTAAACACGATATAATAATGCAGTATGAGAGTATAGAAACAAAACTGGTTTGGGAGGTACATATGAAATATGATTTCGATACGGTGCTGTCAAGAACGGGAACCGGATGTATCAAATGGGATAAACCCTTTGCCTGCAGTGATGAACAAGCGGTGCTGCCGCTCTGGGTGGCAGACATGGATTTTCCATGCAGCAGGGAAATACAGGAGGCATTGCATCGTCGTGTGGAGGAACAGATTTACGGATACTCCTGCGGGTTTGATGCTGCGTATAAAAACAGTGTGACCGGATGGTTTCAACGCCGTTTCCATTGGACGATTGCGGCAGACTCCATCTTTTATGCAGGAGGTGTAGTTCCGGCTATTGCCTATCTTCTGGAAATTCTGAGTGAGGAGGGTGACAGCATATTGATTCAGCCGCCGGTATATTATCCGTTTCGCAATAAGATACTGGCTACCAAGCGCTGTGTTGTGGAAAGCCCTTTGCGCAATACAAACGGTGTCTACACCATTGATTTTGCGGATTTAGAGAAGAAGCTGTCTGCGGATGAGGTGAAGGGAATGATTGTATGCTCCCCGCATAATCCGGTAGGCAGGGTATGGACAAGCGAAGAGCTACAGCGGGTGGCAGCACTTGCGCATACCTATGGAAAATGGATCATCAGTGATGAAATTCACTGTGATTTGATACGGGAGGAAAAGCGTCACATCCCACTGCATACGCTAGTGCCGGAGTATAAGGATGAAATCATTGTCTGCACGGCCCCCAGCAAGAGCTTTAATCTGGCAGGTCTGCAAAACAGCAATATCATCATTACGAAGCCGGAGTACCAGCAGCGCTGGAAGGAGTTTGTTGGCAACCGGTTATCCCTGAACAGCTGTAATTCCTTTGCATTAGCCGCAACGAAGGCGGCATATAATGAAAGTGAAGACTGGCTGAATCAGGTGAATTCCTATATCGATCAGAATATCCGCTATGCATGTGACTATCTGGAAAAAGAGCTGCCGCAGGCTGTGATTTCCCCCTGCGAGGGAACCTACCTGCTGTGGGTGGATGTGCGTGCGTATTGCCCCGATGAACTGCAGCTGGAGAAGCGGATGCTCGAGCAGTCTCTGATTCTGGATGAGGGCTATCTGTTTGGTGAGCAAGGAAAGGGCTTTGAGCGTATCAATATGGCTGCACCGCGTTCTCTGATAGAGGAATGCATGCGTCGTTTTGTCAGGGCGGTTTCTGGGAATGAATAGAGAAAGAGCGACTGCTTTATGAGAAGAAAGCGGAGCTATTGAAAAAAGAAAGGAAAATGGTATGCTGTATCTTGAATATATCGTATTGGCGGCACTGGTGGTGTTTTTGTCAGTACGTCTGTCGTATTACGTTGATTGTCTGGATAAGAAAACAAATCTGTCCGGTGCGTTTATAGGAGGTGTCATGCTTGCGGCTGTGACCTCTCTGCCTGAATTATTTACTTCTCTGACAGCTGTACTGGCTCTGGATCAGCCGGATCTGGTACAGGGAAATGTGTTGGGAAGCAATATCTTCAACCTCTGTGTGATTGGCGGACTGATGCTGTTTACATCCCGCCGCTATCAAAGCGCTACGCTGTCAAAGTCACACAGCAAGACGCTGTGGTTCGGGCTGGTCATGTATGCTCTTGTTTTTGTGGCAATCATGATGCCAAAGGAGGTTGGATTCAGCTTTCTGAAGGTCAATCTGATGTCTGTTCTGATTCTGGTCGTGTATGCGGTGAATGTGAAGTTCATGGGGAATGATGACAGCGGTGATGTAGAGGAGGAAGTCTATATCTCGTTGAGCGTGAAGCAGATTGCTATTCGTTTTATCTGTTACAGTGTTGGACTGGTAATGGTAAGTATCCTGCTGACAACGGTAACCGACCGTCTGGCCGAGGAGCTGCAGCTGGGGGCTACGGTAGCCGGGGCAATTTTCTTGGGCGTGGCTACCTCACTGCCGGAGCTGAGTGCTTCGGTCAATCTGGTGCGTATTGGAAATTTCAATGCATCCTTTGGGAACATTGTCGGCAGCAATCTGTTCAATTTTATCATCCTCTGCTTTGCGGACGTGCTGTTTACACAGGGAAGCATCTATGTCAATGAACCGCAGGTTATGAATCTGCTGGGCTTCGGTGCGTTTTCCATGGTTTGTACGCTGGCAGTTATATATGGAAAAAAGCATCGTGCTCTGGTTCTGCTGGCAAGTGTGGCCATTCTTGGCTCTTATGTCACCAGCATTTTGCTGTCTATGTAATCGCTTTTGGTATAGGCTGCAAACACGGTAGGAATCAACCGGTGTCTGAGATAAATTTTGTAATAAAAGGCTGTAAATGACTTCTTTCTGATTGGAGGTCATCAAAAATATCATGAAGAGGATTTGGTTCATCTTTCTAGGGCTCCGAATCCTTTTTTTCTGTTTCTGCTTTTACAGCACGAATCTCTTGCATATGAGCTTTTGTTTGCCGTTTTTATCGTGCTGCACTGCAGGCCTTGCAGGCAGCTGTTATGGTACAGCATAGCAGTTTTTCAATATCGAAACAGAAGTGATAGAGGAATAGCTTAGTAAATTTGTTTCAAACCGCCTTGACAGAATGAGTGGGATACGATAAGATGAATATAAATTAAACAGTGTTTAATTTATAGAGAGGTGATTGCAGTGAGAACATTACGATTGAACGATACAGAGCATGTGTTTTGCGATGAACCAGGAATACAGACGGTGGATGTCAGGGAGCTGAAGCTGCAGGGCTGTATGGGTTGCGGAGCCTGCGAAAGGGACAGAAATCGATATGGTGCGTGTGCTGTAGCGGATGATATGCAAATGCTGTATCCCAAGATTGCGCAATGTGAAAAGCTGGTTTTCATATGCCGACAGAGCTTTGGGTGCTGCAGTCCGATATGCAAGTGCATTCTTGATCGCATGGCGGTGCTTGGCTATTCGGAGTATACAGTGAAAAACAAGGAGCTTTCCAAAAAAGGGTGGAAAATCCCGCTTCGCGAAATCGAATTTCTTCTATATGGAGAAGCGACGCCGCAAGAGCTGGCATTGTTTGAGAAATGGCTGGATGAGGTACACCGTATTACTGCCGGAACGCGTATGCGTGTACAGTATATCGGTGGGGAGGCAGTTGTATGTCCGCAATGATTTTGAATCTGAGTCCGCGCAGGCTTGGTACCAGTGCCCTGCTGGGCAGACTGTTGCAGGAGCAGCTCGGTGAGCAGACACAGGTGTGGAACTGTTTAGATATTGAGTCTGCATGGGATAGCTTTCTGGAAACTGCAAGGCTGGCAGAGACATGGATTTGTATCGCTCCCTGTTATGTGAACGCTATCCCGGGGGATGCGCTCAGGATACTGGTTAAGCTGCAGCAGACAGGTATGGAGAAGAACAAATATGTATATGCAATCGCACAGGGCGGTATGCCATACGCTCATACGCACCACTGCTGTATCGGCAATATCGAGCTGTTTGCAAGGGCTATGCAGCTGCGCTGGATGGGCGGCTTACTGATTGGAGGAGGGGCAATCATTGACGGAGTTTCCTTGAAGCGTCTTCCCAATGCGGTACAGGTAGAGCACTGCCTGCAGAAGATGATTGCCTGTATACAGCATAAAACAGCAGTTGACAGCTTGCTTTCAAGGCAGGCGGAAATGAAGATTCCAGGCTTTGTCGCCCGTCTGCTGTGTTTGAAGATGAATCATACGATTCACAAGCAGCAGAAGAAAATCAAAGCAGACCGGCATACCTGCTTTTATGCAAAGGAGGAGAAGCATGCGCGTAAAGGATGAGGAACAGATCGCGGCACGCAGAGCGCTTATATTGCGTGCGGCGAGAGAAATTATGGAGACACAGGGACTGGAGGCTTTGAGCATTCGTAAGATTGCGGCGATGCTGCAGCAGACCCCCGGTATCATCTATCATTATTTTTCCAGCAAGGAGGAGCTGATGCTTGCGGTTGTACAGGAGGGCTATTACAATATCCTGCGTATTATACAGCAGACCATGGCCTCTGAAAAAACGCCGGCAGCCCAGCTGCGTGCTACCCTGTATGGTTATATTTGCGGTATGCTGGAGGATCCTTTGCTTTATCAGGTCATCCTGCAAAGCAAGCTTCCTGCTGTACAAAAGCAAACAGCGATTTTGCAGGAGAATCTGCGACAGCATCGAAAAAGTATCGCTATGCTGTGTACCTGTCTGGAGGAAGGTGTCGCCTGTGGAGAGTTCCGTGTAGAGCAGGTGGAGCTGCGTGCACAAAGTATCTGGTGCTGTGTATATGGTCTATTGGAGCGTATCCTCATCGAGCAGCCGTCTTTGGCATACCGGGATAAGGTTATTGAGGAAATGCTGGATTTGATTATGGCATCCTTACAGACGCATGAAAAGTAAGCAAAGGAAAGTGTGGTACAGGAATGCATGGAAACAGCAGCGTTTATGCGACAGCCTGCATGCTGCAGGAGAATGGAGAATATATGAAAACACTGATTATCTATAAGAGCAAGCACGGTGCCGGAAAAGAGGTTGCACAGTATGTGCAGCAAAAGCTTTCCGCGGATTTACGGGAGGCAGATTCTGCACTGTCATGGGAAGGCTATGAGCGTATCGTATGTGTGGGAAGCATCTATGCCGGCAGATTGGCAAAGCAGCTGATTGCCTGCATTCATGCAAACACGCAGGAGTTGGCAAGGGAAAAGCGTCTGTATGCTGCTGTGCGGTATGAGCGATGCTGCACCGGAAAAAATCATTACAGAGAATCTGGGAGAGGCGTTTTATCAACAGCTTGCCTTTTCTGTGCATATCGGCGGCAAACTGGATTTTCATAAGCTTGGCTTTCTGGAAAGAACTATAATACGTATGGTGAATAAGCAGGAGCAGCTGTATGAGGATAATGCAGCTGTAGTCGTAGATCGCCTGCGCTGGGATACGATTGATCGTGTAGTTGCCCAGCTGATCCATGAAGCGTAAGGTGATCAAGGTGCTGGCGGTACTGATACTTCTTGGCGCAGGAGTGATTGCTTATCAGTTCTATCAGACAAAGCAGCAAAGCGATGCTCTCGCTTTTGAAGCTGTGGATATGGGCAGTCTGCGTGATGGCAGCTATGAGGGAGAATGTCATGTTGGACTGGTTCAGGTACGGCTGCGGCTGCAGATTCAGGATACTGCCATACAGCGCATTGAGCTGCTTCAGCATGACAATGGCATGGGAAAAGCCGCTGAGCGTATTCTTGAAGATATCCGGAAACAAAACAGCATTGCTGTCGATGATGTATCCTCTGCCACCATATCCAGCAGAGCCATTCGGATGGCTGCACAAAATGCCCTGAAAAAAGCAGAACAGCCGCAGTGAAGCAGCTGGTTTTGCAAACAGGTGATAATGAAAATAAAGAGGAGGCAGCGTAGACACCGGCGGATTGCACTGTGTCTCTTCCTTTCTATTTCGGGATACATCGGGAATGACTGGATGTATCTTTTTTTTGTGAAATGAAATACATGCCTCCATCGTGTTCACAGGACTTGGGGGAATCGCTTTGTGCAGGGAAGAAGAATTGGAGTGTGTGAAGGTTGGGCAGGCTGATACACAGGACAAGCGACATGAGCAAATCTCACCGATGAGGTGACCCTGATGGAGGGGGTGTGCATCGCAATAGCCGCATATGGAAAATGAGCAATAATTTTACTTTTTCAAAGGAGTGAAATATGCTATCATATAAGGAGCGGAAAAGAGGGATTCAATGGAACTGAAACTGATTGATTTAGTGAAAAAAATGGAACAGAACAATCCGGATCTGGAGTATTTTGAACAGGGTACCTTTACCATGAAGCCGGTATATATGAAGAAGTCCAATGTTATCAAAATGGAAATCTCTCTGCCGAAGCCACTGCCGTTTCAGGTATGGGACGTTTTCTGTATGCGTTTAACAAAGCTGACGCGCTGCAGTGTGGATTTGCATATCACAGCTGAAAAGGCGGAAGCAGAGCTGCTGGAGGTTTCCAGCTATATCGAACGCTTTGTCTCCCGGCACATGCAGCTGAAAATATTTCATGAATCACTGCCGACCATCAATGAACAGAAATATCTTGTCTATCAAATTCTGGATGAACAGGAGCGTGAGCGGGCAATCCAGAATAAGCATTTGCTACAGGAATTTCTGGGACGATGCGGCTTTCAGCTGGAAATTCATGTCGAGGAAATGAAAAAATCCGCACCGATTCCGACGGTTACGGTGAAAAATGAGACCGCAGCGAAGCCGGTGAAGGTGTATGAGGAAAAGAAGGGCTATAATTTTAAGCCGAAGGGAAAAAAGGGTCTGGACCAGTATGTGCCGTTTTCCATTCATGATATTACAGAGGAATGCCATGGTATCCGTATCCATGGGAAAATCTTTGAAACGGAAACACGTACGCTGCGGAACGGACGTGATATTCAGATGCTGTGGATCGGGGATGATGACGATGCCATTATCATGAAGCGGTTTGAACGCGGTGCCATCACAAAGGAAGTGCTGGCGGAAATAAAGAACGGAGACTGCGTTGTAGCTTATGGTAAGGCGGAGTATGATGCCTATACACGAGAGCTTGTCTTTATGCCGGATGTGATTGAAAAGGTAGCGGAAGTGAAGCGATTGGATGAGGCGCAGGAAAAACGTGTGGAGCTGCATGTGCATACCAAGCTTTCGGAAATGGACGGAGTCTGCAATATTGAGGAATACATCGATCAGGCAAATGCATGGGGGATGGATGCTATCGCGATTACCGATCATCTTGTCGTACAGGCCTTTCCAAAGGCACAGCACAAGGTGGATGCCATCAATAAGGGCAGAGAAACACCGTTTAAAATGATTTACGGTCTGGAAATGAATATGGTTGACCCTGCATTGCAGATTGTCCGCAATATCCGTGACATTGAACTGGAAAAGGGGACCTATTGTGTATTTGACCTTGAGACAACCGGCTTATCCAGCCGTTTTGATCATATTATTGAATTTGGCGGACAGATTGTAAAGGATCGTGCCTGCATAAAGAGTCTGCAGCTGTTTATCAAGCCTCCGGTGGCGCTGAGTGCCTTTACCACAGAGCTGACCGGTATTACGGAAGAGCATATGAAGAATGCGAAATCGTTTGCGGACAGCATTGATGAAATTCTCGAATTTATCGGAGACAGTATTCTGGTAGCACATAATGCGACCTTCGACTATAACTTTCTAAATGATGAACTGGCAAGAATCGGACGTCCGCCAATTATGAATCCCGTGATTGATACACTGGATCTTGCCCGCAGCATGCAGGCGGATCGTAAGGGCTATCGACTGGGACAGATTGCCCGCTCCTATGGCATCCGATATGATGAGGATGTTGCGCACCGTGCCGATTATGATGCGGAGGTTCTGGCACAGACCTATATGAATATGCTGAATGATTTAAAGCATATCAAAAACCTGCAGGAGCTTCAGGATATGCAGACAGCGGAGAGCTTTCGTAAGGTGCGTGTCAAGCATGTGACGATACTGGCGAAAAATATGGCCGGGCTGAAAGAGCTGTTTGAGCTGGTGACGCTTTCGCATACCCGCTATCTTGCCTACAGCAGCAAAAGTACAAACAATATCGTAGCGGAGCCAAGAATTTTGCGAAGTGAGATTGAAAAGCGGCGTATCAACGGCAATTTGCTGATCGGCTCCAGCTGTTTAAACGGAGAAGTGTTTGATATGGCACAGACCCGCAACGAACAGACACTGGAGGAGGTTATGCAGTTTTATGATTACATCGAACTGCAGCCGCTGGAAAATTACCGCCATCTGGTGGAACGTGATTCCATTTCCAGCATGGACCGGTTAAAGGAAATTCTGACCTCCATCGTAAAGGCAGCGGATAAGCTGGATAAGCTTCTGGTTGCCAGCGGAGACTGCCACTATGTGCAGCCCGGAGAAAAAATGATTCGTGACATTTATATCTCCTCTCAGGCGATTGGCGGTGTACGCCATCCTCTCTATATATACAATCAGGAAAAACGGCGTAAATTTAAAGCGCCGGATCAGCACTTCCGCACAACGACGGAGATGCTGAAGGAGTTTGCGTGGCTGGGAGAGCAGCGTGCCTATGATATGGTTATCAAAAATACCAGACAGATTGCGGATATGATCGGGGAAGTGAAGCCTGTCAAGGATCGCCTGTATCCGCCGGATATTGAAGGCTCTGACCAGAAGCTTACGGATATCTGTTATGAAAATGCCCATAAAAAATACGGACCAGTGCTTCCTGAAATTGTGGAAAAGCGTTTGGAAAAGGAGCTAGCAAGTATTATCGGACACGGCTTCTACGTTGTTTACTACATTTCCCATCTGCTGGTGAAAAAGAGTCTGAATGACGGATATCTGGTAGGTTCACGTGGCTCGGTCGGCTCCAGCTTTGTTGCGACGATGTCGGAGATTACCGAGGTAAATCCACTCGCACCGCATTATGTATGTCCCAAGTGCCATTATGTGAAGTTTTATACCGATGGAAGTGTTGCGGATGGCTTTGATCTGCCGGATATCATCTGTCCAAACTGTGGAGAAACCATACGAGGGGATGGACACGATATTCCGTTTGAAACCTTCCTTGGCTTTGAAGGGGACAAGGTTCCCGATATTGATTTGAACTTTTCCGGTGATTATCAGCCCAATGCCCATGCCTATACAAAAGAGGTGTTTGGGGACGATCATGTGTATCGTGCAGGAACCATCGGTACCGTTGCGACGCAGACAGCATTCGGATATGTGAAGGGCTATGAGGAGGAAATGGGCATTGAGGGCAGTATGCGAAATGCGCAGGTCCTGCATCTGGCGAAGGGCTGTGAGGGTGTGAAGCGTACAACCGGACAGCATCCGGGCGGTATTATCGTAATTCCGCTGGATCTGGATGTTCATGATTTTACACCGGTACAGTACCCGGCCAACAACCCGTATGCGGAGTGGAAGACAACCCACTTTGAATTCCACGATATTCATGATAATGTCTTGAAATTTGATATCCTGGGTCATGTTGATCCGACCGCAATGAAAATGCTGGAGCGTATGAGCGGCATCGATCCGACTACGATACCGATGAATGACCCGGAAACGATGAGCGTATTCTCCAAGGTTGATGCATTGAAAATCGATACCAGCAAGTCCTGCGGTGAAACCGGTGCCGCCGGATTACCGGAATTTGGAACGCCGTTTGTGCGTGGTATACTGGAGCTGACACGTCCGACCACCTTTGATGAGCTTCTGAAAATTTCCGGTCTGAGCCATGGAACCGATGTCTGGCTGGGAAATGCAAAGGATTTGATCGATAACGGCACATGTACCTTGAAGAGTGTGATCGGATGTCGTGATGACATCATGGTGTATCTGCTGCACAAGGGGCTGCGGCCGAAGCTTGCCTTTACCATCATGGAGAGTGTGCGTAAGGGAAAGGGCTTAAAGGATGAATGGATTCCGGAAATGAAGGCCAACGGTGTGGAGGACTGGTATATCGATTCCTGTCTGAAAATCAAGTATATGTTCCCGAAGGCACATGCAACGGCTTACGTTATGATGGCGATTCGTATCGCATGGTTCAAGGTGCATCGCCCACAGGTATATTACTGCATGTTCTTCTCGATTCGCTGTGATGCCTATGATATTGAAACGATGATCAAGGGAGAACAGGCAATCCGTCGCAGAATGCAGGAAATCAGCGATATGCTGAAAAATAATGAAACGAAAAAGGATGTTTCCAAAAAGGATAAGGATACCTTCAATACGCTGGAGCTTGCTCTGGAAATGAATCTGCGGGGTTATTACTTTACCAATATTGATATCATGCGCTCGGCATCCCGTGAATTTATCGTCGATCCGGATAATGCGAACTATATCATACCGCCGTTTACCAGCATTGACGGACTTGGGGAGAATGTTGCGGATACGGTTGTGGAGGCACGAAAACAGGGAGCCTTCCTGTCCAAGGAGGATTTGCAGCGGCGTACGGCATTGAGCGGAACACTGGTGAAGAAGATGGAAAGCATGGGGGTTCTGGAGGGAATGCAGGACGAAAATCAAATGTCGTTATTTTCCTTTTAAGCGATCGCAGTTTGATGGGTGAAAAGTTGGATGATACAGCGTTTAGGGATATCCCTTGCAGGATGAACAGGCACGATGCCTGTTTTTCTTCGCTTTCAACACTACCTGCCACATCTTTGTACAAGCTGCTTGAAAAGCTGTGGGATGTACAGGGAAACAAACGCAGCGGCTCCACGCGGTATAAGAATTGTGTGTGTAAGCAGGAAGTCATTTGTAAAAGAGAAATACGAATGCTATAATTTTAGGGAAAGAAGGATGAGAGTTGTGAAAGAGAGAAAACATGGAAGTACGCTTCATATTCTGCATAGTGCAGGAAATTTTAAATATGTATTGATTGCAGAAGGGCTTGCGGCCGGTCTTTGTGCCGGGCTGATTGCTGTGCTGTATCGTATTGTTCTGGGCTACGCGGAGGATTTTGTTGCGGCGGCGGTTGCCTTTATCCGTACCGACTGGACACATATTGTACTCTGGTTTGCTTTTCTGCTCGTGCTGGGCTTTCTGGTGGCACAGCTTTTGAAGGCGGAGCCGTTGATTTCCGGTAGTGGGATTCCACAGGTGGAAGGAGAAATCATGTCCTTTATCGATCAGCAGTGGACACGGGTGCTGCCGGCAAAGGTGATTGGCGGAACGCTGTGTGCCTTCGGCGGCTTGTCTTTGGGGCGGGAAGGACCGAGCATTCAGCTGGGGGCAATGGCTGGAAAAGCGATTGCAAAGCTGTTTCACCGCGTAAAGATGGAAGAGCGTCTGCTTTTGACCTGCGGTGCTGCGGCAGGTTTGTCTGCGGCATTTAATGCACCGCTTGCCGGCGTCATGTTTGCACTGGAGGAAATCCATAAAAATTTTAGTGTGTCGGTATTGATTTCCGTAATGTGTGCGAGTGTGACCGGAGATTTCCTTTCCCGGAATGTGTTCGGGCTGGCACCGGCGTTTCATTTTGAAGTCGTGCATACCTTTCCCCTCGGCTATTATTGGATGCTGATTCTGTTGGGAATCGTCTGTGGTCTGTTTGGGGTGCTGTACAATAAATCCACGATGAAAGTGCAGGCATTGTTTGCAAAAAGCGGCTTACAGCAGTATGGAGTGATAGCTGCTATGCTTTTGTCCGGTGTTCTGGCGCTTTGTCTGCATGATGTTTTGGGCAGTGGTCATGCGATGATTGAAATGCTGAGTGAGGACCCTATCATGCTGCTTCGCACGTTATTTCTTCTTCTGGCAGTGAAGTTTGCATTTTCCCTTGTCAGCTTCGGTTCCGGAGCACCGGGGGGGATTTTCTTTCCATTGCTCGTTTTGGGCAGCTTTACCGGAGCGATTTTCGGAAATATCGCTGTTCAGGTGTTTGGCTTCTCTGCCGGCTATATGAATAATATTATCATCATGGCGATGGCAGGAGCATTTGCCGCAATCGTGCGGGCACCGATTACCGGAATTATTCTGATTGCAGAGATGAGCGGCACATTAACCAATCTCTTGCCGCTGGCCGTTGTATCGCTGATCAGCTATTTGTGTGCGAGCTTGCTCAACTGTGAGCCGATCTATGAAAGCCTGCTGCACAATCTTCTTGTGAAAAACGGTGTGAATCTTTCTGCCTTTCATGGGGAGCGGCATTTGGTGGAGGCTGTTGTGGAGCTGGGAAGTCCGGTTTGTGATCAGGCGATCCGTGATGTGAAGTGGCCGAATAAATGCCTGTTGATCAGTATTGAACGACAGGGAAAGGAGCTGCTTCCCAAGGGAAGCACCATGCTGCACACAGGAGATAAGCTGATCGCCCTATTGGATGATGAGGATGCCCCTTATATTCAGCATCAGCTGGAAAAATGCTGCAGCTCAAAGCTGGAATAGAACAGCAGGAAAACGACATGGCAGAGCTATGGAAAGGGAAACGCGAAAAATCATACCGCTTGATCTTCTTGCGAGAGAAACGGATGCGCGGATACGCTGCAGAGGCTGGCTACCAGTCTGCAGGCAGTGACAGGGGAGAATGGAGATATGTATGAAGCTGGTTTATAAAAATCTTACGATCTGTAGTAAAGCGGAAGGAAGCATTCCCGTATGGGACAGTGCGCATGCCCCGCAGCTGCAGGAGCAACAGATGCACAACATGCTGCAGCTGTATTTGCTGCTGGATACAATTTATGCCGGATATATGCAGGTAACGCTGCTTACAGCGCATACCGTTTCCATCACGATGAAGCTTGCGAATACCGGAAAGAATTTCGCACAGCTGCAGCGACAGTATCTGCTTATGCTGCTGTTTTATGTGCTGTATCGCTGGGATATCGCGCAGGTAGTTATGGAGGTGGATGGCAAAGACCGGCAGCTGCAGGAAAATCTTGTTCAGCTGGGCTTTTCAAGCGTTGGGCAAGCGCAGAAGCATCCCGCCATGGCAAAGACCTCTTTGCTGTACCAGTTACAAGCGTCTGATTTCAATAGAAAGGAAAATCTGGATGCTGAGGAATTGCAAAAGCTTTCTCTGGAACAGCTCTGGGAACTGTTTCCTATTGTCATACGGCCGCATAATGAGCAATATGCGGCATGGTATGATGCACAGCGCCTTCACCTTCAGGAGCTGCTGAAAGCCTCCATTGTACGAATTTCCCATATCGGGAGTACGGCGGTGAAAGGACTGGAAGCAAAGCCCTGTGTGGATATTCTGCTGGAAACGGATACCCGCCACCCGCAGGAGCTGATCAAAAGGCTTACGCAGGACGGCTGGATTTTGATGTCGAGAAAACAAGAGGAGCAGGGGGATATCCTATGCTTCAACAAGGGCTACACGGCACTTGGATTTGCGCAAAAGGTATATCATTTGCATGTGCGCTACCCTGCAGCATGGGGAGAGCTTTACTTCTGTGATTATCTGCGTGCACATGATGAGGCTTGCCGGGAATATGCGGCCTTGAAAAAAGAACTGGCACAGACCTATCGCAAAGACCGAGATGCTTATACACACGCAAAGACACAATTTATCGAAGAAATGACAAAGCGTGCCCGCAGGGAGCTTTCAGATAAATTCAGCATTGCTGCAGAAAACAAATAGAACATGCGGGATTATGGTTCATTTTTTCTATATACGTCACATAACTGGAAAATTAAGGAAAATCCGTCGAAACCGGCAGGATAAAATCCTTAATTTTTTTAATTCTTTATGTACAAAACCATAGTCAGAGGGTATAATGGTGGTATAAAGTAGCAGAAAGTGGTAGATAGTGGAGGTGAATGACATGTTCATGGGTGAATACGCACATAATATTGATAAAAAAGGGCGTATCATCATTCCTGCAAAGTTTCGTGAGGAGCTGGGAGATCATGTCATCATCACACGCGGGCTGGACGGCTGTCTGGCTGTTTACACAAAAGAGCAGTGGGAGACCATCTATGAGCAGCTGATGAAGCTGCCTTCGACGAAGAAGGATGCCCGTATGTTTGTCCGAATGATGACAAGCAAAGCCGCTGAATGTGAAATTGACGCCCAGGGTCGTGTACTGATTCCCTCTCCCCTTGTGAAGCTGGCAGAGCTTGTGAAGGAATGCATGGTAATCGGTGCTGCCAATCATGTGGAAATCTGGTCCAGAGAACGCTGGGAGCCGGTGGATGAGGAAGCAAACGACGCCTTTGAGGACATAGCCGAGAGCTTGACGGAGTTTATGATATGATGAAACACTACAGCGTATTACTGCAGGAGAGCATTGACAATCTGGCAATCCATAGCGATGGAATCTACGTGGACGGTACGCTGGGACGAGGCGGTCACAGCGCGGAAATTCTCGCACGGATACCGCAGGGACATTTATATGCCTTTGACCGTGATGCCTCTGCTATCGAGGAATCCAGAGCACGGCTTGCGCAAATTGGCGATAATGTGACCCTGATACATAGCAATTTTTCAAATCTGAAGAGTGAATTAACAGCACGCGGCGTTACAGGCATCGATGGTATGGTTCTGGATCTGGGCGTATCTTCACCGCAGTTTGATGAAGCACAGCGCGGTTTCAGCTACCGCTTTGATGCACCACTGGATATGCGTATGGACCAGAGTCAAAGGCTCAGTGCCTATCAGGTGGTGAACGAGTGGGAATACCAGGAGCTTGTACGCATCTTTTTTCAGTTTGGTGAGGAGAGCTTTGCGAAGCAGATTGCCAGAAAAATTGAAAAAGCAAGAGAAGTAAAACCGATTGAGACAACCTTTGCACTGGTGGATGTTATCAAATCCGCATTGCCTGCAAAGGTGCTGAATAAGAAGGGACATCCGGCCAAAAAGGTGTTTCAGGCAATTCGTATTGCCGTAAACGATGAGCTGGGGGAGCTGCAGCTGGTGCTGCGTGATGCATTACAGCTTCTTCATGTAGGAGGAAGGCTATGTGTCATCAGCTTTCAGTCGCTGGAGGATCGTATCGTAAAGGATACCTTTGCCTCCTGCAGCAAACCAAAGCAATATGATAAGCGGATTCCGATCCTGCCGCAGGATATGGAAGCTGCACCGTACCGGCTGCTAAATAAAAAGCCGATAACTGCTACGGAAGAGGAGCTGAGGGAAAACATGCGCTCTCATTCCGCAAAGCTAAGATGTATAGAAAGGATCAGGTGATGAACATGGCGAAGGCGAAAATAGTAAAAAGAAAAAGAAGACTGCGTATCGAAGGACTTGCGACACTGCTTTTAACGCTGTCAATCTTCGGATACTTCGGTGCCAAGTTTGCACTGAAATCCTATAATATAACACTTCAGCTGAAGGCTCAGGAAAGCGAGCAGAAGGCAAACACATTAAAAGAGGACGTGGCAAATCTGGAAGCGGATATTACAAAGCTGGAGGATCGAGATCGCGTACTTGGAATGGCTGAAAAAGAGGGGATCAAAACGAATCAGGACAACGTTGTTGTGGTAGATAAAGACGAAAAGAAATAACAAAGGCGTGATGATATGAACCCAAAAAGAAGTAATCGAACATTAGTATATATGCTGTTGATGATAGGGATCATTGGGGTAGTAATTTTATCCAATGTCCTTTTTACTATGGTGACACAGAAGCATTTGCGTACCGGAACCAATGTAAAGGAATACAAGGATCCCGATATTTCCAACAGCAATGTCCTGAAGGCAAAGCGCGGTACGATTTATGATCGAAACGGCGAAGTTATTGCGCAGGATGAGGATACCTACAAGCTGATCGCATACCTGAACAAGAATCGTAAGGGAATCGGCAACAAGCCTGCCTATGTGCAGGATATCACCAAGACAGCCCGATTGCTTGCCCCAAAGCTGGGCATGGATGAAAAGGATATTGTCGATACGCTGACAAAGGCACAAAAGAACAATCAGTATCAGACAGAGCTTGGGGATAAGGGAAAAAATCTTACCAAGGAGGTAAAGGAAAGCATCGAGGCACTGGAGCTGCCGGGTATCTCTTTTGAGGAATCGGTAAAACGGTATTATCCTTCCGGTGTATTTGCTTCCCATCTGATCGGCTATGCGCAGCTTGATGAAGAAAAAAATACAATCGTTGGTAAAATGGGGCTGGAGTCTGCGTTAAACAACTATTTAAGCGGTAAGGATGGTCTGGAGGTGTACCAGCAGGATGCTGACGGAAATCTGTTGCCGGGTACAAAGTATACGAAGACCTATGCAACGGATGGAAACAATGTCGTTTTAACACTGGATCGCAATGTCCAGCAAACTTTGCAGAATTCACTGGATAAGAGTGTGAAAAAAACAGCAGGCGGTGTACGTGGCTGGGGCATTGTTATGGAGGTAGAAACAGGGAAAATTCTCGGCTGGGCATCCTCTCCTTCCTTTGATTTGAATAAGCGGGATATGAAGAATTATATAGACCTTCCGGCAGGATATTTGTATGAGCCTGGCTCCGTTATGAAGGGGATTACATATTCTGCGGCCATTGACAGTGGGAAGTATCCGTATAATAAAACCTTTGATTCTGGTGTGTTTTATTTCACAGAATCGGCGGATGGAAAAATTTATAGAACAAATAGTGGAGCATTGAAAATAAATGATGCGCTAGGTGAAAATCATGGTACCATCACTTTCGATAAAGGGTTTGTGTTATCCAGCAACATTGGAATCTGTGAGCTGTTGACCAAGTATATGGAGCCATCAGTATATAAAAATTATGTTGAAAAATTTGGTTTCTTGAAACCGGTAAATTCACCATTTCTGAACAATGAAGGCGGTACGATGTCCTTTAATTATGCATCGGAGAAGCTCTCCACCGGCTTTGGACAGGCAATCAATGTAAACGCCCTGCAAATGGTACAGGCATATTCCGCAATCTTCAACGATGGGAAAATGGTGGAGCCGTTTGTTGTCGATCGCATTGAGAATGCAAATGGAAAAATTATAAAGCAGTATGACACAACGATAACAGGTCAGCCGATTTCAGAGAAAACAAGCAAGTATATGCAAAAGCTGATGAAACGGGTTGTATATGATAAGGATGGTACGGCATCTCCCTATAAAATGAATGATGTGGAAATCATTGCCAAGACAGGAACCGGCGAGGTTGCGGGGAAAAACGGCTATGACGGCAGCCTGTATACCAACTCCGTCATGATGGCGGCACCAGCGGATGATCCCAAGGTTATGGTGTATTATGCGTTTCAGGCAAGCGATATTCTCAGCTATGACAGAGAGCCGATGAAGGAAGTCATGCGTTCTGCTCTGGTAGCGGCAAACATCACCAGTGATGGGGAATCGAATAATGGAAAGAAAACATATAAGGATTTCAAGCAGTCAAACATGCCTTCCCTGTTGAATCATTCTCTTGCTTATGCAAAGGAAAAGCTGGAGGGTACCTCCACCAACCAGATCATCATCGGAAACGGCTCCAGTGTTATCAAGCAGTATCCGGAGGTGGGAGAAACCATTATATCCAATCAGAATGTCTTTGTTCTGACAGATGGCTCCAAAATTACCATGCCGGATATGAAGGGGTGGACAAAGAAGGATATCACCGCATTCTGGGAGCTGACGCATATCGAGGTTGAAATGAGCGGTACCGGCAGGGTAACCTCACAGAATATCAAAACGGGAAAATCCATCAATAAGGATACCGTTATTAAAGTTAAGATGGAATAGTGGAAGTGGCACCTGTTAAGGGGCCATTTCCTTTCAAAGGGGGAGTGTAGATGAAGAGAAGCAACCGGACACTGGCGATGATGATGATGGCTATGGGATGCATTACGCTGCTGATTCTTTCCAATGTTTTGTATACCATGACCTCTGCCAGACATTTTCGTACAGGCATGAATGTAAAAGAATATAAGGATGGCGATATTGTACAGAGAGTGGTTTTAAAGGCCAGAAGGGGAAGCATTCTGGATCGCAGCGGAGAAGTTCTGGCGAAGGATGAGGATACGTATACCGTTATCGCAATTCTCAGCAAGACCAGAAAGGATATCGGAAATCGGCCCGCTTATGTACAGGATATTGATAAAACAGCAAGGCTGCTTGCGCCCAAGCTCGGTCTGGAGGAGGCCTTTCTTCGTAAAAAGCTGGAGGATGCCAGAGATTTGAATATGTATCAGACGGAATTTGGAGAAAAGGGGAAATATCTTTCCAATAGTGTTAAGGAAAGTATAGCGGCCTTAAAGCTTCCAGGCATAGAATTTCAGAGCAGTGTGAAAAGAACCTATCCCAACAGTGTCTTTGCCTCCCACCTGCTTGGCTTTGCACAATATGATGAAGCAAAGAAGAAAATCAGTGGACAAATCGGTCTGGAAGCAGCGCTGGATCAGGAGCTGAGTGGTACCAATGGCAGTAAGGAATACCAGAAGGATGCGGATGGCAATCCACTGCCGGGTACGGAATATACAAAGGACTATGCGAAGGATGGCGATCATGTCGTATTGACACTGGATCGCAATGTGCAGCAGACCCTGCAGAGCTCGCTGGATAAAAGCGTGAAGAAGACAAGCGGCGGTGTTCGCGGCTGGGGAATCGTCATGGAAGTAAAAACCGGTAAAATTTTGGGCTGGGCTTCCTCACCGTCCTTTCATCTGAACAGCCGGAATGATATCAAGGATTATGTGGATCTTCCTTCTGATTTTTTATATGAGCCGGGGTCTGTCATGAAAGGCATCACCTACGCAGCGGCGGTAGACAGCGGACAGTATCCCTATAACAAAACCTTTGACAGTGATGTCTATCATTTTGTGGAGGACAGTAAGGGAAACATTCATCGTACAAATAATGCAAACGATTTGACAATCTATGACGCCCAGCAAAGCAAGCATGGAACCATCAGCTTTGATAAGGGCTTTGTGTTATCGAGCAATATCGGTATCTGTGAGCTTCTGGCAAACTATATGGAGCCATCTACCTATAAGGAATATCTTGAAAAATTCGGTTTTCTGAAATCAGTGGATACGCCTTATCTCAATAATAAGCCCGGTGAAATGCAATTCACCTACGCGTCGGAGAAGCTTTCCACCGGCTTTGGGCAGGCAATCAATGTCAATGCTTTACAGATGGCACAGGCGTTTTCTGCTATTTTCAATGATGGCACCATGATGCGTCCCTATGTGGTGGATCGCATCGAGCGTTTTAACGGGACCGTCGTGAAGCAATACGAACCCAAGGTGGTAGGGAAGCCAGTTTCAGAAAAAACAAGTGCCTATATACAGAAGCTGATGAAACGGGTTGTGGATGATAAGGATGGAACGGCAAGAATGTATCGAATGAAGGATGTGGATATCATAGCGAAGACCGGTACCGGACAGGTATATGGGAAGAAGGGCTATGATGTAAGTCTGTATACGAATTCCGTCATGATGGCAGCTCCTGCAAAGGATCCCAAGGTGATGGTCTACTATGCATTTCAGGCAAGTGATTATCTGAACTATGACAGGGAGCCTGCGAAAGAGGTCATGCGCTCTGCATTGGTCGCAGCCAATATCACTGCCGATAAAGCGTTCGGGAATGAAGAGAAAGCATATAAGGACTTCAGAGAAACGCAAATGCCGGTACTGAGAAATCATTCGCTTTCCTATGCATTGGATAAGCTGAAGAACAGCCATACGGAGCAGATCATCATTGGGGATGGCAGTGAGGTTATGGAACAGTTTCCACAGCCAAAGGAAACCGTTATCTCCAACCAGAGAGTGTTTCTGTTAAGCGATGGCAGTCGCTTGACCATGCCGGATATGAAGGGCTGGACAAAAAAGGATATCACTGCATTTTGGAAGCTGACACATATCGCAGTGGAAATGGATGGAACCGGTATGGTTGCTTCGCAGAATATAAAAGCAGGAAAGGCGATCAACAAGGATACAGTGATTCGGGTGAAAATGAAATAATGCGGAGTGACAAAAATCGGATAGCGCTACATTCTTACCCGTTTCTTACTATTTACATATTTTTCGCTACAAAACAGGGGATTCATAGGTCCCTCGAGGATGCTGGAAAATGTAACATGAAAAAGCTGAACAATCCTATACAGTGGTTATGATAGCAGGGGCACATGCTTGGGGGCAGCGAGAAACTTGGATGAATAAGAGGATGATACAAAGTGAATGTGGTTCTTACTCGCTTTTGGGCAAAAATAAAGGATTTCAAAATCTATTGTATTCTTCAATAGAAATGAAATCTTTTTTTTACAACTACCCTAAAGAGAGAAAGCGCCGCGCCTACCTGCTCATTTCTTTTTTGTACATTTCCGATTATGATTTACAGTCGGATAAAATTTCACCTCCTCCATTTTTAGCTGCTTATACACATCCTAAAAAGCAGGTAAGACTATGTATGCTCTGTTCTTCTTTTTTCCCACTGCTCGTGCAGAAATGCTTGCTGAAGGGATGTGAAGCTTCTGAAAGCACGACCTTACACCGTATGGCAGCACTGCTGTTTTCCAGCTACATGACAAAACTGATAGATACCTGACCGTATTCTTCAGGTATAATAAAGAAAAGGAAATTTAGCGAACAGGCTAAGAAGAGAAAGAAGGGATTGTATGAAAATTCTGATTGCCGAGGATGATGAGGTATTGGCTAGAGAAATACAAATGGCCTGTACACGCTGGGGCTATACCGTGGATACCGTGCAGGATTTCCAGCAAATCGCAGAAACGCTAGCACAGCGGAAACCGGATCTTCTGTTGCTGGATATCAATCTTCCATATTATGACGGCTTTTACTGGTGTGAAGCAATTCGCAGATTTTCAACGCTTCCGATCTTGTTCATATCCAGCAGGAATCAGGATCAGGATAAAATCATGGCGATGATGAGCGGGGGCGATGATTATCTGCAGAAGCCCTTCTCTTTACCTCTGCTGATGGCCAAGCTGCAGGCGCTTTTGCGAAGGAGCTACGAATATGTCGGACATACCGTGATTGTACTGGCTGAATCCCTTTGCTACGATCTTGACAAAGGCGTGCTGCAGTATGAATCACAGGAGATTGTGCTGACCAGGACAGAGCATAAGATATTGCAGATCCTCGTTCAAAATCGTGGCAGTATCGTAAGCCGTGAGGAGCTGATGATGCAGATTTGGAGTACGGATGAATTTATATCGGATGGCTCCTTGACTACCGGCATTTCACGCTTAAAGGCAAAGCTGCGTCTGTACTGTGATGAGGATTTGATACAGACACGCAAGAAACAGGGGTATCTGCTGTTATGAAGGGCTGGCTGAAGGACAGGCGTTTATGCATTTATATACTGACAGCGGTGCTGCTTATTTACCATCTGTATTTTCTCTGGCTTTCCTCTGTGAAAATGGAGCTGTCCGAACTGCTTTATGCGGATTTCATGCTGTTCGTGGTGATTGGAGTGTGTACCGTCTATGATATGTATCGATGGATAAAGAAGACAAGGGATTGGCAAAATGCAATGCAGACAGCTTCCTATGTACTGAATGAGGAGCTGGAGGATACGGGGGCACTGGAAACGGTGCTGGTACATAATGAGCAGGAATACCTTAGAAAACAAAAGGAGCATTATATGCAACAGCAGGAGCTGCAGGACTACATATCCCGCTGGTCGCATGAAATAAAGCTGCCGCTGGCTGCCCTGCGAATGATGAATGAGCGAAATACCGATGCCGCTTTGCGAAAAGATATACAGGAGCAGCTGGAGAAAATGGAGCGTCAGCTGCATATGATGCTGTGCACTGCCAAAGCCTGGATGCCGGCAGGGGATCGCGGCATTGCGAAAATTGAATTGAAAAAAGCCATTCAAAGCGCTGTGAAAAATGCTTCCTATTTTCTGATTCACGAGGGCTTTGAAATTCAAATCGAGGATTCCGTGGATATCCTTGTCCTCAGTGATGAACAATGGCTTGTCTATATGCTGGATCAGCTGATATCCAATGCTGTCAAATATCACAAAGAGCACCCGGTGCTTACCTTTTCCTGTGATGTGAGGGAATTTGCTGTTCTCCATGTTCGGGATAATGGCATCGGGATTCGTCAGGAGGAGCTTGCAGCGGTGTTTGAACGGGGGTATACGGGAAGAAATCAACGCAATGGGGCCTATCGCTCGACGGGAATGGGGCTGTATTTTGTGCGCAAGATTGCAGACCTTCTGGGGCATACGGTGGCCATCACCTCTCGTGAACAGGACTATACGGATATACAGATTACCTTTTCCCATGACGGCGATTTCTTTCATCTGACAGATTTGTAAGGTTACGTGTAAAAACTGTCATCCTGCGGTAAGGATTTTACAGGCACAGACATGGTATGCTTAACCTGTAAGGAGGAATCTGAAGATGAACGAAATCATGAAAATAAGAAATCTGTCGAAAATTTACGGAAAAAAAGAGGTAAGAACGACGGTACTGAATAATCTGTCACTGGATATTGAGGAAGGGGATTTCATCGCGGTCATGGGTCCCAGCGGGGCAGGGAAGAGTACGCTTTTGAATCTGTTGAGTACGATTGACAAACCGACACAGGGCAGCATCATACTGGATGGGCAGGAGCTGACAGCCATTCGCAATGATAAGCTGGCAAAGCTTCGCAAGGAACACATCGGCTTTATCTTTCAGGATTACAATCTGCTGGATAATATGACGCTGATGGACAATATCGCCCTGCCGCTTTCTTTGTCCAACGAGAAGGCAAAGAACATACAGCAGCGTGTGCAGGAAATGGCAAGGCTGTTTCATCTGGAGGAGCATCTGAAAAAGTATCCGCATCAGCTAAGCGGAGGCCAAAAGCAGCGTGGAGCCGCTGCACGTGCACTGATTCGCAATCCCCGCATTGTGTTTGCGGATGAACCGACAGGTGCACTGGATTCCAAAAGCAGCCGTGAGCTATTATGCAGCCTGAAGACAATCAATGAGGAGCGCAATGCGACGATTCTGATGGTCACACACGATGCCTTCAGTGCCAGCTATGCCCGAAAGGTGTATATGCTGAAGGACGGAGAGATATTTACAACGCTACATGCGGACGCAAAGCGTTCCATATTCTATGAGCGCATCCTGCAGCTGCTCGCTTCCATGGGAGGTGACTGATATGCAGATACTGCGTCTGAGTATTGCGAATTTCAAACGCAATATCCGGTTTTATCTGTCCTATATTCTGTCTCTTTCCTTCTGCGCCTTTATCCTGTATGATTTTCTTGCCTTGATGGACTCCGGACTGCTGGAAATCATGGGGAAAAAGAATCAGGAATTCAGTGATATGATTCTGATTTCTATGATTGTCGTACTGCTGTTCTTCGTCTTTTGCTTTATCTGGTATGCGACCAACGTGTTTTTGAATTTACGGAAGAAGGAAATGGGAACCTTTATTTTCATGGGGCTGGATCAAAGAGAAATCTCCCGTATGTATACGCTGGAAATGCTGTTGGCAGCGCTGAGTGCTCTCTTGCTTGGTATTTGTGCAGGTGCTGTGTTCTTTAAGCTGTTTGCCATGCTGTTTTTTCAGCTGAGTGGTATGGAAGCGGATATCTCTATGCGCTTTTCCTTCGGATCCGCTCTGCAATGTGCCGCAGCCTTTCTCATTCTATATCTGCTTCTTGCTATAAAAGGATATCTTTCCATCGTAAAGACGAGCATCAGGGATATGCTGGAGGCAACCCGTCAGCGCGAGGTGGTAAGAGCTACAGGGCTTCGTGCATTGCTTTCCTCTCTGCTTTCTTCCATTCTGCTGATTGGCGGTTATCTTTGTGCTATGCAGATTGGGGAAATGGACAGCTTCAGCTATATGCTGCTTGCTGTTGTTCTGGTCATTGTCGGTGTGTATGGCCTGTATCGCTCGCTGTTTCCCTATCTTCTACAGTAGCTATCAATGAAAAAAGACTTTCTATATCGAAAGCAGCGGACTTTATGGATCAGCAATCTGGTATTTCGCGTAAAGAAAAATTATCGTACCTATGCCATTGTAACCATTATGATGCTGTGCTCCGTCAGTGCGCTGAGTGCAGGGCTGGCTTTTAAGCAGCGTTATGATGCCATGGTGGCAGGGGAAGGACAATTCTCCTACATTCTGCTCAGTGCACAGCCCATTCCGACAGAAGACCTTAACAAAGCAGCGGCGGCTTATGGAACCATGGAGTATCAGGCAGAGCTGCAGGGCTTTCCTTATACCTATGAGGATGAAAACCATCTGGTCTATACAGATATGGTACTTTCCTATACAGACTATGAGACATATTGTAAAAGCATTCATAAACAGGTGCTTGCCAAGGAGCCGAAACCGGGAAACGGTCTTCGTCTATCAAAGAAATATCTGATTTCCATGGCGAACGAGGATGAGGATATCGTTCCCTTTCCTCAACGCTCTATTCGTATTCAGGAAAAGAGTGAGGAGTATTATTTTGGAATCATGCAAAACAATATGAATTTTATCATTCTGAATGATGAGGACTATATGGCTGTTATCGATGAAAAAACGCAATATATGCATATGCAAATGGTACAGCTGGATACCGCTGTCAATATCAAAGAGCTTCGCAAGACATTGGCACCGCTGAGCGATGGACAGATTTCAGCTATGGGTGTTGATCCCGAAAATGATGATCTGGCATTTATCCGTGTTATGTACGCTGCCTGCGTCTTCATGTTTCTAGTTTTCATTGTATCCTGCGGTGGCGTGATCTTCATGAAAACCTGCAATGATGCGGATGATGATTATGGTCGTTGTCAGATTCTGAAAAATATCGGCATATCGAATAAAGATATGAAAAAAGCCATTCACAGGGAACTGGGCTTCACCTATATCATGCCCCTGCTGCTGACTGCAATATCCAGTGTGTTCATCATTCATGCCATTGAACGGGTTATGCGCACAAACACACTGCTGCCGATCAATCTTTTAACACTGGCGGTTGTCTTCCTGTTCGATCTGATACTGTATTTTGGTTCTGTACAGATGTATGAAAAACGCTGCGGACTTGCGGATGATAAGCAGAGGTAAGGATAAGCATAAAAATACAGCAGGTACGGTATACAAAAAAGCATAGAGAGGAAATGCATGCTGCATGTACAGAATGCATAATATGATAGTCTAGATCTATTCTGAGCACGAAAATAAATAATAGCCTATGCGTCATAAAGCATATACAAGGCTTCTTTTCAATCTCAAATCGGGCAGCTTCAACAGAGATAGAAAACGCTGCATGTATTTGAAAGTAAAGAATTATGTGTAAGCTTACAAGGTCGCTATCTTTCAACCAACTGAAGTATGATTCCTTATACCGGAGTGCTTTTCCGTGTGTGATATCCTGACCGTTTACCGGCCTCCTATAGGATGCCATATACCTTTTGAAGCCTATCCTTATATAAGAAGTATCGTAAAGATAAACGTAGAGCGAATAACAGTATCGCTCTACGTTTCTTCTTGCACGCAAAAAGGAAGCTTACATAGCTTCCTAAAATAACAGATATCTAAATGCTCGCAGGGATACTTAATGGAATACTGTACACGCTTTTTTTGACGAACACTCTTGCATCACCATCATTGAAGCGATACACCGGCATGTCATATGCGGTTATCTTGCCTTCGCTTATTTAAAATCTGGAATCACCCATGTAAGGATATCAAAAATTATACCGATGATTCTGCATTGTTTATCACCTTTGATTTTATCTTTTGCCACATATGCTATTTGTTCGATGGTAAATCCTTCCTTTAACAGCTCTGCTACCTCCTCCTCCGTAAATTTTTCTTTTATTAGTTTCTCTTGTTCTTCCTTTTCAGCTTCTGGCGTTTTTCTTTGCGGCGCTTGTTTATGAATTTTCACGTTTAAGTTTATTTTAAGTTGAATATATAAGTATATTTTTCATTTGGAGCAAATACAGTGATCGCCATTAGCAACAGGTGATAGATGCTGTTTTTTTTCATAATTGCGCCTCCTTGAAATAGTTCTTTTCTCACCTATATCATATCATAAAAACAAGCGATAGCGCTAATTTATTCTTTTTCTTATACTGCAAGAGCTTTGCTTCAATGCCGGTTCTGCCATTGCAATACAATGTATACAATACTGCCGGGTAATGCTTCGTATACCCTCCCACTTCCGTAACAAGCTTTCTTCCTTTTATTCAGCATATGTACACCATTTGAATATTTCCCACACATTTTTTTGTTCTTCCAGTAGCTGTGATGTTCCTGATGTTGTTACCGTCGTTTGTAGCTTGCGGTTAGTCTGCAAGTGGGCAGGAAAGCTGCATCGGAAATAAAATTGGCTACAATTATTTCCTGCATACGGTTGGGGAATACGTGATTCATAAAAAACACAGGGCTTTTTGATTCCCTGTGTTTTTTCCTGCATTCATTTGCTATTCTCGTTCGCTGTTTCTTTGTCTTTATCCTTTGCCGCAGCTTCCTTATCAAAATAAATGCGCAATGCTTTTCCCATGAAGCTGGATGCCCCCTTGCCATAGCGCTGATCCATCTGCTGTATCAATGCTTCATTATGCAGGTAGCTGTCAATCAGCAGCTTTTGATGCTGCATGCCCGGACTGCTGTCACAGGCTTCTTCCTTTGGTATCAGATGCTGCATTTCATAAATAATCTGCTGTACCTGTGTGGATGCGGGATCCCGCCCAACATCCTGCAGCAGCTCCTCCATGAGCTGTTGATTGCGCTTTACATAATCCTGCTGCTTGATATGCTCCAGCTTTTCCATATTCTCTGAAAAATGCTCCAGATTGTACTTCATGGCGTCGGTAAACGCTGCAATGCTTCCATAATATTCGACAGCGGTTTTTGCAATATCCGCATCATGCTCGCGCAAACGGGCGATGATTTCATCAAAGGCGGCAATGCTGCCCCACTGCTGCATAATTTCCTCGGTATGCTCAGCTTTGAATTGCTCCAGCAGCTGCAGGTAGCTTTGCAGCTTAAAATCTTCAAATTCCATACAGGATTCTCCCTTCTCTAATTTATCAAGCAGCGTCAACAGGCGATTCAGCCGATCCCGCCGCTTGATCAGCAGAGCCTTCTGCTTCTGAAATGCTTCTGCCTGATTGTATTCCTTCTGTGTCATAATGCTTTTGATTTCCTTCAGCGGAAAATCCAGCTCCCGAAAGAGCAGAATCTGCTGCAGGGTTTTCAATGCTTCCTCATCGTATAGGCGATAGCCTGCTTCTGTGAGTGCCGTTGGTTTGAATACGCCGATCTCATCATAATATTGCAGGGTCCTGACACTGATGCCTGTCAGCGCTGCGACCTCTTTTACTGTTTTCATGATATCACTCCCATCTTTGCTACATGCTTCCTTTTCCTTTGCGCGCCAATGCTCCCCCTATCCTCCTCTTTATCATACAGTATCACGCAGCGTGAGAGTCAACCAAAAATAAAATTATTTACAAAGCACTGCTGCAAAAGGGGAACCGTAAGGAAGGAACAGAGGCTTGCTGCATGATTTCCATCATAAAATCGGACGGCAATTCATACGATGGATTGAGGTGATCTGGTATGATACGCGGAAAGGTCAAAACGAGAATATCCACTATCTTTCTATGCTGTATTCTTATTTTTTGCTGTATACTGGGCAAGCTCGGTTATGAACAGATCTTTCATCATACCGATATTATGGAAAAAGCCCTGAGCCTGTGGGAGCGTGATTTTACCGTAGCGGGTCTACGTGGCTCGATTCTGGATAAGAACGGAAATGTTCTGGCACATGATATTCCAAGTACATCGGTTATGGTCGTGCCTGCCCAGATACAGGATGCCGATAAGACTGCACAGCAGCTGGCGGATGTATTACAGGCGGATAAGAAAAAGATTCTGTCTACCATAACCAAGCATGTCAGTACCCAGAAGCTGCAGCCGGAGGGACGTCTGATCAGCGATGATAAGGCGCGCAAGCTGGAGGCGATGGATTTACCCGGTGTTTATCTGGTACAGGATTCCCTGCGTAACTATCCCAATAATAACTATCTTGCACAGGTGCTTGGATTTACCGGTATTGATAATCAGGGACTGGCAGGTCTGGAGCTGCAGTATAATGATATTTTGTCTGCGAAAAGCGGTGCGTTGAATATACCATTTGATGCCAAGGGTCATAATGTTGAATTATATAAGGAAAGCTATGAGGCACCGGGCAGAGGAATGGATGTACAGCTGACCATTGATTCCAATATTCAGGATATCGTGGAGCGAGAGCTGAACAATCTGGTCAAGCGCTATAAGCCGAAATCCGCACTTGCTCTGGCGATGAATCCGAATACCGGGGAGATTCTAGCCATGGTCAGTAAGCCTGACTTCGATCCGAATCATTATAAGGATTATTCCAGTGATGTATATAATCGCAATCTGCCGATCTGGAAGAGCTATGAGCCCGGTTCCACCTTTAAATCTGTAACCTTCGCCTCTGCATTGGAGCTGAAGCTGTTTGATATGTTTAAGGATACGTATTACGACCGCGGCTATGAAATGGTCGGAGGTGCCCGCATCAAATCCTGGAAGGCGGGCGGTCACGGGCAGCAGACCTTTTTGCAGGTGCTGGAAAATTCCTCCAACCCGGGCTTTGTGGAAATATCAAGGCGCATGGGACTGGACAATGAATATGACTTTGTGAAGAAATTCGGCTTTGGTGAAAAGACGGGCATTGACCTGCCCGGAGAAAGCAAGGGAATCATGTTTAAAAAAAGTGCGATGGGCGAGCTGGAGCAGGCAACGGTAGCGTTTGGACAGGGCTTGAGCGTCACACCGATTCAGCTGGTTACCGCCTTTTCTGCCATCATCAACGGCGGTACACTGTATACACCATATATCACCAAAAGCATCAATGACCCGATTACACATGATGCAATCCTGGAATATAAGCCGACGGCAAAACGTAAGGTGATCAGTGAGGATACGAGTAAGAAGATGCGCTATGCACTGGAGAGTGTTGTCGCAAACGGCGGTGGCAAGCCGGCATATACCGAGGGCTATAAAATCGGTGGAAAAACAGGGACGGCGCAAATTGCGGAAAACGGTGTCTATTCCACCAGCAACTATATTTTGTCCTTTCTGAGTGCGGCACCGATTGATGATCCGCAAATCGTGCTGTATATTGCGGCAGACAGTCCGCAGAATGACGTGCTGTACGGTGGAACGGTCATTGCGCCGGTCGCAAAAGCGTGCTATGAGGATATCCTGCCCTATCTCGGTGTGAAAAAAGCAGAGGAACAGATTCCGAAAAAGCTGGTCTGGCCGGAAACGGAAAATATCAAGGTGCAGGATTTCAGAGGAAAGAAGAAAAAGGATGTGTCACAGGAGGGCGTCACCTTTACCTTTATCGGCAGCGGCGATACGGTGATGGAGCAGATGCCCGAAGCAGGCACCACACTCAGTGCTGAGGGAGGGGAGGTTTGGATTTATCTTGGAAATGATAAGGTTAAATGAGTTGTTCGCGTTGCTGCATATCTACTGTGAGGATGACCGCAGCCTGCAGGGAATCAGTGACGATACCCGTGATTTGGAAAAGGACTGGCTCTTTGTCTGCCGCAAGGGAAGTGCCTATGATGGAGCGGCATTTTTGCAGGAGGCGCTGGACAAGGGGGCCGTGGTGCTGTGCGACCAGCAGCTGAAGCAGGAGAATGTCTACTACACACCGCATGTGGAGCGCATTACACAAACCTTGCTGGAGCTGTACTACGGAGATTTGTGTGCAAATCTGCATGTGATCGGTATCACGGGAACCAATGGAAAAACAAGCGTTGCCAGTATTATCTCCCAGCTGCTGATCATGGAGGGCTGTCGGGTTCTGCAAATCGGTACCGGGAGTGTCCGCTATCCGAATGAAATCATTGAAATTCACAACACGACACCGGGCTGCTTTCAGCTTGCCAATTATTTCAGAAGAGCGCACAAAGAGCAGATCACGCATGTCGTTATGGAGGTCAGCTCGCACGCCATTGATCAAAATCGTATCAGCTTTCTGCATTTTGACGATATCGTGTATACCAATATCACACAGGATCATCTGGACTACCATTTGAGCCGTGTGCATTACCGCTATACGAAATTCAAGCTGCGTCGGTATCTGAAGCCGCAGGGTACCATTCTGTACAACAGTGATGTAAGCTATATGCAGGAGCTGGTCAACCTTGCACAGCATGCCTGTATCAGTATCGGTATGCAGGCTGCTCATTTTCCGCTGTGTGATGTATCGCTGAGTGAACGAGATCTGTCCTTTCGTTTGCAGGGCTATGATTTTCATGCGCGCTTACTGGGGATGGTGAACGTATACAATCTGGCAGAGGCAATCGTCGTTGTTCACCGGCTGGGCTTTTCCTATGAGCGTCTGCGTAAGGATTGTGAGAAGCTGCTGCCTGTCAGCGGGCGGATGGAGGTTATGGAGGTCAGCGGGTTTACGATCTGGATTGACTATGCACATACTGCGGCGGCAGTGGAGGAGCTTCTGCTTTTTGCCAATTCCGTGAAAAAGGGACGTATCCTGACGATTCTGGGATGTGGCGGAGAACGCGATCGTAGGAAACGACCGGCAATGGCAGCCATCGCAGCAAAATACAGTGATCTTGCAGTCTTCACAAGCGATAATCCAAGAGGGGAAAGTGTAGACCGTATCCTTGCCGACATGAAATGTGAGAGCTTTCCCAACGCAGCAGTATTTGAAAATCGCTACTTTGCGATAAAACATACTATCAAAGTAGCGCAAAATAGTGATATAATAATAATCGCTGGAAAAGGGAGCGAGGAAACCATTACGGCCTTCGGACAGGAATATCCCTTTTCTGATCGGTCCTGCGTTAAGGAACGTCTAGCTAAGGAGGAACTACTTTGGAAATAAAATATCTGCTCGCATTCGGAATCAGCTTGGTGGCAACCCTGGTGGTGATGCCGCTGCTCATTCCGTTTCTACATAAAATTAAATTCGGACAGAGCATTCGCAAGGAAGGACCGCAGAGTCATATGGCGAAAACGGGAACACCGACCATGGGGGGGCTTGTCTTTGTCATTGTGCCCATCATCGTCATGCTGGTTCTGGACTACAAGGCTTTTTTCTCAGGAGAGATGCTGATTTGTGTACTTGCTTATCTGGGCTATGCTCTCATCGGATTCATTGATGATTTCCTGATTGTCGTAAAAAAGAACAATGACGGTCTGAAACCATCTGTGAAGTTTCTGATGCAATCCGTCCTGGCGGTCGTGTTTTATCTGTTTTACCGCTCCATTGCGGAAACGACGCTGATTCTTCCCGTTGTGCATATCTCACTCGAGCTTGGCATTTTGTATTTTGTATTGATTTTCTTTATGTTCACCTGTGAATCCAATGCAGTCAATCTGACGGATGGTCTGGATGGCCTGTGTGCAGGAACCTCCATCATTGCCATCGCACCGTTCGTGATATTTGCCCTGCTGCAGGAAAATAAGGATTTGGCGATGCTGCTGCTGGCAGTCTGCGGATCTTTGCTCGGGTATCTGCGCTTTAACGTGCATCCGGCTAAAATCTTTATGGGCGATACTGGCTCTTTGGCCATTGGCGGTCTGCTTGCGGCAAGCGCCATGATTTTAAAGCAGGAGCTGCTGCTGGTGGTGATTGGCGGTGTCTTTGTTATGGAGCTGCTGTCTGTCGTGATTCAGGTAACCAGCTATAAAGCGACAAAGAAAAGGGTCTTCCGCATGGCACCGCTGCATCATCATTTTGAACTGGGCGGTATGAAGGAGACACAGGTTGTGCTGATGTTCTGGAGCATTGGGGTTGTGCTTGCTGCCATCGGTTTATGGCTGGGGGTGATGTAATATGAAGGAACGTGTCTTAGTGATTGGAGCCGCGAAAAGCGGCGTTGCTGTCGCAAAGCTGTTACAGCGGCATGCTTATGATGTTACGATTACAGATATGAATGCCATACCGGAGCGAAAAGAGCTGCAAGCTCTTGACATCCATGTGTTTGAAAAAGGACACCCGGAGGAATTAAAGCGCGAGGACTACGCCTTTGTCGTGAAAAATCCGGGTATTAAATATACGGTTCCCTTTGTACGCTATTTTGTGGAGCACAAGGTGAAAATTTTAACAGAGGTGGAAATCGGCTACCGGTATGCGACAAAATTCAAATATGGTGCTGTAACGGGGACGAATGGGAAAACCACCATTACCACCATGCTGTATGAAATGCTGAAATACAATCAAAAGGCAATCGTGGCAGGCAACATTGGCTGGCCGCTGAGTGAGCTTGCACTCGCCTATGAAACGCAGGAAAAGGATGTCGCTTTGGAGCTGAGCAACTTTCAGCTGCTGGGCATTGAACACTTTGCGCCGAGTGTCAGCGTCGTGTGCAATCTCGCACCGGATCATCTGGACTATATGTCGAGTGTGGAATCCTATTACGAAAGCAAGATGCGCATTTATGAGAACTGTGCAAAGGATGACTGGTTCCTGCGCAATGTGGATGATGAAACCGTCATGCAGTATGCGCAGCATATCCCATGTACCGTGATTGATTTCTCGCTGACACGGCAGGATGTTGACCTGTATCGAAAAGACGGTGCAGTATATCTGCGGGAGCTTCTCCTGTTTGAAGAAAAAAACTTTCATGTCGTCGGCGACTATAATCTGTCCAATGCCATGATTGCATCCTGTATGGCCTATAAGCTTGGTGTATCCGTTTCTGATATTCAAAAGGCGATTGCCGCCTTTTCACCGGTGGAGCATCGTCTGGAATATATCGGCGAGAAAAACGGTGTAAAATTTTACAATGACTCCAAGGCAACCAATACGCATGCGGTTATGGCGGCGTTGAACTCCTTTGATAACAACATCATTCTGCTTGCCGGCGGACATGACAAGGGCATCAGCTTTGCGGATTTGAAGCAGTATGATGAACGCGTCAAGCTGTGTGTGGCCTTTGGGGAAACCGGATGGCAGTTTCAGAATATCTTCTCCCGGGTTCAGGTTGTGGAAACCATGCAGGAGGCACTGGATGTGGCAATCGCGCACAGTAAGGCGCAGGATATCGTACTGCTGTCACCGGCATGCTCCAGCTATGACCAGTTTCCCAATTATGAGGTGCGCGGAACCCTGTTCAAGGAAATGGTAACTAAGTGGCTGCAGGCATAGGTCTGAAAAACAAGCTTATGTAAACGTTCGCAGCTGCTGCAGCGCTGAAAAAGCCCTTTTCTTACAGAATTGTTATCGTTTTTTCTAGGGGAAAGGTTGTGCTTTACCTCCGTGTGGTTTACAATGGTAGGGAATGAAAAAAGGAGATTACATTATGTTTCTATTTGATATGATAAAAGCGGTTCTGCTCGGTATCATTCAGGGAATCACGGAGTGGCTTCCTGTCAGTAGCACCGGACATATGATTCTGTTTAACAGCTTTTTCCCGATGAGCTCATCGCTGGCAAAGCCGGATACCGCAGAATTTGCATTTTGGGGATTGTTTCTGGTCGTGATTCAGCTGGGATCCATACTGGCTGTCTGTGTCCTGTATTTTCATAAGCTGAATCCATTTTCACCAAGAAAATCCATCAGTGAGAAGCGCTCCACATGGGATTTATGGTTTCATGTGCTGGTAGCGTCCATTCCGGGTATCATCGGTATCTTTCTGAATGACTATGTTGAAAAGTATATGAACAATGCCATTGTTGTGGCGATTGCTCTGATTGTATTTGGTATCGGCTTTATCGTGCTGGAAAGCACCAAGCATCATCCGAAATATCGCAAGGTGGGAGAAATCACCTATCAGACGGCCTTTCTGATTGGTCTGTTTCAGCTGATTGCGGCTTTGGTTCCCGGAACCTCACGAAGTGGTGCTACCATTTTAGGGGCTTCCATTCTGGGCTGCTCCCGTTTTGCGGCCAGTGAATTTTCTTTCTTTATGGCAATTCCTGCCATGGCCGGAGCCAGCGGCTTGAAATTCATAAAATACTTCCTGCACTATGGCTTATCAATGAGCGGAGGGGATATTGCACTGCTTGTTGTCGCAAGCATCATCGCATTTATCGTATCCATGTTTGCGATCCGCTTCTTGATGAATTATATCCGTAACCATGATTTCAAAATCTTTGGATATTACCGTATCGTCGTAGGTGTCGCAGTGTTGATCTGTTATTTCCTCGGCGTACTGAACTTAAGTGCAATCTGATGCAATCGGATACAAGGATGGTATATTTGATGCTGACATCCAGCTCGTGCTTTCTCTCTAGCATGAACAGCGTCATGACTCGGACACAGAAAAGGATGCATACTCAAAAAGATGCATCCTTTTTTTATCGTCTGTAGACAACCTCAAAATCCTCGAATACAACCGGCATATCCTCACAAAACGAATAACCCAAGGCATTTCCTTCCTTTGTGAAAAAGGCACGATGACCTTTTTGCCACGATTCCAGCGTATCGTCCTCACCCTCCCGCATACACAGCGCAAAGGGTATCCTTTTAAAGGGAAGAATCGTAATGGCTGTGGTTTTGATCACACAGAAGGGAGTACCTGCCCAGTCGGTAAGAATACTGAAGTCATTGACCTGCGGTATTCGTTCCTGCTGTATTTCATATGCATAGAGGCTGCTTGCAGTCGCTCTTTTTTTATTCGTGAGCACCAGCTTTAGCAGATGGTCCGCAAGCGCTTGTGTCAGCTCAAAATGAAAGGCTTCCTGATACGTGGTAGAAAGGGGAAGTCCAGCCTCTTTTAGAAAGGATTCCCAAAATTTTTGTATTTCCATCCAGCTATGCTTCCTTCAACCGCAAAACGGCTACGGTTTCACCGTCACACAATTCGTTATTTTCACGAAAGCCTGCTGCATAATATAAGGCACGGGCCCCTGTGTTTTCTGCCTCGTAGGAAAGCCACAAGAACGCTGCTTTCCCACAGGGCATCGTTTTTACAAAATCGATGGCAGTCTGCAGCGCCTGCTTCCCAAGTCCTTTTCCCTGCCAGGCTTTATCGATCATAAACCGCCAAATGGAATAATTATTCTGTGCGATTGGTGGATCACTTTCTTCCTGTCGTCCATAGCCAAACATGACAAAGCCAATCAGATTTTCCTCATCGTAGATGCCAAACGGCAAAGCGACACCACCTTCTGTGATGGTCGTATATGCCTGCAGGATGCTCTCTGTATTGGTAGCCACAAAGCTTTGCTGTTCATCATGCACCTTTAGCCGAATAATGGACCAGATATTGCGGCTGTCAACCTTGCGTAGTGTTATCATCAAAATCTCCTTTGCTGTATGGTAGCAGCTGGTATGGTATACATCGCTTTTATTCCGCATCCTTTCGTAACAGCTTGTCGAGCATATACTCACGGTTATTGATAAACATTTCGGTAATCTGATAGGACGCGGTCTGCTCATAGGTGATTTCTTCGATGATTCCATCATCAAAGCTTAAAATCTGTGCCTGCGGAATACCAAGCAAAATCGGGGAGTGTGTTGCAATGAGAAACTGTGATCCCCCCTTCGCCATCGTGGACAGCTGTATCAGCAGGGCCAGCAGGCGCTGTGGGGACAATGCAGCCTCCGGCTCATCCAGCAGAAACAAGCCGGCGTCCCGAAAGCTTTGGATAAAGGATAGAATACTCTCACCATGAGAACAGGCATGCAGCCGCTTTCCCTGATAGGTCGCATAATACTCCTCCGCCCTTGTCGCTACATTATAGAAGCTCTCCGCCCGTAAAAAATAAGAGCAGGCTGGTAAATAAGGACCACGGATCATATGGATTCCCTCATAGAGCGTCGAGTGGGTATCCATCGTATGGAATCGGTAGTTTTTTGTACCTCCTTCCGGTTTACATCCATATGCAATGGCGATTGCTTCCAGCAGCGTGGACTTTCCAGACCCGTTTTCCCCGGTGAAAAACGTGATCTGATTACGAAACTCCAGTGAAGCAAAGGTATGCAGAGCCGCAATATTCTGCGTGTAATCCGTCACCCTGTTCCAGTCGATAGAAACACTGCGCAAAAATAAATTGTGCATTTCAACACCCCCGATCAATAAGAGTATCATATCATAAAAGCATAAGCAGGGAAACCACGACTGCGCATTGCTGAAAAGGTGTCATGAAAATTCTTGATTTGTCAGCTGGAGGCTGTGTACGCATGTTTGAAGGAAGCATGCTGTTAGCAGTGGCTGTATGCTAATACACATGCGCTGCAACTAGCAGAGACATGAGGATACGAGCTGTAGGAAAGCTGAGGAATAAGAAAAGCATTATGAGATGAATTGCATTCTGCGTACTCATAATGCTTCTATACCAATGGAATTCTCTACAAAGCGACAGACAATTGCAATTCGCTAGAATAGCTGGAAGCCAATCTTCTTCTTCACCTTCATCAGCTTCCTGTGTGCAGAAAGTCTGGCCTTTTCATTTCCAGCGGTAATCACCTTTTCCACCTGTCCGCTGGATAGGATTTCCTTGTACTTCACCTGCAGCTCACTTAAAAAATCAAAGACTGCGGCACCGACTTCCTTTTTGAAATCACCATAGCCCTTGCCTGCATAGCGCGCTACAATGCTTTCCATGCTTTCTCCACTTAAAGAGGACAAAATTGTCAGGAGGTTGGAAATACCCGGCTGCTTTTCAGGATCATACTGAATGATACCCAGAGAATCGGTCACAGCAGACATGATTTTCTTACGTGCAACTGCCGGTTCATCCAGCAGGTCAATGGTACCCTTTGGATTCTCTTCGGATTTGGACATTTTCTTTGTCGGATCCTGCAGGGAATAAATTTTCGCACCGATCTTGCTGACAAGCGGTTCCGGAATGACGAAGGTATCACCGTAGCGGTTGTTAAAGCGCTCTGCCAGATTTCTTGTCAGCTCGACGTGCTGCTTCTGATCCAGACCAACCGGAACATAATCCGCATCATATAACAGAATATCCGCAGCCATCAAAGACGGATACGTAAACAGCCCTGCGGTTATACCGGTTTCACCCTTTGCCGTTTTATCCTTATACTGTGTCATGCGCTGCAGCTCTCCCATATAGGAATTGCAGGTCATGATCCATCCCAGCTCTGCATGCTCATGCACATCACTCTGTAAAAAGATGGTTGCCTTTTCCGGATCCAGTCCGGCCGCAAGGTACAGGGCGATGATATCCTTGGTATTCTTTTTCAGCTCTGCACGCTCCTGAGGAACTGTGATTGCATGCATATTCGCAATGAAGACATACATTTCGTAATCATCCTGGTAGGCTACGAAATTCCGTATGGCCCCAATATAGTTTCCGAGTGTTAAACGCCCGGTTGGTTTGATGCCGCTCAGCATTCTTTTCATATATAACACCTCCATAAAATAAAAAAAGTACCATGTAGGGACGCTGACAGCGTGGTACCACCCGACTTATTCCATTGCCTTACTTTTTTGCACAATGGAATCACTTGCCTGTAACGTTAAAGGCTTCTACGGTTCCCGCAGGAACATGCTCCAAAGACCCAATTCATTTTACAGGCTCCTGCTGACTTGCACCATATGTCAGCTCTCTGACAAGGAACGGCAGTAAAACTACTATATCTTCTTCTCTGCATTTCTGATTCCTTATTATCATACTATTATCAAATATGAAAAACAAGGAAAAAAGCAAAATATGCAAAAATTGCTTTCCTATTAAAATACAATGAATTATAATAGATATATGTGAAGGAGGCAGAGAAGATGATTATTTTATATACTTCGCCTGGGTGTGCTAGCTGTAGAAAAGCAAAACAATGGTTAAAAGACAATGATATGAAATACATTGAAAAGAATATTTTTACAACACTGCTGAAGGAGGATGAAATCAAATACCTTCTGCAGAGAACAGAAAATGGTACGGAGGATATTATATCCACGCGTTCCAAGGCATTTCAGGAGCTGCATAGAGATTTGGATGACATCTCAATCAAGGAGCTGGTGGATATTATACAGAAAAATCCATCTATCCTGAAGCGCCCGATTATGATCAATGAGAAGAGCTTTGTTGTCGGATATGATGATGATGAAATCACGGCACTTGTTCCTGCTAAGCTGCGGCTTACTGCACAGCAGGCATGCAATCCAAACTGTGCAAACTATCCGATCTGCGGCAGGGTTCGCGAGGAAGCATAAGAGCTTTATACAATAGAAGCATAAAACAGAGCTGTGATAGGCTGTCTTCAGGCAGGGAGTCACAGCTTTTTATTGCCTTTTGTCTTATTTTATTTTATAAACGGAGAAGGAAAAGCTCCTATATAATAGAGAAATAGCTGTAAACAAACCATGTAACCGTTTACGATTGATAATATTGAAAAAAACATAAAAAAAGTGCATTTTATCGTTGACACAGGGTATGATTCGTTGTATTATATACGAGCGCTGATGAGTTCAGCGGCAAACGAAATAGAAATTTCGGTCTTTGAAAACTGAACAGGA
>QULU01000029.1 GCA_003481775.1 Clostridiaceae bacterium OM02-2AC
GGGATTATCCTTTGCCTGACTTTCCAGGTTGATGATCATGCGAAGTCTCTCTTTAGTGCATGTGCTCTTTTTTGTATCTTCTTGCTTCGTGGGTAGTGCTGCTTCAAACTGGATATCATATTTAATCTGTGATCCCGGTATGGATTCATCCGTGACCTCGATCTGCTTATCATCGATATACGTGCACGCAGCAGTATTATTTATGGAAGACATTTCGATATAGGACGGTATGTCCTTCAGTGGAATATCTGCAAATTCCGGAATGCAGCCCTTCATGACATAGGCGAGTATCTGTTTGTTTGACAACAGCTTTTTACAATACATATCATATGTTTTTTTATCATCGTAATGGGTAATCATAGACGCAGCTTCTGTGTGTTCCTTCACAATCATATCCCTTCTTTCTCTGCGATTCTCTTAACTTCAGGAATATAATCAGGTGGAGCTCTTGTTCTGCTCTTGCTTTCATAGGAATGCAGAAGTCCCTGCCATTTAATTTCATATACAGAAACTTGTGCAACAGAATCAAGGCGATTATTACCGCCGACAAGCAGCGTTTAGCTGCAGCATTGTATACAAGGGTAGAAAAGAATAAATCAATCTGTAAAAAGCATAAGAAAAAAAGCTTCTAAATGGCTTTTGAACTGCTGAAAGGCCGGGGCTTTTGTGTATGGAATGCACGTGGTATGCTTGTATCTATTATATCGTTTCTCATGGGTCAGCCCCTCCTTTTTTTCGTATCTACAGTGTAGCATATATCCTATTGAAAATACAGAAAATTCTAGAAATCTCCATATTCAAAAGAGGTGAAAATTGGCTTATCATTTGATGCTCTAAAAGTTTTACTCTGTGAAATTGAAATCAACAAATATCATCATAAAACATATGAGCAGATGATGAACCCCCGCTCCCACATGTTTCAATAGCAGGATTTGATTCATTCTTCCTTCTCTACATCCACTTATTTCCCAGCGCACGCCTGCCAAATTTATATCCATCCTTTGTTTGCATATTCCAAAATCCATCCATATTCTTTCAGCTTTTTCAAATTTTTCAGTAAATATATGTATGTATATAAAAAGCACTTGCATGGATGATAATCGTCCCCTATTTTAATCAGCTGCTTCATTTTTCACTAAAAAGATATGCAAATACTCCATCGGCTGTACAACTTTGGAAACGATGCGGTAAATATATCCAGCCTCCTCCAAACTGCCTTCCAAGGGAAGTCCCTGCGTTACAACCGCATTCATGCTTCTATACGTCAATATATCATACAAAAAGCTGTTCTTTTCCTTCAAAAGTGGAATCATCCGCTTTGCCTGTTCAAAATCCTCTTCCTTCATATGATACAGAAAACGAATAAAACACGAAAACGGATCATTTCTTCGATATTTTTCAAGCAGCTCTCTACAAGACTCCAGCTCCTCGAAGTATAATGCAATGCTCATGAGATAGTGACGCACCTGAAACAGGTCTTCGGGATTCAGATTCAATATCTCCTGAAACTGTCTTTGCGCCTTCCTCATATATCCGGCCTCATACAAAGAGGCAGCATAAGCAAATTTAATATGAAACAGTGGCTTCGCTTCATCAAATTGAAAAAAATCAGATGCATCCCGCAGAAAAAAATCCTTTCCCAGATTCATGGTTGCCAGCTCCATGCCCTCTTTCAGCATACCGAGCTTTTTGTACACATTCTGTTCATTGATCCCCAGCACCATATAAGCCTCTATACAGTCTGTGCATAACCCCAGCGCCTCTTTTGCAATCAACTGTTTCTTTTGCGAGCTGCGGCAGTGATTGGCTTCCTCCAGCTTTTTTAGTGCAGCACGATACGTATTTTGATTTGTGTCCTTGACCGGATGTGTTTCATCCAGAAAGGCATCCAGTGTCATTTGGAAGGTGATGCCGATGTCTGTTGTATCTGAAATATGATTCATATAGAGTCCCTCATCATTTCTCTTATTATATGCCAGTTCCCTATTTTACTCAATGACTTTCGTTCGACTGTTTCAGATAATTCAGTGCCCATTGGCTGTCGATTTCCTCAAACTGATTCCTTTGCGGCGGCAATTTTAAACATATCGCATCATAGGATGTCTTTACTATCCCAATCATATCCGCTTCTTCATCTCGCTGCACATGAAACCAGATAGAATCTGCTTCCTTATCCTGATACGTAATGCTCTTTGGCAGGTTCCCCTTTTTCTTCTCCCGCAGCATGATTTTTAACTTCAGAAGCTCCATAGCCCGATCATCCAGCTTATCCTCCAGAATTCTGATTTTCTCAGCAACATGCGCCTGATTGGAAAGATAGCGCCGTATACAATTCTTTTCAGACTGAAACATAGAAAAATCCTTATCTGTCAAATCACCTTTTGGCTTAACCAGTAAAACAAACCGATGCTTTTTATCGACATATATCATCGGATGGAGAAAGGTATTGATCTTTCCACAGCTTGGACAGGCCTTTGTGAAGAATGCCCCCTCCAGCAGCTCCTTACGAAACTGCGGCTCCATCTCCGGCATAATCAAGGTTTCACTCTTTTTATGTGTTTTGTAGAAGCAGCGCGGACAGTTAAGCTCCACCAATATAGATTTCATACTATCACCATACGTAACATTATACCTGTAAGCCATCATAATGCAATAACAAAGCATAGAAAAGATCATCGTTCAGCTAGGAAGCACATGCAACATACACGGAAATTCATACTTTCTGTATTACGCGACCTCCAAAGCTTCAAAAAAGAAAAAGGACAGAGCTGCTGCCCTGCCCTGTCTGTTAAAGCTCTCTTGTTGCGTATTTCAGCCATTCCTTTTCTGCTTCGTTCAGATAAGGAGAAACCTTGTCATATACTTCCTTATGGTATGCATTCAACCACGCAATATCATAGCGTGTCATCAGATCAACATCAAGTCCATCCAGATCGAATGGTACAAATGTGATGGTTTCAAAATACATGAACTGTCCATATTCGTTTTTCTCACCCTTGCGTACCACCAGCTCATTTTCATGCCGGATACCATGGGAGCCTTCTACATAAACCCCCGGCTCATTGGACTGTGTCATTCCTTCCTCCAGCACACAGCTGTCATTTCTTTCCGGAACAACTCTCCAGCGGAAGCCGTTTGGACCCTCGTGTACATTCATCAGATGACCGACACCATGTCCCGTTCCGCATTTATAATCAATTCCCATTTCCCACAATGGTCCCCGTGCGAGAATATCCAGATTCATGCCGCGGCAGCCTTCGAGAAATTTTGCCTTGCTCAGCTGAATCATTCCGCGCAGTGCACATGTATAATGTGTGCGGATTTCATCAGAAATCGGTCCGAGTACAAAGGTTCGTGTGATATCCGTTGTCCCCTCCAGATACTGTCCGCCACTGTCAACCAGCAGCATCCCCTCCGGTTTCAGCTCGACATCGGTTTCCTCGCTTGCGCTGTAATGCATCATTGCCGCATGCTCTTTGTATGCGGATATCGTAGAAAAGCTCAGTCCCAGATTATGCTCCTGTTCCCGACGCAGGCGTTCCAGATAATCACTGGCACTGATTTCCGTTATGGTTTCCTTACCAATGCTGTTTTTTAACCAATACATGAATTTCGTCATAGCAACAGCATCCTTGATGTGTGCCTTACGATTGTTTTCCAGCTCGATTTCATTTTTTCTTGCCTTCATCAGCTGGGAAGGATTCGGACAGTCCACGATACGGATGTCCTTCTTCAGATTCTGTGTGATTGCATAATTTACAACACCTGTATGCAGCATAACGGCAGCATCTGCAGGAATGGTTTTCACAAACGCATAGATATCGTCATATGCATGTACAGTTACAGCATTTTCCTTGAAGTTCGCTAGCATCTGCTCATCCAGCTTATTCTCATCAATAAATATATGATTTTCATCGTGAGTAATGACGAGATAACACAGCATGACAGGGAAACAGCTGATATCCCAGCCACGCATATTTAAAATCCATGCGATATCATCCAGAGAGGTTACGATGTGATGGGATACGTTTTGTTCCTGCATCACCGCCCGGATATCCGCCAGTTTATCCCTCGTGCTTTTCCCACTGTATTTTTCTTCCAGAAAGAAGCCTTTTTCCGTAGGCAGCGGCGGGCGATCCTCCCAGATCATTCCTACAAGGTCTTCCTGTGCGGAAATGGCAGCATCCTTATCCTTCAGCTCTTCCATAATATCATGTACAAGTCTGGTATTCATGACACGTCCATCAAAACCAAATACACCATTTTGGCGCATATGCTCGCGTATATATGCAGGAATGGTAGGTACACCTTCTTCTCCCTGCTTCATCAAATCAATCGTGCTGTCCTTCAGCTGATTTGCCGCCTGAATAAAATATCTGCCATCCGTCCATAGGGCAGCGCAGTCCTTACATACGATCAGGGTTCCTGCCGAACCGGTAAATCCGGACATGAAGCTTCTTGCCTTAAAATGCTCTCCGACATATTCCGTTTCATGAAAATCGGATGTAGGAATCATGTATACGTCCATATTTCTTTCATTCATCAATGTTCTTAATTGTTTCAGTTTCTCTATTACCGTCATAAGTTCCTCCTTCAATCATCACAGTAACCATTGTACTCCAAAAGAAGGAAAATGAATATAGATTTCACCTTAAAAATTATGGTTTGTTTTTCTGTTATCTTATGGCACGCATTAGAAGTTTGCCTGTTCCAGCTGTGCAGTGAGCTGGATCATGATTTCCCTGTCATTCAGCCTGTCAGCATCTCCCTGCATGATGATAACAATGGGATGTGTACCCTTTAGCTGCATACCGGTATCATATATTTTCGTATCCAGAGCATTGCTGACATCCTGTTTGGTTTGTGTATCATATGCCGTTACCTTCATATCCAGATACGTATTTTCAAGATCGGCAGCATCCCCCTCCACATGAATACTGGTTGTGCCCTTGTAGGTCATCATACTGTTTAGCTTCTGCTTCATTTCCATATGTAAGGCATCGGTTGTGATACGTATTCTCTCTTTCAGCGTGATGCTGTTCTCCCACAGGCGAAACATCGAAAACGTAATCAACAGTACAAATAGTACAGTTGCTATTCTTATATATACCATATCTCTTTTCATAGTCATATCCTCCCAAAAAAACCAGTCATTTAGAGTATGACCGGTTTCTTATTTTTTATAGCTCAGGATATGAATTTTATAGTATTTCGCTTCCTTCACGTCATAGACGGTATAGTTGAAATGGGCATGCTCGCCGGAAGCAACAATGTCCTTTCCTGTAAGGAACCATTTATCCTTCTTTATCAGCTGTTTCTGCGCATCATACAGCTGTATTTCCGCTTTCACGAATCGCACTGCGAATTTTGTATCGTTATGCAGCTCTCCACGCAGGACACAATGTCCCTGTAGGGCTTCAAATTCCACTGCATCCACATAGAGGGTTTTCTGCTTTTTCAACACCTGTTCTTTTTCTGCCCACCTTGTGCGTATGGTTTTATTGAACAGCCAGATTACAACAAGCTCTGCATACAGCAGGATACCGAATTTACTTTTCAGAAAAAGAAAGATTTTACCGATAAAGGGGATATGAAACACGTAGGTTCCAATAATGTCCTTGCGCAGTGTCTTATACATGTCCAGATTATCCTTACCCTCTGCATTTGTGCGGTATATGGTATTTCCCTGGAAATCTTTTTCTGTTTTATTAAAGTGATGTGTTAATAAGATATCATCACCAAAGCGATCCGCCTTAAAGGTGATGATATCACCTTTTTTCAAATGCAGTGGTTCTTCTGGATCAAGTACCTTCGTACATACAAGCGAGAAGGTGGGAATACGGGGCTCCATACTGTCTGTTAATACAGCATATAGGCGATAGCCTGTAATCTGTGCTGTTTCATCCGGATATTTTGCCATAAGAAAAGTATAGGCTGCCAGTGATAACACAACAACCACAAACACAATATTTGCAATGCGTTTGATTACGTTTCTCATATGCGATCCTACTTTCCTCATCTTCTATATTTTATAGGATTTTTGGAGGGGTGAAAAGTTTTTTTTAAAAAAGCCGTCGGATGACGGCTAATGTTTAATCTATACTGAAGTTTTTTCTTGTAAAGTCGCTACAACAACAATAGAAGCTTTATTTGTACCTGTATTTAAAGAATCGTTAGGTGTAACGGTGATAGTTGGCTGAACAGAATTCGAATCACTTGGAAAATCCATTGTTTCATTGATGACCACAGTGACCGTATCAAGTTTCCCTGTACTAAAAGACTCAGGAGCATTTGATGCAACTGCAGCATCAGCATTAACTTTTGTATCAAATGCATATGCCTTTAGTGTTACTTGATAATTTGAAAGATCTACTCCACTAGGTACATCGTTTACTGTAATGGTAGGGTTGGCAGTATAAACCGGTGTTTCTAATTTATTTTCATTTTCTGAAGTTAAATTAATAGGAGCTATTGTTGTAGATACGCCTTTACGAAATGAAATTTCATTTGATGCTATTGAAGCTGTTGTAGAATCCCATGCAGCGAATGTCCCTGCGGATGTAGCGATAACAGCACCTGCTGTTAATAACGATAATAGTGTACTCTTTTTCATATAATTGTTCTCCTTTTCAATTTTTGAGATTAGGTAATATTTTTGTTACCTTTTACACTATTATTGTAATCCTTTTGGGAAACTTTGTATAATGCTAATAACCCGTACACCGGTTATGCATTTTAGGTATACCTACATATCTGCGTAGGTTTCATGGATAATATTCAGAAATACCTTTCCTGCCTCACTCAGCACCTCACGGTTTCTTCGTATGATAACAAAATACTTTTGAATATCACAGTTTCTGATCCGCATGCTGTGGATATGTGAATGCTTTAGCTCCTCAATCTGCCATTTATTCCCCAGCATAAAGGCATCCGTATGATTTAGCATATTGATAATCGCATGGTAGTTGCTCATCGTGATTGTTTTTTTGAAGCTTGTCAGCTGCACGCCATCCATCGTTAATGACATATTCAGATTTGAGAAAAAATCATATGGCAGATGAATCAGCGTGAAATCCAGAAAATCTCTTGCATCCTTCTCCTCCACCAGTTCCTCCAGATTTTTCTCGTTGATATGAACATACAGCGGACCCTTACCAAGAATATTCAATTCAATTTCCTTCGCATCCGCCATTTTACGAAAGATGCTCAGCTGATAATCATTTAAAATCGTGATTCCGATTTCCGACTTCATTTCACTGACATTGGCCAGCACCTGCTCTGCCGTTGTTTCTATCATATGAATTTCTGTAGCGGCAGATTTCATGTGCTTATAAAACTGCAGTATCAAATCATCTCGCAGAAACACAGAATCCACAGATACCGTCAGCTTGCTGTACAGCTTTTCCTCACTGACATCCTTTAAACGCTCCAGCACCTGAAACTGCGAAAGAATAGACTGTGCATAATAATACATCAGTCTTCCGGTTGGAGTCAGTGTAACCCCGTGATTGCTGCGGATGATCAGCTCCTTCCCCATCTCCTCTTCCAGTGACTGTATGCTTCTACTCAGACTCGGCTGACTCACATACAGCTTCTCCGATGCCTTGTTGATACTTCCGCTGTCGACCACTTCGACAAAGTAGCGTAATTGCTGTTTCTTCATTCTTTGCTCTCCCTAATTGTAAAGATATATGTTATGTATATATCATATCATAAAAGACAGAACCCTTCCCACACAGATTCTGCCTTTTTCTGTAATATTATTATTTGGTATTCATTATATAGGAGCCATTCGCAGTTGCAACGACTTTGCCGCTGTTTTTTGATCGGGCAATCGCTCTGGTTTGTGACATCCTGCTTCCATCATGATCACAGATACCTTCCACGATCAGCGTATCGCCGCTGCTCACACCGCCAACATAATTTACAGCCATTTGTATGGTTGGGGTAAATACCACATCCTGAATCACATAGGAAACACATCCCATCGTAATATCCAGCGCTGTCGCAATCATACCTCCATGCAGATTGCCGGCAGGATTCATCTGCCAGTCCTTGACCGGAAAACTGAGCACAACTGTTTTTGACTCATAATCTGCCGCAACCAGCTCCATATCCATCATTGCATTTATCGTCCCTTCATCACGGACTCTCTGGCTCACAAAATGTGCAACCCGTTCTTTGAATACCTGTTTATCCATATCACCACATCCTTCCTGAATATTATACTCCATACCGGAAGGAACGCACGCATTTTGCGCAATTTTATCACTTCTGCTTACAGCTCAATATGCGAATGTGGTAATCATAAACGCCGTATATTTCATAAGCCGTATAGGTGAACTCTCTTGTTTCCTGAGGCTGTAAGAATTCTCTGCCGCAAAGATACCACTTCATGCTTTTTATCACATTGCGAAAATCATCATACAATTCTATCTCTGCTTTGATGTAGCGCACCGGGACAGACAGATGGTTGCTTACGCTGCCATGCAGGGTGGCAAATCGTTTACTGCAATCAAAGTCCAGGTCCTTTAATACAATGCCCGCTTCCTCCTTTGCTTCATTTTTCTCTGCTGTGTCTGCCTGATCGACAGGCTGTATCGCTTCCTGCTTGGTATTGCTTTCCTTTTCCGTCGTTTCTTCCCCTGTCTTCTCTTTCACTGCATATTTCCTATTGAAATCCGGGTATTCCTGAGACTTCTGTGTCTCCTTGGAAGCTTGTGTCCCGTGCAGCAGCTCCTGCACCTCGCGGCGCACCTCTTCCAGCAAGTCAGAATCCGGGCCATCTTCCGCATCATGAGCAGGAGTGAGTGCCTTGTCTTCTGGCGCAGCCTTCTCTGCTTGCACCTCTGCCTTTTCAAAGGTCTTTGGATTTGGGATTGTCTCTGTGCTATGAGCTACTGGCTCCGGCGCTGTATGCACAGTCACTTCCTTTTCTTTTGGCAGTGCGGGTTGGAGCGGCTGCTGTTCGCGTGCAGACTCTTGAATACTGTTTATCATCGGCTCCAGCACACCGACTGCCTGTATATGCAACTGCTCCACACAAGGGATTTTCTTTTCAAATTTTGAGGCATTGGAATTATAAAGTCCCGCTATATCCTCTGGCGTATCCTGTGGATAAACAACAACCTGTGGAACTGCATGACGCGGTGTATCATAGACCGGATGGCTTTGTGCAGACTGCCGCACCACGGAAACATCTGCCTTCGCTTTCACGAGCTCATCCGCCGTATCCTCTGCACATCGTTGCGCACCCGCGATTTTTTTCATAGCCTGTTTTGTTGCTAATGAAGGCTGCACCTCTTCTTCATAATCGCTGTGCAAGGTTGCTTCCTGACTCATTTGCATTTCTGGCGGCGTTTCCTCAACATCGCTCGTAATATACGCTTTTTTCGCATGTGCTGCAGCTTCTATGATCTGCTGCTCATGCCCGGCTTCTTCCTCCAGCAGCTGATCAAGCAGCTCCGTATGATCCTCATGCCCTGTCTGTGGGGTGGATTCACTAGGCTGCGTAATGTGGATTTCCTGTAAATCCTCATCGTCATCCGCATCGCTGTCATCCGCCAGTGCCTTTCGTATACCGGCAATGCGATAAGACGGTATGCTGTGCTTTTTCACACTCCCTGCATTGATGTTTTCCAGAATCTCCTGTTCCAGCTGATTGACCTGTATATCCATATCCGCAGCCGCAGCGGGTAATGCGGGCTCTGTTGTCACAGGCTCACGATGCTCACCTTCCTGTGAGGGCTTTTGTGATACAGCCAACGCTTTCCTTCGCTTACGATCGCGCCGCTGGGATTTCACCAACAGAAATAAGGAGCTTACCAGCAAAAATCCCATCACAGCCCCATAGATGACTTTCCCCATACCGCTCTGTAGAAATTCATACACCCGTCCCATATATTTCATATGAAACAGATAGGCGCCGATTAAATCCTCATGCCTTGTTTCATATGTATCATAATAGCTGCTCTCCGGTGCCTGTGTAATGTAAAAGGTTTCCTGATTCCGCACCTCACTTTTCACAAACATGTGTGTGAGTATTACAGATTCACCAAAGCGCTCAGCCCGAAAGCTGATCAGCGTGTTGTTTCTCGGCTCCTCATTTTCTTGGAAGGTCTTTACAAAGATAAGAGAATCCTGTTCGATTGCTTTTTCCTTATTTTTACCCGTGACCTGTACCATACGGATATGCAGAATATGTTCACTCTGCTCTGGGGCATATATCAAAACCGTTATCCCCAATAGGAGTATGAGAAAAAGGGCTTCCAGAATCCATGACAGTTTTTGTTTCATATCGTATCCACTCCTGCTTGCACTGCTGTACTGTTCACTGTTATTCTATCATAGATTTCAGCATATAAAATGCTCACAAAGCCCTTATTTATAAGGTTTCTGAAATTTCTGTCCGCAAATCCCGACGTAAACATAAATTGTTGTATTTATGTCGTGTTTTACAAAAAAAAGCCTCCGACAAGAAGTCGTAAGGCAACATTACACATCGTGGTACGAAAGCTCAAAAACAGCTTCATCCCGAAACACCATACAAGGCGCATAGCAGCTTTGCAATACATCCGGCATTCCCATCAAATCCACACCACAGCTATCGCTTGTATCATATAAGGAGGCTTCCCTGGTGAGCGGCACATATAGATAGGCTATTCCACAATAGTAGCTGGCTGCTATAAAGCCGCCCAGCTCCTTTACTTGCCGATTTCCTACTACCAGCAACACACTGTCTTTTTGACAGCCGCTGTGATAAAGAAATCGAACGACCACCTCCAGATTATCGAAGGTCTTGATCGGCGCCGTATCGGAAACAACAAATTCCGCAGCCTTTGGAAATTGCGCTGCAATCTCCTTTCTTATTGCGGCCTGCACACCTGCTTCATAAAGAATCAGAAGCTTATCCGCTTTGATATAGGTATTCAGCTTTTTCACAATTCCCCGACAGCTGATTACCCTTTCCTTTTCTATTTGCATCAGCTTCACCTGTTCTTTCCGCCTTCCTTGAGCAGCTTTGGAAAATATCCGCTTACCCGCACATGGTCGAAGAAGATCACAAAGGCCTGTTCATCACAATTTTGTATCTGTCTTTTCAAATGACTGTATTGTCCTCTGGTGATTGCCACCATCATGACCTCCTTCCTGCGTCCGCTGTAGCCGCCTGCGCCATCCCATACCGTAACACCGCGCCCCACATCCAGGATCAGCTGCTGCTTCAATTTCGGATTCTCTGTGATTATCAAGGCAGCTGATTCTGCATTATCCTCGTGAATCCGATCCAGCACGAAGGACAGAATACAGCTGTGTACGATGGAATACAAGGCAACCTGACTGTCATAGATGAGAAAACAGATGAGATAGATTGCCGTGTTGACAAGCAGATAAACACTGCCGACGCTTCCCTTTCCCGTTTTCGTCAGATACAGACCGATGATATCAATCCCTCCACCGCTCCCGCGTCCCTTGAAGAACAGTCTGGTTCCATATGCGCAAAGAACGGAGCCAAGCAATACAGAGATAAAGACATCCTCCACCAAAGGTGTTTTTGGCACCGGTATCACCGACAGAAACAGCGATTCAAACAGTATGACAACAGCGGTATGCACCGCAAATTCTTGAGCCAGCACCTTTGCGGCGAGCATGATCATGAAGATATTCAGTATCAGATTCAGAATACCTGCGATATCAAAGGGAAGCTGATAGGGCAAACAGTGCATCAGGAAGTCCCTGAGCAGCTGGGCAATCCCTAAAAAGCCGGCACTGTATATGTGCAGCGGAACCAGAAAGAGATTCATGGAGAGGGAAAACAACAGCGCTCCGCCAATACAGTACAGCCAGGATTGCGTTGCTTTCATATGATATAGCGCTGTACGCGATCGGTGATTCCCACCGCAATTTCTCCCGCAGTCCCCTGTATGATTTTGCCAAGCAGATAGCTGCTGACAGCATTGGTTCCATCATCACCGCTTAACAGTGCATATTCTCCGACCTGTACCCCTTCAATATCGCTTACATCAACCATAAACATATCCATGCATACCTTTCCGATCAGCAAAGCCTTTTGGCCATGAATGGAAACATAGCCTTGCGGGGATTGTGCAATGCAGCGCCGGTATCCATCCGCAAAGCCTGCTGCCAGCACGGCGATTCTGACCGGTCGCTTTGCGATAAAGTCATGCCCGTAGCCAACCCCTTCTCCTATTCCGATATCACGCAGAAGCACGATTCTCGCTTTCCAGACAAGTGCTTCCTGCAATGGAATAGACTGCTGCTCGGATGTAGCGGCAAGACCGAAGATGTATGCACCGACACGCACCATATCCATATGCAGCTCAGGAGCATGAACCGCTGCCTTGCTGTTGCAGATATGACAGATTCCCGTGTCCACTCCCTGCTCCTGCAAGGCCCTGATGCAGTCTTGAAAACGCTGCCGCTGCACATCAGTAAACGCCTGCTCCTTTGTATTGCTTCCAGCGCCGTATACCAAATGGGTATACATCCCCGTTATGTTTATGTTTGGCAGGGAAAACAAAGGAAGCAGCTGTTTTACGCAGCACGGTATATCCTTGCAGCAATCCATCCCCATACGGTGAAAGCCGGTATCCAGCTTCAAATGCACGGATACCTGTACCTTCATGCTGACACAGCGTGCAGACATATGGGCCAGTGAGGAGGCTGAATAAGCACTGAGGGTAATTTTGTTCTCTGCCGCCAGCAATATCTCCTCATCCGACACATAGCCAAATACAAGAATCGGCTTTTTGCCTGCTGCCCTCCGCACACGCAGAGCCTCCTGCATGGTTGCTGTCCCATACCAGTCACACAAATCGTCAATCGCCTGCACACACGGCTCGATTCCATGACCGTACGCATTCCCTTTTACGACCGCCATAAATCTCGTTCCCGCTGTAAGACGACGCTTCAGCTGTATCACGTTTTCCCGCATGCGCTCCGTATGGATTTCTGCATAGGTTCGACAGTGAATCTTCTCATCCATAGCTATTCAGCTCTGCCGCACTCCGCAATGATGGCGGCCTCATATGCTTTCTGCAGCTTTTTCAAAATCGGCCCGGGGTTTCCATCGCCGATCAAATGTCCATCCACCTGTAAGACGGCGCAGCATTCCGTATTTGTATCTGCAACGATAACCTCATCCGCAGCGTACAGCTCCTCCAGCGTAAAGGTGTCTTCGCGAAAGGGAATCTGTTCCTGCTCACTCAGTGCTTCCAGTATCTTCTTCGTTGTGCTGGGCAGAATATCCTCATTTTCAACATGTGTCAGAATACAGCCATTCTGAACAATCAATATAGAGCCGGATTTTTCCTCTGTGACAATGCCGTCCTTGACCAGAATCGCCTTGGCTGCCCCCCGTTTCTTCGCCTCATAGCGCGCCATGCAGATTGGAATCAGATTCAATGTTTTCACATGACAGTATTTCCAGCGGATATCCTCTACACTGATTGCCGTTGTTCCCGCTTTGATTTTTTCCACATTGCGCGGAGTGTGTACCGCAAAGCCGGACAGCACCGGCATCTGCTCCCTGCACGCAGGAAACAGATGATTTCTGACACCGTCATCCCCTCTTGTCAGCTGCATGTACACATAGCCGCTGTGCAAAGCATTTTCTTCGACCAGCTGTTGGAAGAAGCTTTGGAATTCCTCTTTTGTATAATGCAGATTGAACTTCACGATTTCCGCTCCCTGAAACAGACGGTCAAGATGCCGCTTTAGACCAAACAGCTTTCCATTGTATACGCGTACAACCTCATATAAACCGTCTCCAAAGACATAGCCGCGATCCTGAAGAGAGATATGGATATCCTGCTCATCCACCATGACTCCCTTCCATAAATATCGTTCCCCGATTCCTTTTTTTTCTGTACTATTCATCCTGATATCCTTCTTTCTATTCCTTGCATGCTGCATAGCATATTTTCCCACTCAGCATTCCATAGGTATCCCGGAACACCTCATCCATGTGCTCCTTCAGCTGATCGAAATCCATGAACCTGCGTGAGGTCACAGCCTCCAGAAATATGGGAAGGTTAATACCGTAAAAGCATTCCAGCTTTTTTTCCTTATAGAGTCTTCCGATTGCTTTTGCTGTGACATTGCAGGGGGAGCCCCCCAGTAAATCTGTCAAAACGATCACACCGTCTCCTTCATCTGCCTGCTCGATTGCCTGATAGACCTTTTGTTCAAACTGTTCGATGCTGTCCCCGTGAAACAGCCCCAGATGTGCAACATTTCCGATATTTCCGACAATCAGCTTTCCGCTGCTGACAAAGGCTTCTGCCAAAGGCCCATGTGTGGCGAGTACCAGTCCTATCATACGACGTGCCCTCCCCTACACTGCGTCTTTGATTTCGATTCGTTTATCATCCGGTACGACTCGAATATAGACGTCCATGCCCTTGCTCTGCATAGCCTTGATGCTTTTCATTTCTTCCTCATTTACCGCAATGTTGCGATACAGCTTCCGTCTGTCTGCTCTGGCACCGATTCCACCGATGCCCACTTCCTGTATGGAAACACCGGCATCATGCAGATCCAGAAAGACCATCGGCGTTTTCGCAAGCAGGAAGATACGTTCATCCTCACTGCCTGCTTCCTTCAGATAGGAGATAGCACTGCTTACGGAAAGCACCTCCAGTTCCAGACTGCTCGGCATTGCGGATTTCATGATCATTTTCATAAAAGAATCCTTTGCGGCCTTATCATCCACAATAATCACCTTGCTGGCTTTGGTATGCAATACCCAGGCTGTCATGACCTGCCCGTGTACCAGGCGATCATCGACACGTGCATATACAATATTTTTCATACGATTATTCCTCTTTCTTCTGTAGACAGGCGATAAATGCCTCGGCGCGATGCTGCAATTCCTCAAAGCGGCCCTCCTGAATCACCTGCTTATCCAGTAAGCGTCCGCTGATTCCATAGCCGGTGCAGCCGATCGATGCGAATTCTGCAATGTTTTCTTCTGTGATCCCGGCTGTCGCAATGAATTTCACATGAGAAATCGGTCCCATCAAATCCCTGATATAAGAGGCCCCCATTCTGGCAGCCGGAAACAGCTTGACATAATCTGCCCCGTATTCATGCGCATTTAATACCTCGGTGGGACTCAGCGCTCCCGGTATAGACAGCATGCCCAGCTCCTTCGTCTTGCGAATAACCGCTTCCTTTACATTCGGCGAAATGATGTAGGCAGCCCCTGCCTGATGCGCCAGTTCCACCTGCTCGGTGTTGATAACCGTCCCTGCACCGATTGCCATACGGCCCCGGAAGTGCTTTTCCAGCATGGTGATCGCATCCAGTGTTTCCGTATAATCTTTGCTTTTTTGATCAAAGGTTACCTCTGCCAGACGGATACCGCCCTTGTATAATGCTTCCATCGTTTTGCAGAGGGTGTCACCATAGACACCCCGGCAAATCACGATCAGCTTATGCTCCTCAAGCATGGCTCTGCTTGTTTCCATATAGTCCTTCCTCCTTTCTTAGAAGAAACCAATCAGCACACCGACAATGGCGATGGCGATCAGAATCAGTATGATTTTTGATGTTGACAGCTTTTTCTGCAGCAGGAAGTAAGAGAGAAAGACAAAGCCGATTGGCAGCAAGCCCTTGAATATCGCATCAAAGATGGTTTCCTGCAGAACCATGTCCGAGCTTCCCAGATGCAAAATCGTAGAGGAGGTAACGGTAACGGTCGTAGCCGCAAGTCCTCCCAGCGTAATGGCACCGACCGCTGTAGCCAGCGTCATAAAGCGCTCCAGCTTACCGCTCGCAAACAAACCGTTGACAGCTTCCTTTCCTTTTTTATAGGAGGTCTGAAACATCCAGTAGCATGGCACCATGACATAAAATACGGTTACAAGCATGTAGAAGATCGGACCGAAGAAGTTGCCATCCATTCCCATACCGATGGCGATGGAGGCAACAATAGGGATTGCGGTCCCCTGCCGCAGGGCATCAAACACACCCGCAAGAGGTCCCATCAGTCCGGTTTTGATTGCACTGATGTCCTCTCCTTCAATCGGCAGTCCGTTTGCACGCTCCTCCTCCAAAGAGCATACCAGCCCCATAATGATAGAGCCGCCGTAATATCCGGCCGTATTGAAGAATTCCATATGCCGCTGACATGCATTCACGAATTCTTCCTTATCATCTCCATACAGCCTTTTCAACACCGGACCCAGACAGCCCAGCACACCAGGAGCCTGCAGACGCTCATAGCTCAGGGTTGCTTCTCCGAGCAGATGCCAGAGAAGAAAGCATTTATTCAAATCGGTTTTTGTCAGCTTTTTCTCTGTCTGCATTCTGGTATCTGTTACCTGTTGTTCCATACGTTACACCTCTTCCTTTGCTCTGTTGAATTTGAGATCAGCATACAGGGATGCGATAATAAAGGCTACAACGGCGATGACAATCATCGGCACATTGCCGTAAATAGACAGCACGAAGCCCAGCATGAACAGCTGAATAATATTTGGGCGGTTGGACAGCAGACGCAGAATGATCGCAATCCCCATAGCCGGCAGTATCTGTCCGATTACTGTAAGAATCTGCATCGGAGTTCCCTTTAAGGCATCCAGCACCTGTGTTGCCACATCGGTTCCGAAATACAGAATGCCAAAGACCGGTACGGCTGAGATACAGAAGGTTGCTATCTGTGCGAGTACGAATTGTACAAAGTAAATCTTTTTCATATCTCCCTGTGCAGCAGCACTGTCCACCATGTGTACGAATACGGAGTTGATGGTGCTTCGCAGATTCCAGACGATGGTACCGACAAGACCAAAGGATACAGCAATCGTAACGGCGACCTGTGGAGTGGCACCTGTCGCTATCGCAAGCGATGTTCCAACAACCCCTGCAATGCCGGGATCACTTGGTATCGCACCTCCGACATTCAGGAACCCAAGGACTACGGTATTGATCGTTGCACCGATAATCAGACCGTTTTGCGGATCCCCCAGAATCAAGCCGACGATGGTGCCGGATACAAGCGGCTGGCGAATGGATACGTGTACGATTCCGGTAAGCCAGGGCGGTGAACACAGCGTCATATAATACAAAATCCCGATAAGCGCTGCCTGTAAAAAGTTAATTTCCATGTGTTTTCTCCTCTCATGTTTTTTGAAAACCTAGTAGCTACTGACTGTTTACACACATACTATAAACGCTCAAAAACCTTCCGTCAAATAACGTAAAAGCACAGTATTTTTTACATTCGTGTCATTCAAAAGACAAGAAAAGAAGGTGATATTTTCCAGTATCTGCAATTTTTAACGATATCTGCATATGTGTGCTTTCCATCTCCACACAAATCATATCCGTGCTATAATAAGTGTGCAAACAGACAATAAGCGTGCATCCCGCAGCTTGGGATTTCAGCACCAAAAAGTGGAGGAAGTTATGAAAAAAGCACCTCGTACAAAGGATATTCAAAATCTTGTTGCCAGCTATACGGCAAACGGTATTACCGCACACACCTATGATTTCAGCAGCTGCAATGCGCATGACATCGCACTGATTCTGAAGATAGATCGAACCAACGTTTCCCGCGTCCTTAATCAGCTGCACCGTGAAAACCGGCTCATCAAGCTGCAGGGACGTCCCACCCTGTATCTGGATGCCGGTGTCATACATTCCTTTTCGACAGAGCCGGTTCCTTATACACTGCCGGTAGGAAGAGATATACAGGAGTATCTGCATCAGGATAAGCCCGTGCGCGTGCGTGAGGATAGCAGCAGGCACAAGCTTACCTATACCGGTATACACGCAAATGAATCCCTGCATCCTCTGTATCAGGAGCTGCTGGCGATTCTCATGTATCCCCAAGCCCTGCAAAGCATGGCACTTTGTGCGCCCTATGGAGAAGGCAAGCACCATTTTCTGAATTTTTTTATCGAAAAGGCAAAGGAGCTTCAGCTGCTTGGCAAGCATACACAAATTCTGGAGCAGGAGCTGGAGGATGCGACGGATGTACAGCATCAGATTTTTAATATTCATCCCGATACCCCCGCCTTCCTCATTCTGGATGTCCAATGCAGTGATATGCGCATGATCAAGCAGGTACAGCAAAAATTACAGAAACAGCACGCCGCCTTACATAGCAGCTGGAAAATCTGTTATCTGTTTCACGATATGGAAAAGCAGGATAGCGCAGCCCTGCAAGGACTCATCGACTATCCGATGGTGTTTCCCTGCTATGAGCAACGCACACTGAAGGAACGTCTGGAAATTATTTTTGCCGAAATACAATGGCAGTCCGACATCCTGAATCAAACCATCTGTCTGCATAAAAATGTGATCACCTGTATGGCACTTGCTGACAAAGCATATACCACACACAGCTTCCTGCAGGAGCTGCGCCGTTCCATCATTCGCGCACACTACAGCTTTATCCAGCGCAGAGCAAACATCATCGATGTCACCTTTGAGCATCTGTCCGACGACATGCTGAACAGCATACGGGATGTTTCCTCCCGCTTTGCACAGCTGCACAGCATCCTCGATCTGTTTGATGGCGATGTGCTTTACTTCATACCACAGACCTCCTGCCGGTTCTTTACGACCCTGCAGCATGCGCTTTTGAATGAGCAGCAGCTGATTGATTGCCATGATGATGAGCAGATCGTTTCCATCTGTAACGCCATGCTGAAAAAAACAGAGAAAATAGAAATCAATACGATTCGCTCCATATTTGTCAAAGAGCTTTACGATCTGATGTTTCCGCTGCTGGCATCCACGCCGCTCAGGCAGAAGGAGACGATGATTTTTGTATTATTTGAATACCTGCAAAATCTCATAACGGAATTGAAGAACGATACTTACACCTGCAGCTTTACACCGTCGCATGGTCTTGGGACAAAGCGCACCGATGCTATCACGGATGATATTGCACAGATCATCCAATCCAAGCTGGAGGTCATACTGCCGCAGGATGAGCGCATTTTGATCAGCACCTACCTGCAGCTGGCCATGCAGAGGCTGGAGGCAAAAACCCCGCTACTGTTTCTCTGTCATGGGGAAGATATCGCCGCAAATTATGAAAAATACATACGCTCCGCCAATTTGTATGATAACTGTCATTCCATCGATTATTCCGAGGCCTGGAGAAGAAAGGAATTCCACTTCTTTCTGGAACATGTATGCAATCGCATCCAGCAGATCGACAACCACGAAACCCTTTTGCTGTTCAGCGATATTGCGCCTTTAACAGAGATTGGCGAACAGATCAGCAGCCGTCTGCATATCGATGTGCAAAGCTTTGCCCCCATTTCCCTTCCCCTCATTCTCAATACGATATCCGCACGGAAGCATGCGCATATGGAGGAATACAATCAGCCGCAGACTCCAAGCTTTCCTGCCGCATCGCTCAGTGAGAACTCGCGCACGCTGATTGACCGTATTTCCCGCCAGATACTCCAGCAGTCGCTGGTATTTCTGGACGCGAACAAGGCCTCCTCTTCTTTGATGATCGTTCTATTGAATATTTTGAAAAAGCTGAAGCTTAGCTATAGCGATGAAATCACCATTCGCTTCATCATACATGGGGCATTCGTCATTGAGCGTGCCATCCGCAACGACCCCCTGCCAAATAAAAAAACACGGGAGATTATCAATTCCCATGCCGATGTGTACAATACGATCAGTCTGGAGCTGAATGAATTGAACAATATTTTCAACATCAGTATATCCAAAGCTGAAATCGCCACAATCACACAGATTTTTCTGGAATATATGTAGCTCCTGAATTCCCATGTGCATTCCCCTTGTACAATTACTTCAGTATTTCAAATTTTGTTTTCCCTTCCTTCACACATGCATAAAAAAAGCGGGCTCTGCGTGATACTTCATCAGCAGTTGTCCGCTTTTCTATAGCATTTCTATGTAAATCAGGCAAGCTCAGCCTCCAGCTTTTCGATGCCCTTTGCAATACGCTGTAGGGTTTCCTCTTTTCCGAGGATATGAGCGATTTCAATGGCTCCCCCCGGAGTAAACTGCTTTCCGGTGATGGCTGTACGTACCGGCCATAAAATCTGTCCGTTTTTCATTTCCATCTGTTTAGGTAAAGATAACAGCAGCTCATGCAGGTTCTCTTCACTTGACCAGTCATTCAGTGCAGACAGAGCACTCTGCGCAGCCTGCAATGCCTTTAATGCAATTTCATAGGTTGTCTTCATTTTTTTATGAATGTACATGGCATTGTCATAGTCCGGCAGCTCGTCAATGAAATCCAGACTCTCCGGGATAGAGGTCAGAATATCACATCTTGGCTGCAGAATGCGTGCAACCGCCATGATATCCACTGGTCTGTGCACCGATTCCTCGATATACGGCTTCGCCAGCTCACAAAATTTTTCCGTGCTCATCGCACGCAGATACATACCGTTCATCCATGTCAGCTTGTCGATATCAAAAATCGCCGGTGATTTGGAAATACGCTTGATATCGAATACCTTGATCAGCTCATCCAGTGAAAAAATTTCCTGCTCTGTTTCCGGTGACCATCCAAGCAGAGCGATGTAATTCAGAATCGCTTCCGGAAGATACCCCTTTTTCACAAGGTCCTGAAAGCTGGCATCCCCGTTTCGCTTACTCAGCTTGTGCTGTTCATCCTTCATGACCGGTGGAACATGCACATAGGTGGGAATGTCCCAGCCAAAGGACTGGTAAACAAGATTATATTTCGGTGTGGAGGACAGATACTCGTTTCCACGCACAACATGGGTGATGCCCATCTGGTGATCATCCACAATATTCGCAAAATTATAGGTCGGGTAGCCATCGCTTTTCAGCAGTACGGATTCATCCAGTATGCTGTTATCCACCTCAATGCGGCCATATACCTCATCATCGAAATATGTTTCTCCATCGTGACGAATCGTCTGACGTACAACATATTTTTCCCCTTTGGCAATACGCTCTCTTGCCTCTTCCACCGATACATGCTTGCATGGATCATCATATTTGAAAGAGATTCCCAGGCTTTCCGCCTCTTTTCTCTGTTTTTCTATTTCTTCCTCACCGCAGAAGCAGTAATGTGCGCCTCCCAGATCAACCAGCTGATCGGCATATTCCTTATACATCGGCAAACGCTCAGACTGTACATACGGTCCGAACTCTCCTCCGATATCCGGTCCTTCATCATGATGCAGACCGACTTCCTTCATCGTATCGTATATGATTTCGACAGCGCCTTCCACGTAGCGTTCCTGATCGGTATCCTCGATACGCAGAATAAAATCTCCGTCCTCATGCTTGGCGATCAGATATTCAAACAATGCCGTTCTCAGATTTCCGATGTGCATATACCCGGTAGGACTTGGTGCAAATCTTGTTCTTACTTTTTTCATACGGGCCTTCCTTTCCATTTTATGTTTCTATATGTAGCAGCAGCTTGGCATTTCCCAACTAAATGCAGGGTGCTTCCCCGTGATAAACAAAAAAGTCGCCGAAGCGACTCTCGTTTTTTATTGGCTGGGGTACTTGGATTCGAACCAAGGAAATGCCAGATTCAGAGTCTGGTGCCTTACCGCTTGGCTATACCCCAATCTCTCAGCGGCAACGACATTATTCTACTTGTTTTCTATGGTTTTGTCAATAGATTATTTTAAAAAAATCAAAAAAGTTTTTAACCTATAGGTTTCGACTCACAGCCAATTCCTACATATGTGATTTATCTATGAACTATTAGAATATGGAGCCCATGGAACAGGTCCTATATTTTCATTTACTCTCATATGCTGATCCTTCTCTATTTTCAAAGCGCTGTGAATCATAACCACCGGTAGCTTTCCTTACATGGAATTATGAAAAAGGATTGCATCAGCGATGGAAGAATAAGACGAAATCATCCTACACAACTCTATTCTTTCGTTTTGCATCGTGTTCTTTCCTTATGCCGGAAAAAATATTTTGATAAGGGATAATTCAAATCCTGAAGCTCATCTGCCTTCCCTGCATGAGCTGGCTATCCCCCATAGAAAGACCGTATATCATATATACCGTATATCATATATATTGGAGTGTCTTAGTTCCTGTGCGAATGATCAAATGGGATATGAACAGGTGGTGCTTCGGGATATCACACGCCTCACCTGCCTGGTCCTTGCCTTTTTCAGACGAATTACAGGAAAGCGCCAACGCACCGTAAATTTGCCACTAATCTTCCAGAATATTAGAAGGTCAGCTTTCCACTAAGATATGTAAAAGCAGAACAGGCCTTTATTATATAGAATACGATTTCTTATCGCTGTATGGATTTTGCTTAACGGGATGGATGCTGAGAATATGAACCGTAAACCACAGCATTGACAGGAGGTCCATCCCTTTATTTTACAGCTTTTCAGGCACATCCATAATTTGAACATAAAATTCATACCTTCGCACACGGCGCTTGACAGCACTACGAAATCGTGGGATAATTCTGGAGAAATCGATGAGAGTAACTCGTCTGAGGCTTAACCAGAGATTTGTGCATAGTACTACGCAGGGAATGAAGGAAGCAAGATAATGTTTGCTTTCTAGATTAGGAGCGATTATGTTCGGATTGAAAAAGAAAAGCAAAATAGTGGAACTGGCTTCACCGATCAATGGAAAAATGATGAGCTTAGGTGAAGTTCCGGATAAGGTTTTTGCGTCTGAAATGATGGGACCTGGTGTGGCTTTCATTTCTGAGGATGGAAACATCTGTTCGCCATGCGATGGTGAATTGATGACGGTATTTCCCACAAAGCATGCGATTGGAATAAAGGCAGAAAACGGTGCTGAAATACTAATTCATTTTGGAATCGATACTGTCCAATTAGAAGGAAGCTGTTTCCATCAAAAAATCGAAGCAGGAAAAAAAGTAAAAAAGGGCGATTTGATCATGGAGGCTGATATCGAAGCAATCCGCAAGCAGGGATATAAAATCGATACGCCTATGATTATCACGAATGCAGATGAATTTCATATTACGATCCACAAGGGGGATGCTGTTACTGTAAACACGGATCCAGTCATATCTCTGGAAAAGAAGTAAAGCATATGGAGGTCATAAAAAAGCTGGGGAACAACGCAGCCATCTGTAAGGATCATAGCGGCAGAGAATTGATTGCGATCGGATTGGGCATTGGATTTCCGAAATGTCCGTATGTATTGGATGATTTGAGTAAGATTGACCGTACGTTTTATAACGTGGATTCTGAATACATAAGCTTATTTGAGGACATTGATTCGGGAATCTTTAAGATTTCTGCGGATGTTATTGATTTGGCGATTACAATGCTGAGTGTTCCTTTAAAGCAAAATGCTGTATTTACACTGGCAGATCATTTGAATTTTGCCCTTGTACGGTTGAAAAAGGGCATGATATTTGCGACGCCAATCGCAAACGAATTGAGAGATTTGTATCCGGTGGAAGTAAAAATTGCAAGGTATACATTGAATCTGTTACAGAAAAATCTAAAGGCAGCATTGCCGGAATCGGAAATATATGCGATTGCCATGAATATCATCAATTCTGAAGAAACCTATAGCTCAAATAATCAAATCACACTGAAATCTGAGTTTATTCAAGAAATTGTGAGGATTATCGAAGCGCAGATGAAGGTTTCAATAGATACAAATTCATTTAATTATTCTAGATTTGCATCACATATGCAATATCTATTCAGAAGAAAAAGCCAATATAGTGAAATCAGCAGCACCAACAGGAAATTGTTTGAAGTATTGAAAAAAGAATACCCGGAAACATTTGCTTGTGTACTGCTAATCAAAGCATCAATATTTCATAAATTTAGTTGGAGTATTGAGGATGAGGAATTATTATATTTAATTCTCCATGTAAATCGATTGTGTTCCCATGAGGGTGTAACGAATGATTCGGCATAACCTTTGCACAATATAAACATTGCCTGATGTTTATTGTGTGAAGGTTTTTATTTTATAGAAAATCAGAGAGGATAACATAGTATGAAAAAAGATAAAGCTTTAGAAATTGCAAAGAGCGTTTTGGAAGAAATCGGCGGAAAGCAAAACATTGCTAAGGTATTGCATTGTCAAACACGCCTTCGCTTTAATTTAAAGGATGAAAGTATACCGGACTATGAAAAGATAGAAACGATTCAAGGCGTTTTAGGTATCGTAAAAGCCGGTGGACAGGTGCAGGTTGTAATTGGTCCGGAAGTTAAGGATGTATATAAAGAGCTGTGTGAGCTAGGTGATTTTGAAAACACAGACAGAGAGCCCGTTCCTGCTGTAAAAGAAAAAATCACATTGAAATCTATTGGAAATGGAATTTTAGATGCTATTTCCGGAAGCATGGGGCCTGCAATTCCAGCCATTGTCGCTTCTGCATTCTTTAAAATGCTAACGGCTATTTTGGGTCCTGAGCTGCTGAATGTCATCGGTGAAGGAAATGATATCTACACATTATTCACCTTTGTAGGAGATGCCGCATTTTATTTCTTCCCGGTAATCATCGGATATACCAGTGCAAAAAAATTCAATCTGAATCCGGTTCTCGGAATTTTGATGGGGGCAATCTTCATTCATCCAACATTTGTCGGATTAGCAGGAAAACCATTCACCGTATATGGTATTCCTTGCAATGTTCAAAGCTATGCAAGCTCCATCGTACCGATTATTTTATCAAACTGGGTTATGTCTTATATAGCTAAATTCTTCGATCGTATCGTACCTGGAGCAATTCGTTCTGTATTTGCACCGGCCCTTACAATTGCCGCCATGCTGCCCATCGCCTTATGTGTATTCGGTCCGGCAGGAGCATTCATCGGACAATATGTAGTAGATGCACTGTTCTCCCTGGAAGGAATTGCAGGCTTTATCGGCATCGGCTTGATTGCTGCATTATATCCTGTTTTAGTAATGACCGGTATGCATATGGTATTGCTTACAACCCTATTCCAAATTTTTGCCACCTATGGAAGCGATGGATTTGCCGCAGTAGCCGTTTCCGTTTCCAGCTTCTCCATCATGGGGGTAGGTATCGGTGCATTCTTCCGATTGAAAAACAAAGAACAAAAAGCGCTCGCATTATCTTATGGAATTACCGCTATTGTTGCGGGGACATCAGAGCCGACAATTTACGGTATTTGCACGAAATATAAAAAGCCCTTTATCGGGCTGCTAGCGGGTGGTTTCTTAGGTGGAGCCTATGCCGGTTTAACCGGTGTCATCGACGCAACCCTTGTACCGTCCTCAAACATCTTTGCAGCGTTATGCTTTTTGGGAGGCTCTCAGGCCAATGTAATCAACGGTATGATTGCATGTGCGATTGCCTTTGTATCAACGGCTCTCTTCGTTTATTTCTTCGGCTTTGATAAAAACGAAAAAGATATTCAGCGATAACCTTATAGGGTGAAGGAAGGAGCGCCTTCCTCATCCGACCGGTGATAGAAAGGAGTGCTGTATGTTACATACAAGATATCATTTGCCAAGTGGCGCGTATTTTGATACGTATATTATGAATTCGGAAATCAATTATCGTGAATATAGAAAGCGACCTGCGATTATCGTGGCACCGGGTGGTGCCTATGCCATTCATGCAACAAAAGAAAGTGAGCCGGTCGCAATTCAATTCATGCAAATGGGTTATCAGGTATTTGTTTTGCATTATTCTGTAGGCTCAGATCGCTCACATCCGGAAAGAGGTATTTTGAAGCATGCGCTCTATCCGCTCCAGGTTATAGAAATGCTGGAGACCTTACACCTTGTAAAAGAGCATGCGGATGAATGGCATATAGATGCAAACCGAATTTTTCTAATGGGATTTTCAGCAGGCGGACATGTGTGTGCATCCTGTGGTGTACGATGGAAGGATGCAAAGATAGTCGAGCAGTTAAGCTTTATCCCCAAAGGAGAAGAGTTAAAGGTGACCGGAATTGTGTTAGGCTATCCGTTTCTGGTTCCAAATAGTGATGAATTTTTTGAACAGCATCATCTGGAGGCTGTGCAAAGAGTGCAGGGTATTACGAATTATGTACTTTATCAATCCGACACTCCATCCCGTGAGGATTTTGATAAGGTGAATTTGTTAAACTATATATCAAAGGATACGGTACCGATGTTTCTTTGGCATTCCATAGATGATCCTGTCATTGATGCAAGAAATTCCACACGATTTATTACTAAGCTATTGGACTATGGGATCCCTGCGGAATATCATCTATTTGGACATGGAGAGCATGGAAAGGCTCTTGAAAACAGATTGACACATCAGCCGCAGGAAACGATTGACGATCATTTAAACAGCTGGATTTCTCTGGCAGATTATTGGATGAACAGGATAGGAAAGGAGTAATATGAAAAAAGAGGATTATACGATTTTTGAATATCGCATGCAGAAAGAAATAAAATATGCAGATATGATGTATCATGAAAAATTGAATGGTGTGTTTGAAAAGGTCTGTGTCAGAACAAAAACAGCAGGATATGTGGATATGTCTATATATCGCCCTCTGAAGTGGGATGGCGAGCAGGTTTTAAAACCGGTATTTAATTTCCATGGCGGAGGCAACGTTTTGGGATTCTATGAGCAGGATGGGAAATACTGCCGTTTATTGGCAGATGCAACCGGCTGTGCAATCTTCAATGTAGATTATCCTGTCGCTCCGGAATTCAAATATCCAAAGCCTTTATATTCCAGCTATGAAGCAATCGCTGAAATATTAAAGCACTGCGATGAATATCGTATTGATAAAGAGCATGTGATTGTGATGGGACATAGCGCAGGAGGATATATTTCAGCTTGCTTAACCCTGCTTGACAGAGACAGAAAGGAAATCGGAATCAAGGGAGCTATTTTAGATTATCCGCCATTGCGCCAAGAGCTGCATGCAGATTTCAGAAGGGTTGCAGATTCTTCAAAAGCGATATCCGAAAATAGAATGCTGCAGTATATACACTGGTATTATAACAGCCTTGACGAGCTGGATGATGAACTGGCTTCCCCCTTACTTGCCGACTTACACGATTTGCCGAAAACCCTGATTTTGAGTGCTGAATATGATTCTTTGAAGCAGGAAGAAAAGGCGTATGCTGATAAAATGCAGAAGGCTGGCGGTGACGTGACGTATGTTGAATTTGCAAATTGCCGTCATGGATTTACACACGAATGGTTCGATGAATATATGCCTGAGGAATCCGCAAATGCATGGAATCTGATGGCAGAATTTATCAAAGGAAGTATGTAGAAGCATGATGCAAAAGCAATTAAACTATCATTTGATGCCGCGAAAGGGATGGCTGAATGATCCCAACGGTTTGGTTTATTTCAAAGGGACTTATCACATTTTCTATCAGGCAGACGAAAACAGCATGGATGGAAGTGTCAATAAATCCTGGGGGCATTATTCAACGAAGGATTTTCAAACGTATACACGCCACGCTCTGGCTATATGCGCAGATTCCAAATATGATAGGGATGGTGCTTATTCAGGAAGTGCCGTGATCAAGGATGACATACTGTATGTATTCTATACCGGCAATGTAAAATATGAAGGCGATTATGATTACATTCATGAAGGAAGAGAGCATAATGTGATGCGAATGGAAAGTCACGACGGCATAACATTTGAAAATAAGAAATGTTTGTTACGCAACACTGACTTTCCGCAGGATTGTACAAAGCATGTCAGAGATCCAAAGCTGTTTATGAAGGCTGGACGCTACCATTTGATTCTAGGCGCAAGATTAAAAAATGATACGAGCTGTGTATTGGAGTATGTGAGCGATGATTTAGAATCATGGACATATTTCAGTCGTTATGTACCGGTAAAGGATATGGGTTTCATGATCGAATGTCCCGATTATCTTCAATTTCAGGAAGATGCATTCCTTCTATGCAGTCCGCAGGGATTAGCGAAACGCGTCGATAACAAGCAGAACGTATATGATACCGGCTATTATAAAGTGCGTCAGCAGGATTTGATTGATTATGAAGCCCTTGATTATGGATTTGATTTCTACGCCCCTCAAACGTTTTACAATGAAGAGCGCAACATCATGATCGCGTGGATAGGGATGCCGGATAATGCGTATGTGGATCGTTTTGATACATGGAATCAGACCTTGACGATGCCGCGTTCACTTTCATTTGATAAGCGTATCCTGCAAAAGCCGATTCAGGAAATACTGGATTTAAGAACAGATAAACAGATACATACACATGATTTTGTAATTCCTAAGTCCTGTAATATTGAATGCGATGTCAATTCTGATTTTTCTTTACAGCTGAATGCGATCACAATGACATATAAGCAGCATACATTCACACTGGATTTGTCTGCATGTAATTGTCGAAGACAGCAAAGATGCATCCACGGTATAGAGCTTCATCATATATCCATTTTCGTTGATGAATCGGTATTAGAAATTTTCATAAATGAAGGCGCGTATACAATGACCGCAAGATTTTATGACGATGAGCAAGCTCTACACGTAGCAAGCAGGGAAATAAAGCATTATGTAACATACAACATGAGAGGATTTCAGATATTATGAAAAAATTAGTAGCGATTGGAGAAGCATTGATTGATATGATTCCCGGCAATACAGGAAGGATCCTGGATGTAGAAAGCTTTGCCCCAAAGGTGGGAGGAGCTCCTTTGAATGTATGCGGAGCCTATACAGCATTAGGAGGAGAAAGCAGTATAATCACCATGCTTGGCAAGGATGCATTTGGTGAAAAAATCATCAAGGAAATGCAGCGCTTTCACATCCATACCGATTATATCAAGCAAACGAGTGCCGCTAACACCTCGTTAGCCTTTGTTGCTTTAGATGAACAGGCAAATCGGGAATTTTCATTTTATCGGAATATGGGTGCGGATATGCTCCTATCAGAGAACGATATTGAGGAAGCCTGGTTTGAGGATTGTTATGGACTGCATTTTTGTTCGGTTTCCCTGGGTGACTTTCCCATGAAAAAAGCTCATGATCGTGCAATAGAGCTCGCCAAAAAGAAAAAATTACTTATATCCTTTGATCCGAATGTCCGCCTCCCTTTATTCGAGGATCATGAATATTTAAGAAAAACAATTCATGCATACATTCGCCATGCGGATATATTAAAAATCAGTGATGAGGAAGTCTCCTTTCTATTCGGAAGCGATGCTATAGAGGAGCATTTAGCGTATATATTTGCGTGCGGTGTAAAGCTGCTGATTTACACTGCCGGAAAGGATGGAGCAAGCGCCTATACGAGGTACCATACAGCGTATTCTGCCGGTATCGAAGCAAAGGCTGTCGATACTACCGGTGCAGGAGATGGTTTTATCGGATGTTTCTTGTATCAGTTATCAAAAGATGAAATCAGCGCTTCGGATCTGGAGGGATTGCGTGAGCAGCAATTAAAAAGCTATTTGGATATGTGTAACAAATTTTGCAGTATTTCTGTAACAAAAGAAGGGGCTATTGCCAGTTATCCCTCAATGTGAACAGTGAAAGCTACGCCACGCGTAAGATAACCTGTTTTTTGAATAAGCTTGCCTGTATGTGAAATAATTTGATGCTTTATGAGAAAAGCCTCTAAGGAATAGAAGCCTGATGAGGTGAATTTGTATCCAAACAGGACATTAGCTTGTACTAAAATTTCACAGTATGAAAAAATTGCCTTGTGCGAAATACAAAACAGTGCCTTACAGGCAGTGACGAATTCTTCAGGCAACAACGACAGCTTACCATATACAGATATGTTCCTGAAAGAAACACATATAGGAGTAAATGAAAATCATCCTTTCCTAGGGGATGATTTTTTTGCGTATTGATTCGCTGCTTCATTTCTGTTCAGTTGCCTTGTAATCGCTCCAAGCTTCTTTCGGATATACAAATCCGCCTCTTCTATACGGATATGCGCACCGAAGGCTATTTCCTCCAACAGCTGTTGTTGGGCCTGTTCAAAGATGGCATGATCCGTATACGAAACATGCTTTCCATGACGTGCTTTTTCCTCCTGCAGGGTATAGATCGTTTTCATGACCCGAACAAGAGCAACACAGTCACCGCAGCGAAGGGCATTGCGGAATTCCTCCTCCCGCTTCTTTTTATCCGTAATCCAATTCGTTTCAATCGCCGGCATCGTCATAATCAAACGATCGATATCCCTTCTATTCAGTGCCTTTCGCAGTCTCGGATTATCTATTGGTGTTTCGATTCTGGTTTTCATCTGCTGGACCCCATGCAGAACATAGCAGTCCTTCACCGTACCGTTGTTCAGTGTCTTTCGCTTAACACCGACAATTTGAAACAGGCCGTAGGAGCCGTAGCGAACATACTCATGCATTTCAAACATGCCATCACCTCCGAATAATAAAAAACGCACATTCCCGACAACTGGATTTACATCACCGGGAACACACGTTGCTATGCTTTTATTTTATCATAAATCTCAAATCCTCGTAAGTGATTTTTTACCGCGCATGCACTGCGGTTCGGTTCCTTCCCTTACGCTTCGCTTCATACATCGCCATATCCGCACGCGTGAATAGCTTTTGATAGGTATCCGCAAAGCAGCCGTAAGCGACGCCGATACTCAGCGTCAGCTGATAGTCATGCAGGGTGATTTTCCGTGCCTCTGCATGCATACGCTGTGCAATCTCCTGCGCATGTACAGCCTGTTCCTCATCAAGAAACAGCAGGAATTCATCTCCGCCAATCCGCGCGGTAAAGACATCTTTGCCGATTGCTTCCAGAATTCTGGTCATTGACAGCAGCATCTCATTCCCCTGCAGATGTCCGAAGCTGTCGTTTACCGTCTTGAAATTATCAATATCGATAATAAGCAACGCACAGGACGTCTGCGTTTTCAATGCCTGACTGATATGCTCCTGCGCACTTTTCTGATTATACAGATGCGTCAATGCATCCCGCTTGCTCATATCGATGAGCGAATCCATTTTCAGCTTTTCTTCTGTTATGTCCTTCCAGATACCGATACAGCGAATGATCTCATCCTCTTCCCGAATATAGCTGCATTGCACCTGTATCCATTTCCATTCCGTCTTATGACGCAAGCGGATATCGATGCTTTCCGCATGCAGGTCCCCCAGCATATACGCCTTCAGCGTACCGATATCATCCAGATGAACGTTTTCCCCCTCCTCCAGCGTTTCAAAATAGGAATCGATATGCACCTTTTCCACCGGATTTTTTCTATCGTAATCTCTGCGTTCATATTTTACCAGAGCATCCTGTCGGATATCATATTCAAACATGACATCCGTAATATTCTCAAGCGCAATACGATAGCGCTCCCGCTCTACCTGCCGCTCGATTTCCACCTGCTTCATTGCTGTTATGTCTGTGAGAATGCTATTGATCTTTGTTTCCCCATCCGCATCCACGCTTTTTCTTCCGGTATCCAGCATCCACACCAGCGTACCGTCTTTTTTTCGTATCCGATATTCCGCAGAATAGCTTGGCCCCTTCGCAAAGCATGCGGCACAGGCCTGCAGCGCTGCCTCCAAATCCGGGGGATATACCGCACCGACCGCAGTACCGCCGCTCATTTCCATAAATTCATCATAGGTATAGCCAAGAAATTTGCACAATCCCTCACTCACATAATAATAGGAGAATTGCGCATCATCATTGCTTCCTTTTAAACCGCCGTTGATATTGGAGCTGATCATATCGATCACTTCCGTTTTCTCACGCAGAAGCTCCTGCATATAATCATAGGTCAGCTTTCCGACAGTTGTCGGAAAAAATTCATCACTGTCCTGCATTTCCTGATAAATATTCGAGGTATGCAGGTGCTTGACCATCCAGCGTCCGTTATGCTTTTCAAACAGAAAGCTGCAGCGCTGCCGTGCTTCCACAATCATGCAGTCTTCCCCTCTGGTACGAACGGTAAACCGTCCCATCACGCCTGCGTGCTGTTCGCTTTCATCATCCAGATAAAAGACCGTATCCTCCAGCAGACAGGAGGGCACCTCGCGGCTGCCACTGTAAAAATAATCGGATATCGCCTGCTTTCCACGGAAAAACTCATGCTCACAGGGACCGATCCAGCTGACTTCCTCCAGAAACTGATCCAATACATATGCAATATCTCGTTCCGCATAAAATGCCCGGATAATCGACTCTGCGATTGCTATTGGCTCTGATGGCTGCTTCTGCATACTCTCACATCCTTTTATCCATATGAATTCAGTATAACACGGTTTTCCTTTTTGTCTACTGAAACAAAAGGCTCTTTGATTGTCTTATGATTTTCATATGACAGAATGGAAGCAAAAGACGTCTTCGCTTCCATTAAATCCGTTTGAACAACCGCTTATCCAGATTTTGTACAATAGAAGCAGAGGTCTGTATAAAGCTGCGCTTTCAATAAAAAAGGTCATGCATAAAATCATCAGTTTCCATTTACCAGCATGGCTCTGTTCGCCATATTCGATATACAGCTTCGTCCCGCATCCCTTGCTTAGGACAGTGCCCGATTCAGGATAAGAGCTCTGTAGCCTATATCCCCACAGCGCCCTTACGCATGGATATTCGCCTGAAACACTTTTTATCTACTTCACACATCGTTATCCGGATGCTGCAGCACTTTTTTGTCAGGTAGGAACGCATAGCCTGTTAGAAACGGATAAGCAGGCGTACAGGTAGCATGTTACAGCTGTGACAGCAAGGGGACCTCATCAGTATTTCTCCGCTATCGCATACGACAGATGGCATAAAGAAAGTGAAATCCAGCATTTCCATACTTTCGTACCAGTGTGTTTTCTGGTACAATAGCAGAAGAAACAGGAGGGATCTCATGAAGATACTTGATTCTGAAATTCAGCGTTTTTTCAATACCAAAAACTGGAAGATCGCATTGCGTTACTATGATCAGGATGTTGTGGATGAAATCGTGATTAGGGAAAGCGTTGCGGGCTGTGTATATGAGATACAGGCATCAGTTATGGTTTACGGATATGAGAATCACTGCAATATCCTTCTGAACAATAAGGGAGAAATTCTGGATTTCAGCTGCAACTGTCCGTATTGTGAACAACAGGAGCTCGCCTGCGGACATATCGGTGTCGTTCTGCTGGTTGTCTATGACCTAGAGCCGGAGTCCTTCCCGTTCACCTACAATCCGATGCATCAAAGAGAGGATGCCTTTCGTCGGTATCTGGAACAGCAGATGCTGGAGCGCTCGCGTTCCTTTATCGACCGCTATGCCCGAAAGGATCTGGCCAGATTTCAGGCAAACACCCTGCTTGACAAGGTACAGCTGCATGCCCATGTCGCCTATACGCATGAACTTACGCTGGACTATAAGGTCGGTGTTCAAAGGAAATATGTCGTTCGCAGTATCACCGGCTTCCTTGATGCCATAGACCGGCAGCTGGAGGTCGATTACGGGCGCCAGCTGAAATTCACGCATCACATGCAGGCATTCGATGAAGCTGCACAGGCACAAATTCTCTTTTTAAAGCAGTATATCAAGGAACATGAAACCCAGTATTCCTATGGCTACGGCTCCAGCCGCAAGCAGATTACAATCGATCAGAAATCCATGGATGACTTCTATGAGCTTTACAGCAACGATGCCCCGGAGTGTATCGATTTACAGTTTGCGGATGAGGACCGGCAGGAAATCGGATTGCGTATCGATATGCAGGAGGACTTTTTCATCATTACCACCCTGCTGTCCCTCGATCAGCTTCTGCGTGGTGAGAAACGCTGGTATTATATGGAAAACGCTACGTTGCAGCGCTTTTCTGCGGAGCTGAGTGAACAGCTGCACGATATGCTGGAGGAGCTGTGTGAGGATCGCCAGATTCTGATACATAAGGATGATATGATCCGCTTCTGTACCTATGTCATACCGGCAATACGCGAGTATGTGCATTTTGAAGGTATATCGCTGGATACCTTTATGCCGTATCCCATGGAGATTGACTGCTACGTCGATTTGGAGGATAACGGTGATATCTCTATCCGCCTGCTCTATCATTATGAGGACAGCCCCTCTCAGAATGCCTTTGCCCCGCATGCCGACTCCTCCTTGGAGCTGGATCATATCCGCCAGTACATCGAAACCTATGCAACACGTCTGGACCCGGATTCCCACATCGCCTATATCGACGAGCATGCCGCATATGCGCAGACGTTTGTCAAACAGGGGCTGGAATATTTGAACCAGATGTGCAATGTATATATCAGCGATGCACTGAAGCAAATGGAAACACCGAAGAAGGTCCATATGAATGTCGGTGTCCGAATGAAAAATCGGTTATTGGAGCTGGATGTCACCAGTGTGGATATACCTAGGGATGAATTGTACAGTGTTTTGCGCTCCTATCGCAAGAAGAAAAAATATCACCGTCTCAAAAACGGTGATCTCATTTACTTGCAATCCGAGGGGCTGCAGGAAACAGATGACCTGCTGCAGCTGCTGCACCTGACACCGCAGGATTTAAAAAATCAAACCATGCAGGTGGATACCTTCCATGCCTTTCAGCTGGATGATTTTGCAGAGCACAGCAATCATGTCGAGGTCATGCGGGGAACTGCCTTTCATACGATGATGGAACAGCTGCGCAGTGTGGAAACCGGAATCTATCCATTGGATCCGCATTATGATGCCATTTTGCGTGATTACCAGAAAACCGGTTACCAGTGGCTGAAAACGATGAGTGCCTATGGATTTGGCGGCATCCTCGCAGATGATATGGGGCTGGGAAAAACGCTGCAGGTGATTTCCTGGCTGGAAAGCATGCATCAAACCCATGATCTGCCCTGCTCCATCGTTATCTGTCCGGCCTCCCTGATTTATAACTGGAAGGATGAGATTCAGAAATTCGCCATGGATCTGCGTGCTCTTTGCATTCAGGGAACCAATACGCAGCGCCTGCAAAAAATCAGCGAGCTGCACAGCTATGATGTCCTGATCACCAGCTACGATTATCTGCGCAGAGATTATGAGCGCTATGACGGTCATACCTTTACCGCGATTCTGCTGGATGAAGCACAGTATATCAAAAACCATACAACCAAAAATGCGATTGCAGTGAAACAGCTGAAGGGCTCCTATCGGTTTGCATTAACCGGGACACCGATTGAAAATTCCCTTTCCGAGCTGTGGAGTATTTTCGATTTCCTGATGCCGGGCTATCTGTACAATTATCATCGCTTCCGTGAGCTGTTCGAGCGTGAAATTATCAAAAACGGAAATGAGAAGGCACAGGTCCAGCTGAAACACATGGTGGAGCCGTTTATTCTGCGGCGAATCAAGAAGGATGTTCTGCAGGATCTTCCGGATAAGATGGAGCAGGTATATTTTCAGGAATTCAATGCAGAGGAAAAGAAAATCTATTATGCCAATCTGGTATCCATCAATCAGGATTTACAAAAGAAGATGCAGATGGAGGAGGTTGATAAGTTTCAGGTGCTGGCAATGATGACCAGACTTCGTGAAATATGTTGTGATGCACGCTTGCTATATGAAAATGTCACACTGCCCTCTACCAAGCTTCGCGGCTGTATGGATCTGCTGCTAACCGCGCGCAACAGCGGTCGTCGGGTATTGCTGTTTTCCAGCTTCACCTCCATGCTGGAGCTGATCGAGGAACAGCTGCGTACAGAAAATATACGGTATCTGAAGCTGACAGGGGAAACCAAAAAGGAGCTGCGGCATGCCTATGTGGAAAAATTTCAGAATGGAGAAGCTGACGTCTTCCTGATTTCGTTAAAGGCTGGCGGTACCGGCTTAAACCTGACCAATGCGGAAATCGTCATTCATTATGACCCCTGGTGGAACCTTTCCGCGCAGAATCAGGCAACCGATCGTGCCTATCGCATCGGTCAGACGAAGGATGTTCAGGTATATAAGCTGATTATGAAGGATACCATCGAAGAAAAAATCATGAAGCTGCAGGAGCGAAAGCATATCCTGAGTGACACCTTTATCAGCAGCAGTGAAACAAGCATCACCAGCATGAGCAAGGACGAAATCATGGATTTGTTTACAATGGAGCCCTTTGTACAGGAAGCGGATTTTGACGAAGGCTCCACCGAATAATCTCCCCCCTTATTGCGGTTTCAGGACTGCACCCCTATACATATAGAAAATCAGACGACTGTGAAAGCAGCCGTTTTTCTTTGTAGCATACGGCTTGTAAGGCACGTGTCATAGATAAGTTAATGCCGATTGAGCAAAGCGTCTCTATCCGATGCTGCAAGCCGAAAAACACATGATCTTTTCTTTGCTACTGCACCATCAATCCTATCCTGCAGGAACTACAGTCAGCGGTATTCATAAATGCTCTGATTTGAGCAACCGCTTCTTTTCGCTCCTTCATACCCCGGCAGATACTTGCCGTATTTTATCCGCTTTTATGGAGGATAAATAAAAAGCTGTATAGATGAAGTATACAAGTGTATATCATCCATACAGCATTGACTGTATATATAGAAAGCTTATGCGTGCTTCAGGAATGCCTTATAGCCCTTTGTCGCTTCCCAGATATCAATTTTGCTGGCAATTTCCCATGGCGCGTGCATATTGTGCAGTGCAATACCGCTGTCAATAACCTCCATGTTATACTGTGCCAGAATATAGGCGATTGTTCCGCCGCCGCCCTGGTCAACCTTACCAAGCTCTGCTGTCTGGAAGGTTACATTTTCTGAATCCATGATGTTTCTCAGCTCTGCCATATATTCCGCATTGGCATCATTGCAGCCACCCTTACCGCGGGAGCCTGTATATTTATTGAATACCAGACCATGTCCCATGAAGGCAGAGTTTTTCTCTTCATTCACAGCTGCATAATTCGGATCAAACGCAGCGGAAACATCACTGCTCAGCATCTTGGAATTTTTCAGTGCTCGACGCACATTCAGCTCACTGTACTCACCAAGGCGATCCATTACCTCAGCTACGGTGTTTTCAAAGAAGCGGGAATGCTGACCGGTTGCACCAATGCTTCCAACCTCTTCCTTATCAACCAGCAATGTCACAGCCGTACGCTTAACGGATTCTGTTTCCAGCTGTGCCATCATAGAGGTATATGCACAGATGCGATCATCATGCCCGTATCCGGCAACCATACTGCGATCCAACCCGTAGTCTCTTGCCTTTCCGGCAGGTACGACCTCGATTTCCGCAGATACGAAATCATCCTCTTCAAAATCATATTTTTCCTTCAGCAGCTTCAGAATATTCGCCTTAACAGCATCCTTTTCCTCGCCAGCCAGCGGCATGCTTCCGATCGTCACATTCAGGTCTTCCCCCTCGATGACATTGCTTGCCTTTTTGCTCATCTGATCCGCAGACAGATGTACCAGCAAATCACTGATTCCTACGATTGGATCATTATCATCCTCACCGATATTCAGCTCAATCACCGTTTTGTCCTTCTTCACAACTACACCATGCAGCGCCAGTGGCAGGGTAACCCACTGATACTTTTTGATACCGCCGTAATAATGCGTATCCAGCATCGCGAATTCCTTATCCTCATACAAAGGATTCTGTTTGATATCCAGACGCGGAGAATCCACGTGTGCTCCCAAAATATTGCATCCGGCAGCCATCGGCTCCTCACCGATCAGAAACAGGGCAATTCCCTTGCCCATATTGTTGGCATACACCTTGTCACCGCTTTTCAGCGTTTCTTTGTTTTTGATGATATCCTCCAGATTACGATATCCATAGGTTTCCGCAATACGGATACTTTCGCTTACGCATTCACGCTCTGTCTTGCAGTCGGAAATATATTTTTTGTATCCTTCACAATAATCGAATACTTCCTTTAATCCTGCTTCATCATACTTTTTCCAAGCATTTTCTCTCATAGTCTACCTCCGTTGTTCACTGTCTTCTATTATAATTCGTATCCAGGATAAAGACAACTCCTGTGCCATTGTTTTTCCTTATCTTTCCAAAAGCGCTCTGGAAAGCTTCAAAATTGACTCCTGCTTCAGGGAATTGTATATGCGAAGCTCACCTTCAGCTGAAGAAGGCTTTCTACATTCACCACGTTCCAGCAACAACTCCTGCACATGTCTTGCCGTACCTACATTGCCGTCTACAAGTGCGATGTGGTCTCCGATCAGATGCCGAAGCTGACTGCGGTAGAACACAAAATGTGTACAGCCCAGTACAATGCTGTCCATGCGTTCCATATCGTAGGGCTCGAGGTATTCACGAAGTGCACAGTCTACTGCCTGCGCATCATCCAGTCTGCCTGCCTCGACGAGCTCCACCAGCTTCGGACATGGCTGTCGGTAAATGGTATTATCCTCATCAAAGCGGGACATCAGCTGTTCAAATTTCTGTTCCTTTAGTGTAAACTGCGTTGCGAGTACAAGAACATGCTGCTGATGTCTGCCATCTACAGCAGGCTTTAATGCCGGCTCCATTCCAACAATCGGAAGGTCGGGATACAGGGTGCGAAGCTCCTTCACACAGGCACTGGTTGCCGTATTGCAGGCGATGACAACTGCCTTTACACCCTGACTGATAAAAAACGCACAGATGTTGCGACAACGCTTTGTTATTTCCTCTTTTGTTTTTACTCCATAGGGTGCATAGCTGGAATCACCGAAATAGAGATAATCCTCCTGCGGCATGAAAGAGCGCAGTTCCTTCAACACGCTGATTCCTCCCAGACCTGAGTCAAAGACACCAATCGCCTTGTCTATGCTGGACATATGTATCAACCTCCAAAATCATATACAATAGATATTATACCCTTTTTTTGGAAAGCTTGCATCTGTTTTAAAGAAAATCAGACACGTTTGCAAAGGAGCTGGGATGGATGACAGATACACGGATGCAGCAAGGTACATAGCAGGCAGTCACTGCTGCCATTCGCTATGGCAGAAGGCGTATACTGGATACACCTTTCCTCCATACTTCCTGCTTCATCCAATCAGCAATTCGATCCATGAGGTTATACACCTATACAAAGTATACAGAAAAGCACTGGTCAATCGGATGGCTGCATATGCTTTTCATTACAAAGCATGCAGAGGGGCATCAATCAAAAGCATAACTGCATACAGACCACACCTTATAGGCAGCCGTTTGCGTACAGAATCAAATGCTGCCGAAAAAGAGAGCACGGTAATTCCTTTATAGATGCATCATTTACGAACACCAAAAACCCCGTATAACGAGGTACCGTCATCCTCCGGTATCCGTTACACAGGGCAAAGCGGATGTTGCAATCAAGAACGCCTGTAAGCATATGCTTTCTTAATGATTTATCCTATTGCATCTTCAGCAAGGTCATGCAGAAAGAAAATATACCTTTACCATGAACAAACTGCAACGTCGTTACGCAGTGATTCTCTCTGTTAGGCAGTGCTGTATATCCTCTAGCATAAGATCACTCTGCAGGCGGTTTTCCTTCAGTATTTCATCAACATCGTAACGGTCAATGAATGCCTTCTGCAAGCCATAATTCAATACCTTTATATCACTGTTTCCATAAAAGCGGGCAATTTTCTCACCAAAGCCGCCATCGAGGATACCATCCTCCAGCGTTACGACAACCGAATGCTTTTGCTTCAATTTCTCCAGCAGCTCACGATCCACTCCTGTGATAAAACGCGGATTGATCAAGGTAGCGTTGACTCCCTCCCGCTGCAATGCATCGGCGAGCTGTTTCCCTTTTTCATAGAAAGAGCCAAGCGCCAAAATTGCGACAGTATCCCCATCCTGTGTCACCTGATAGGAATTCAGCTGATCATAGCTTGCGGCAATCGGCATATCATTTCCGGATGTGACAGCAATACCGGGAACACGCACCGCTACCGGGTATTGCTTCTGATGCAAGCCCCAAGCCAGCATCGCTTCATATTCTTCCTTGCAGGTTGGAGCCAGATAAACCAGATTCGGAATATTGGACAGCATAGCGATATCGAAAATCCCCAGATGTGTGACATCGTTCATACCATACACACTTGCAGCAAATATGAGCAGCAGAGCCGGATTGTTATTGATGCATAAATCCTGAGACAGCTGATCATAAGTTCTCTGAAGAAAGCTGCTATATACGCCATATACCGGTTTTCCCCGATTAGCTGCGATTCCGGATGCCAGTGCCACAGCATGCTCTTCTGCAATTCCAACATCTACAAACTGCTTACCTGCCTGTTTTCTTCGTTCCTCATGAAATCCAAATACGGCAGGGGTGCCGGATGTAATAGCAACAACTGAAGGATCCCTCTGCATTTCCTTTAACAGGAAACGTGCGGTCAAATCTCCATAGTCCTCCCCCTGTTCCGTGTATAGGGGAGTGCCATCCTCCAAATGAAACGGCATATTCCAATGCCAGTCCTCCTTGTGTTGCTCTGCCAGCGCATATCCCTTCCCCTTCTGTGTACAGATATGGACAACGACAGGCTGCGCAGAATCCTTTACCTGTAAAAATGCAGAGATCAGCTGTTCCAGATCATTGCCATCCTCAACGAATACATACGCAAGCCCCATCGCCTTGAACAGATTGCAGGAGGCTGTTCCACGAGTTTCCCGCAGCAGCTTCAGATTTTCATACAGTCCGCCATGATTTTCCGCGATAGACATAGCATTGTCATTTACCAAAATAATCAGATTACCCTGAAGCTCATGTGCAAAATTCAGTCCCTCCAAGGCCTCTCCTCCACTCAGTGAGCCATCACCGATTACCGCAATCACATTATATTGTTCCTTGTGCAGATCACGTGCCTTCGCAAGACCTGCTGCCAGAGATACAGAGGTAGAGGTATGGCCGATGGTGAAGAAATCATGTTCACTTTCCTGCGGATTTGTATAACCACTCACCTCGTCATAATACTCCTCCTGTAAAAATGCCCGACTTCTTCCTGTCAACAGCTTATGGCAATAGCTCTGATGCGATACATCAAATACCATTTTATCCATCGGGGAGTCAAATACATAGTGCAAAGCAATCGTTGCTTCCACCATTCCCAGATTCGGGCCGATGTGACCGCCATGACGGCTCAGCTTCTGCAGCAGTGCCGTGCGCATTTCATTTGCCAGCACCTGCAATTCTTCCTTTCGCAGATTTTTCACGTCCTGCGGACCTTTTATGTTTTCCAGATACATACGTAATTCCTCACTTTCCGTTGAGCGCTTATCCTTTTATATTAAGCTGCTCGTGTCACTTGCTTCAAGCAGCTGTACACACTGCTTCAAGAACATGGGGATTGTATCATCTGGAGCGAACTCCAAGTCAATACACTTTTATATATTTTTTTTTATTATAATCTACAGAGCTATATCCGCTTTCTATGCTTATGAATAGTGACTGTAGCAGCGCTGACTTTTTCACGTGTTTGCAGCCCTTTTAACATCAAAACCGCCTTCTCCTCCCTCTTATGCCAGATAACCGGAATATAGCTTGTGTAAAGATATATGAATCGGTATAATGGACATATGAGGTGAGCATAAATGCTACAAATGACAAAACGACAGAAAAAACTGGTTGCATGCCTGCACAATCATCCCAGTGAATTTCGCAGAGCAGACGATTTAGCAAAAGATCTGCAGCTGTCACAGCGTACCATTCGCAATGAAATACGGCAGATCAACGAGCTGTTCGATGAACCGCTCATACTCTCCTGGAAGGGAAAAGGCTATCAGTTAAATCCAAATAATCAGCTTCCTGACGACGTGATGAACGTAGAGTCCGATAGTGGCAGCCGAAAGTTTCATATTCTGAAGCAGCTGCTTTCCTGCGATCAGGTGAATTACTATGAACTGGCAGATGCATACTACATCAGCGAATCAACGCTTGATAAAACCCTGCAGGAATTGAATCACATTATACATACACGATACGAAAACATCAGCATCCAGCGAATCAACAATCAGGTACAGATTGACTGTGATGAGAAACAGAGAAGACTTGTATATTCCTGCTTCCTCGTTCATGAGATTCAGGAATATGATTTCGATATCCGCAATTACACAGGCTTCTTCAGCTCCTGCAATATTTTAGAATTAAAAAGCTATATCGTAAGCTTTAATCGAAAACACCATCTGGGCATGCGAGATTTTGAGATTTTTTCATTTATTCTTCATATCGCCGTTATGATGGAACGCATTGCGAAGGGCTGGGATATCACCAACCCCAAAGAACAAGCAGAAGAGAAATCCCGAAAGCTGGCTGAAGAATTTTACAAAGGCTTATATGAACAGCAGCGCATCATTCTGTCCGCCTCTGAATTAAATTATCTAGCCCTGCTGTTTTCAGGAAAAATATCTCGTATCACATCAGAAAAGGTTCAGGATTACGAACAATTTATTGAGGACATCATAAACGAGATCAAGCAGATTTATGATATCGACCTGTCCCAAAATGAATCTTTCCGTGACAGCCTGCTCGTTCACCTGCTGGGGCTTGATGCGCGTATAAAAACCAATTCCTTTTTAAGCAATCCTCTTATTCAGGATACAAAACAGCATTTTCCACTTTTATACGATATGAGTGTTTATGTAGCATCCCGTATACAGCAAAAATTTGATTGTGCGCTGATTGAGGATGAAATAGGTTATCTGACCCTGCATCTCATGAATGCGGTAGAAAAAATCCAGCAGAAGCTGACCAGAAAAATCATCTTGATCACCTCTTTGGGCAGAGCACAAAATCAATATTTGATATCGAGGCTGACAAATGCTACCAGCCATTTTCTTATTGAGGTCATCCGTTGCGTATCCATCTTTGAAACAGCTCAGATTAATGAGCTTACAGCAGACCTGATCGTTTCAACCATGCCTATGAAGCTGCATACGGATATCCCGATATACACCTGCAGTAATTTCTTACATGATGCGGAAATCAAACAGATTCTCATGCTGCTATCAAAGGATGAGCATCCCTCCAAGCGGTTGCAGCAGCTTAAACAGTTTTTTGATGAACGGCTCTTTTTCACAGAAATGGACTTCACCAGCGATCGAGATGCAATTCGTTTTCTATGCGATGGACTCATGGAAGCAGGCTGCTGTGATGAAACGTTCTATGATAAAGTCATAGAACGAGAACGCATCGCCCCCACAGCATATGGCAACCTGTTCGCAATTCCTCATCCTATTGAGAAATGTGCATTTCGCAATGCTATCGCCGTATGTTCACTGAAACACCCTATTTTATGGCAGAATAAGAAGGTGCGTATCATTTTTCTATTCTCCTTATGTCCCGGGCATAATCGTGATTTCGAGGATATTTTTGAACAGCTGGTAAGTCTTCTCAATGATGTCAGCAATGTCAAGCTGCTGCTGCGTCAGACCACATTGTCTGGCTTTCTGGATACCTTCAGCTCCCTTTAGCTACCCGTTGTATAATAGTGAATCGTATAGCCTTCCTCCAGATAACAGATGGAACTGCTGTGCAAATGCTTCCGCAGCCATGGTACCATAGCCTTGCATCCTGCTATCTCACAACCTGCGTGATTTACAACAATCATCGGAATATGCTGATCGATTGCATATTGTGCTGCATCATAATTGTTGATGCCGTCGTCACTAACGATGACAGCATCCGGATAAAATTCCAGAAGCTCATAAAGATTCGTTGCGGCGCCACATCCGATGGCAATACGATGAATCTTTTTTTGTGGATTCCCAAACATATAAACACCCAGCTCGCCATCCTGCCGTAAAGCTTCAGCGACATGGTGTGCCAGTGCCTCCGCAGTCATTTCAGGTATGGATGCTGCCTGATAGTAAGAGGATACAAACCGCTCTTCAAATGTGAATCCAAGCCGGAAAGCCCACTGATCTGCAACACCGTATTCCTTTATACAGTCCCACACATCATGACAGCGGTATACGCTGATCCCATGCTCCTTCAATATCCTTTTCTTTTCTTCTGCCGCTTTTAATGCAGCTGTATGCATCTGCGTAGAGCATTGATAAAACGGATTTTCATGCGTTATGATGAAATTGACCCTCTGCTTCACTGCCTCCAATATCGCGCCTTTACTCGCCACCCAGCATATTCCGATGCCTCTTACTTCCTGCTGATCATCTCCAAACAGCAGATGATCTCTTGTTTTCACATTGCGGCGCACCCAGGTGCCCTGCTGTTCCAGCAGTGCTGTAACTTCATGTATCTTCATTGCAATAGCCTCCTCTTCACAAGTATTAGATATCGAAAAAACACATCAGCGATGTGCTTTTCACGTTGTTTTATTCTTCTGTTTCCTCCATAGCCTCCAAACGGACACACTGTTTTTCATGTGCCTTGAAGAACGGATAATACATGACAATGTCAAGAATAATCAGAGCAATAATCAGGAACAGTGCACGAATATCCATCGTTGACAGAAATGCTCCCGGAAGGGATGGCATCTGCCAGGAAAGCATGGCAAACGTTCTACCTATGATGTTATATTTCATCAATGTAAAAGCTATGACTGCATTCACTGTTGATGTCATCAGAAATGGTATGAGATAAAACGGATTCAGCATAATCGGCACACCGAAGATAATCGGTTCACCAATACCGAAGAAGGATGGGAGTATGCCAATACGCCCCACTGTTTTCAGCTGTTTTGATTTTGAGCGAACAAGCAGAATCGCTAATGCTAATAGAGAACCGCAGCCTCCGATAATGACGAAATATACCCAGAATGGTGTTGTAAATACATGTGGCAGAGCTTCTCCGGCAGCTTTCGCCGCTGCGTTGATTGACAGATTTCCATCACGGATCGGTCCCAATACACCAGCTAAGGCCGCATCATGGATACCGAAAAACCAGAAGAAGTGTACCAGCAGGGTCATAATCACTGTAAATAGGAGACTGTCCGCTGCCTGGAAGGATGGTGCCATCGCCCCGTATATAAACCCCGGAAAGGTTGTGTTAAACGCATGGAATACAGCATACACTGCCACATAGCATGAAATGATGATAAAGCCTGGTACCAGTGATGCAAATGTTTCAGATAATGATGCCGGTACACTTGGCGGTAAGGTTATCCTTCCCCAATTATGGGAACGCATGAAATGATATGCTTCTACTGTGAAAATCGCGATGATGATTGCCGGCAACAGACCGCGCCCATCCATATAGGAAATCTCCGCAATTTTTCCATCCCAGCCTAATTGCTGCGGTGTCAGTACGAGCATTAGAAAACCACAGACAGAAAGCATGGTAGGCATCAATACATCGTGCTTAAAATGCTTCGTCAGAAAATAGGTAATACCGATGCATACATAAACCGCCATTCCCCCCAAAGTTAATGCGTTGATCCATGACAGCAACGTAGCATTATCCTGTGCAAAGGATGCCCATGCCAGAAGAAAGCCGTTTGTTGTCTCCTCGCTAACCGGTGCTGCACCGATGACGGCAGCCACCCCACCCATCAGTGTAATCGGCATTAAAGAAATGAATGCATCACGTATTGCTTTTAAATGCCTTTGTGAACTTAATTTATTAGCCAGCGGCAGAATATGTTTTTCTATCTTCTCGTTAAATGTAGCGAAACTCATAACTGTTCTCCTCCTTCTATGACATCAGTCTTTCAGTATTTTTTTGATTTCTTTATATACACCCTTGCCATCCATCATACCGTAATGCTGTGGTGCAATGGCTTTAACCGGTATTGCTACCTGTGCTTCAATTGTCGGAATCTGATGACGAATCTGCGGACCCACCAGAATCAGATCTACGCCATCCACATAATCGATGAATTCTGCCTCCCCGTAGGCATGAACCTCCATCGTACCTGCACTCGCCTCCTGAATACGTTTTGCCAGCATTCCTGTTGACATTCCCGCATTGCATACCAGCATAATCTTTTTCATAATTTTCCTCCCTGTCTCAGCGCTTTTGCTGCTCAATCATATTTTTAAACCAGGTATAGCTCTTCTTTGGTTTCCGCTGCAACCCGTTTTCAAAATCTACGGCAACGAGGCCATACCGCTTTTCACAACCATTCTTCCAGGAATACAAATCAAAGGAGCTCCATGCGAAATATCCACGTACATCAACACCAGCCTCCATAGCCTCATGCATTGCCTGCAAATGATCCTTCATAAAGGATATCCGATAATCATCCTGCACTTCATTCACGGTAACATCCTCATACATTCCGATTCCGTTTTCTGTAATATAAACAGGTAGATTGTATTTCGCCTTTACCTCAAGCAATCCATCCTTTAAACCCTTCGGATAGATTTCGGTATCCCATTCCGTATAGGTACTGGCAGGATCATGCATAACCTGTTCAAACCAGCCTTTGACAATCACTTTACTGCTTCCCTTTCCCTGCTTTCCGCTATTGTTCACAACAAAGGTGGTTTCTCCTTCTGTATACGGCTTGACCAGTGTACGCGAGTAATAATTCAATCCCAGGAAATCAACGGTGTACTCTTTGATAATCTGCAGCTGTGCGGGCTGTATCATCGAAAGATCATACGTTTTAGACAGCTCACTAAGCAAATCAATCGGAATTTCTCCTTTGGCGGCAGTATCCAGAATCCAGTTGTTGCAATAATTATCTGCATAGCGCATAGCAATCCTTGTATTTATCGTGTCATCAACCCCATTCACTGGTGTAAAGCTGTGCACAATACCGATCGTTCCGGGATATTTTCCCTGACGGAATGCACGAACACCAAGTGCACTAGCATACATAACATGATAAGCTGCATGGATCATCGCCTGTGGATCCTGTCTGCATGGCGGATAATTGCCAATTAAATAACCGCTTGCTATAAACCATTTCGGCTCATTGAACGTAACCCAATGATTTACCTTCTCATGAAAGTTGTCAAAGCATACTCTGGCATAGGTTTCAAAGGCCTCACAAACCTCTTCATTCTGCCAGCCTCCGCAATCCTCCCAATACTGTGGAAGATCCCAATGGTACAGTGTTACGAATGGTTCAATTCCATATGTATGGCATGCATCCAGCAGTCGATGATAAAAAGCAATCCCCTTTTCGTTTATCTCACCTGCTTTATTTTTAATGATTCTAGGCCATGATAACGAAAACCGATATGCATTTTGTCCGCCCTCTTTCATCATACGGATATCCTCTTCAAACCGATGATAGTGATCACTTGCAATATCTCCATTTTCCAGCCCTTCTTCATGCAGATAATGATCCCACATAGATTCCGCTTTATCATCCAGATTCCATGCCCCCTCACATTGGTAGGAGGCACTTGCTCCGCCCCATAAGAAATTATTGCTCATATTTTTCCATCCTCTCATATAACTCGATCAGCTCTCCACTCATCTCCACAGCGATGGAGGATGAAGTGATGTGATCTTCTGCGTGAATCAGTAAAAGGTTCATATCAAGCTCTCCTTCCTGATTGGCCATGATGCGCAGCAGCTTCGCATGAAGCTTCTGTGCCTCCACCATTTCTTCTTTTGCTATGCTCAGCTTTTTTTCACCTTCCTTAAATGCGTTGCTTTTTACAAGCTGTAATGCTTCATAAGCTGTGCTGCGTGCATTCCCGCTGTGTAGTATCAGCTGAAAAGAATATTGCTCGGTATCAATCATCATAATCTCACTCCTTCTTTAACTGCCTTTATTTTACACCTCTCTTCCATTCACGAAAAATTTACATTTGCCGCTGTATAGCGGTAAATTCACAACCTATTTCAGAGAAGCTGTTTACAGAATACACAAAGAAATAAAATATGATTGACTTCCTTTCCATAAAAAGGTAAAATTAAATTATAATTAAGAATTATTCTTAATTTAACTATAGAGGAGATAAGTATATGAGTAAACATTTATCCATGGATGTACGGGTACCAATCGAGGAAGGAAACCCGGCCATTCGCAGAATTGAAAGTCTCTGTATCAAATGCGGACAGTGTCGGGACGTATGTCAGAAACAGATTTCCGTCGGTCATCATTACGATCTTTTAAAAACCGGAGATACAGCGATCTGTATTCATTGCGGACAATGCGCCAATGTCTGTCCTACCGGTGCTATCACAGAAATTCAGGACTGGATGCAGGTACAGTCTGTCATTCAGGACAGCGGTAAGACCGTAATCGCCATCACATCTCCAAGCGTCCGTGTCTCTCTGGGAGAGGAATTCGGCATGCAGCCGGGAAGCTATGTTGAAGAACAGATGGTAGGCAGTCTTCGTGCACTTGGTTTTGATTATGTGTTCGATACGACCTTTGCTGCTGATTTAACGATTATGGAAGAGGCAAGTGAGCTGATTGAGCGTATACAGACGAAACAGCCACTGCCGCAGTTTACCAGCTGCTGCCCTGCCTGGGTGAAATTCGCAGAAACCTATTATCCGGAGCTGCTGCCTAATTTATCCACCAGCAAATCACCAATTTCCATGTTTGCACCAACCATCAAAACATGGTTTGCGGAGAAAGAAGGTCTGGATGCAGATGATATTTATGTTGTAGCCATCACACCGTGTACAGCGAAAAAGTTTGAAATCATGAGAGAGGAATTAAGCGATGCCGCAAATTATCTGGATCGAAAGCCTGCGCAGGACTGCGATCGTGTAGTCACAACAAGAGAACTGGCACACTGGATGCGTGCGCGTAATCTGGATTTGGAAAGCGTAGAAGAAAGCGATTATGATTCTTTGATGCCAAGAGGAAGCGGTGCCGGTATCATCTTCGGTAATACAGGCGGCGTCATGGAGGCAGCAATTCGCAGTGCATATTATTTCCTGACAAAGGAACAGCCGCAAAAGAATCTTCTCCAGCTGGAGGCTGTGCGCGGCATGGAGGGGGTTCGTAAGGCCGAACTGACTATTCAGGAGCTGCCTTTGAAGGTTGCTGTTGTTCATGGAACCGATAATGCCAGAAAGTTTTTACATCATCTCAAGGAGAGCAAGGAGCACTTTGACTTCGTAGAGGTTATGACATGTCCGGGAGGCTGTATTTCAGGCGGTGGACAAACGAAGCATATCGGCGAGGATATGGATACTGTCCGAAGGGCAAGAATTCAGTCACTGTATGATAAGGACAGCAGTATCACTCTACGCAATTCTCACGATAACCCGCATATTCAGAAGGTGTATGCGGAATTTTATGGGAAGCCGCTCAGTGATCTGGCAGAAGCATTGCTGCATACAAATTACGAAGCAAGAAACGATTTACAGGAGAATCCATCCCGCTATGAAGCTATGTATCAAGCAGATACACCTGCACAGGAGCCTGTCAAAGAGCAGACTATGGATGTACGCTACCGCTGTACCATCTGCGGTTATATTTATGAGGGTGATATCACGAAGGAGTCTGATGATTACAAATGTCCGATCTGCACGGTTCCAAAGGATATGTTTGTAAAGGTAGAGGATGCACCTGTACAAGAGCCTGTCAAAGAGCAGCCTATGGATGTACGCTACCGCTGTACCATCTGCGGATATATTTATGAGGGGGATATCACGAAGGAACCTGATGATTACAAATGTCCGATCTGCACGGTTCCAAAGGATATGTTTGTAAAGGTAGAGGATGCACCTGTACAAGAGCCTGTCAAAGAGCAGCCTATGGATGTACGCTACCGCTGTACCATCTGCGGATATATTTATGAGGGGGATATCACGAAGGAACCTGATGATTACAAATGTCCGATCTGCACGGTTCCAAAGGATATGTTTGAAAAAATATAATGGTTATATGAACGCAATACCTGTGTTAATACATGGGTATTGCTTTTTTCGATAACAAGCAGAATATCTATACAAGAGAATCAATCTGCAGATGATTGAATACTTCCAATGTGTCTATTGCAGAAGCTTCTTACTAACAAAAATCATAATGTGGCCATTCCCTATAACATGAACAATAACGCAGGCATTCCCTGTCCTAATCAAATCTCTCTATATATATGCATATGAATTATGTCTTTTCTTTTTTGGCATGCAGAAAAGGTATGCTTGAAACAAAAAAAGGACACTTAGGTCCTTCGCTCACTTCAAAAAGTGTTAATTCAGCTATTCATCCTTTTCATATCACTCAGTAGCTGTTCCAGCTTTTCTTCCATCGTATCGTCCGAAAACTGGCAGGTACCGACAACACGGTGACCGCCACCGCCATACTTCAGCATCAGCGCACCGACATCAATCGTGCAGGTTCTGTTCATTATACTGTAGCCAACAGCTGCAGAACAGCCATTTCCACCCTTACCATTTACAATCCATACAGAAATATTCGCATCCGGATACAGGCCATAAATCAGAAAACGATTGCCGGTATAAATTGGGTCAACACCGCGAAGATCGGAAATGATAATTTTGTTTTGTACCGTTGTATGCTGCTTCACCATATCGATGAATTTTTCAGTCTGGTCCCAATACAGCTCTATACGTTCCCGAACATCTGCTTCTGCCATAATTTCATGGATATTCATCGTACTGCACCAGTTTATCATTTCTTCCATCAATGCATAATTACTGATTCTGAAATTGCGAAATCGTCCCAGCCCGGTACGCGGATCCATGATAAAACCAAGCAGAATCCAATCATTGGGATGCAACACCTCTTCAAAGGTTAAATTGGCACTGTCCACCTTATCCACCGCTTCCAGTAAATCATCATATCTTGGGAACCGTTCTCTGCCTCCATAATAATCATAAATGATATGAGCACAGCTTGGAGAATATCTGCTTTCCCCCTTGTATTTTCCTTTGTATGCATTACGTTCCTCTTCACTGGAATGATGATCAAACCACAGACCACAGCCTTCCACAAAGGGAACATTCGCAAGACAGTCATCCTGTGTAACCTCAATCAAGCCGTCCTGCAAATCCTTTGGATGAACGAATTTCCAATGATCGATGACCCCTGCTTCCTTCAGAAACACAGCACATGCCAATCCATCGAAATCCGATCTTGTCAATAATCTCATGTGAGCTCCTCCTTTGATATGTATACCATCAGTTTATCACTAAATATAAGCACAAGCAAGAGAAAGCCCTTTCAATAGATACTTATACTGTATCAATCATCGCTGTGTGCAGCCTTCTTTACACACAGATTTCACAACAATATAACATCAGATATGTGATATGAATAGAGCATCGCTCCCATTAAATATAGATTCTGTGTCGCGTAATTGTTATACACTTTATTGGCTATATGGTTTTTGTTTCACACCGTAAAAAGAAAGCATCATACAGTGATTGGTTTATATGATCGCAGCTTCTTAGCTATGTGGAAAATCAAATCTGAAAAACACACAGGTATTGGAAACAGCTGTCTATTAATATTACCTCGATTTCATTTGCATAGCGCTTTTCTTTCTGTGAACAGGACGAAGCATGGCTGTCATTCGCTAGGAATGTAAAAGGATGAAAATCCCTTAGGTTTTCGATAGAAGAATGTCCCCCTGCAGATAAGAAAAAAGGATCAAGAGCATCACAAGCCGATGAACTTAACCCTTTGTTCTTTTGTTTTGCGACGATATTCTAAAGAAAATAAGACCCTATTTAAATTAGATCCTTATCTTCTTTCGTATAGCCTATGATACCTGCTTCTGCTTATTGGAAATGCTCCAGCAGCAGCTTCTCCGCTTCCGCACTCCACAATCCTTTATTTCTTTGGCAGACAGCATCCAGCTCCTTAAAGAACGGATCCTGTTCTCCCAGCTTTCCAAAATCATCGATCGCCGTCATCGGCATATTGATGTGTGTATAGACAAGCTTTTTACCTCCCGGCACATCCGGCAGATTCTTTGTTGTTTCCACTACAGAATCCAGACCTCCGACATGGGTAATCATAACCGCCGATTTGATCAGTCCCTTTGCTTCTTTTTCAATCGCTTCCTTCATATCATCAATCGTTCCACCGGTTGATCCGATGATTTTACTTCTGGAATAGTGACAATCATACAGATTGATCATGGAAGAGAAGTTCATGTCAGTTGGTCCTGCAAACAAATTCATACAGCCATCATATGCCATAATACGATTTCCCAATTCGCAGACCGCACGGTTCGGTATATACACAAAGACATCGTCATAGCCCTTTCCCTCGGTCAATGCCATCAGCTCCTGTACCGGATCTTCCATGGAAGCTGTGTTCACATAGAGCAGCTCAACGCCATGTGCTGCCGCTTCTTCTTCACTGATCACCTCTCTTGCACGACTGATTCGCTCATCGTTGATTTCTGTCACAACGATGCGCTTCGGCTTATTTTCAAAGGTAAGACCATAGCTGATTGCCCCCAATCCCATTGGTCCGCAGCCGCCAAGTATAATGATATTGCCGCCCTCCTTTGTGCCCATCACGTGCTGATAGGTACCCGGAACGGTATGATAGTTTGTGTGATAGCCGCCAATTACACAGCTGACAGGCTCTGCCACACTGCTTGCGAAATAGCCATCGCCCTCAAAGGTCCACAGACATCCTGCTTCAATGATATCATTGGGAAAGATACAATACTGCGTATCTCCACCGCACCACTGATAGGAATATCCCGGACTTTCCATCTGTCCCGGAATAGCCGGCTGCTGTGCAAATTTCTGTCCCGGCTGAAAGCGATCCTGCCACTTCTTTCCTACCTGCACGATATCACCGGCAAACTCATGTCCGATGATGATTGGATGATCCGCTACATCGTTTGGCACACGCTTATGGTTTGCCCCCTGCTTTACCGTTTTCCATGTGGACATACAAATGCTGTCGCTGACTACCTTTACAAGAATTTCGTCCTCCTTGATTTCCGGTAAATCGAACTCCTCCAGACGGATATCATCTACGCCATACAGACGCACTGCTTTTGTTTTCATATCAAATTTCCTCCAGTTTCTTGATTGTTACCTGCTTCATCAGCTTTTCCACAACCGCCTTTTCAGCAGGCTGTGTTCCTTTTGTCATAACAGCTCCCGCACTGCATGCGACTGCCAGAGCAATCAGCTGTTCCATTGTATTGTTTTGTTCCAGAGCATAGGCGATCGCTGCCACCATGGCATCCCCCGCACCTACGCTGGAATGCGCCTGAATATGCAAAGCCTCTGCCTGATATACTCCCTCATGACTGAGAAAGATACTGCCTTCCTTCCCCATGGATACGACAACCAGACGGCATTCCTCATTCAGCAGTGTTTTTGCCAGAGAAATGATTTCCTCATTGGAGCAGCTCTGTGAAATTCCAAAATATGTCGCAAGCTCATATTTATTCGGCTTGATTGCATAGGGCTTTGCCTGTATCCCCTGCGCAAACAGCTCCCCATCCGCATCCAGAACAACACGGGCACCCTGCTGCTTCACAATGTCAATCAGCTCCCGATAAATATTATTACGAACACCTGCAGATACATTACCACTCAGTACCACAAGATCATCCGGCTGAATCAGGGAAAGAATTTTTTCCTTTAAGCGCTTAATTTCCGTTTCTGTGATAACCGGGCCAGCCTCGTTCAGTTCCGTAAGCTCCATATCGTGATCCAATACCTTCAGGTTGGTACGGGTCATTCCCTCCACCCATACAAAATCATTTTCAATTACAAGCTCATTCAGTACCTTTTGGATGTATTCTCCGGCTGATCCAGCCAGAAATCCGGTCGCTATGCTTTTCCCCTGCAGGGCATGAATGGTTTTGGATACATTAACACCCTTTCCCCCGGCGTCCTGCATCACATTTTTCAATCGGTTCAAACCGCCCGGAATCATCACATCCACCTCTGCCGTTTTATCAATAGCGGGATTGAAGGTTACGGTAAGAATCATGCCGCATCACCTGCCAGAATATCATAAACGGTATCGACATCCCCTGCGACAACCTTTTCCACCATTTCCATCTCTCCAAGCTTCTCTGCAATATTGGCAAGAATCGCCATATGATCATCATTTTTTGCGGCAATGCCGATCACAATACGCGCTCTGCCTTCCGCCCACTTGATACCATCCGGATAAATCATAACAGCAATTCCCGTCTTTCTTACACAGTCCTTTACCTCATATTCCCCGTGAGGAATTGCAATATCATTACCGATATAGGTAGTCAGGGAGTGATCCCTATTCAGCATTCCCTGAATATATCCTTCATCGATATATCCGGAATTCTGTAACAGCCTTCCCATGGCTATGATTGCCTCATCACTGCTGTCGGCATGGCAGTTTAACAGAATGTTGCTCTTTTCCAGTATATTGTTTTTCTTCTCTTCCTTTTTCTTTCTGAATATCATAATATCCTCCACTATGTTTTCATATTCTTCATCATTCATAAATCCCTGAACACTGTAATAGCGTACGTCAGGAAATTGTTTTTGTATCCGCTGTGCAAAGTTATGATGGGATACCAGAATTTCTGCATTGGATGCTACTTCATCAATCGCACAGTTTTTCACACGGCAGATGATTCCATGTGCCTTCAGCTTTTTCTGCAGCTGACTTGCGGCCATTGCGCTGCTTCCCATGCCTGCATCGCATACAAAATAGATATGCAGGTCTTCCAGTGCTTCCCGCTCTTCCTTCTTATGAAACAAGCCCATCGAACATCTCCTTTCTACCATGCAATCGCTGTATCCATGTACTCCATGATCAGCTGACTCAGTGCCGCTTCTATTCGCTCGATATCCTGTGTGCAGACGGCTTGCAGTAAGGCGTCGGATTCCACAAGACCTCTGGAGAAAAGCGATAAAAGCTCTTTACGAACACTGTTTGCCTGAGGATTCATAAGCATCACAACAACAAACTTCAGTCCCTTGGCATCCCTTTTCCATGCATGTCCGGGATATTGCAGAAGTATTTCCATCGTATCCACGGCACTGGTTGTGGCATGCAGCAGAGCAAATTGCAAATCCTGCATAATCACAGACCCCATGCTCTCACGCTTTTGCAACGCTGTGGTAATCTGCTGAATTGCGGCCTTGTCCTTTCCAATCTGTGCAGCACCTTCAACCAGCAGCTCCATCAGTGTTTCACTGTCGCTTGTATGCAGCCTGATGTGATCAAGCAAAAGCAGACTCTCTTCACTGATGGATTTCAGCAGGCGCAGCTGTTCGCGAAATTCACTCGCAGGCTGGACTGCTTTTTGAAGCGGCTCCGAAAGCTCCTGACGACTCGTAACAGCTGCTCGTATATTGTGAATATCCTGCTGATTCAGCAGCGGTGTTACGACGATCACTTCCCGATCCGAGACATCCAGCGAAAAGGTGGAAACCAGCAGCTCAGCGTCATCATATGCATGGCGCTGTACATCCTCCATAGAGAATATCTGCAGCTTAACATCCGGATGAAAGCTTTTCTGAATGCGGGCTGAAAGCATGGCACTGACACCGATCCCACTCGCACACACAACACCGATGGGGATTACACGCCGATGAATTGCGGTATGCTGCATACGCTCCAGTGATGCTCCGATGTGCATGGTGATAAAGCCTGTTTCATCTGCACTGATTGGTGCACCGCAATAGTTCTCCAAAACACGGCATGCCTGCTTTGTCTGCTCGTATAATTCCCCGTATTCCTTTTGTATCTGCGAAAGCAGCGGGTTGTAAATCGGCAGATCATGCTGCAGACGGGTGATCGTCGGTGACAGATGTGTCAGCAATCCCTGAAAAAGCTCCTCATCCTCCATAAGAAGATAGCGTTTATCCTCATCATAGGTCTGCAGCATGGCATACAGAATATCGCGAAGCTGCTGTGTAGTTTCATCCTGCAGACTGTCATATTCGACTCTGCTGATTTTAGCTCCCCGAATATGCAGGGCGATAAATGCGATTTCCACATCCGGTATATCAATATCAAATTCCAGCTCCAGAACATGTGCCATCTGCTGCGCCTGCTTATAGCTGGCATCATCCTGCACCATGGCAACGACATCCCCGCCATCCTTCAGCTCCTCGTTTTTCAAAATGCGCTCAATGGCGATTACCAGATGAATGATGAGACCGATATAGGATGCCTGTGCATAGCGGTCCAGATTCAGCTCATGCTGGTTGGTATGAAATACATCCAGAATCCGTTTCAAAATATCCTGATTCAACATGTTCAGAATACCGGCATCCTGATGGAGAAAGATCTCGGTAAGCAAGGTCTGGGAGTCCAGAAAATTTACACTTTCATAGCTTTCCTTATTTTGTAAATGCTCCTGCAGAAGTTGTGTCATCGCTTTTCGCAGCACAGCCTCCTCCCCCTGAACACCAACACCGACACCCGGCTTGCGAATCAGGGACAAATCATGCTGTTGAAACCATGGCTCTATACAATCCAAATCATTGGATATGGTAGCCTCACTCACCTGAAACAGTGCACCATAATGCAGGAGCTTTTGGACCTCGTCACTTCGCAGCAGCTCGAATATCAGGAGGTGCTGCCGTTCTTCCTTATTGAGATACTGTATCTGCTCGGTATTCAATTCCTGACGAAGCGCCTCCTTATCCTCACAAGAGCCTTCCATACGAATGCCCATGCCTGCCTTCGATATCATGTGGACATGATATTCCTTTAAAGCATCATCAATATGCCGAAGCTCCCGAAAGATGGTTCGTGAGCTTGTTTTCAGCCGTTTGGCAAGCTCCTCCACCTTGACATATCCATCTGTTTCTATGATAATCTGTAATATTTTCTTTAAGCGTGACGAATAGATCATGCCCTTCGGGTAGCTCATAAAGATCAATTCCTTTCTTATACCGTATCCGCTTGTTAGCGATTACCGGTAATTTTTTATTTTGTAAGCTCTGCTACGATTTCATCGTATTCCTTCCCACCCATGAAATTGGTGATTGGGAAGATCAGAGCGTTTGGACAGTGGCTCCTTGCCCGCTCCACCAGTGATTTATGCGTAACGATGACCTGTGTATCCTTTGGTACATCATCCAGTGCATAATGCTCAACCGTCACCTGCATACCGGCGGCATTCAGCTTCTTTGTCAGGGTTGTTGCCCCCATGGCACTGCTTCCCATACCGGCATCACATGCAAATACGATTTTACTTACTGCAGCTGCAGGCTTTGTCCCTTTGGCCTCACGCTTCATAGAGCTAACGGCAGCACTTGCTTCTTCCAAGGCACTATCATCTGTGTTCTTATTGCTGAATTTCAGGATGAAGGCTGCTATTACAAAGGATACGGCAGCTGCTACAATCACACTCAGAATGACACCGATATAGCTGTCCTTTGCACACATGCCAAGTATTGCGATGATGCTTCCCGGGGATGCGGCAGATACGAGTCCGGAGTTGAAGATACTGTTGATAAAGACGCCGGACATACCACCTGCCATAACAGCCAGAACAGTCAGCGGATTCATCAATACATAGGGGAAATAAATTTCATGTATTCCACCAAGGAAGTGAATGATAACAGCACTGGGTGCACTGCTTTTGGCAGCTCCCTTTCCAAAGAAGCTATACGCAAGCAGCAGTCCCAAGCCCGGTCCCGGATTCGCTTCAATCAGGAAGAAAATCGATTTTCCTGCTTCTGCGACCTGATCCATTCCCAGCGGCGTGAAGACACCGTGATTGATCGCATTGTTGAGGAATAAAATCTTCGCCGGCTCAACAAACAGAGATGTCAGCGGCAGAAGACTGCGTTTTACCAGGAAGTCAACACAGACTACCAGAACATCCTTGATACCGACACAAAGCGGTTCGATAGCAAGGCATCCGAAGACAGCCAGCAATGCTCCCAAAATTCCAGCAGAGAAGTTATTGACCAGCATTTCAAAGCCTGCCGGTATTTTCCCCTCAAACAGAGTGTCCACCTTTTTCATGAGCCAACCACCCAATGGGCCGGCAATCATTGCACCGATGAACATAGGATCCTCTGTTCCTGCCAGAATACCGATGGCAGCGGCAGCTCCTACTACACCGCCCCGCACATCATAAACCATTTTACCTCCGGTATAGGCAATCAGTGTCGGCAGCAGGAAGCGCTGCATTGGCGCAACCATCTGTGCCAGTGTTTCATTCGGCATCCAGCCGGTTGGAATGAACAGAGCAGTGATAAATCCCCATGCAATGAATACGGCGATGTTCGGCATGACCATTCCACTCAGGAAGCGGCCAAACCTCTGTACGTTTTCTTTCATAAATAGTTCCCTTCTTTCTGTAACCTTTCCTCTTTACACTTACAGTATAAAAGGGGGAGCGAGGAAAAACAACGAAATGAAATTCATGTTTGGCACACCCTTGCATGACAATTTTTAACATTTTAAAATAAGCCTGTATTTTCCGTGTTTTCATGAATTTTATTATTGTTATTATACTATGAAAACGCTATCCTGAATAGTATTGACAAGGCAAACAGGTTCAGGTTTTGTCACTTATTTATTACTGCCTGCAGGCTTTCTATAATCAAATCTGAAAAAAACGCATAACACGTAAAGAATGCGTCTTTTATTCATAGATATTATTTATAAAATATTGGTCACGTCTTTGATCAGCTATAAAAACCGCTGGATTTCTTTTCTATTGCTATATCCGATGCATACAGCTTGTAAAAAAGACGCATTCATTCTGCGTCCTTTTCAACTATGTAAGTTATCTTAGTTCATGCTATCGGTTCACTGTATACCCCAAGCTCTTCTCCGCTCTCCTGTGCAATCTGCACATCCAGCTTCTTCATTTCATGGTGAATAAAGAAGAAGATGATCACAGCACTTGTGATATCCGCAATCGGACCGGCATACAGGATACCGTCCAGCCCGAAATGCAGCGGCAGGATGAGGATGAGTGGAATCAGCAGTACCAGCTGTCGCAGTGAGGACAAAATGCTTGCCTTCATCGGTTGCCCGGTTGCCTGAAAATAGGAGGTGGAGGTTACCTGAAAGCCTGCGCAGAATACTCCCAGATCAAAGATGCGCATCGCCTTGATTGCGAATTCTGTAAAATTGGCATCTGCACTACCAAACAGCATCAAAATGATATGCGGAATCAGCATAAACATCGCCCAGCCTACCGTTGTGACAGCTGTTGCGATATTGCTTGCGAGCCGATAGCATCGCTTGATACGCTTCGGCTGATTCGCTCCTCTGTTAAAGCCCAGGATCGGCTGTGCACCGATACCGATTCCGATACAGATGGATACGATAATCATGGATATCTTCATGACGATTCCCATTGCGGAAAGCGCAACATCCCCGGTGACGCTTGTCTGATTTCCATAATACACAAGTGAATTATTCATGGCAATCTGCAGAATTGTAGAGGACAGCTGTGTGATACAGCTGGAAATCCCCAGAGAAAATGCCATTTTACAGATGGTTGGATTCAACCGTGTATGCGTCAGACGCAGCCGCATATTTCCCCTGCGCGTAAAATAGTACAGCAGGATCACCGTTGCGATAATCTGTGAGGTGATGGTCGCAATCGCAGCTCCCTGCACTCCCCAGTGAAATACAAATATATATATCGGATCCAGAACACAATTTAACAATGCCCCAGCGACCATGCTGTACATGGCAACATTCGGACTTCCATCACATCGTGCCATATTGCTGAGGCCGATACCGAGCAGATTAAAAACGGTACCGATCAGTATGATACTCGCATAATCCTTCGCATATCCCATATTCTTCGGCGTAGCACCGAAAATTGTCAGAATCGGATCAAGAAAAACCAATCCGACAACAGTCAGAACAATACCGATTCCAACCAGCAGAATAAATACATTTCCCAATGTATTCTCAGCTTCCTCTTCCTTCTTTTCCCCCAGCTTGATTGCCGCATAGGCACTTCCGCCTGCCCCCAGCATGGTTCCTACTGCCAGAATAATCGTAACAATAGGAAACGCAACCGTTGTAGCTGCATTCCCCAGATAGCCTACTCCCTGTCCGATGAATATCTGATCTACAATATTATAGACCGCATTCACCAGCATGGATATTACAGACGGGATGGCAAATTTCATCAGCAGCCTGCCAATCGGCTGATATCCCAGCGGGTTTTTCGTCTTTATTTCCTTCATAGTCTGTTCCATAGCTCTGCACTCCCTCTCATCGTTTCATATACGCCGTTGCATTTTCCGCAATTTCATCAAGCAGTCTCTCTGCCTGTTCTTTTTCATCCGCATGCAGGGTATGGCAAAGAATTGCATTCCATTCAGCAAGCATGCCTTGTATCACCGGTACCAGCTGTTCTCCCTGCGTTGTCAGATACAGCTGCACGCTTCTTCGATCACTGCTTCTTGTTTCCCTTCGCAGATAGCCAAGCTCCTCCAGCTTCTTAACTGCTCTGGCACAGGTCCCCTTATCAAAGCTTCCCGTCTCCGCAAGCTCAAACTGACTGATTCCCGGCTGTTCATAAATACGCATCAGAAAAAACTGCTGGCCGCAGCCAATGTGATACGGTGCCAGCGTTTCATCGAAAAAGGCCTGTGAGCTGCGATATACGATAGAAGCATTTTTACTGATATGTGCCATTGTCCTACCTCTCATCAAAAACAACTACCATAGTATAGCAGACAATAGTTGCATATGCAACAAATTATATAAAATATTGCCACTCCGATTAGCAGGGCTGTTTCATGTGCATCACTCATGCTATCCAGTTAAAAAAAACCGCATAACTTTATGCGGCTGCTTGCTGCTCCCTTGCGATTACCTTGCGAATGAGCTTCAGAATAGCTCTTCCTGTTTGAACATCCTCATCGTACGGTGTCTGATTGGGACGTATGATTTCCTTGGAAACGTATCCATATACTCTGGTATCATCCTTCAGCTTCACTTCAATACATACCCGAAGCTCCTGATTTTCACTTGCCAGAATCCCATTGTTTGTAAACAGGTTGGCAAGCTGGGAAACTGAGCTTTTTTTATAATACTGATTTTTCAGTGAACAGCTGCTGATTTCCCGGTAGGGTATGACCTGCTCCTCATCCATCAGAAAACGCAGCTGCCTATGCTCCTTATCAAATTGAATGATATCACGAACGGTTTTGCTGGGAGTAAATTCTGGATTCATTGTCTTCTCCTTTCCGGGGTTTCCCCCTTCCTTCATCCTCATTATATTACTATTCTTATTTTTCTTCAATATCTTATACAATGATTTAAGAAGTTTTTCACAGTTCGCTATGAATTGCTTAAAAAGGAAAAGGAAATGCTTCCCCCCATTCTTTACATAAGCGAAAGCAGATTATCAACCGGCTCATGAACAACCGGTAAGTATAGATACTAAAACATGATAAAATCACAGCCTGTCGGGCATGCTTACCACTGTGATATCATCAAATAGATATCATTTCATTCATCCGACCAGTTTATCAGCTTCCTATAGACATAGCCTGCTTTTCTCCTATTCTATACTCCGCTTTCACAGTTGCGAATAGCACGACCGAGCTTCTGCATTGCTTCATCCCACTCTTTATATAACGAAATAAAAAACGATATCCGCACTACCGATCAGATACCGTTTTGCTTATGCTTTGTATGCTATGCCTTTGCCCGGCATTTCCTCAGTAAGTCCACAATTTGCCGTGCGGTACGCATGTCCTCATGATACTGCATGGTTCCTTTGTCCACGATGTCCTCGGATACATGTACAAAAACAGACTGTCCCATCCGTACCTTCATACGAATACCGACACGCACAAACTGTCGCCCTTCCGCATAGGTAGGAAAGAGCAGATTATGCGCTAGAGCTTTCTTCAGATTATGATGATATTCACAGGATATACCGATATTCTCCAAATCCTTGTAATAGTATACCTGATCTCCTTCATCGAGCAGGAATCTCAGCTTTTTGTTGGTTTTATCAAATTCAACTACATTTTTAATCCGTTTACTGACGATGAATTCCGACATATGATCACATCCCTATCTTATCTTCATTATATAGTATTCAAAGGGCTTGTCAACGCTTTTACGCTTATTGTCTTTTAGCCGGCAGCCTTGGAGGGCACATATCCCTTTGTATATAGGGAAGCACACTGTCTTTTCTTGCGCTTCCTTTATGTTACGCCCCTCTATGCTCTTACGACCTCTTTCCTGCTGTTTTCTGACCTTTCCTCTATTTTCTTTATACAACTATCCATGCTTTCTTAAACATGCATACGCTGTTAACGTATCGCTATTCCTCTTCCATGATATCGACAGTTTCCCCTCGCAACAGCTTATTCATATTACGGATGGCACACATTTTCCCGCACATGGTACATGTATCCTCGCGCTCCGGTGCAGATTGTGCGCGGTATGCTCTGGCCTTATCCGGATCCATAGATAATGCAAACATGCTTTCCCAATCCAGATTGCCACGGGCTTCAGCCATTTGATGATCCCACTCCATGGCTCCCTTTACTCCCTTGGCGATATCCGCCGCATGTGCAGCAATCCTGCTGGCAATGATTCCTTCCTTAACATCATCAACATTGGGAAGACGCAAATGCTCCGCCGGTGTTACATAGCATAAAAAGCTGGCCCCATAGGCTGCCGCCATTGCACCGCCAATCGCCGCTGTGATATGATCATAGCCCGGTGCGACATCCGTCACGATTGGCCCCAGTACATAAAACGGTGCTCCCTTACAGATTGTTTTCTGCAGCTCCATATTTGCCTGTATCTGATGAAGGGGCATATGACCCGGCCCCTCGATGATTACCTGCACATCCTGTGCCCATGCGCGCTGCGTCAGTTCTCCCAGTGTGACCAGCTCTTCGATTTGTGCGATATCTCCTGCATCCTCCAAGCAGCCGGGGCGGCAGGCATCCCCAAGCGACAAAGTCACATCGTGCTCTCTGCATATCCTTAAAACTTCATCGAAATGCTCAAAAAACGGATTTTCATTTCCGGTGATTTGCATCCAGGCGAATATGATGGAGCCACCGCGGGATACGATATTCGTCATTCGCTTCTGTTTCTTGAAGCGTGCAGCAGTCTGTCTGTTGATCCCACAATGAATCGTCATAAAATCAACACCGTCCTCTGCATGCATGCGGAAGACATCCAGCCATTCCTGTGTCGTAATGTCCTTCAATGCTTTATTGTAATATACCACTGCATCATAAATCGGTACTGTCCCAAGAATGGCGGGGCATTCTGCAACCAGCTTTCTGCGGAAGGTTTGCGTATCGCCAAAAGAGCTTAAATCCATAATAGCCTCAGCTCCCATGTCAACGGCATAGCGCACCTTTTCCAGTTCCATATCCAGATCAAGACAATCTCTGCTTGTCCCCAGATTTACATTGATTTTCGTCTTCAGCATGCTGCCGATTCCATAGGACTTTCGGCATTTATGATGCTTGTTGGCCGGAATCACCAGCTCTCCAGCAGCGACCAATCGGCATACCTCTTTCTCGTCTAACTGTTCATAGGCAGCGACAGCCTTCATTTCTTCTGTGATAATCTGCTGTCTTGCAGCATCCATTTGTGTTGTGTACATTGCAGTATCCTCCTATATAGTAAAAAAGCTGTAAGCCTGCTACGGTGTCAGCTTTTTATGATTTCTTTGGATGACAACAGAATAAAGTCCAGTCCTGCTGTGCTTCTCTATAAAATCCCTACGCCGGCATTACCCGTATCAGGTTCATTGGGTCCCGGAGCAATTTCCGATCTCAGCCATACGTAGGCACCCCATTTATCTGTACGAAAGTATTACACCACAGAAAGACAGGACTGTCAATGCAAATTTATCGCAAGTATTGTTTTCGCATCTTGATTTTCTTGTGGTACACTTACCTCCGCTTCAAAGGAAACATCAGAAGTACAATGCAGATTTATCGCATGTAATACCTTGCGCATGCTGATATCCCTGCGACACACTTACTTCCGCTTCAAAGAAAATGTCAGAAGTACAATGCAGATTTACTGAAAGTAATACCTTGCGCATGCTGATGTCCATGCAGCACACTTACCTCCGCTTCAAAGAAAATGTTAGAAGTACAACTGCATCGTCATCAACAATTCAAAGGAAAGCATCGCTTAGCTAAGCTCTTCCATGAATCGCTCAGTTTCCAGCTCCTGCAGTTTATTATGTGAAATCCACAGTACAGAATCAAACACCTCCTGTATAAACAGCCGGTCATGGGAAACGGCCAGAATACAACCCGGAAAATCCTTTAGAATACGGCGTATGACAGGACTTGTCAGTGGTGAAAGATTTCGCGTTGGCTCATCCAGCAGAAGGACATTGCAGCCCTGCTTGATAAAGCGCAACAGATACAGCTTCGCCTTTTGTCCCTCACTCAGCTGATATACCGGATGCTCCATTTCCTCTCTTGTGAATTTCATGCGTCCTAGCAATTCCCGCGCTCTGGTTACATCATCTCTGTCACAGGCTTCCAGTAAAAACGTTACCGGTGTGTCCTGTTCAGAAAAAGCTTCTGCATAATTCTGCGGCATATAGCCAAGCCGGATATCCGTATGAGTTTTCAATATATTATAGATTTCTTTCATCAACAGGCTCTTTCCACTTCCGTTTTCACCGGCAATCACCGTTTTCTGTCTGCCATAAAGGGTGATGTGGATATCCTTTAGGAGTACTCTTTTCTCTGTTTTCAATTCCTCTTGATGAAAATCAAGAATGCGTCGACTTTTTGGAAAGCCCTCTCCTTCAAAGAAAACATCGATTGCCTCCTCTACGCTGTCCACATGCGCATAGCCCTCCTTCTCCAGTCTGCGATCCTGTGCCTTCAGATTTCTCATTTTCGTCTTTAATGCCGCCGCATAAAACGGACTGCGTACCGTATCGTTCTGTGCGTCATGCACAGCATTTATAAAGTCATTCAGCTTTTCTTTTTTTCTGCGGTATTCCCGTTTCTGCCATGACGCCTCCTGCGCTTCCTTTTTCAGCCGATTGCTTCGCTGCTCCACATATTCCTCATAATTTCCGCGATATACTGTATGACGGCATTGCGTTTTCTTATTCAGCTGCTCCAGATGCAGGATCACATTCGCGCATCTGCTCAGTAAAATTTCATCATGAGATATGAACAGTACAGGGATGCGCAGATTTTTCAGAAAATCCTCCAGCCACTGCAGGGTTTGAATATCGAGATCATTGGTTGGCTCATCCAGCAGAAGCAGCTCTGGCTTGCGCAGCATCAGCTTTAACAGCTGCAGCTTCACCTTCTCCCCACCGCTTAATGTTCCTATTTTCTGTTCGCCATACAGAATTTCATTTTTTAAGCCCAGCTCGGCACATAGTGTTTCACAGCCCTGCAGATCATTAAATTGTTCCGGCTGGATTTCATCTTCGCTGTCTTCCTTTAGTAAATATTCAAAAAGAAAAGCATCCTCCCATGTACTGGAAAGCTGCTGTTCAAAATATCCTATTTCTTTATAATCTGTGTCAATTATACCACTCACAGCTGCATAGTCTTCAATTAGATTTCGGTTATAAATCGCCTTTAGCAGTGTGGATTTTCCATTCCCTTCCTCGCCGATAATTCCTACCTTATCGTCATTTCCCAGGGAATAATTCAAATCGTTTAGCAGTGTGTGATTTTTACTATCTTGGATAGTAAGGTGCTTTAGAATAAGCATGAGCATCGCCTCCTTTAAGGCAGGCTGTAAGCAGATAATTGACGCATACGAAAAAAGTTTATTTTAAACAGTTCGATTGCAGGGTCTATTATCTATTTGCTCATCTTCTCACTCTCCATTCCTCTTTATTCTAGTAGAGTATGGATTTACTGTCAACCCCAAAAATCATTTTCTCATGTTTCGCTGAAGTGAAAAGTTAAATTCCACTTTCAAAGTAGCTAAGTAGAA